>NZ_CANTKB010000012.1 GCF_947654165.1 uncultured Blautia sp.
TCGAATTGATACCAGCTAATGTTTTATACGCTATACCCAAAGTTCAGAAAGAACCAGTATATCAGGTCAGCGTTTTTTGTTTTATTCAATGATTTTCAGCCATCCTTCCGGTGCTTCCAGTCTTCCCATCTGAATACCGGTGAGCGTATCATAGAGTTTCTGTGTCACAGGTCCCATGGTGTTCATGCCGCTTGGGAAGCAGATCTCTTTTCCGTGATCTATAATCTTTCCAACTGGGGAGATTACAGCAGCAGTACCGCAAAGACCGCATTCTGCGAAGTCTTTTACCTCATCAAAATAGACTTCTCTTTCTTCTGCTTCTAAACCAAGGTATTCCTTTGCCACATACATGAGGGAGCGGCGTGTGATAGAAGGAAGGATACTGTCAGATTTTGGAGTAACGACCTTTCCGTCTTTTGTGACGAACAGGAAGTTGGCACCGCCTGTCTCTTCTACTTTTGTACGGGTGCCTGCATCCAGATACATGTTTTCATCAAAGCCCTGGTTGTGGGCATCTACGATCGCATGCAGGCTCATGGCATAGTTCAGACCTGCTTTGATGTGTCCGGTTCCGTGAGGGGCAGCACGGTCGAAGTCACTGACACGGATGGTCAGAGGTTTTACACCGCCTTTGAAGTATGGACCTACCGGTGTGGTGAATACACGGAACTGATATTCGTCAGCAGGTTTTACGCCGATAACAGGGTTGCTTCCGAACATATAAGGACGGATATATAAAGTTGCACCGGAGCCGTAAGGAGGCACATAGGCAGCGTTTGCCTTTACTGTTTGTACCACAGCGTCGATAAAGCGTTCTTCAGGGAATACCGGCATTTCCAGTCTTCTGGCAGAATCAGCCATACGGCTGGCATTTAAGTCCGGGCGGAAGGTAACAATGCGTCCGTCCTGTGTTGTGTAAGCCTTCATACCTTCAAATACGGTCTGTGCATACTGCAGTACACCGGCACATTCGTTGATCACGACTTTATCATCCTCTGTCAGTTTTCCTTCATCCCATTTACCGTCTTTGAAATCAGATACAAAACGATAATCTGTTTTTACATATCCAAAGCCAAGGTTAGACCAGTCAATGTTCTTTTTCTCCATGATGAGTTCCTCCATTCTGCCGCCTGATGCGGTATGTTATCTGAATTTTTTTATCATTATAAAACTTTAACGTGTGAATTGCAAGAGATGTTCCGTTGCTTTTTTAGAATCTTTCATATATAATTTAAGAGAAACCATTCAGTAACAAGTAAGGAGTGACAAAAATGTCAGGGAATGACTGGAATAGACTAGGCAGAGATGTAAAAGATATCGTTCAAAATGCCATTAATACCGGGGACTTTGGAGCCTTGAACCGAGATTTAGGTGTTACCCTGGAAAATGCCATCGGAAATATGGCAAGAAACCTGAAGAATCCGGGTTCCGACGGTTCTGCCTCTTATCAGAAACAGAGTAATGCTTATGAATTTAACGGCAGTTACCGTCCATATGGAAATTATCGCAGTTCATCGGAGAGAATACAGCGTGCAAGGGAAGAATTTGCACTTTTTATGAATACCAGGAAGATGAAGGCATGGAGCATCACTGCATTGGCTACAGGACTGGCTCTTGCTTTAAGCTGTGGGTTTGCCCTTGGAATCGTAGGAGTGACTGCATTGTTTCTGGATTCTGTGGTGAAGCCTTTTGTGATCACTGCAAGCGTTCTCCTTCCCATTGGTCTGATGGGGGCGGCAGCAGCCGTTTGGGGGAATCAGACCAGAAAAAAGGTAGCGAGATTTCGCTCTTATGTGAAAACATTAAACGGAAAGTCTTACGGAAGCATCAAAGACCTGGCGAAGAGTGTGAGAAAGCCGGAGAAGTTTGTAGTAAAAGATATTGAGAAAATGATCGAGAAGAGGATGTTTCTGGAAGGACATTTAGACGGCAGTCAGACTTGCCTGATCGCAAGTGATGAAGCATATGAACAGTATATGGAAACAGAGCGGAATGTACAGAGAATGAAAGAGCAGGAAGCAAAAAATCCGAAGAAACAGCTTTCTGAGGAAGCAAGAAAGATCATTGAGGCAGGAAATCAGTATATTGAAGACATCAGAAGGAGTAATGATGCCATTCCCGGCATAGAGATTTCAAATAAAATGTATCATCTGGAAAACGTGATCCGTCGTATTTTCCAGAGGGTGGAGCAGCATCCGGAGTTAATTGATGACCTTCATAAGTTCATGGACTATTATCTGCCTACCACCATGAAGCTTCTGAATGCCTATGAAGAGCTGGATAAGCAGGAAGCTGTAGGCGAAAATATCCAGAATGCAAAACAGGAAATCGAAAATACCCTGGATACCATTAATGATGCTTTTGAAAATCTGTTAGACAGTTTTTATAAAGAGACCGCATGGGACGTATCCTCAGATATTTCAGTATTAAAGACTATGTTTGCCCAGGAAGGGCTTACCGGTAAAGATGATTTTAATAAGAAAGGAAAATAGAGCGTATGAGTGAAGAATTTAAGGATTTTACAGTAACACCTACTTTGACCTTTGAACCATTGCAAGAAGAAGCACCGATTGCGGAAGTGAAGAAAGAAGAGCCTGCAAAGCCGGAGATGGATGACAGTATCCTTTCACCGGAAGAAAGAAAAATGGTAGACGATTTTTCCAAACAGATTGATATTCGCAATTCTACAGCAATTCTACAGTATGGAGCAGGCACACAGAAAAAAATGGCAGATTTTTCGGAGGAAGCTCTGGACAAGGTGAGAACCAAGGACTTGGGAGAAGTGGGAGATCTTCTGGAAGACGTTGTGACAGAATTGAAGAACTTCGATGCCGAGGAAGAACGCAAAGGCATTATGGGATTTTTTAAAAAGGGAGCAAATAAGCTGGAATCCATGAAAAATAAGTATTCCAAGGCAGAGGCCAATGTAAACAAGATCGTAGAAACATTGGAGAAGCACCAGATACAGCTTATGAAGGATGCTGCGATCATGGACAAAATGTATGCTCTGAACCTGAATTATTTCAAAGAACTTTCCATGTACATTCTGGCCGGAAAGAAGAAATTAGAGGAAATCCGTGCAACAGAGCTTCCGCAGCTTATGAGCAAGGCTCAGATGAGCGGGCTGCCGGAGGATGCCCAGGCGGCGAAGGATCTGGATTCGCTCTGTGACCGTTTTGAAAAGAAAATCCACGATCTGGAACTGACCCGGATGATCGCAATTCAGACGGCTCCTCAGATTCGTCTGGTTCAGGGAAATGATACCCTTATGGCAGAGAAAATCCAGTCTACCATTGTAAACACCATTCCTCTGTGGAAAAGTCAGATGGTGATCGCTCTCGGTGTGGCTCATTCTACAGAAGCAGCGAAGGCTCAGAGAGAGGTCACAGACATGACTAACGCACTTCTTCAGAAGAATGCAGAGACTTTGAAGCTGGCTACCGTAGAAGCGGCGAAGGAATCCGAGAGAGGCATCGTAGATATTGAAACGCTTCAGAAGACCAACGAAGCTTTGATCAGTACCTTTGATGAGGTGATGGCGATTCAGAAGGAAGGCCGGGAAAAGAGAAGGGCAGCAGAGGCAGAAATCTACCGTCTGGAAGGAGAACTGAAACAGAAATTATTGCAGATTCAAAACTAAGGAGGGATTTGCTGTGTATCGTGAACATACAAAAGTAATACAGATTGGAGACCGGAAGATCGGCGGAGGAAATCCTGTGCTGATCCAGTCTATGGCCAACACCAGGACCGAAGATGTGGAAGCCACTGTACGGCAGATTTTGGAACTGGAGGCAGCGGGATGTGAGATTATCCGCTGTACCGTGCCGAGCCAGGAAGCGGCTGAAGCTCTGAAAGAGATAAAAAAACAGATTCATATCCCACTGGTAGCGGATATTCATTTTGACTATAAAATGGCTATTGCAGCAATGGAAAACGGGGCTGACAAAATCAGGATCAATCCGGGAAATATCGGAGACTCAGAGAGAATCAAAGCTGTAGTGGATGTGGCAAAGGAACGTAATATTCCCATTCGTGTAGGCGTCAACAGCGGGTCTTTGGAAAAAGAACTGGTGGAAAAATATCATGGCGTTACCGCTGAGGGGCTGGTAGAGAGTGCCCTGGATAAAGTAAAGATCATCGAAGATTTAGGATACGATAATCTGGTAATCAGCATTAAATCTTCGGATGTGATGATGTGTGTAAAAGCCCATGAAATTCTGGCAGAGAAAACAAACTATCCCCTTCATGTGGGTATTACAGAAGCAGGAACTCTGTATTCCGGCAATATTAAGTCAGCCGTAGGTCTGGGTATCATTTTGTATCAGGGAATCGGGGATACCATCCGTGTGTCTCTCACCGGTGATCCGGTGGAAGAGATCAAATCCGCAATAAGGATTTTGAAAACCCTCAATCTGAGAAAAGGTGGAATCGAAGTAGTATCCTGTCCTACCTGCGGAAGAACCAAGATTGATCTCATCGGTCTTGCAAATCAGGTAGAGACCATGGTACAGGAGTTCCCTCTGGATATCAAGGTTGCTGTGATGGGGTGTGTGGTAAACGGACCAGGTGAGGCAAAGGAGGCCGATATCGGCATTGCAGGAGGTAAAGGTGAGGGACTTCTGATCAAGAAAGGTGAGATTGTGCGGAAAGTGCCGGAAGACCAGCTTCTGGATACTCTTCGAGAAGAATTGAGAAATTGGAAAGCATAAATGGAGGCATGGTGAATGGAGAAAGAGTTTCTCGACGTGTTCCGGAATCTGGAACTAAATGGTGAACTAAAAGCACTTCTTCAGGAAGTGGTGGTCACAAAAGTTTCCATTAACCAGAGAAAGGATCATATTCGGGTTTATATCCAGAGCCGACAGTGGATTCATAAAAAATATATTTATGCACTGGAGGAGGCAATTGCCTCCCAGTGCTTCAGAGGCGTACCGATGAACGTAAAAGTGTTGGAGAAGTTTACCTTGTCCAGCCAGTATACACCGGAATTATTTTTCGATGCATACAAGTCATCTATGGGTCTGGAACTGAAAAATTACAGCATTCTGGTCTTTAATATGTTCCGGAATGCTGTTATTACGTTTCCTGAGACCAATCAGATGCATCTGGTACTTCAATCCACGGTTCTGGCAAAAAGCAAAGAAGAGGAACTGATCGGTTATATTGAGAAGGTATTTTGTGAGCGGAGCGGTTTTTCCCTCCAGGTGGAAACAGAATATCAGGAAGCAAAAGAAAGTAAATACAGAAAGAACAGCGATATCAGGATTCGCCAGGAAGCAGAACATATCATCGAAATGTCTGCTCTGGGCAGAGGAAAAGAAGAGAATCTATCGGTACAGGAAGAACCTGTGAAGAAAGAAGAAAAGAAAAAGAATGTACCTGATAAAAAGAAGACAGAAGAGAAAACCTTTAAAAGTGAAAAAGGAAAACAAAAGGGCGAGCGGAGCTTTTCTTCTGATTTTAAACGCAGTGTAAAACGTTCCGATAACCCGGATGTGCTTTATGGAAGAGATTTTGAGGACGAGGCTATCCCGCTGGAAAGCATTCAGTCTGAGATGGGAGAGGTCTGTATCCGGGGTCAGATCATGACGCTGGAAAAGAGAGAGATTCGCAATGAAAAGACGATTATTATCTTTTCAATCACAGATTTCACGGATTCCATTACTGTAAAGATGTTTGCCAGAAATGACCAGGTAGCAGAAATTACAGAAGGTGTGAAAGAGAAAGCCTTTGTAAAACTAAAAGGCGTTACAACCATTGACCGTTATGATAGCGAACTGACCATTGGTTCTGTTGTGGGAATCAAAAAAATCTCAGAATTTAGAAATACCAGGTTTGATAATGCACCGGAGAAGCGTGTGGAACTGCACTGTCACACAAAAATGAGCGACATGGACGGTGTGTCTGATGCAAAGGCACTGATCAAACGGGCCTATGAATGGGGACACAAGGCCATTGCCATCACGGACCACGGTGTTGTACAGTCCTTCCCGGAGGCAAACCACTGCTTTGATGCCTGGGGCGGTGTTGTGCCGCAGGATGCAGATTTTAAAGTGATCTACGGAGTGGAGGCTTATCTGGTGGATGACTTAAAAGGAATTGTGCAGAACAGTAAAGGTCAGAGCCTTCATGATGCCTTCGTTGTTTTTGATATTGAGACCACAGGTTTTTCTGCTATGAAAGATAAAATCATTGAGATTGGTGCTGTAAAAGTGGCGGATGGAAAGATTACAGAACGTTTTTCAGAGTTTGTAAATCCGCAGATTCCCATTCCATTCCGGATTGAGCAGCTTACCAGTATCAACGATAATATGGTAAAGGATGCTCCCACCATTGATGTGATCCTTCCGCAGTTTGAGGAATTCTGCCGTGGCTGTGTCATGGTAGCTCACAATGCGGAGTTTGATATGAGCTTCATCCAGAAAAATTATGCGGATCTTGGGATTCAGAGAGAAGATACTATTGTAGATACGGTTGGTATGGCACGTTTTCTGCTGCCCCAGTTAAACCGTTTTAAGCTGGATACAGTAGCCAAGGCGGTAGGGGTCTCCCTGGAACACCACCACAGAGCCGTGGATGATGCGGCCTGTACGGCAGAAATCTTCGAAAAGTTTATTCCCATGTGCGAGGAACGGGACATCATGGATTTGGATGATCTGAATAAAAAAGGTGCCGTGTCGGTAGAATCCGTACAGAAGATGCCTACGTACCATGCCATTATCCTGGCGAAAAACGATGTGGGAAGAGTGAATCTGTACCATTTGATCTCGGATTCTCATTTGATCTATTATCACAGAAGACCCAGGATTCCCAAGAGCCTGTACCTGAAATACCAGGAGGGACTGATGATCGGTTCTGCCTGTGAGGCAGGGGAACTGTATCAGGCAATCTTAAACGGAAGGCCGGAGGCAGAGATTGCCAGACTGGTGAATTTCTACGATTATCTGGAAGTTCAGCCCCTTGGCAACAATGCTTTTATGATACGGAATGAAGATCGTTCGGACATTAATTCCGAAGAGGATCTGCAGGAAATAAACCGTAAAATCATAAAACTGGGAGAAGCCTTCAATAAGCCGGTGGTGGCTACCTGCGATGTGCATTTTCTGGATCCCGAAGATGAGGTGTACCGACGAATCATCATGGCTGGAAAAGGATTTGATGATGCGGATGATCAGGCACCTCTGTATCTGCGTACAACAGAAGAAATGCTGGAAGAATTTGCCTATCTGGGAAGAGAAAAGGCAGAAGAGATCGTCATTGAAAATCCAAATAAGATTGCAGATATGGTAGAAAAAATCTCACCCATTCACAAGGGGAAATGTCCTCCGGTCATCGAAAATTCAGATGCCATGTTAAGGGAAATCTGCTATAACCGTGCCCATGAGATTTATGGAGAAGAACTTCCAAAGATGGTAGAAGAACGTCTGGAAAGAGAACTGAATTCCATTATATCCAATGGTTATGCGGTTATGTATATGATTGCCCAGAAGCTGGTGTGGAAGAGCAACAGTGACGGTTATCTGGTAGGTTCCAGAGGTTCGGTAGGGTCTTCTTTTGCTGCTACGATGTCGGGAATTACAGAGGTAAATCCCTTAAGTCCTCATTACTATTGTGCTAAATGTCATTATGCGGATTTTGATTCCCCGGAGGTCCGGGAGTATTCCGGAAGAGCCGGATGTGATATGCCGGATAAAAACTGTCCGGTGTGCGGAGAACCCCTTGTAAAAGAAGGGTTTGATATTCCCTTTGAGACGTTCCTTGGATTTAAAGGAGATAAGGAGCCGGATATTGACCTGAACTTTTCCGGTGACTATCAGGGAAAAGCACACCGGTATGTCGAGGTTATTTTCGGTGCAGGACAGACCTTTAAGGCAGGAACCATCGGTACCTTGGCTGAAAAAACAGCTTTTGGATATGTGAAGAACTACTATGAAGAACGTGGACAGCGGAAGCGAAACTGTGAGATCAACCGGATCGTGCAGGGCTGTACCGGAGTGCGGAGAACCACAGGACAGCACCCGGGAGGTATCATTGTACTTCCCATTGGATGGGACATTGAAGAATTTACCCCTGTTCAGCATCCTGCCAATGACATGAACAGTGACATTATCACCACACATTTTGATTACCATTCCATTGACTCCAACCTGCTGAAGCTGGATATCCTGGGACACGATGATCCTACCATGATTCGTATGCTGGAGGATTTGACGGGAATCAATGCCAGAGAGATTCCGCTGGATTCCAAGGAAGTGATGTCTCTGTTTAAAGGCACAGAAGCACTTGGTCTGACACCGGCAGATATCAGAGGCTGTCCTCTGGGCTGTCTGGGAATTCCGGAATTTGGAACCGAGTTTGCCATGCAGATGTTAATCGATGCCAATCCCACCTCTTTTTCAGATCTGGTCCGTATTTCCGGTTTGTCCCATGGTACGGATGTTTGGCTGGGAAATGCCCAGGATCTGATCAAATCAGGGACAGCTACCATTACCACCTGTATCTGTACCCGTGACGATATTATGATCTATCTGATCAATAAAGGGTTGGAGCACGGTCAGGCATTTACCATTATGGAGAGTGTCCGTAAGGGAAAAGGTCTGAAGCCGGAATGGGAAGAAGAGATGAAGAAGCACGATGTACCGGATTGGTATATCGGCTCCTGTAAAAAGATCAAATATATGTTCCCCAAAGCCCATGCAGCGGCTTATGTTATGATGGGATGGCGAATTGCCTATTGTAAGATCTTTTATCCACTTGCTTATTATGCTGCATATTTCAGTATCCGTGCCACGGCTTTTTCCTATGAACTTATGTGTCAGGGAAAGGAAAAACTGGAGTATTTCATGGACGACTACGAGAAAAGAAAAGATACACTGAGCAAAAAAGAGCAGGATACTTATAAAGATATGAAAATTGTTCAGGAAATGTACGCAAGAGGGTTTGATTTTGTGCCCATTGATATTTATAAGGCCAATGCCCATACCTTCCAGATCATTGACGGAAAACTGATGCCGGCTCTGGATACCATTGAAGGGTTGGGAGACCGTGCGGCGGATGCTGTGGTGGCAGCCGCAGAAGAAGGAGAATTTCTTTCTTTAGATGATTTCCGAAACAGGACAAAAGTTACGGTTTCCACCATTGATCTGATGAACGATCTGGGACTTTTCGGAAAACTGCCGCAGTCCAATCAGATGTCTTTGTTTGATTTTCAGTAAAAAATTTTCTCTTTTTTTGAAAAAATTTATTGCAATAAAGCATAATCCGCTATATTATGTAGTGGAAAAAAAGAAAGAAGAGGAAAGGTGAATTATGCAGGAATACAAACCATTTAAAGAAGGTAAAGTACGTCAGATTTTTGATATCGGTGACCAGCTTGTAATGTATGCGACAGACAGAATATCCGCATTTGATTACATCCTGAAGAACAAGATTACGGACAAGGGTGCGGTTCTCACCAAAATGTCCAAGTTCTGGTTTGATTTTACAAAAGATATTGTTCCCAACCATATGATTTCTACAGACACCAGGGATATGCCGGAATATTTCAGGCAGCCGGAGTTTCAAGATCATGTGATGCTTTGTAAAAAGCTGGAAATGCTGCCTGTAGAATGCATTGTCAGAGGTTATATCACAGGAAGCGGCTGGGCAAGTTACCAGGAAAATGGTACGGTATGCGGCATTTCCCTGCCGGAAGGCTTACAGGAATCCGATAAGCTGCCGGAGCCTATTTATACACCATCCACCAAAGCAGAGATCGGAGACCATGATGAAAATGTTTCCTTTGAGGCAACGGTAAAAACTCTTGAAAAATCTTATCCGGGCAGAGGAAGAGAATACGCAGAGAAACTGCGTGATTATACCATTGCACTGTATAAGAAATGTGCAGAATATGCACTGACCAAGAATATTATCATTGCAGACACCAAGTTTGAGTTTGGACTGGATGAGAATGGGGAAGTGGTTCTTGGTGATGAGATGCTCACACCGGACAGCTCCAGATTCTGGCCTCTTGAGGGTTATCAGCCGGGACAGGGACAGCCTTCTTTTGATAAACAGTATGTGAGGGATTGGTTAAAAGCAAACCCGGACAGTGATTTCCTTCTGCCGGATGAGGTGGTGGAAAAGACAGTGGACAAGTACAAAGAAGCCTATGAACTGCTTTCCGGGGAGAAATTTTAGGAAGAATTCTTGTGAGGTCAATACTCAGGTTCGATGCCTTTATCGGTTGAAAATATTGTTTTGCGATTTTTAGCCTACATTTTTCAGACACGAATAGGTGGGTTTTAAGAAACTATGAAATCCCACCTATATATTTTAGAACCAAATAGGCTGTCGAGCAGGATTCTCTAAATTTAACCTATATTCTAAGTAGAGAAAGTAAGTTGAAAAAAAGATATCTTGGAATTTAGCCTGTTGAGATCACAAAAAAGTAGGCTTATATGAGAAAAAGACACAATTCAACTTATTTGGGGCAAAAAAGGTAGGCTAATACAGCAAGATTACGGATTTTAACCTATTAAGTATGAGCGGCTGGCTGATGTGGCCAGCCGTTGCTTTTTTACAACCCCAATTCTTTTAAAGCATCCATCAGTTCGTCATTTTTCTCCGGACTCATGACACAGAACCGGATAAAGGAATTATCCAGGAAGGGGAAGGTGGAACAGTCACGGATCATCAGCCCTTTTCGGATACAATGATCAAATACCATTTCAGAAGTCACATCTTCTCTCAAAATCTTTACCAGAAGGAAATTAGAGCAGGAAGGATACACTTTCACATGTTCCCAGGTGCTCAGTAAATCATACAGGCGGTTTCGCTCGCTGGTGATCAAAGATCTAGTTTTTTCAATATATTCTTTATCCGAGAACATGATGCAGCCGGCAATCTCAGCCAGACTGTTAATGGTCCAGGGATTCTTTTTGGTATTAATATATTTCAGCAAGTCCGGATTTCCGGTCACGGCATATCCAAGACGAAGACCGGGAGCTGCAAAGAACTTGGAAATTCCTCTCAGTACAATGAGGTTATTGTAATTGTTGGTAAGAGGAATGGAAGAAATCTTGCTTCCGGCATCTGTAAATTCTTCATAAGTCTCATCCACCATAACAGAGATACCAAACTGCATGGCACGATCCAGGATTTTCCGCATTTCTTTTCTGGTGATCGCTGTGGAAGTCGGATTGTTAGGGTTACACAGTACCAGAAGATCCAGGCTGTCATTCAGACGGCTGCAGAAATCTTCTACATTTATCTGGAATAAATCTTCTTCTTTTAAAGGATAATAAAGGGTCTGGCCTCCCTGCAGGGCAATTTCACGCTCATATTCAGAATAAGTAGGTCCCAAGATCAGTGCTTTCTGAGGCAGGGTAGTCTGAATGAACAGGGAAATCAGCTCAGTAGAACCATTGCCTACAATGATATTATCAAATTCTGCACCGGTATAGGCACAGATGCTCTTCCGCAGTTTTGTGTAATCTCGATCCGGATAAGTGGAAATGGCATCTACATGTTTGGAAAGAGTCTCTCGCAGCATGGGGGAGATGCCAAGGGGATTTACATTTGCAGAAAAACTGGTAATATCTTCTTTTTTGATATGATAGATTTCTTCAATTTTTTCCAGGTCACTGCCGTGGAAATGGTCTTTATGTTTCAGCATGAGAACGCCTCGCTTTCTGGTTTTCAGAATTTATGGCTGTGTATTCTACGTTGCACAGCAGACTTTTGTAGTGTATAATTCATAGTAGCAGATTGTGGTCAAGGATTCAATATAGAATTCATAGATACTATACGAGACAGGGTAAGGGTGATAAATTGAAAACACGAATGGAACAACTGATAAACGGAAGATTTGAGTATGATGTCCCCGGACTGGAATTGTCTGCGGGAGAGATTGTACTGGATACCCTGCCGGAAGAAAAGCTTAGGGAAGAGCTGGAATTCTGGGCAGAAGATCATAGAAGAATCAAGGGAATGGCTTACTCCACCCATCGAAGATTTCTCTTAGGAAAAGAAAAATTTTCAGGGGAGACTGTAAAACTTCCCTATGGAATAGATGCACAGGGTTTGGAAGGCCAGGATGTCATTGAGGGAGAAATTGTATTAAGCACCAGTATAGGAGAATACAGGGTGCCTTTTTCAATTACTGTTAAGAAACCGGAGGTGCGTACTTCCCAGGGGGCAGTGCGGACATTGGAAGAGTTTGTAAATCTTGCAAAAGATGACTTCAGAGAGGCATATCAGTTGTTTACGGATGCCTCTTTTGCTCAGTTATTGAAAAATCATGAGGAATTGCTGCCTTACTATGAGTCTATGTCAAAAGCCCCGGTGCCTTATCAGAATCTGGAGGAATTTCTCATAGGAGCAGGACTGAAGAAACCGGTATCTCTGAGTCTGGAGAAGGAATCCTTAGAACTTTATGAGGTACAGAGTTCGCTGAAGGATACCCTTCGAATCCGGCGGAGCGGATGGGGATTTCTCCGTGCTGAGATTGAAACAGAAGGAGATTTTCTTGAGGTAGAGAAAACGGCTGTCCAGGACGGACATTTTATCGGCAGTGTCTATGATTTGGAATATATCATCCGCAGAGAGTATCTGGGAAGAGGCAGGAATCTGGGCAGGATACGGATAAAAACGGTTTATGAGACTATAACCTATGAAATCACAGCATCGAAAAGCAGCCGCATACAGGTCAATGTCACGGCATACGAGAAGAAAAAACGCCTGGATGCGTCTAAAGAGCTTCTGAATCTGCATCTGGGACGTACGGAACCGGAGAGCTGGAGCGGCAGGATGCTGGAACTGATGGAAGAACTGAAGGAAAACGGATATTATTCCACGGAATGTCAGTTATTTGAAGCTTATGTTTATTTAATCAAGGGAGAGAAGGAAGAAGCCAGAAGACTTTTGGATGCACTGGAAAATAATCAGAGAGTGCAGCAGGAAGAAGAACTGGAAGGTGCTTTTTTATATCTCAATGAGTATTCAGAGAGAAGTACCCAGTCAAAGGAAAATACCATTTCCAGACTGTATCAGCTCTATCAGCGGCGAGTAGACAGTGAACTGCTGTTATATATGATCCTCCAGATGGACGGAGAGTCCCTTAGAACCCAGGCAAAGAAGATGTTTCTTCTGGAAGAACAGTACCGGACAGGCTGCCGCAGTCCCTTCCTGTATCTGATGGCATGTGAACTGGGAGCTAAGGATGGATCCGTATTCCGAAAAATGAATGCATTTACCGTACAGGTATTTCTGTTTGCGGAAAAATATGGGATTCTCACAGAAGAGATGGCCTTTCGTGCAGTAGATCTGGCAGGTCAGATGAAAGGATTTTCAAAAAAGGTGTATGAAATTCTGGAAGCTGCTTATGAGCAGTATCCTTCTGCACAGGCAGTAAAAGGAATCTGTCAGCTGATCATGAAAGGAGAGCCGAGAAAACAGGAGTATTTCCGGTGGTATGAGCTGGCAGTGCTGTCAGAGTTGAAGATCACGGGATTATATGAGTATTATATTGAAACCATGAGCAGGAATTACCAGAAGGTACTGCCAAAAGTGATCCGCCTGTATTTTGGGTATAACAATACATTAAGTGATAAGAAAAAAGCATTTGTATACAGCAATGTGATTCGAAATAAAGACATTGATCCTGACACTTATCAGGCATACCGAAAAAAAATGGAGGAATTTGCCTGTGAAAAAATTAAAGAGGGAAGGATGAATGAGGATTTTGCCGTGGTATACCAGGAGTTTTGCGTAGGTTCACAGGACGAAAATGTGCGTGCAGCTCTTGCAAAGGTCTTATTTACACAGAGAATCTACTGTGATGATCCAAAAATCAGAAGAGTGATCGTACGTCATGCTTCTATGAAAAAAGAACAGGCTTATGTCTGTGCAGATAAGACCGCTTATATCTCTCTTTATACAAAGGATGCAGCCGTTCTTTTTGAAGATAGCTGCCAGAGACGCTATGTTGCGACAGTGGACTATAACATGCATCCCCTTCTGGATGTGGAGGAGCTGGCCGGAAAGCTGTACAGGGACGGAAGCATGTATCCGGGAATGCTGCTTCATATCTGTGGAGAACTGAAACACGAAAATCCGGTCAATGAACAGAATCTTGAAAATTTCCAGGCAATATTGGAGCAGGATATTTTCACAGATGCTTACAGGCAGGAAGTCAGAAAACGGCTTTTGCTTTATTATGAATCACAGATGGATAACAGAAATCTGAGGGAATCCCTGAAAAACATGGATTTCAAAGAATTTGCAAGAGTGAATAAGAGGCTTCTGATCACGATCCTTGTGAAACAGGATATGTTTCTTGGAGCTTATGATCTGGTGTGCGAATATGGTTATGAAAATATTGATATCCCAATCCTGCTTAGACTGTGCAGCCAGATGATCCTGAACCTGGAATTTGAATATGAAGAAGAAATGCTGCTTCTGGCATCTTATATTGTGAGAGAAGGTGTGTATGACGAAATTCTTCTCCGCTATCTGGTGAAGCATTTTGAAGGTCCGGTAGATGAGATGGTATGGCTATGGGAACGTGCTATGGGATTTGCAGTGGACTGTTATGGACTGGAAGAAAAGATTCTCCTGTACAGTATGTTTACCAGATATGCACATCCTCAGGGGCTGAAGGCTTTACAGGAATATATTAGCCAGGGCGGTCGAGAACAGGTAATTCTGGCATATCTCACCTTTGAGTCTTATGAATATTTTGTCGGGGAAGCAGAAAAAGGGACATTCTTGTTTGAAGCTTTGGAAAAAATCCTGGAACATCAATGGGAGTGCGATATAATCTGCAGGCTGGCTCTTCTGAAGCATGACACGGAAGACAACAACTGGAATGACAAAAGAAAGCAGCAGGCAGGAGAAATCCTGGAAGAATGTGCGAAAGAGAGACTGAAATTTGCTTTCTTTCAGAATTTGCCGGAGGAATTGCTTCAGATGTATCAGATGGATGACAAACTGTTTGTAGAGTGCAAAGCAGGGGCTGGTGCAAAAGTGACCCTTCATTATCAGATTGAGAGAGGTCAGGTGTTATCTGAAGAAAAGACAGAGCCGGTCAAAGAGCGTTATCAGGGAATTTACAACAAGGATTTCGTATTGTTTTACGGGGAAAAGCTGGCTGCATATTTTGTGATAGAAAGAGAAGGAAAAACAGAAACCACAGAAAAACAGGTGCTTACGGTAAATAAGGCTGCTTTTACAGGAAGAAGTAAGTATCAGATGCTTAATGCTATGCTGCAGATGAAGGAAAGAGGCCAGACAGAGCAACTGTGCCGCATGGAGGAAGCGTATCTAAGACAGGAGCAGCAGATTGCAAAACTGTTCCCACGGATTGATTAAAGGAGGGAAAATGGAATGAATGAGACTCGAAATATTATCGTAGGTTTGGAAATGGGAAAGCTCCAGTCCCAAATCTGCTATTATGACAGGAAAGAAAAAGAACCCATTTCCATTTCCGTGAAGACAGGGAGCAATCAATATCTGTTCCCCACCATGCTGTCTAAGAAAAAAGGAGAAGAGATCTGGCACTTTGGAATGGAGGCACGGTATTTTTCTCAAAATGAAGGTGAAATTCCCGTGACAGGACTTTTGAGTCTATTTGGAAGTCAGGAAGAGATTGAGATTGATGGTGTGAACAGAAGGCCAGAGGAACTTTTGGAATTTTTTCTCAGGGGATGTATTTCTCTTCTGGGAACAGCAGATCCTGCAAGACAGATGAAGGCTGTGATGATTACTGTGCCAAAGCTTACTAAGACAATGGTGAAGGCTTTTTATCAGGCGGCAGCAAACATGGGGTTTGACAGGAAACAGATTTTTCTCCAGGATTATGATGAGAGTTTTTATTATTATGTGATGAATCACAGGCGGGATAACTGGAACAGGAAGACAGGCTGGTTTTTGTTTGAAGAAAATCAGGTTTCTTTTGCAAGTTTGTCTATTGACAGTCAAAGAAGGCCAATGGTGGCTTATATGGAACATGGTGTTACCGCAGAACTGCCATCGGATCCGGTGGAAAGAGATGATAATTTTTACCGTCTGATCGCCAGATCTTGCGGTACGGAACCCTATTCCGGTATTTATATTGTTGGTGATGGGTTTGACCAGGAATGGGCGGTGCGTTCAACGCCGTATCTCTGCAAAAATCAGAGGCATATATATTATGGAAATAATCTTTATGTAAAAGGTGCCTGTTATGGTGCCAGAGAAAAGTGTGAGGAGGGAAATCTGAAAGGATATTTATATTTAAGCCCTTCTCTTGTGAAGAACCATGTGGCAATGGACATGGTGGTCAATGGATCCCAGAAGACATATGTGCTGGCAGAAGCAGGAAAGAACTGGTATGAGATCCACACAGAACTGGAATTGATTTTGGATGACAGAGATGATCTGGAATTTATAGTGACATCTATGGATGGAGGAAACAGAACCAGATGCAGCATGAAACTGGAAGGGCTGCCGAAACGTCCCAATAAGACTACAAGGCTTCGGGTGACGGTATCCTATGAGTCAGAAGAATTATGTGTCATCCGGGCTGAGGATCTTGGATTTGGGGAAATGTTCCCTTCAGAGGGAAAGGTCTGGACAGAAAAAGTATCATGGTAGGAGGAGAGAAATATGAGCGGCTATATTTTATGCCAGTTAAAACGGGCGGACATGCCTTATTATATTGAAAATATCAGCACGAATATCTATAGCATGGAAGAGCTCTGCTATTATTTTTACCATAATATTTATCTGCTGGATGAGACGATCCTGAATGAGCATTTATGTGACTGGCTCAGAAAAGAACTGGGATTGGAAAAGCTTTACAAACGTCTGTATAAAATATTGGAAGACGGTGCAGGTACTTCAGAATTTATCTTAACAGTGTTTAAAGAAATCAATTATCTCACCCATAATGAATTTAAAAAGCTGAATGAACAGTTAAATCTTCTGGAACTTCAGCCGGCTGTGCTGAGAGAGAAGAAAAAAGGGGATTATCTGGCAGAAAATAAGATGTATGTAAACGCCATCCGTATCTATGAAAATGCCCTGCAAAAAGAGGATAAAGAAGGGCTGGGAGAACAGTTCGGCGGAGGAATTTATCATAACATGGGCTGTGCATACCTGCATTTGTTTCAATTTGCAGATGCAGCACAGTGTTTTCGCCGGGCTTATCAGGTTCTGCACACGAAACAGGTACAGCAGCATTATCTACTGGCCTCCTATCTGGAGAATCCGGAAACATTTTCAGAGGCTTGCATGGAAATGGGAATTGACAGCAGACAGAAACAAGAACTGATGGAGATGCTGAGAGAAGCAGGGGAGAATCTTCTTCCGGTTTCCGGGGAACAGGCAGAACCTCTTCTGAACCGGTTTATCCGGGATTACCACAGAAGCACGGGATTTTAGCTTGTTTTTTCATAAGTGATGTTATATAATCCAGATGTGTTATACCGAGTCAATAGAATAGAGAGGTAAATAAAATGAGTACAGACAGATATGTAAGCCCGTTATCTGAGCGTTATGCAAGCAGAGAAATGCAGTACATTTTTTCTCCTGATATGAAATTTCGTACCTGGAGAAAGCTGTGGATTGCCCTTGCAGAGACAGAGAAGGAGCTGGGACTGAATATTACCCAGGAACAGATTGATGAACTGAAAGCAAATGCAGACAACATTAATTATGATGTGGCAAGAGAAAGAGAAAAAAAAGTACGTCATGATGTAATGTCTCATGTCTATGCCTATGGAGTACAGTGCCCGAAGGCAAAGGGAATCATTCATCTGGGAGCAACAAGTTGTTATGTAGGCGATAATACGGACATTATTGTTATGACAGAAGCTTTGAAGCTGGTCCGTAAAAAACTGGTAAACGTTCTTGCGGAACTGGCAAAATTTGCGGAAGAACATAAAGCCCAGCCTACCCTTGCATTTACTCATTTCCAGCCGGCCCAGCCTACTACCGTAGGAAAAAGAGCAACCCTGTGGATGCAGGAATTTATGCTGGATTTAGAGGATCTGGAGTATGTACTCAGTACTATGAAATTATTAGGATCCAAAGGTACCACAGGTACACAGGCAAGCTTTTTGGAACTTTTTGACGGAGATCAGGAGACTATTGATAAGATTGATCCGATGATCGCAAAAAAAATGGGATTTCAGGAATGTTACCCGGTATCAGGACAGACCTATTCCAGAAAAGTGGACACCAGGGTATTAAATGTACTGGCAGGAATTGCAGCAAGTGCCCATAAATTTTCCAATGATATTCGCCTGCTGCAGCATTTAAAAGAAGTGGAAGAGCCTTTTGAAAAGAATCAGATCGGTTCCTCTGCCATGGCATATAAGCGAAATCCTATGAGAAGTGAGAGAATCGCTTCCCTGTCCAGATTCGTCATGGTAGATGCCTTAAATCCGGCCATCACTTCTGCAACACAGTGGTTTGAGAGAACGCTGGATGACTCTGCCAATAAACGTCTGTCCATCCCGGAAGGATTTCTGGCAATAGACGGTATCTTAGATTTGTGCTTAAATGTGGTTGACGGTCTGGTGGTATATCCAAAAGTGATCGAGAAACGTTTAAGAAGTGAACTTCCTTTCATGGCAACAGAAAATATCATGATGGATGCCGTTAAAGCAGGCGGAGACCGTCAGGAACTTCATGAGAGAATCCGTGAACTTTCTATGGAGGCAGGAAGAAATGTGAAGGAAGAAGGAAAAGAAAACAATCTTCTGGAACTGATCGCAGCCGATCCGGCCTTTAACATGACCTTGGAAGAACTGCAAGAAACCATGGATCCTGCAAAGTATACGGGAAGAGCGGCGATCCAGGTCGACAATTTCCTGAAAAACGTTGTAAATCCTGTGTTGGAAGCAAACAAGGAATTACTGGGTATGACAGCAGAAATTAATGTATAAACAGATACACAGCCTGGTGTATCTTAAGAGGGCGGAGAAAGCCGCCCTTTTGTTGTATTCAGGCAGATAAAAAAGAAGAGAAAAGGAGAGGTTTTTATGAACCAGGAGAAAAAAGGAAGAGCCATAGCACTTCTTCCTATCGGAGTATTTTTAGTGATTTTTATTGGTGCGGGAATCTTATTCCATGATTTCTATACCATGCCGGCGATCGTAGGATTTCTTATCGCACTAATCGTGGCTTTTTTACAGAATAAGAGACTGCGGTTTGCAGATAAGCTGACGATCGTATCAAAAGGAATCGGGGAAGAGAATATTGTGACCATGTGTCTGATCTTCCTGGCAGCAGGTGCGTTTTCCGGAACGATCCAGGCAGCAGGCGGAGTAGAGAGCACTGTAAATCTGGGACTTTCTATTATGCCGTCTTCCATTGCTGTTGTTGGACTTTTTATTATCGGATGTTTTATTTCTGTTTCTATGGGAACCTCTGTTGGAACTATCACAGCCATGACACCCATTGGTGTGGGAATTGCAGAGAAAACAGGGATTGCCATGCCGATCTGCGTGGGTGCAGTTGTCTGCGGTGCCATGTTTGGAGATAACTTGTCCATGATTTCTGACACCACCATTGCAGCCGTTAGAACTCAGGGCTGTGAGATGAAGGACAAGTTTAAAGAGAACTTCCTGATCGTTCTTCCGGCAGCCATCCTTACAGCGGTACTGTTTTTCTTTATGGCAAGAGGAAACGCAGGAGATATTCAGGGAAACCTGGAGTATGATATTATCAAGGTCATTCCCTATCTGGTCGTTTTGATCGGTGCCTTGATCGGGATCAATGTATTTGTGATTCTCATTGCAGGAACCGTATTGGCTGCAATCGTAGGTGTGGGAACCGGTGCTTTTGCCATTGGAGAATTATTCCAGAAAATGGGCGAAGGTGTTACCAGCATGTATGACATTACAGTGATCTCCATTATTGTGGCAGCGATTGTGGCACTTGTGAAAGAATATGGCGGTATTGAGTTTATTCTTAATCTGATCAAAAAGAACATCAATGGGCCGAGAGGCGGAGAATTTGGTATTTCTGTCTTGGCTCTTTTGGTAGATTGCTGTACTGCAAACAACACGGTTGCAATTGTTATGGCGGGTCCTATAGCAAAAGAGATCAGTGACGAGTTTGGTGTTTCTGCGAAGAGAAGTGCTTCCCTTCTTGATATTTTTGCCTCTGTGGGACAGGGTATGATTCCTTACGGTGCCCAGCTTCTCACGGCAGCAAGCCTTTCCGCATTGTCACCGGTACAGATCATGCCGTATCTGTTTTATCCGGTTTTGATGGGAATCAGTGCAGTTCTGTTTATTTTGTTCCGAAGAAGACAGGCATAGAGAAAAAAATTATGAAAAATTTTACTTTATTTCTGTATTGAATTGTAGTATTATACTTTAGTCAAAGAAAACCAACTCAAGAATACAGGAGGAATCAAATATGGTAAAAGCAGTTGTAGGAGCAAACTGGGGCGATGAAGGAAAAGGCAAGATTACAGACATGCTGGCTCAGGAAGCAGATATTGTGGTACGCTTCCAGGGTGGAGCAAATGCCGGACATACCATTGTGAATAAATATGGTAAGTTTGCACTTCATTCCCTTCCATCCGGTGTGTTCAATGATCATACCACCAGCATCATCGGCAACGGTGTGGCATTGAATATCCCTATTCTGATAAAAGAGCTTCAGTCCATCGTGGAAAAAGGCGTTCCTATGCCGGATATTAAAGTATCTGACCGGGCTCAGATAGTGATGTCTTACCATATTAAATTTGATGAGTACGAAGAAGAACGTCTGGCAGGCAGATCCTTCGGCTCTACAAAATCAGGAATTGCTCCTTTTTATTCTGATAAATTTGCAAAGATCGGTTTTCAGGTCAGTGAGCTGTTCCAGGAGGAAGAGGTTCTTCGTGAAAAGGCAGAAAACATCTGCGAAAAGAAGAATGTGGTTTTGGAATATTTATACCATAAACCTCTGCTAAAGGCTGAGGATATTCTGGAAGAACTGAAACAGTACAGAGAGATGATCGCACCGTATGTGTGTGATGTTTCCACTTTGCTGTGGAATGCACAGAAAGAAGGAAAAGAAATCCTGCTGGAGGGACAGCTTGGTTCCTTAAAAGATCCGGATCACGGAATTTATCCGATGGTCACTTCATCATCTACCCTTGCAGCCTACGGTGCTGTGGGAGCAGGAATTCCACCTTATGCGATCAAAGAGATCATTACCGTATGTAAGGCTTATTCCAGTGCTGTGGGAGCAGGTGCATTTGTCTCTGAGATCTTCGGAGAAGAAGCAGATGAATTAAGACGCAGAGGCGGCGACGGCGGAGAATACGGTGCCACAACAGGACGGCCAAGACGTATGGGCTGGTTTGATTGTGTGGCTTCCAGGTATGGCTGCCGTATCCAGGGAACGACAGATGTGGCCTTTACGGTTTTGGATGTTCTCGGTTATCTGGATGAGATCCCGGTCTGTGTGGCATATGACATCAACGGAGAGATTACCACAGAATTTCCTACGACGCCGTTGCTGGAAAAGGCAAAACCGGTGTTTGAGGTGCTTCCGGGCTGGAAATCTGACATCAGAGGAATTCGAAACTATGAAGATCTGCCTCTGAATTGCCGCAGATACATTGAATTTGTGGAAGAAAAACTGGGATTTCCGATTACCATGGTATCAAATGGTCCGGGAAGAGAAGATATTATTTACAGAGAAAAATAAAACGAAAGCAGGCGGAGCGTGTTGCTATACTCCGTCTGCTTTTGTTTTATAATGCATTTAAAAAGTTTAAGGAACCCACCGGGTTCTCTGTTCCTTTTTCCAGAAGTGCCACCAAAGCCCGGATGGTCTCGCCGATCTCTTCCGGAGTGGAAGGTACCAGAGTATTGTCCAATTTAATGGAAAGTACGATCAGTACAATTTCAGCCAGGGCGGCAGGGTATGCAAAATGGATCTCTCCGATATCAATGCCCTGCTGGATGATCTGTGTGAGTGTAGGCTTCAGTTCACTGATCAGGTGTCTCAGGTACTGATGGTGTAAAAAAGTCTCTGCCTGAGCGTTTTCCGGCTGTACAGGGGAGTCCTGTTTCTGAAATGCCTCTCTGGAGTTCCGGCAGGCCTGGAAGATCATAGCCATCCTGGTAAAGGGTGAAATTTCTGTCTGGGAAGCCAGTTGTTTGGCAGTTTCCAGAGGTTTTTCGTAATTGCGTTCCACCAAAGCTTCCAGAATGGCATCTTTGGAAGGAAAATAATAATAGATGCTGCCCTTGCCGATCCCGGCAGTCTGTGCAATCTCACTTACAGAAATAGTCTGTATATTTTTCTTGTCTAGTAGTTCCTGAAATGCGTCCAGGATTCGGTTGTATTTTTCTGTAGACGGCATGTCGTTCGTCCCATCCTTTTTTGAATAATTACTTTAATTTAACGAATTGAGACCAGTATAACACAGAATCTGTCTCTTTCCAATTAGAAAAAATAAACAGAAAAATGAAAAATCCAGTTTATAATTTAGAAGAAGTCATAGTTGACCAGCGGTCGAAAAGATGATACATTTAAATAGAAATAAATCGACCGACAGTCGAAAAATAAAAAACGGAGGGTTTGTCATGACATATGCAGAATTTTTTGCAGAGATCAAGTCAAAATTTATGACAGCAGATGTGAGTGATATCAAAGAACATCTGGCTTATCAGTTTAACATCTTGGGCGAGGCAGAAGGAATTTTTTATGTGGAAGTAAAAGAAGGAAAACTTTATGTGGAGCCTTATGAATATTATGACAGAGATGTCATGTTTACCGCGCAGGCAGAGGTGTTTATGAAAATTGCAGAGAAAAAACTGGATCCTGTTATGGCATTTACGCTTCAGAAAATGAAAGTAGAAGGAAACTTTGACAAGGCACTGCAGTTAAAAACCTTGATTGAGAGAGCATAACAGGAGTCAGAAAGTATGAAAAAATGGATGGGAGGCACAGCAGTGCTGGCAGCCCTTTTGGCTGTCTCAGAAGCGGGAAGTGCGGCATATTTTTATCGCAGGACCATGAAAAGAGGCAAAGCAAAAACAGAGCGTACCATAAAGATGGCGGGAACAGACTGGAACCAGCATATGCCTGTGATCCAAAAGAAAAAAGAATTTATGCTGGCACAGCCTCACGAAGATGTGTATCAAAAAAGCAGAGATGGTCTGAGACTTCACGGGGTGTATTTTCCCGGGACACATGGAAAAAAAGTTGTGATTGCTCTTCACGGATATACCAGTGAGTGCATGAGCGATTACATCGGATTGTCAGAGTATTATCTGACCAGAGGGTTTGGAATGCTGCTGACAGATGCCAGAGCACATGGAAAAAGCGAGGGGACTTATATAGGCTTTGGGTGCCTGGACAGATATGATCTGCTGGGATGGATTCAGTGGGTGACAGAGACCTGTGGAACAGATGTGGAGATTCTTCTTCACGGGACATCCATGGGAGGTGCCACGGTGCTTATGGCCAGCGGACTGAAGCTGCCAAGACAGGTGAAAGGAATGATCTCAGACTGTGGATTTACCTCTCCTAAGGAGGTATTTACCCATGTACTTCATTCCATGTATCATCTTCCTGCATTTCCTATGATTCAGATTTCAGACTGGATGAACCGGAAAAAGGCAGGGTACGGACTGGACGAATGCAATGCGGCCAGAGAAGTGCGTAAGGCAGAGATTCCGGCACTGTTTATTCATGGAGATGCAGATACCTTTGTGCCCTGCAGCATGTGTGAAGAACTTTATGAAAATTGTGCATCTCAGAAAACCAAATGGATAGTCAAGGGTGCTGCCCATGCAGAATGTTATTATAAAGATATGGAAGCCTATGAACAGGCTTTGGATTGTTTTATCGGAGGTGTCATCAAATGATGAGAAAAAGAAAGGGATATCCTGTTTACCCGTTGACCGCTGCACAAAAATTTCATCTGTATTATCAAAACTTCTGTCCGAAAAAAGAAGTTCTGAATATCGGAACCAGCCTTACGATTGGAGTGGATCTTGATTTTCCTCTGCTGAAAGAGTGCATCTACCGGGCATATGAGCGCTGTGAGTCTATGCGTCTTCGATTTACTCATGACAAAGAAGGAGTTTACTATCAGTATGTGGTGGACCGGGAAGAGCGAGAGATTGAATTTGTGGATTTTTCACAGGGCACCATGGAAGAAGCGGAACAGACTATGTGCAGGTGGACAGCCGTACCATTTAAACGTGACGATGCTCCGATGAACCGCATTGTGATGATTCGGATGCCGGATGGTTTCTGTGGGATTTATTTCCTGGCAGACCATATGACCATGGATGCACAGTCTTTGATCTGTTTTATGAAAGATATCATAGAGCTTTACTGCAGCACCAAATATGAAGGTGTAGATGCACCAAAGGAAATGGCTTCATATATTGAACAGTTGGAAAAAGATTTGGCATACGAAGCAGGAAGCAAGGCAAAACAACGGGATGAAGCGTTTTTCAAAAAGCTGATTCAGGAGTCAGAACCGATTTTTAACGGGATTTACGGAACCAGACTGTTGGATGAGACGAGAAAGAAGTCGGGGAATCCAAAGCAAAGGTCTGTTATCAATGTATCAGATTCCGTAGATTCGGAACTGGATATTTTCCATCTGGAGGAAGAACCCACAAGACGTTTGATGGACTTTTGCGAAAGATATCATGTATCGCTGGCTGTGCTTCTGCTGATGGGACTGCGTACATATTTCCAGAAGGAAAACGGAAACGAAGATGTGTCGATCAATACGGCGATTGCAAGAAGGGCTACACTGAAAGAAAAAAAATCAGGCGGAACCAGAATTCATTCTTTTCCGTTCCGCACCATTATTTCCGAAGAAAAAACCTTCCTGGAAGGGATTTACCAGATCCGTGACCAGCAAAATGAATTGTTCCGTCATGCAAACTATGATCCGGTTTCTTATTTTGCAGAGAGAGCAAAACAATATGCACACGGAGAGGGGCAGACGTATGAGCCGATGGCACTGACTTATCAGCCTTTAACGCTAAAGGAAAAAGGGCTCGAGAAGCTGGGGGATATTCAGTATAAGACAAAATGGTATCCCAACGGAGCTACCACACAGGCCATGTATCTGACTGTCATGCACCGGCCGGAAGACAATGGACTGGACTTTAATTTTGAACATCAGGTAAAAGCAGTCTCCAGGGAAAAACTGGAATATCTGTATTATTATCTCTGTAAAATTATGTTTAAAGGCACGGAAAATCCTAATTTGCCGGTGGGAGATATTATAAAACTGGTCTAGAAAAGAGAAAGAGGAGAAAAAAGATATGTTTGAAAAATTAGTGGGAATCATTTGCAATTATGTAGAAGCAGACCCGGAACAGATTACAGAAGAATCCAGATTTATGGAAGATCTGGGATTTACATCCTTTGATTTTATGAGCATGCTTGGTGAGTTGGAGGATGAATTTGATATTGAAGTGGACCAGCAGGAAGCAGCAAGAATCCGTACCGTAGGAGAGGCTGTTTCTTATATGGAAGGTTTGTCTGAGTAAGATCAGGGAGGAAGAAAACATGGTCAGTACCATTCGTGAAATTATTGTACAGGCAGCAGAAACATATCAGGATGCTTCTGCGATCCGATATAAGATCAGCAAGAAAGAAATCGCTTCCAAGAGCTATGCACAGCTAAGAGAAGACAGTGAACGTTTTTCCAACGCACTGGAAGCATTAGGGGAACAGGGGAATCATATTGCCATCACAGGCATGACGTCCTACTCCTGGCTGGTATCCTATCTTGGGACGGTAAACAGTGCAAGTGTTGCGGTTCCTCTGGATGTATCTCTTCCGGCAGAGGACATGTGTGAACTCATAGACCGTGCAGATGCCACGATTTTTGTATATGATGAAATCCGTGCAGATGTGGCAGCAATGGTGAGAGCACGTTGTCCCAAGATAAAATATTTGATTTCCATGCAAAAAGAGGAACAGGATCAAGAGGTGCTTTCTCTTTGGCAGCTTCTTGAAAAGTCAGATAAGAAATGCAGTATCATGCCGGAACCGGATGCTCTCTGCACAATCATGTTTACCTCGGGAACCACGGGAAAAAGCAAAGGTGTGATGCTTTCCCACAGAAATCTGGCGGAAAATGCAACCTGTTTTGATATGAAGATCCCACCGAGAACCACAGCACTTTCGGTTCTTCCTATTCACCATGCCTATTGCCTGACCATGGATTTTCTGAAAGGTTTATCCATCGGGGCAGATATCTGCATCAATGATTCCCTCCTGCGTGTGGCGAAAAATATTAAGCTGTTTCAGCCCAATATGGTCCTGATGGTGCCTCTTATGATTGAGACCATGGCGAAAAAGCTGGAAGATGCAGAAGGACTTCCTGTGGATCTTGTGAAGAAGGAAGTGTTTGGGGAGCAGTTTACCACCATCTGCAGCGGCGGCGCATATCTGAATCCTGCCTATATTGATTTATTTGCGAAATATGGCGTTACCATCCAGCAGGGCTACGGCATGACAGAATGTTCTCCTGTGATCAGTACCAACGTAAGCTGGAATATCCGCAAAGATTCCGTGGGACAGCTCATACCGAACTGTGAGGCGAAAACAGTGGAGGAAGAACTGTGGGTACGCGGAAGCAGTGTGATGATGGGATATTACAAGATGCCGGAAGAGACAGCACAGACCCTGACAGAAGACGGATGGCTTAGAACCGGTGATCTGGGATATGTAGATCAGGAAGGGTTTGTATATCTGACAGGAAGAAAGAAGAATCTGATCATTACCAAGAATGGGGAAAATGTATCGCCGGAAGAATTAGAGAACAAGATCGGTGAACACCGGCTGGTACAGGAAATCCTGGTACGGGAGAGCGAAGGTGTGATCGAAGCAGAAATTTTCCCGGATTATGAATATGCCCAGAAAAAAGAAATCAAAGATATCCGGGCAGTGCTTCAGGAAGTGATCGATACTTACAATCAGGGAGCACCTGCTTATAAAAGAGTCTACAGGCTGAAAATCCGTGATACAGAATTTGCCAAAACACCGTCTAAGAAGATTAAAAGATATTAAAAAAATGCTGTATGAATCTGTAAAAAAGATTCATACAGCATTTTTTTGAGGATGATTATTTTGCGTAGTTATCAAAATATCCCTGGATATAAATGATAGGAGTACCTTTATCTCCGGAGCCGGAAGTCAGGTCAGCCAGAGAGCCAAGAAGGTCTGTAAGACGTCTTGGTGTGGTACCCTGTGTAACCATGGTGCCCTTTAAGCTGGCAGCTTTTTCATCTTTTTCTGTAATGTATTCTTTGATGGCTTCTTTCAATTCTTCACCGGAAAGATCTGCGAAATCATTATCAGCAAGGTATTTTAATTTTACTTCATTTGGAGTTCCCTCAAGACCCTTGGTGTATGCAGGAGAAACAACCGGGTCAGCCAGTTCCCAGATTTTTCCTACCGGATCTTTGAAAGCACCGTCACCGTAAACCATGACTTCAACATTTTTTCCTGTTTTTTCTGTCATAGCATCGTGGATTGCAGATACGACTTCATCACATTTGATCGGGAAGAGTTTTACAGTATCTTCGGTAGCTTTGTTGGATCCAAGAAGTCCGTAAGCATCATTATAACCGCTTCCGTTAATACTGTGATTCATAATATCGTCAAGAGCATATACTTTTTCCGCACCGTTTGCAGTTAAGATACGTTTGGTTCTCTGGCGAGTGTGAATATCACAGGTGAGAACACTCTTGGTATAAGACAGGATTGCTTTTGGATTATTTGCAAAAATAATCTCTACTTCTGCACCGGCTTCCTGAATCAGTTGTTTATAATATTCCACATAGTCTACACCGGTAAACACGTGTTTTTCGTAACCGAACAATTCTCTGTATTTCTCTTCTGTGAGAACGTCAGACCAAGGGTTTACTCCTTTTTCATCCAAGACATCTAAATCAATCAGATGATTGCCTACTTCGTCAGAAGGATAGCTTAACATCAGGACGATCTTTTTACATCCTTTTGCAATTCCCTTAAGACAGATGGAAAAACGGTTACGGCTTAAAATCGGGAAAAGAACGCCTACAGTATCATCTCCGAATTTTTCCTTTACATCTGCTGCAATAGCATCTACGCTTGCATAATTACCCTGTGCTCTTGCTACAACAGCTTCTGTTACAGCAATGACATCTTTATCACGAATTTCAAATTTTTCACTTTCTGCTGCTTTTAATACACAGTCTACTACGATTTCAGCCAGATTATCTCCTTCACGGATAATCGGTGCCCGCACACCTCTGGATACGGTTCCAACCATACGATTTACAGATTCCATTTTATGTGCCCTCCATTGATTTCAATCAGATTTAGAACGGAACACTCCGCCTCTTATATAATACGTTGAAATTCCCGGCTATGCAAGACAAAAAGAAAATTTTGTGTAAAAAACAGAGGGTTTTTCACAAAAAGGGTCTGATTTTGCTGTAATATATCCCCCTACCGGGCTTGTGAGAGGGTGAAAAGTCTGTTAAACTTACTGCGGTACGGTAGAATAGTGGAGAAGTCTGCGTTGCTGCCGGATGTTATAGAAAAGGAATGTTTAGAATAAATGGAAGAAAATAAAGTGTTTTGCCTGGGGAATTTTACCATTCAGCCAGGGGAAAAGAAAAGTGGATGTTTAAAGATAGGAAACGGAGAATTCCAGTTGCCGGCTGCTGTCCTGCACGGCAAACAGCCTGGAAAGACGGTGCTGATCACGGCAGGGATCCATGCGGAAGAATATGTGGGGATCCAGGCTGCCATGGAACTGGAACAGGAGCTGAAGATACAGAAACTTGCAGGTACTGTTGTGATCGTTAAAGTGGTGAACCGTAAGGCATTTGAACTGCGAAGCGGGAGTGAAAGCCACGAAGACGGGAAGAATCTGAATCGGGTATTTCCGGGAGATCCGAAGGGAACCTGGTCTGACAGACTGGCTCATGCCATAGAAAAGGAACTTTTAAGTATTGCAGATTATTACATTGACCTGCACAGCGGGGACAGTTATGAGCAGCTTACCCCTTATGTGTATTATGCCGGAGCAGCGGATAAAGAGGTGGTGGAACAGTCCAGAGAAATGGCACAACAGGCGGATGTCCCCTACATGGTAGGGTCCAATGTGTCTATGGGCGGCTGTTATAATTATGCGGCATCTTTAGGGATTCCCAGTATCCTCCTGGAACGAGGACAGATGGGAGGATGGACCCAGGAGGAAAGCCATTCCACCAGAAGAGATGTGCACAACATCCTCTGCCATCTGGGGATTTATCAGGGAGAAAAGGATTACCGCAATTATTATCCGCTGGAAGTCAAAGATCTGTGCTATCAGGCAGCCAATGAACAGGGACTTTGGTATCCCTGTAAGAAGCCGGGAGACATGATCCGGCAGGGCGATATCCTGGGTGTGATCAAAGATTACGAAGGGGAAATACTGGAGGTGTGTAAGGCAGAATACGGCGGTGTGATCCTGTATCAGACAGGAAGTCTTCAGGTACAGGAATCCGGTTCAGTGATTGCCTACGGACGGATTTCCAGAGAGTCGGACAGTCGAAAAGAGCGGATCGCAGGATACTGGAGCAAACGAAGTGACAGTTTTCAGGCACAGAGAAGAGCAGAGCTTCACAGCTCCATGGCTGACCGGTGGCTTCTGGAAATACAGAAATACCTTCCAAAGAGAAAGCTGAAAATTTTAGACGTGGGATGCGGCTCCGGATTTTTCACCATTTTGCTGGGAAAACAAGGGCATGAAGTGCTGGGCACAGACCTGACCCCGGATATGATCACGAAATCAAGAGAACTGGCAAAAGAAGAAGGGATTGACTGCAGATTTGAAATTATGGATGCGGAAAATCTGGACTTCCCGGATGAGACCTTTGATGTGGTGATTTCCAGAAATCTGACCTGGACACTTCCGGATGCGGGGCATGCCTATGAAGAGTGGTGCAGAGTGCTGAAAAAGGGCGGGATCCTTTTGAATTTTGATGCAAATTACGGATCCAGTAATTTTGCCGATACTTCGCATCTTCCGGAAAATCATACACATAACAAGTTGGGGATGGATATGATGCAGGAATGTGAAGAGATTAAAAAGCAGCTTCCCATAAGCAGTTATATTCGTCCGGCCTGGGATGTGGAGACATTGGGAAATCTTGGTATTCTGGAACTGTCTCTGGATTTGGGTGTAGGAAAGAGGATTTATATCGAAAAAGATGACTTTTATAATCCGGTTCCCATTTTTACCCTGTGTGGAAAAAAGGAAGAGTAAAAAATGAAAAAATATGTAGTGAAACGACTGCTGCAGCTTCTTCCCATTCTGCTGGTCATTACCTTCCTGTCTTTTGGCATGATGCGTCTGGCAGGCAGCGATGCGGTGCTGCAAAAAATGGAAAATACAGGGATGGTGGTCTCTCAGGAGGTTTTGGAAAATGCCAGGGCAGAGCTGGGACTGGATAAGCCCTTTCTGGCGCAATATTTTGTGTGGCTTGGAAATCTGCTTAGGGGAGACATGGGAGTCAGTTATATTTCCGGCAAGGAGGTGTTTCCTGCCTTTGTCTCAAAACTTCCGGCAACGCTGTTGCTGGCAGGAGTCTCTCTGCTTCTGACTGTGGTGATCTCCATTCCCCTGGGAATCCTGGCGGCAGTAAAACAGAATCGTTTTACAGACTATCTCATTCGTTGGGCAAGTTTTCTGGGAAACAGCATGCCAAACTTTTTTGTGGCACTGCTGCTCATGTATGTTCTTGCCATCAAGCTGAAATGGTTTCCTGTAATCGCAAACGGCGTGACCATGAAAAGCGTGGCATTGCCGGCTTTTACTCTGGCGATTGCCATGTCGGCGAAATATCTTCGTCAGGTGCGTGCCGCAGTTCTGGACGAACTGAGCAAGGAGTATGTTATAGGGGCAAAAGCAAGAGGAATTAAATTTTCGGTCACACTATGGAAAAGTGTGTTAAGATCCTGTCTTATGACTATTCTGACCTTGCTTACGCTTTCCCTCGGCAGTCTGCTGGGAGGAACTGCGATCGTAGAATCTATTTTTATGTGGGATGGTGTGGGAAAGCTGGCGGTAGATGCCATCAACATGCGGGATTATCCCATGATTCAGGCTTATGTCATGTGGATGGCCATCATCTATGTGGGTGTGAATCTGATCACAGATCTTTCTTACCGGTTCTTAGATCCGAGAATCAGGCTGGGAGGTGAAGAGACATGAAAAAAAAGGTCAAAAGAAGACTGCTCTTTTTTCTGGTACTGGCATCTGCACTGCTTTTTGTGGCGGTGTTTGCAGAATGGCTGTGTCCTTATGATCCCAATGCACAGGATATGGCATTATCCCTGCAGCCTCCGGGAAACAGTCATCTTGCAGGGACAGACCGGTTTGGAAGAGATCTGTTTTCCAGGATTTTAGTGGGACTTAGGACAAGTGTGCTTGCCACCTTGTCTCTGGTAGCGATCATCACATTGGTCGGGACGATTCTGGGAGTCCTGTGCGGATACTGCGGAGGGATTCTGGATTCGGTAGTGATGCGGATCTCTGATATTTGTCTGGCTTTTCCGGGGCTGGTCTTTGCCCTTGCCATAGCTGCCCTGTTAGACGGAGGACTGCACAATGCAGTGCTTTCTCTGGCAGTCATCAGTTGGCCAAAATATGCAAGGATTGCCAGAAGCCAGACACTGGCACAGAAGAATACCGATTACATAGCCGCAGCAAAGCTGGCGGGTAATACATCCCGACAGATTATTTTAAGACATATTCTTCCAAACATTGCAGGAACGATTCTTGTGACAGCTATGCTGGATATCGGAACCATGCTGATGGAACTGGCAGGACTGTCGTTTCTGGGGCTTGGGGCACAGCCGCCTACCGCAGAGCTTGGAAATATGATGAGCGGAGGGCGAAGTATGCTTCAAACCTATCCCTGGGTCATTCTGGGACCGGGACTTGCACTTTTTCTGGTGGTAGTTATATTTAATCTACTTGGAGATACGGTGAGAGATTATCTGGATCCAAAAAACAGCGGAAGAAAAAAATAGAAGGGAACATAAGAATGAGGAAAATCAAAAAAACAGCAGCACTCTTGATGGCAGTGTGCCTTGGAACAGGGCTTTTGGCGGGATGCGGTTCAGGAGACAACAGGAGCAGTACAGGAAGTGCTGAAAATACAGTAAATCCAGGAGAGATAAAGAGCTTTGTGCTGGGAGATACTACGTTTAATCCTGAAAATGAAGAACCGGATATTAATCCTCATAATACGTATTCAGGCTGGGCCTGCATCCGCTACGGAGTGGGAGAAACCTTATTTAAGTATTCTGATTCCATGGAAATCCAGCCGTGGCTGGCAAAGGAATATGAAAATGTAGATGAACTTACCTGGAAAATCACCTTGCAGGATGGGGTGAAGTTTTCCAGCGGCAGAGAAATGACTGGTGAGGCAGTTAAAAAATGCCTGGAGCATTTGATAGAGGTTCATGAGCGTGCAAAGGGAGACCTGATGATCGACACCATTACAGCAGAAGGACAGACGATTACCATCAGGACTACAGAACCAAAACCAACGCTTCTGAATTATTTAAGTGACCCTTACGGATGTATCATTGATATGGAGGCAGGGATCACAGAAGATGGAATCGTGGCCGGGACCGGGCCGTATATCGCCGAATCTCTGGTATCCGGGGAACAGTTAAACCTGGTAAAAAATCAGGAATACTGGGATGGGGAGCCTGGATTTGATGAAATCACAGTGCGTACCATTTCAGACGGTGATACCCTTACCATGGCGTTGCAGTCCGGGGAGATTGATGCTGCTTACGGTATGCCGTATGCCAGCTATCCGTTATTTGAAAACGAGGATTACACCTTTTCCAGCTGTGCTACCAGCAGAGCCTTCTTCGAACATATGAATTTTGCAAGTCCTGTGATCCAGGATGCAGCAGTGCGAAAGGCCATTGCCATGGGAATAGACAAAGAAGGATTTGTAAATACCCTGTTAGAGGGAAATGGATATGCAGCCGTAGGAACATATCCGGACAGTTTTTCCTTTGGCGGAGATGCAGTTACTGCAGAAGCTTATGACCCAGAAGGAGCAAAAAAGGTGCTGGAAGAAGCCGGATGGACAGATTCGGATGGAGACGGGATCAGGGAAAAAGCAGGGCAGGAGCTGAAAATCCGCTGGCTTACCTATCCAAGCCGTCAGGAACTTCCGCTTCTTGCAGAATTTGCACAGGCAACCTTAAAAGAAATCGGTATGGATGTTCAGATAAACAGTACGGCTGACCACAACAGCATCCGGACCGATGCTTCTGCCTGGGACGTTTACGCCAGTGCCATGGTGACTGCACCTACCGGAGATCCGGAATATTTCTTTACCACTCATTGTCTGGACAGTTCTATGGTAAATAATGGGCAGTATCACAGTGATAAGCTGGAGCAGCTCGAAGCAGAGATGGCGAAAACCTTTGATCCGGACAAAAGGGGGGAATTGGCTGTTCAGATGCAGCAGATCATTCTGGATGACCATGCCTTTGTATTTTGTTCGCATTTAAAAATGAGCATGATAAGTAAAGCTACAGTGACAGGACTTGTGGCACATCCCTGTGATTTTTATGAGATCACAGTGGATCTGGCTCCTGTGAAGTAAGCCGGTTTCTGATAGGAGAAATGTGTGTGAAAGAAGTGTTAAGTTATCAGTCTGTGGATATCTGTCTGGGTGAACAGAGAATCGTTCATGATGTGAATTTCACCCTGCATTCCGGTGAAATCCTGGGAATCGTAGGGGAGTCCGGAAGCGGAAAAAGTACAATACTGAAAGCAGCCATGGGGCTTCTCGGAAACAATGGAAGTGTGACCAAGGGAACGATCTGCTTTCAGGGAAGCAGCCTTTTGAAGTTATCAGAAAAGGAATTTCGTAAAATACGGGGAGAAAAAATAGGGATGATTTTTCAGGACGCAGGTGCGTCGTTGTGCCCCATTCGCAAAATCGGTTCTCAGATTTATGAAAGTATCCTTGCACATAAAAAGATGACCAGAGAAGAAGCAAAAGAAAAAGCTTTGAATTTATTAATAAAACTAAAGTTTCAGGATGTAGAGCGGATTTGGAACAGTTATCCTTTTGAATTGTCCGGAGGGATGAATCAGCGAATCGGGATTGCGGTTGCTATGCTTATGGAGCCGGATGTTTTGCTGGCTGATGAACCAACCAGTGCTTTAGATGTTGCTGTGCAGCGTCAGGCAGTGCAGGAAATGCTTGCACTTAGAGAGATGTTTGGTACAGCGATGATCCTGGTCACGCATGATATCGGGACAGCATCGGTTATGGCAGATACTATGCTGGTATTAAAAGACGGAGAAGTCATGGAATACGGGGAGACCAGACAAGTGCTGGAGGCACCGGAAAACGATTATACGAAGAAGCTGTTGTCCGCAGTGCCAAGATTACGGAGGGCATAAATGAATCCAGTTTTAGAAGTGCGAGATATCACAAAAACCTTTGTGACAGAAGGAAAGCCAGATTTTACAGCAGTCAGCCATGTGAGCTTTCAGCTTTATCCGGGAGAGATTCTGGGAATCGTGGGAGAATCCGGAAGCGGAAAAAGTACCCTTGCCAGGATCATCGCCAGATTGACAGATGCCACAGAAGGAAAGATCTTTCTGGAAAATCAGGATATTACCAGAGCCAAAGGAGAAGCATTAAGAGAGACTTACCGGGAACTTCAGATGGTTTTTCAAAATCCGGTGTCTTCCTTTGACCCAAGAAAGACACTGGGAAACGGAGTCGGGGAAAGCCTTCGAAACAATGGTGCATCAAAAACAGAGACAAAGGAAAGCGTCCTGGAGCTTTTTGAGCAGTGTGGACTGCCAAAAGAGTTTTATGGGCGTTATCCCCATGAAGTCAGTGGCGGACAGTGTCAGAGAGCAGCCATTGCCAGAGCTCTGGCTGTAAAGCCAAAGATTGTGATCTGCGATGAAGCTACCAGTGCACTGGATGTGACGGTGCAGCAGCAGATTATGGAGTTATTAAAAAAATTAAAAGAAGAGAGGAATCTTTCCTACCTTTTTATCTGCCACAATCTGGCATTGGTGCAGATGTTCTGCGACCGGGTTCTGGTGATGAAAGACGGAAAAATCGTAGAGGAAGGAACACCGGATGAAGTGATCCTGAGGCCGGAAAACGAATATACCAAAATGCTGGTAGAATCTGTGTTTTAGGATTCACAAAACCCCCGGATAGGGATGCTGTGCAAAAAAGAAATTAGGGAAGAAGCAGGCAGGACACAGGAAATATAGGTGATTTGTATAGAAAAAGAAAGTTGAAAATATATCCCCCAGGGCGGCTTCCGCTCTGGTTTTTTCTTGTCTATAATTGGTTTCAATGACAAATACCAGGAGGATAAAATTCATGAAAAAGAAAAGCGCTATGCTTGCCGTGTTATTATGTGCGTCCATGCTTGCCACAAGCTGTGGAAGTAATGGAGATTCTGGCACTACATCAGTAAAACAGGAAAGTCAGAAAGAAGAGAGTAAAAAGGAAGCAAGTACGGAAACAGAGAAATCGGAAGTAGTGATTGGTTTTTCCAGAGAAGGTGATTCTTTTGACCCCTGTACAGGATTTGGTTATACAGGTTCCCCGCTGTATTCTACTTTGGTAAAAGTAAATGGCGATGATAAACTGGTAAATGATTTAGCTACAGAGTACGTGGTAAGTGATGATGCTTTGACCTGGACCTTTAAAATCCGGGATAATGTAAAGTTTACGAATGGAGAAGCGTTAAAAGCCTCAGATGTAGCATTTACCTTCCAGACAGCCAAGGAAAAGGCAACTTACATGGATTTGACCATGATGGAAAGCTGTACTGCAGTGGATGATACTACAGTGGAATTTCAATTAAATAAACCTTGTGTGACTTTTATCTATACAGTAGCTCAGATGGGAATTGTACCGGAAAAGGCATATACAGACAAGTTTGGACTTTCTGCGGATCAGATTATCGGCTCTGGCCCTTATAAAATGGTTCAGTGGGACAAAGGGCAGCAGTTTATCCTAGAGGCAAATGAGGATTATTACGGAACAAAACCTCAGATTCAAAGGGCAGTGTTCCTGATTCAGGAAGAAGATGCCAGATTTGTAGCAGCGAAAGCAGGAGAAGTAGATATTGCCCTGACTTCTGCCACACTTGCTACAACAGATATTCCGGGAATGCATGTAGAACAGGTAAAATCAGTAGATAACAGAGGAATCACTCTTCCTACGGTTCCTGATGAAGGAAAAACAACAGAGGATGGTTACAAGATTGGTAATAACATTACCTGTGATGTAAATGTAAGAAAGGCCCTGTGTTATGGCATTGACCGCCAGCAGATTATTGAGGAAGCTTTGAATGGTTTGGCAAATCCCGCTTATTCAGAATGTGACGGACTTCCATGGTGGAATGAGGAAGATGTCATTGAGACAGATGTAGACTATGCCGTAGGACTTTTAGAAGAAGCCGGATGGGTGGATCAAGATGGAGATGGAATTAGGGAAAAAGATGGCACGAAGCTTGCGTTTAACCTTATGTACTTTGCAGGAGACTCTATGAGACAGGCAGTTGCTATGTCTGTGGCAAATCAGGCAAAAGAGAATATGGGATTTGATATCACGGTAGAGGGTGTAAGTGAAGATGATACCATTAAGAGGATGTTCTCAGAACCCATGATTATGGGATGGGGTTCGGATAGTCCCATGACTTCCTATATGCTGTATCACAGCAGTAATGCAGGTAAGACAGACTGGTATAATCCAGAATTCTATACCAGTGAAAAAACGGATGAATATCTGAACAAGGCAATGAATTCTCTTACCATTGAAGATTCTTATGAATGGTGGCAGAAAGCTCAGTGGGACGGCACCACAGGTACTTCCATGAGGGGCGAAGCACCCTGGGCGTTTTATGTGAATATGACCCACCTGTATTATGTGAAAGATGGATTAAAGATTGGAAATCAGAGAATTCATGCACATGGACAGGCATGGCCGCTGATTGCCAACCTGGAAGAATGGACATGGGAATAAAAGAGTAGATGGAGGAGCTGCTGCTGTTTTGCGGCAGCCCCTCTAATTCTGGTTAAAGCCAAAGAAAAGCAGGAGAATACGTATGAAGAGTAAATATTATCTGAAATTTACTGGTAAATATCTGCTGAGGATGATAACCCTTCTCATTGCAGTGAGTGTTATCAGTTTTGTTCTGGTGAGTCTTTCGCCAGTAGATCCGGTACAGCAGTATGTGGGCTCTGTGCCCAATGTAAGTGTGGAACAGAGAGAAAAAATAGCAGAATATTGGGGATTAAATGATCCTCCGGTAGAACGGTTTTTGGCATGGGGAAATTCTTTGCTTCATGGAGATTTTGGAGTTTCCCTTATTTATCGCCGCCCAGTATTGGATATTATCAAAGAAAAGTTTGTGGCATCCCTGGCACTAATGCTGACCGCCTGGTTTTTTTCCGGAATTTTTGGTTTTGCCATGGGCTGTGTTATGGGAGTGTTTCATGGCAGATGGCCAGATAAAATCCTGAAAAAAGTGTGCCTGATCATGTGTTCCATACCTACATTTTGGATTGGAATTGTGTTCCTTATGATTTTTTCAGTACAGCTTGGATGGTTTCCCATGGGAATGAGTGTTCCAGCCGGAGTTCCGGCAGAAGAAGTCACTCTTTTGCAGAGAATTCATCATTTGATCCTGCCAGCTCTTACTCTCAGCTTTTTGTCTTTTGCGAATGTAGCCTTGCATACCAGAGAAAAATTAGTGGATGTGCTGGAAAGTGATTATGTACTGTTTGCTAAGGCAAGAGGAGAATCATCCTGGAGTATTTTAAAACGTCATGGATTTCGGAATATTTTGCTTCCAGCAGTGACCATGCAGTTTGGTTCTTTTAGCGAATTGTTCGGAGGTTCTGTGCTGGCAGAAAATGTTTTTTCTTATCCTGGACTTGGGGCAGCGGCTTCAGCAGCAGGAATGGGCTCTGATATTCCTTTACTTTTGGGAATTACTTTGTTTAGCACCTTGTTTGTCTTTTTGGGAAATATGCTGGCAAATATTATATATGGAATTGTAGATCCGCAGATAAGGGAGGGATACAGAAATGAGTAGTGTGACAGCTAAGCGGGGACTGAATAGGCGTACTAAAATCATTATTTATGCAGCAGTTATTTTTCTGGTCCTTCTGGGGATTTATGTGTCGGGTGCTTTTTTAGGAGATAGCCAGATAACAGCAGATTTTTCAAAAAAGGCATTGCCTCCTTCCCTGGAACATCCTTTTGGAACAGATATGCTGGGGAGAGATATGCTGGTAAGAACCATAAAGGGACTTTCTGTGAGCATTGTGGTAGGTGTGGTGGCATCCAGTGTCAGTGCGGTGATTGCCCTGATCGTAGGAGTGGTAGCTGCCACTGGAAAATCCTGGCTGGATCATTTTATGAACTGGTTGATTGACCTGGTGATGGGAATTCCACATACAGTGCTTCTGATTTTGATTTCTTTTGCCTGTGGAAAAGGGCTGAAAGGTGTTCTCATTGGTGTGGCTGTTACCCATTGGACTGGACTTGCAAGAATTATCCGCAGTGAGGTGCTGCAGATTCGCTCTCAGCAGTACATAGAAGTGTCCAGAAAACTGGGCCATTCTAATTGGTGGATTACCGTACATCACATTTTGCCCCATATGGTTCCCCAGTTTCTTATTGGACTGATTCTTATGTTTCCCCATGCCATTATGCACGAATCCGGTCTGACTTTTCTGGGATTCGGACTTTCTCCGGAGCAGCCAGCCATTGGTATTATTTTATCAGAATCTATGAAATATTTATCTACAGGTATGTGGTGGTTAGCTTTTTTCCCAGGTCTTATGCTGGTTATCATTGTTTTGTTGTTTGATAAACTGGGAGAAAATATGAAGAAAATTATCGACCCATACAGTAGTCACGAATAGGAGGCAGAGATGGAAAAAGAAGCAATTTTAGCAGTGAAGGATTTATCCGTGTCCTTCCGTATGTATGATACAGGATTAGAGCAGTATGATTTAAAGGTGATTTCCAATCTCAGCCTTGATGTGCACCCGGGGGAAATAGTAGCGATAGCAGGTTCCAGTGGTTCAGGAAAGAGTCTTCTGGCTCACGCAGTAATGGGACTGCTCCCACAAAATGCTGCCATATCAGGAGAGATTTCCTATAAAGGAAAGGTATTGGGACAAAAGGAAAAAGAAGAATTAAGAGGAAAAGAAATTGCACTGGTTCCGCAGTCTGTTTCCTACCTGGATCCTCTCATGACAGTGGGGGCACAGGTAAGAGGCTGCAAACCGGGCAAAGAGATTATAAAACTGCAAAAGGAAATTTTCCAGCGCTTTCATTTGAATGAAAAAACAGAAAAGCTTTATCCATTTCAGTTGTCCGGGGGAATGGCCAGAAGAATTCTGGTATCTACCGCAGTGCTAAGTGGGGCAGAACTCATTATTGCTGATGAACCGACCCCTGGATTAGACTTGGAGATGGCGCTGGAAGCCTTAAAGATTTTCCGGGAACTGGCAGATGAAGGGAAGGCAGTGGTTCTCATTACCCATGACATTGATTTAGCTTTTCATATTGCGGACCGTATTGCCGTCTTTTATGCAGGAACCACTGTAGAACTGGCAGATGCAGCAGACTTCCGAAAAGGTCCAAAGGCTCTTCGTCATCCCTATTCGAAAGCATTGTGGGAAGCTCTTCCACAAAATGGATTTCAGCCTATTTCAGGTTTTCAGCCGTATGCGAAGTATCTGCCAAAGGGATGTCTGTTTTCTCCCAGATGTCCGTATAAAACAGAAGAATGTGAAAAAAATATACCCATGCGGGAAGTGCGTGGGGGATTAGTGAGGTGTGTCCATGCAGATTGAAGGGAAAAATATTAGTTTTCGATATGGTGAAAACCGCCCCTGGATTTTAAGAGATGTAAGTATCTGTATCGAAGAAGGGGAGCGGGTAGGCCTGGTAGGACCAAGCGGATATGGAAAAAGTACCCTGGTAAAGATTTTAGCAGGGTACTTGAAACCAGTGTCAGGAGAAGTTCTTTTGGATGGAAAACCATTGCCATCAAAAGGTGTATCTCCAGTGCAGCTGATTTATCAGCATCCGGAGAAGGCAATTAACCCCAGATGGAAAATGAAGAAAGTGCTTCAGGAGTCCGGTATGTTCCGGGATGAAGTGATGGAAGCCCTGGGGATAGAAAAGGACTGGCTGGAACGGTATCCAAGAGAACTGTCAGGAGGTGAGTTACAAAGATTTTGTGTGGCACGTTCCCTGTTTCAAGGCACACATTTTTTATTTGCAGATGAAATGAGTACCATGCTGGACGTGATTACCCAGGCTCAGATATGGAATCTGATGCTAAAGGAAGTAGAGCAGAGAAAACTGGGACTTCTCATGGTAACGCACAATCAGGAATTGGCGAAAAAGATTTGTACCAGAACCATTAATCTGGCAGAGTTGAACCGAAAGGATGAACAGATATGAATGTGAATGTAATCTTATTTGATGATTTTGAAACCATGGATGCTTTTGGCCCGGTGGAACTTTTTGGAAAGCTTCCCCAGCATTTTCATGTGCGGTATCTTTCCGTTTCCGGTGACTTGATTAACAGCGTACATGGACTAAAGATATGGACAGATTTTCTGGTGCCGGAAGAAATCGATGGAATCCTGCTAATTCCAGGAGGAAAAGGTGCCAGACGGCTTTTGTGGAAGGATGAAAGAAGCCTTAACATCATTAAGAAGGCGAGTGAGAATGCAGATTACTGTGTGATGATTGGGAATGGTTCTGCTCTTTTGGCACAAACGGGAATGCTTTATCACAGAAGGATTGCAGATTTTCCTATGGATGCAAACTGGAACAGAATGTTTACAGCAGGAATCGAGAGAATCCAAGGGGTAAAAACTGTGATTGACGGAAAGCTGTATTCCTGTGGCAGCACCATGACAGGCCTGGATACTGCACTTTGGGCAATTTCTGATATTTTAGATATCACAGAAGCTGAAAAAGCGGCACAGGCCATTGGATATGAATGGAGTGAAGATGCGGATGAAGACGTCTACAGCTAAAGAGGCTAAGCAGTATGACAAGGCAATGGTGAACCGGATTGCACGGGCAACAGGGCATTTAAAGACTGTGAGGAACATGGTGGAGGAAGGACGGGACTGCAGTGAAGTCCTGGTTCAGTTGGCAGCCGTGAAATCTGCCATTAACGGGGCAGGAAAGGAGATGCTGAAGCACTATATAGAAACCTGCCTGGAAGAAGAATTGGAAAAACAGGATGGAAAAGGTCTGGAAAAACTGAACAAAAGCATTGACAGCTTTATGAAATAATAAAGAGGACAATGCTTTTGTTCTTTTTTATTTTAGATAGAACGGATAAATTCCTGGATATAAAACAATGCGGCACCGATGGCCGGTGTGTACTGTCCGTGAATGCCTATCAAAATATTTTCTTTTTGAAACTCAAATGGTGAGGATGCATGGATACGCTGTGCCAGATATGCAAGGTCTTCTTCTGTGATATAGGGTGCCAGATATCCGCTTAAGATGACAGGTGCATCAATCACCATAGTTAAGTTTTTCATTGCAAAGGCAAGGTGATTCAGATAATCTTCCCAGATCTTTAGAAACTGAGGTGTCGGTTCTTCTCTCAGGATTCGGAAAAAATCCTTGATCGTTGTGCCGGATGCTTTTTCTAATGCATTGGCCGAACAATAGGTTTCCAGACAGCCACGGCTGCCACAGTAGCAAAGAGGTCCCTCTGAATCCATGCACATATGCTCCAGGGTTCCCCCATGCATGGCGTTCCCCTGATGAATCCTGTGGTTGGTAATAAGAGCACCTCCGAGATTCCGGTTCAGCAGGAAGATCAACGCATCATCAAGATCCGGATGATTCCAAAGTTCCAGTGCAGCAGCAGATTTAGAGTCATGCTCCATATGACAGGGATAAGGAAGATATTTAGCAAAATCCTCAAGACACATCCCTGTATTTTCCATAATCGTTCCGTAAGTCACATAAGTATTATCCGGGGAAGTGATTCCCTGAGTCGCAAAGGAGATTCCCAGTATTTTATCTTCATAATGGTTCAGAGCAAGCAGCTTCTTGATTTCTCCCGCAACTTCCTCATAGTAGGAAGGGGTGTTGGAGTAAGGAAGCGGAATGGTGTCTGAAAAAACGGTGTTTCCATATAAGTCAACGATTGTGATGTGGAACATATTTTTCAAAATTCCAATTCCAACAGCAAGTCTGAAAGTCTCTGCAATTCGTATAGCCTGTGCTTTCCGCCCTCCGGTGGAAGCAAAATATCCATTTCTTTCGATTAATCCCTCATGTTCTAAAAGCGTCAGATTCTGACTGACCGTTGACAGCCCCATTTGCAGTTCCTGAACAATCTGCTGTTTGGAGGTTACTTTTTTCTGGTAGATATATTGGTAAACCTTTGCTTTGTTAATTTGTTTAAGATTCATGGTGGTGAGACCTTTATCATTCATAGAAATTCTCCTGAGTTATCACTTTGTCATAGAATCAAGGACTCAAATTTCTCACACTGTCTGGCAAACTTTAGCAGTCAGACTATAAATAGGCTAGATTTAGAGAATCTTGATTATCAGCCTATTTAGCTCGGAAATAAGTAGGTGTGATTTCAGAATTAAAAAAAACCCACTTATTCGTGCCTAGGAAATCTAGGATAAAAATCACAAAACAATATTTTCGAAGATATGAATCCGATTTTGATGTGGGAAGTTTGAGTTAAGAATTAATGATATTTTATAATAGAAAAGGATAAGATGCAACTTGGTATAGGAATATAGTAAAAATACCTAAAATAAAGACAAAATATTGTGGCTTTTGCCAATGGATTATTTATGGTATGAGTTATATATTTAACTTATGATTGAGACATAAGCGTAAGTGATGCGTATAAAAGGAGAATGGATATGAAATTAACAAAAAATGGAATCAAAGAGCAGGAAGCATGGGAACAAGCAGGAATCAGACTTCCGGGATATGATGTGGGAGACGTGTCAGAAAAGGCAAAAGAAGCACCGGCCTGGGTGCATTTCGGAATCGGAAATATCTTCCGTATTTTTATCGGCGGTATCGCAGACGGGTTATTAGAAACAGGGGATTTAGACAGGGGAATCACCTGTGTAGAAACCTTTGATTATGATGTGGTAGATAAAATTTATACACCTTTTGATAATCTGGGGCTGAGCGTGCTTCTTCACGGTGACGGAACAAGAGAATATAAGGTGCTTGCTCCTTTTGCAGAAGCAGTGAAAGCCATGTCATCCGATGCGGCACAGTGGAACAGACTGAAAGAAATCTTTGCCAGCCCGTCTTTACAGATGGTTTCTTTTACCATTACAGAAAAAGGGTATGCATTGCAGAAAGCAGATGGCACCTGGTTCCCATTTGTGGAAGCAGATATCAAAAATGGCCCGGCACAGTCCATAGGTGCCATGGCTGTTGTGACCGCTATGCTTTATGAGAGGTATCAGGCAGGGAAATTCCCACTGGCTCTGGTATCTATGGATAACTGCTCACAGAACGGTGCAAAGCTGAGAGAATCCGTGATGACCATGGCAGAAGAGTGGAAAAAAGCAGGATTTGTGGATCAGGGCTTTGTGGACTATGTAAGTGATGAAAACGTAGTGGCATTTCCATGGACCATGATTGACAAGATTACACCAAGACCAAGTGAGCAGATTGCAAAGGATCTGGAAGATTTGGGGGTAGAACATATGCAGCCTGTGATCACAGGAAAAAGAACCTATATCGCACCATTTGTAAATGCTGAAAAACCCCAGTATCTTGTAATCGAAGACAGCTTCCCGAATGGACGTCCGGCATTGGAAAAAGGATTTGGCGTCTACATGGCTGACCGTGAGACCGTGAATCTGTCAGAGCGGATGAAGGTAACGGTTTGCTTAAATCCGGTACACTCTGCAACAGGGCCACTTGGAGTTGCTCTGGGGTATGATCTGTTCGCACATATGCTTAACACAGATGAAGATATGATGAAAATGGCACGCATGGTTGCTTATGATGAAGGGCTTCCGGTTGTACCAAATCCGGGCATTCTTTCCCCTCAGGAATTTGTGGATGAGCTTTTCAATGATCGGTTCCCAAATGAATACCTGGGAGATACCAACCTCCGCCTGGCCGTGGATGTTTCACAGATGGTTGGAATCCGCTTTGGGGAAACCATCAAAGCCTATGTGAAAAAATACGGGGATGCATCCAGGCTGACCGCCATCCCTCTGGGAATTGCAGGATGGCTCCGGTATATGCTTGCAGTAGACGATGCAGGAAATAAATACGAACTCGCCCCGGATCCTATGAATGAAGAGATTACAGAGCAGTTGAAAGATATCGTGGTAGGTAAACCAGAAACCTTCCAGGATCAGTTGAAGCCAATCCTCTCCAATGAGCGTATTTTCTTTGTAGATATCTACACAACAGGATTGGGAGAGAAGATCGAAAACATGTTCAGGGAAATGCTGGAAGGTCCTGGAGCAATCAAGGCAACGGTACATAAATATGTAGGATAAAACTTTGATATGCTTTTTGTGTTTAAAAATATACAAAATTATTTACAGATTTCATATATTAGCAGTGATTCTTAACAAAATGATAGAAGAAACTCAAATTAGTGTTGTTAAAATATTGTCAATATGTTATAGTTACGAGGTAAATCAGAAAAGTCACAAGATACAGGATTATAAGTGATTCATGGGTAAACAGTATGATATCACGAATTTTGAATGTAATTGTGACAAATCTGATTATATTTTTAAAATATGATTGTTAAAAAAAAGACAATTCATGCTGAATTTGGAAGAAAAGAAAGGAGTACCTTATGAGCAGTAAAATTACGATTATCGGTGCGGGAAGTGTTGGGGCGACCATCGCATATACCTTGTCCAATGAAGAGATTGCTTCTGAGATCGTTTTGATTGATATCAACGAAGAAAAAGTAGAGGGAGAGGTTCTGGATATTGCCCAGGGAACCTGTTTCCGTGATCCGATCTCCATTGTTGCCGGGACTTACGAGGATGCCAAGGATTCTGATATTGTCATTATCACATCAGGGATTGCTCGTAAACCTGGACAGACTCGTATCGAACTTGCACAGACCAATGTCAATATCTTAAAATCCATTACTCCTCAGATTGTAAAGGCAGCTCCGGATGCACTGTATATCATTGTAAGTAATCCGGTAGATGTTATGACTTATGTGTTTACTAAGATTTCAGGACTTCCGGAAAATCAGATCATTGGTTCCGGTACGATTCTTGATTCTGCCCGTCTTCGCTGCGGACTCTCCGAACATTTTAAAGTTGCTCAGAAAAATATTCATGCGTATGTATTTGGTGAGCATGGAGACAGCTCCTTTATTCCGTGGACAGGTGCTTATATTTCCGGTGTCAGTGTGGATGAATATTATCAGTTAGCGAAATCACTGGGAAAAGATGTGGAAGAGCTTGATAAAGATAAAATGCTGGAATACGTTCAGAAATCCGGCGGAAAAATCATTGCAAAAAAAGGTGCGACCTTCTATGCCGTGTCCAGGGCAGTATGCAAACTCTGTAACATCCTTCTGTCTGCCTCCGATTCCATTACAACAGTATCTTCCATGATGCATGGGGAATACGGAATCGAAGATGTGTGCTTCAGTACACTTACTTTGGTAGGTCCAAACGGGGTGCAGGGAAAAGTACCTATGCGGATGAATCAGGCAGAGATCGAACTTCTGAAAAAGAGTGCAGATGCATTGAAAGCAGTCATCGCACAGATTGATTTGAATTAGAAAGGATAACGAAAAAATGAAATACAGTTATTATCCGGGCTGTACCCTCAGGACAAAAGCCAAAGAACTGGACAAGTATGCAAGGGAGAGTGCCAAGGTACTGGGGTTTGAACTGGAAGAAGTAGAAGACTGGCAGTGCTGCGGAGGGGTATATCCTCTGGGAACGGATGAGATTGCCACAAAGCTTTCCTCCATCCGTACCTTGAATGCAGCAAAAGAAAAAAAACAGGATTTGGTGACCATCTGTTCTGCCTGTCATCATGTGATCAAACGTGTCAATGATGATATGAAGAACGTAGAGGATATCCGCACAAAGGCCAATAATTATATGAAACTGGAAGAACCTTATGCAGGGGAAACCACAGTCCTTCATTACTTAGAGGTGTTAAGAGGCCGGGTTGGTTTTGACAAGGTAAAAGAAAAGGTGGTTCATCCTCTTACCGGTAAGAAAATCGGTGCTTATTACGGATGTCTGCTGTTAAGACCTGGAAAAATTATGGCTTTTGATGATCCGGAAAATCCGGTGATCATGGAAGATTTTATTCGTGCACTGGGTGCGGAACCTGTGATCTATCCCTACCGGAATGAATGCTGCGGCGGTTATATTTCTCTGAAAGAAAAAGAGATGGCACAGAACATGTGTGAAAAAATCATGGACAGTGCATCCGGTTTTGGTGCAGATATGCTGATCACAGCCTGTCCGTTGTGTAAATATAATTTGTGTAAAAATGGAACAGACAGCGTTCCGGTCTATTATTTTACAGAGCTTCTGGCAGAAGCCCTTGGTGTGAAAGAGAAAAAGGAGGAGGACTGAACATGGAGCGATATATGAGCGGAAAAGATGCGGCAGAACGCATCAAAGAAATTTCCGGAACCAATCCTTTAAAATGCATGAAATGCGGAAAATGTTCTGCAACCTGTCCTTCTTTTGCTGAAATGGATATCAAACCCCATCAGTTTGTATCTTATGTTGTCAACGAAGATATAGAAGCACTTGTAAATTCCAAATCTCTCTGGAAATGCCTCTCTTGTTTTGCCTGTGTGGAGCGGTGTCCAAGAGATGTAAAACCAGGAAAAATCATTGATGCTGCCAGACAGCTTGTGGTTCGTAAAAAAGGCGGGGATTATCTTTCACCGGATGAAATCCCGGAACTTCTTGATCCGGAGCTTCCTCAGCAGTTATTGGTAAGTGCATTCAGAAGATACAGGAGGTAAGGAAGGTGCAGAGAATCGGTGTGTTTGTCTGCCACTGCGGAAGTAATATTGCCGCTACGGTAGATGTGAAAAAAGTAGTAGAAATGGCTGCAAAAGAGCCTGGAGTTGTCCATGCAGAAGATTACCAGTATATGTGTTCCGAAGCAGGGCAGGCGAAGATCCAGGAAGCCATCAAAGAAAAAAATCTAACAGGAATCGTAGTCTGTTCCTGTTCTCCCCGTATGCATGAAGCTACCTTTCGAAAAGCAGCGGAACGTGCGGGGCTGAACCCTTATATGGTGGAGATCGCCAACATCCGTGAGCACTGCTCCTGGATTCATAAGGATATGGAGGAGGCCACAGAAAAGGCGGTTATCCTTGCAAGAGCAGCCATTGCCAAGGTACATCTGAACAGTCCGCTGAAACCGGGAGAGAGCCGTGTGACCAAGAGGGCACTGATCATTGGCGGAGGTATCGCAGGAATCCAGACAGCTCTTGATATTGCAGATGCAGGATACGAAGTAGATATTGTGGAAAAGACCCCAAGTATTGGCGGAAGAATGTCACAGCTTGATAAGACCTTTCCTACCTTAGACTGTTCTGCCTGTATCCTCACTCCGAAGATGGTGGAAGCAGCCTCCCATGAGAAAATTACGATTTATACATACAGTGAAGTGGAAAAAGTCAGCGGTTTTGTGGGCAATTTCTCAGTAGATATTAAGAAAAAAGCAAGAAGTGTGGATATTGATAAATGTACAGGCTGCGGTCTCTGCCAGGAAAAATGTCCTTCCAAGAAAATTCCAAGTGAATTTAACAGAGGACTCAGCAACAGAACCGCTATCTATACACCATTTGCCCAGGCAATCCCCAATGTGCCGGTGATCGACCGTGAGAATTGTATTAAATTCAAGACCGGAAAATGCGGCATCTGTTCAAAGGTATGCCAGGCAGGAGCCATTGATTATACCCAGAAAGATGAGATTATCACCAGAAATTACGGAGCCATTGTAGTTGCAACCGGTTTTGATACCATCAAGCTGGATCAGTATGATGAGTATGCATACAACCAGAGCAAAGATGTGATTACATCTCTGGAACTGGAGCGTATCATGAATGCGGCAGGTCCCACAAAGGGACATCTGGAGCGTCTTTCTGACGGAAAAGCACCAAAGGAAATGGTCTTTATCCAATGCGTGGGAAGCCGTTGTGCAGATGACAGAGGAAAGCCCTATTGTTCCAAGATCTGCTGTATGTACACTGCAAAACATGCCATGCTGATCCGTGATAAATATCCGGATGTGAATGTAACGGTATTTTACATTGATGTGCGTACCCCGGGTAAAAATTTTGATGAATTTTACAGACGGGCAGTGGAACAGTACGGAGTTAATTATATCAAAGGCCAGGTGGGCAAGGTGATTCCGCAGCCAAACGGCAAGCTGCTGGTACAGGGCTCTGACCTTCTGGATAATAAACAGATTCTGAAAGAGGCAGATATGGTGGTTCTGGCAACGGCCATTGAGCCGAATCCGGATGTGCGTAAGATCGCCACCATGCTCACAGCGAGCATTGATACCAATAACTTCCTCACAGAAGCTCATGCAAAACTTCGTCCCGTAGAGTCACCGACTGCCGGCATTTTCCTCTCAGGCGTATGCCAGGGACCAAAGGATATTCCGGAGACCGTGGCACAGGCAGGAGCAGCGGCTGTGAAGGCCATCGGACTTCTGGCAAAGGATAAGCTGATGACCAATCCATGTACAGCGAAATCAGATGAACTTCTCTGTAACGGTTGTTCAACATGTGCAAATGTCTGTCCGTATGGTGCGATCTCTTATGAGGAAAAAGAAGTAAATGATCACGGTATCCGTGAGACCAGAAGGATTGCAGTGGTCAATACAGCACTTTGTCAGGGATGCGGTGCATGTACGGTTACCTGTCCGTCCGGTGCAATGGATCTGCAGGGCTTCTCAAACAGACAGATTTTAGCGGAGGTAGATGCAATATGCCGATAGAAAATAAGGAAGAATTCAAACCGAAAATTGTAGCGTTTTGCTGTAACTGGTGCAGCTATGCAGGAGCGGATCTTGCAGGAAGCAGCCGTCTTTCCTATCCGGCTGATGTAAAGATCATCCGTGTTCCCTGCTCCTGCCGTGTAAATCCCATGTTTATTTTGAGAGCCTTTGAAAAAGGAGCAGACGGTGTGATTATGTGCGGCTGTCATCCGGGAGATTGTCATTACAGCACAGGAAATTATTATGCGAGAAGAAGAATGGCACTTCTGTTTTCCATGCTGGACTATATCGGTGTGGAGAATGGCAGAACCAGAGTAGAATGGGTTTCTGCTGCAGAAGGTGTAAAATTCTCCCAGACCATGAATGAATTTGTGGAAAAAATTCATTCCCTGGGAAGAAATGTAAGATTGGAGGATTTAAGATGCAGGAATTAGTGAACCGTGCAAAAGAATTGCTGGCTGACAAGACGGTAGCCCGTGTTCTTGGATGGAAAGCAGGAGACTTGCCTTATAATCCGGAACCGGCTTACTTTGAAACAGAAGAGTCTCTGAAGGATTTCGTGTACAACGGATTCTGCGGGGCGAATCTGAGCAAATACATGATCGAGGCTTCCAAAATGGAAGGAAAAACTCTGGTATGCCTGAAGCCTTGCGATACATACAGCTTCAATCAATTATTGAAAGAGCATCGCATAGACCGGGAAAAAGCCTATATCATCGGTGTGGGATGCAAAGGAAAACTGGATATCGAAAAAATCCGTCAGCAGGGGATCAAAGGAATCCAACAGATTGCCGGAGCAGAACTGGAAGATGATGCAAGCATGCTCACGATCCAGACCCTTTACGGAGAGAAAAGCTGTGCTTATCAGGATGCCATGCTGGAAAGATGTCATGTCTGCAAAGGAAAAGAACATAAGATCTATGACGAACTGATCGGTGAATCAAGAGATACAAAAGATGCAGAACGTTTCGCAGAGGTAGAAAAGATAGAAGCCATGAGTCCGGAAGAAAAATTTGCTTTTTTCCAGAAAGAATTAAGCAAATGTATCCGCTGTAATGCCTGCCGGAATGTGTGCCCTGCCTGCAGTTGTCGGAAATGTGTGTTTGACAGCAACAAATTTGACAGTGCCCAGAAAGCAAATGCGGACTCTTTTGAAGAAAAAATGTTCCATATCATCCGTGCCTTTCATGTGGCAGGAAGATGTACCGACTGCGGGGAATGCAGCAGAGTCTGTCCCCAGGGGATTCCGCTTCATCTGTTTAATCGTAAGTTTATCAAAGATATTAACGAATTTTATGGTGAGTATCAGGCAGGGGAAGACTGCGAGTCAAAAGGACCTCTTACAGATTTCACCTTTGATGATATTGAGCCTGGTGCAGCAGCAGAAAGGGGATAATGTATGTTTAAAATAAAAGCAGAAAATCTGCCGGCATTATTCCGTACCATTGCCGCAGAACAAGAATTATATTTGCCGGTAAAAGCAGGAGGACAGGTGAATTTTGCAGCCTGGAGTGAAGACGCAGAGGTTTCTCTTGAAACTTTAAAAACAGTGAAATCACCCAAGGATGCTTTCTTTCCCCAAAGTGAAAATCTTTATACCTGTGTAAAAGAAGGCAAAAAAATCACCATCGAGCCGGAAGCTTTAAAAGAACAGAATTTTGTTGTATTTGGGATGAAAGCCTGCGATGTACAGGGTGTCAAAGTCCTGGACCGGGTATTTTTAAGTGATCCTGTGGACAGTTTCTATGCAGCCAGGAGAGAGCATGGAACCATTGTAGCCCTTGCCTGTCATGAGCCGGAGGAAAGCTGTTTTTGTAAGGTATTTGGCATTGACTGTGCAGAGCCGGCAGCAGATGTGGCTGCCTGGATGATCGATGGAGATTTATATTGGAAGCCATTGACAGAAAAAGGAGAAACACTCACAGAACAAATAAAAGAAGTTCTCACAGATGCAGAGGAACAGCAGGTAGAAGAAGAAAAGAAAGCGATTCGTGCAATTGTGGAAAAACTTCCGTATTCTGATCTTTCCCTGAAAGGATGGGGAGAAGAGGATTATATGGAGCGTTTCAATTCTCCTGTGTGGGAAGAACTGTATAAACCATGTCTGGCATGCGGAACCTGTACGTTTGTATGCCCGACCTGTCAGTGCTATGACATTAAAGACTATGATACCGGACACGGAGTACAGCGTTACCGCTGTTGGGATTCCTGCATGTACTCAGATTTTACCATGATGGCTCACGGAAATAACCGTACCAGTCAGATGCAGCGGTTCCGTCAGAGATTTATGCATAAACTGGTGTATTATCCGCTGAATAACGAGGGATTGTTTTCCTGTGTGGGATGCGGCAGATGTGTGGAAAAATGCCCGTCTTCTTTAAATATCGTAAAAGTGATCAAAGCATTTGAGAAACAGGGAGGGGAAGCATAATGCATGAATGTACCTGTCATAAAAATTATACGCTGGATACGCTGATCCCCAAGGTGGGGATTATCACAGATATCCGTGAAGAAACACCGGATGTAAAAACCTTCCGTGTCAATGCACCGGAGGGAGGAAAACTGTTTGAGCATATGCCTGGACAATGTGCCATGCTGTGTGCTCCCGGGGTCAGTGAAGGGATGTTTTCTATTACATCTTCTCCGACCAATAAAGAATATCAGGAATTCAGCATCAAGAAATGCGGTGTTCTGACCGATTATCTCCACAGCCTGGAAGTAGGAGATGAGATTACGGTTCGCGGACCTTATGGAAATCATTTTCCGGTGGAAGATAAGCTGAAAGGCAAGAATCTTCTGTTTATTGCCGGTGGTATCGGGCTGGCACCTTTAAGGTCCGTAATCAATTATGTACTGGATAACCGGGAAGATTATGGAACCGTGGATATTCTCTATGGCTCACGTTCCGCAGATGATCTTGTCCAGTTAAAGGAAATTCAGGATGTGTGGATGAAAACAGAAGGCGTTAATGTGTATCTGACCATTGACCGTGAGCAGGAAGGCTGGGACGGCCACGTAGGATTTGTTCCGTCATATCTGAAAGAAATCGGCTTTGATACCGATAAGACCGCTCTTGTCTGCGGACCGCCGATCATGATCAAGTTTGTGCTTGCGGGACTGGAAGAAATGGGATTTTCCAGAGAGCAGGTGTATACCACCCTGGAACTGCGTATGAAATGCGGTGTGGGAAAATGCGGACGATGCAATATCGGTTCCAAGTATGTCTGCAAGGACGGACCGGTATTTCGATGCGATGAGATCGACGAGCTGCCTAACGAGTACTAAGAAAGGAAGACACCAAAATGGAAAATATGGTTAATGTATATTTTTTCGGTAAGAAATACAGCGTGCCGGCGGAACTTACCATTATGACAGCCATGGAATATGCGGGATATACCCTGAAAAGAGGGTGCGGCTGCCGTCATGGATTCTGCGGTGCCTGTGCTACGATTTACAGAATCAAGGGACAGAATGAATTAAAGACCTGTCTTGCCTGTCAGACACAGGTGCAGGAAGGAATGTATGTGGCAAGCATTCCGTTCTTTCCCACAGACAAGCGAACCTATGACATCAATGAGATCAAACCAAACCAGCAGGTGATGATGGAGCTTTATCCGGAGATCTATAGCTGTATCGGCTGTAATGCCTGTACAAATGCCTGTACCCAGGATTTGAATGTTATGCAGTATATCGCATATGCACAGCGTGGAGAACTGGAAAAATGTGCAGAAGAATCCTTTGACTGTGTAAACTGCGGCTGCTGCTCTGTGAGATGTCCGGCAGGAATCTCCCATCCAATGGTAGGTCTTCTGGCAAGACGTTTGACCGGAAAATACCTGGCTCCGAAGTCAGAGCATCTGGAAAAACGAGTGGAAGAAATCAACAGTGGTGCGTATGATGATCTGATTGAGCAGATCATGCAGAAACCAATCACAGAAATGCAGGAACTTTACAATAACAGAGACATTGAAGAATAAGGAGGGCAAACATGTATACACCATATCCGGAAAATATGATGGAATCCATAAAAAAGGTGGAAGCAACCAGAGCAGAGCGTATGGCAACAGAGCCGAGACGTCTGACTGCTGATGAAAAAGATGCACTCCTGAAAGAATTCCATCCAGACTATAACCCAGATGCATTTGCAGAAATCAAGGTGGGACCGAACAAAGGAGAAAAAGCACCTCGTGAACTGGCTCATATGCTCCATTCAACAAGCCGTATCCAGAACGAGAAGATTGACCTTACCAAGATAGATTACGATGTGGACGTTCTGGTGATCGGCGGAGGCGGTGCAGGATCTTCCTGTGCCATTGAAGCACACAATGCAGGCGCTGATGTTATGATCGTCACCAAACTGCGGATCGGTGATGCAAACACCATGATGGCAGAAGGCGGAATCCAGGCAGCCGATAAGGAGAACGATTCTCCGGTACAGCATTATCTGGACTGTTTCGGCGGCGGACATTTTGCCGGAAGACCCGAGCTGGTAAAACGTCTGGTCATGGAGGCACCGGATGCCATTAAATGGCTGAATGAACTGGGCGTTGAATTTGACAAAGAAGAAGACGGAGAGATGATCACTACACATGGCGGTGGTACCTCCAGGAAGAGAATGCATGCTGCAAAGGATTATTCCGGAGCAGAGATCATGCGAACCATCCGTGATGAGGTCATCAACCTTGGAATTCCGGTAGTGGAATTTACTTCTGCAGTGGAACTTCTGAAAGATGAAAAAGGCCAGGTGGCAGGTGCAGTGCTCCAGAATATGGAGACCGGAGATTATCTGGTGGCAAGAGCCAAGACCGTTGTCATTGCAACCGGCGGTGCAGGAAGAATGCATTATCAGGGATTCCCAACCTCCAACCATTATGGGGCGACCGCAGATGGACTGATCCTCGGATATCGTGCGGGAGCACCTCTTCTGTATCAGGATTCTATTCAGTATCATCCAACCGGAGCCGTATATCCTGCTCAGATCCTCGGAGCACTGGTTACAGAAAAAGTCCGTTCTGTGGGAGCACAGCTTGTAAATGCAGAAGGTGAAGCGTACATCCATCCCCTGGAGACCCGCGATGTAAATGCATCCGGTGTTATCCGGGAATGCCGGGAAGGACGAGGTGTAGAGGTGCCGGGAGGCCTGAAAGGCGTATGGCTGGATACTCCTATGATCGAGATACTGGGAGGGGAAGGAACCATCGAAAAACGAATTCCTGCAATGTTCCGTATGTATATGAATTACGGCATTGATATGAGAAAAGTTCCAATCCTTATTTACCCGACCCTGCATTATCAGAACGGAGGTCTGGAGATCAACGGAGATGGATTTACCAAGACCATTCCAAACCTTCTGGTGGCAGGAGAAGCGGTGGGAGGAATCCACGGCAGAAACCGGCTTATGGGAAATTCTCTTCTTGATATCATTGTATTCGGCCGCAATGCAGGGAAGGCTGCAGCAGCAAAAGCAAAAGAGACAGAGATTGGAACCATGAACCTTGACCATATTTATCAGTATGCAGAAGAGTTAAAGAAAGCAGACGCAGATGAGCATGATATTTCTCCGCTGCTTTTCCCAGACTATGCACGCCATGAACGGTAATTCAGGAGGAGACAAATGCGGGAAATAGAAGTAAGCAGACTGACCGATGTTATCGAGCGGCTCTGCATAGAAGCCAATGAGCACCTTCCGGAAGACGTGAAATGTGCCATCAGACGTTGCCGTGCCTGTGAAGACGGGGAAATCGCAAAAGGTGTTCTGGATAATATTATCGAAAATTTTGAGATCGCAGATCGGGAACAGGTACCAATCTGTCAGGATACCGGTATGGCCTGTGTCTTCCTGGAGATTGGACAGGAGGTTCATTTTGTCGGAGGAGACTACGCAGAGGCTATCCATGAGGGTGTCCGCCGGGGCTACGACAAGGGATATTTAAGAAAATCCGTTGTAAAAGACCCGGTTCGCCGTGGAAATACGGGCGATAATACGCCGGCTATGATCTATACAGAGATCGTACCGGGAGATAAGGTAAAGATCACCGTAGGCCCCAAGGGCTTTGGAAGTGAGAACATGAGCCAGATTCGGATGTTCAAGCCATCCGCAGGTCTGCAGGGAATCAAAGATTTTATTTTAGAAGCAGTGGAAACAGCAGGCCCGAACCCGTGTCCGCCCATGGTGGTAGGAGTCGGGATCGGCGGTACCTTTGACAAATGTGCACTGCTGGCAAAGAAAGCCTTGATGCGTCCTTTGGATTCTGAAAACCCGGATCCTTTCTATGCAGATCTGGAAAAAGAAATGCTGGAAAAAATCAACCGGCTTGGTATCGGACCTCAGGGATTCGGCGGCAAAACAACAGCGATCGGATTAAATATTGAAACCATGCCAACCCATATTGCAGGTATGCCCTGTGCAGTAAATATCAACTGTCACGTAACCCGCCATAAAACGGAGGTGATATAAAATGGAGAAACGTCGCATTACACTTCCACTGACAGAAGAACTGGCAGGTACGCTTCATGCAGGTGACCAGGTATTGGTGACAGGAACCATCTACACCTCCAGAGATGCCGGACATAAAAGAATGTGTGAAGCACTGGAAAGAGGAGAGGACATTCCTTTTGATCCAAAAGATGCCACCATTTACTATGTGGGACCGACTCCCGCAAAACCAGGTGCCGTGATCGGATCTGCAGGACCGACAACAAGCGGGCGAATGGATGCCTATGCCCCTACCATGATGTCTGTGGGAGCAAGAGGAATGATTGGAAAAGGTGCCCGTCTGTCGGAAGTGGTGGAAGCCATGAAGCAGTATCATGGAGTATATTTCGGAGCAATCGGAGGTGCCGGTGCACTTCTTGCAAAGTGCATTAAAAAGGCAGAGCTGATTGCATACGAAGATTTAGGAGCAGAAGCACTTCGAAAATTATATGTGGAAGATATGCCTCTGGTGGTGATTATTGACAGCCAGGGAAATAATCTTTACGAAAGCGGCAGAGCAGCTTATCTTGCCGGAAAAGAAAACAAATAAAAAGACAGAAGGGGGAGCAAGTTTTCTATGGATTTAAAAGCAACCGCAGACTTAATGGAAGCACTGATGATCTTATTTTTCGGCCTTTCCTGGCCAATCTCAATCCGCAAATCCTGGGTTTCCAGAACTGCAAAAGGAAAGAGTCTTTTCTTTGAAGTATTTATCTGGGTGGGATATATTTTCGGTATTGCCCGTAAATTTATGCAGGTATCCATGGGCGTGGAAACAAGCTGGCTGTTTTATCTGGCATGGTTTTTCTACTGCCTGAATCTCATTGAGATCACCATTGATATGATTTTATATTTCAGAAACGTAAAACTGGATAAAGCGGCAGAAGCAGCAAAATAAAAGAGCATGCGAAAAAACGCAGTGGGTGAAGGAAAATACCCGCTGCGTTTTTTCGTTCTGGTTATGAAAAATTCATTTTTATGCCAGAGCCTTTTGTGTTATACTGGATGTAAAACAGGAAAAACAATACGGAGGCACTTACGAATAGGAGGATTATCATGAAGATAGAAATCATTACCTTAAATGAAGAACGGAAGGTCACCCTGACCGCATACCTTCAGGAAGTGGGAGGAGCCTTTGGATACATTTCGAAAAGACCCGCGATTCTGATTCTGCCGGGAGGAGGCTATCAATACTGCTCTGACAGAGAAGCAGATCCGGTGGCAATGCCCTATCTGAAGGCAGGTTATCAGGTCTTTATTCTTCGCTATTCTGTAAAAGAGCACAGCCAATGGCCGAATCCATTGAAGGATTATGAACAGGCTATGGCCTTGATCCGCAGGAATGCAGAGGTTTGGAATCTGTATCAGGATAAAGTGGCAGTCCTTGGATTTTCCGCAGGCGGACATCTGGCAGGATGTGCGGCAACCATGGCAAAGGAAAAACCAAATGCCGCTCTTTTGGGCTATGCGGTAACAAAGGCAGAAGATGTTCAGATGTGTGAACCTCAGGCACCGGATGTAAACCAAGCAGTGGATGCGTCAACCTGCCCATGTTTCGTTTTTGCAACCTGCAATGACCAGTTGGTTCCTGTTGAAAATTCTCTGAAATTCCTTCAGGCACTGGCAGAGCACAGCGTTACCTTTGAAAGCCATATCTATGCTTATGGACCTCACGGATTCTCTACGGGTGATTCTTCTGTGCAGTTTCGGGAATCAGAAATGTGCAGCAGAGTCCCGCAATGGGTAGAAGACAGTATTGGATGGCTGAGAGATATGTTCGGCGATTTCGGAAACGGGGAAATGACGGAACCGGCATGTAAAGGACATGTTACAGGCGATCATGAACCCATGCTTTCTGCGGAATGTACCTTTGGGTATCTGAGAAAACATCCCGGTGCAGCAGTTGTTATGAAGCCTCTTCTGAAATGGGTAGAAGAACATGCTGAGGAAATTATGAAAAATGTCAGATTGATTCCGGAAGAGACAGTCAAACAGCAAGATCTGGAAAGTTTTTACCGTATTGCAGATAACCGTATGCTCAAAGAAATTTTTCATTTTATGGGACTGCCAAAAGAGATGGAGACTGCCGTTGAGCATGCTCTTTGTCAGATTCCAAATGAATAAAGAATAGAAAGGCAGAAAGTATGAATCCACGAAGGATGCTGGAATTGGCAAAACTCCAGCAGAAATTTAAGAAAAACCATCCGAAAATATTCCCATTTTTGAAAGCAGCTTCAGGGAAAGCACTGCAGGAAGGATCGGTCATAGAAATTTCCGTGACCACACCGGAAGGCAAAGTCATGAGAACCAATCTGAAAGTGAAGCCGGAAGATCTGGAAATCGTAGAACAATTAAAACAAATGAGAAAGAACGGATAAATTTTTTTAGCCTATCAAGACATCCTTTGGAAGTCTTTTTGACAAAAAGGAGCATATCGGTTCAACGTCAATAAGCTATTTGACATCGAACCGATATGCTCCCTTTTTTTAGAATAAATTATTTACTTCACTCCGAATTCCAAAAGTTGTTTCATCGCCTGTTTTCTTCCTGTGAAATGAATGGCATGTAATCCCTGAGCCCTCGCTTCAGCTACGTTGTCCATCATATCATCCAGAAAGACAGCTTTTGATGGATCGATATGGAAGTCTTCTATAAGTTTTTGGAAAATTTCCGGTTCCGGCTTCAGGCAATGAATCTGCCAGGACATATAGCCGCCATCCATGAGTTCCAGAAACTTCAGTTCTTTTTGACAGCGGTTATAAAGTGGTTCTGAAAAATTCGAAAGTACATAAAGCTTGTATCCTCTTTTTTTCAGATAAGTAAGCCAATCTCTGGTATAAGAGCAGACAGAAATAGTTCTGCCCATCTCCTGAAAGGTTTTTCGGATTTCTGTCTCATAGGCAGGGTTGTTACAGATAAAGGATTGAAGAATTTCCTCCTCCGTTCTTACGCCACGATCGCCTTCTGTCCATTCAGGGCTTAAAAAAACAGCTTCGGCCACTGCCTGAGAAGTTTCTTCATCAAATTTCAATTCTGCCAGAAGTTTCTTCCAATTATAGCGGACCAGCACCTTGCCAACATCAAAAATAAGGGTATCGACCTGTTCTGCATCCGGAGTGATCTGAGGAATCAGTTCATCTTTTGGATGGGTCCATTTGTGTACCAGAAGAAAAGCATATAACAGAATGGGTACCATTACTGTGGCAAAAAGAGAAGCCATCAGCATATTGCCGGCCTGGGAATGGTCTATAAGGGCAAAAACCAGTGACAGTACATACATACCTGCCAGCAGGATGATTCCAAGGACTGCCAAGAGTCGTTTCAAGTTCTTCACGTCATAATCTCCCTTGTTTAGAATATCTATTATTATAATAATTTTAGAGGTAATCGTCAATGTATAAAGTACTCAGAGGTGGCTTTTTAGGTTATACCTACGAAAATATGCAAAATGATTTGTCTATTTTTGCACGTATTTTTGCCGAAAATATACAAATTGACAGTCTGGGAAAGACAGAAGATGGCAGAAGTCTGTACCATTTCAGAATAGGAGATGCCAATGCATCGAAAAAGGCATTGATATTTGGGGGTATCCACGGGCGGGAATATATGACGAGCCAGCTTATTATGGAACAAAGTGCTGAATTTTTAATGAAGCTGTGCAAAACGGATCCGGATTTTTACAGAGAACTTCTCAGGGGAAAAGCCTTACATATCGTACCCATGGCGAATCCAGACGGAGTCACCATCAGCCAATTCGGTATTCATGGACTGAAGACAATGAAAATGCAGAAGCTGGTGAGAGAGATTGCAAGGGAGGAAGGGGGCAGACATCCGGGGGGATATTATTTTTCCAGGTGGAAAGCCAATGCCCGAGGTGTGGATTTGAATCGAAATTTTGATGCTTTGTGGGAAAAATACAAAGATGGAAGGGAAAAACCTTCTTCCGAGAAATACAAAGGTGTCCGGCCAGAATCAGAAACGGAGTCTGCTGCATTGGCAGAACTTACACGAAAAGAAAAATTTTCTTGTACACTTAGCTATCATTCTTCCGGGGAGGTAATCTACTGGAATTTTGGACAGCAGGGAGAACTTTTGGCACAGACAAAGGATTTTGCACAGAAAATCCATGCTGTTACCGGATATCAGGTGGATGGGGACTGGGATGTTTTAGACCCGGGGGGATATAAAGACTGGGCAATTTCAAAAATGAAAATCCCCAGTCTGACGGTAGAAATCGGACAGAGAGAATCTCCCCTTCCAGGTTCCTGTTTTCGGCAGATTCTCATGCAAAATAAAGGTGTTTGGGAGACGATTCTCTCCTTTCTTTCCGATGAAGGAGAATAGCCCCCGGACTGAGGTGTCCGAGGGCGTAAAAGGGGAGGATAAAGTATTTCTACTTTTTCTTTTGTTGTCTGCGAAAGGTGTCACGCTTTTGTGCCATCCCTTCGTGGACTATTTGTAGTATATCCGAGAATTCAGTGTTTATACAGAAAAAAGATATTATTATTGTTAAAAATTTGTCTATCTGAAAACGTTAATTAATTCTTTATTTTGTATTAAAAGCATGATATAATTGAATTATCAGAAAATTTATGCACAACACAAAGGGAAAGGCGCAAAGAGAAACGGAAGGATGCCTTTGTCAAGCGAGAATACAGGAGGACGCATTATGGAAAAAAGAATGTTTAAAGTGTATGCAAAAGGAGATGAAAAAATTCAGTTAAAGATTATACCGGGGCATTTTGTTACCTCACAGTCCCATATCACCCATTATCTGGATATGACGACTATGAAGACACGCTGTGCGGAGGCAGGAAGAATTGCAAAGCTGCTGTCCACCAGGTATGAGACCTCCACACCGGTAGACAGCATTATCTGTCTGGACGGGCTGGAAGTAGTAGGAGCTTTTCTTGCAGAAGAACTGGCAAAAGCAGGGGTATTGTCCATGAATGCCCATAAGACGATTTATGTTGTGACTCCGGAGTTCAATGCAAACGGACAGGTGATTTTCCGAGATAATATCCAGCATATGGTGCGGAACCGAAATGTGGTGATCCTCATGGGTTCCATCACAACAGGAGTCACACTGCAGCAGTGTATTGAGAGTGTACTGTATTATGGAGGAAAGATCACAGGTGTTTCTTCCATCTTCAGTGCAGTCAATAAGATCGCAGGAATCGATATCAATGCCGTGTATTACAAACAGGATGTACCGGATTATGAATCTTATTCTGCAGAGAAGTGTCCGATGTGTCAGAAGAAAATAAAAATCGATGCAATTGTAAACGGATACGGATATTCCAAATTATAAAGGGAAAATCCCCTATTATCTGCTCCTTTTTTGTGATATAATGATTAAACATTATGTATAAATTTGGAGGAATTGCCATGAAAATGGAGCAGATACCAGCTTATGAATTAATTACAGAACAGGAAATACCCGACATACATTCCATGGGCTATCTCCTGAAGCATAAAAAAAGCGGTGCCAGAGTGATGGTACTGAAAAATGATGATGAAAATAAGGTTTTCAATATTGCCTTCCGCACACCGCCTGCAGACAGTACAGGGGTGGCACATATACTGGAACACAGTGTATTGTGCGGTTCTAAAAAGTTTCCGTTGAAGGATCCTTTTGTAGAACTTGTGAAAGGCTCTTTGAATACCTTTTTAAATGCAATGACTTATCCGGATAAGACTATGTATCCTGTGGCGAGTTGCAATGACCAGGATTTCAAGAATCTCATGCATGTATATCTGGATGCTGTTTTCTTCCCATATATTTATGAAAAGGAAGAAATCTTCCGTCAGGAGGGATGGCACTATGAACTGGAAGATGTGGACAGCCCTCTTACTTTGAATGGTGTAGTTTACAATGAAATGAAAGGTGCTTTTTCTTCACCGGAGGATGTGCTGGATCGGGAAGTGTTTAATTCTCTGTTTCCGGATACCCCCTACGGAGTAGAATCCGGCGGTGACCCAAAGTGTATCCCAGACTTGAAATACTCAGAATTCCTTTCCTTCCACAGCCGTTATTATCATCCGTCAAACAGCTATATTTATCTATATGGAAATATGGATGTGGAAGAGCGTCTTAACTGGATGGATCAGGAATATTTATCAAAATACGATGCCATTTCCGTAGACTCTGCCATTGCCCGTCAGGAACCTTTTCAGGAAATGAAAGAACTGGTGATGGAGTATCCCATCACCGAAAGTGAGCCGGAAGAACAGAACAGCTACCTGGCTTATAATGTGGTAGTGGGAGACAGTCTGGACGTGGAACTCTGCACGGCCTTTGAAGTGTTGGATTATACACTGTTAAGTGCACCGGGTGCACCTGTGAAGCAGGCACTTCTGGATGCCGGCATGGGAAAAGATATTATGGGGTCCTACGAGGACGGGATCTATCAGCCATTTTTCTCCATTGTGGCGAAAAATGCAGACCCACAGAATAAAGAGCGTTTTGTACAGTTGATTCAGGATACGCTGAAAGATATAGCAGAAAAAGGAATTGACAAAAAAGCCATTGCAGCAGGAATCAATTACATGGAATTCCGGTTCCGGGAAGCTGATTTTTCTTCTTTCCCTAAGGGTCTGATGTACGGAATCGATGTGTTTGACAGTTGGTTATATGATGACAACAAACCCTTTGACCATTTGAAACGTCTGGATATCTTTGCAGCATTAAAAGAAAAAGCAAAGACAGGATATTTCGAGGAATTGATCGAAAAATATCTCTTGAGCAATCCTCACGCATCTATTGTAGTGGTGAATCCAAAGCGTGGACTTGCGGCCAGGAAAGAAAAAGAACTGGAAGAAAAACTGGCTGCGTATAAAGCGTCATTAACCCAGGAAGAAAAAGAGAATCTGGTTGCAAAAACCAGACATTTGAAAGACTATCAGGATGCACCGGAGACCGAAGAAGCTCTGCGTACGATTCCACTTTTAAGCAGAGAGGACATCAGTACAGAAACAGCCAAAATCTGCAATACACCGAAAAAGGTGGGAGATACTCTGGTGCTTCATCATGATCTCTACACCAATGGCATTGGATACCTGGACTTGCTGTTTGATGTAAAAAATGTGCCGGAGACACTGATTCCCTACCTTGGCATTTTGAAATCTGTGTTGGGATATGTAGATACAGAGCATTATACCTATGGAGAACTGTTCAATGAAATCAATGCCGGAAGCGGCGGTATTTTGTTCGGACTTCAGGTGTTTGGAAATGCAAAGAATAATCAGGATACCATGCACATGGTTGGAATCAAAGCAAAAACTTTATATAAAGATCTGGGATTTGTCTTTGACATGATAAAAGAAATCATCAGCACTTCCAGATTTGAGGATGATAAACGCCTTTATGAGATCATCGCAAAAATGAAATCAAGAATGCAGATGAGCATGGCTTCCGCAGGACACAGCACAGCCGTTGCCAGAGCACTGTCTTATTTTTCTGAAAATGCTTATTTCCAGGAAAAGACAACAGGTATTGATTTCTATAAATTCCTGGATGACATAGAGAGCAATTTCCAGGAAAAGAAAGAAGATTTAAAAGAAAATCTGAACGTGTTAATGGGATATGTGTTCCGGCCGGAAAATCTTACGGTGAGCTACACGGCAGACAGCGAAGGATATCAGTATCTGGAAAAAGAAGTAGAAGAATTGAAACAAGTGCTTTATACACAGGAAATCGAGCCAGGGCAGTTTGAGCCGGATCTGAAAGTGAAAAACGAAGGATTTAAGACCTCCGGACAGGTTCAGTATGTGGCGGCAGCAGGAAATTTCCGTGAAGCAGGATATGAATATACAGGTGCACTCAGGATTCTGAAAGTGATGTTAAGCTATGAATATTTGTGGACGAATGTCCGTGTAAAAGGCGGAGCTTATGGATGCATGAGTGCTTTCAGAAGAAACGGAGACGGGTATCTGGTTTCTTACAGAGACCCCAATCTTGGAAAAACACTGGAAGTCTTCCAAAAGACAGGAGAATTTATCCGTTCTTTTGATGCAGACGAAAGGGAAATGACCAAATATATCATTGGTACCATCAGTGAACTTGATACGCCTATGACCCCTTCCGGCAAGGGAAATATGTCTTTAAATGCCTGGTTCTCCAAGGTGACAGAAGAAGATCTGAGACAGGAGCGGCTGGAGATACTAAAGGCACAGCCGGAGGATATCCGCAAACTTGCAGGAATCGTGGATGCGGTCATGGAACAGAACCGTATCTGTGTTGTGGGAAGTGAAGAAAAATTGGAACAGGAGAAGACAGTATTTGATACACTGACAAACTTACTGTAAAGAGGAGAGTATATGAGGGAAGATTTTAAATCAGGCTTTGCAGCCATTATCGGAAGGCCAAATGTAGGGAAATCCACATTAATGAACCATCTGATCGGACAGAAAATTGCGATTACATCCAGGAAACCACAGACAACCAGAAACAGGATTCAAACGGTATATACGGATGAGCAGGGACAGATCGTATTTCTTGATACACCGGGGATCCACAAGGCGAAAAACAAACTGGGAGAGTATATGGTAAATGTGGCTCAGAGGACCTTCAAGGATGCAGATGTGATCCTGTGGCTGGTAGAAGCCAGTACCTATGTGGGAGCAGGTGAGCGGCATATTGCAGAACAGCTAAAGACCTGTAAGCTTCCGGTGATCCTGGTTATCAATAAAGTAGATACTGTGAAAAAGGAAGAAGTGCCGTCCTTTATCCAGGCATATCGAAATCTTTACGATTTTGCAGAAATTGTTCCGGTATCTGCCCTCAGAAGCCAGAATCTGGATACGCTTCTGGAGTGTATTTTCAAATATCTTCCGTATGGACCGCAGTTTTATGACGAAGATACCGTGACAGATCAGCCTCAGAGACAGATCGTGGCTGAAATGATCCGTGAAAAAGCCCTGCGGACTCTGGATGAGGAAATTCCTCACGGAATCGCAGTGACCATTGACAGGATGAAAGAACGCCCTGACGGCAATATTGTGGATATTGATGCTACGATTATCTGTGAGAGAGACAGTCACAAGGGAATTATTATTGGAAAACAGGGGGCAATGCTGAAGAAGATCGGCAGTGCTGCCAGATATGAGATTGAAAATATGCTGGAACAGAAAGTGAACCTGAAAGTCTGGGTTAAAGTTAAAAAAGACTGGAGAGACAGCGATTATCTCATTAAAAACTTTGGATACGATAAGAAGGAAATCGAATGAGTGATTCCATTACAGTTACCGGCATGGTCTTGTCAGCCATGCCGGTAGGTGATTATGATAAAAGACTGGTCCTATTGACAAAAGAAAGAGGAAAGATCACAGCCTTCGCCAAAGGAGCGAGACGGCAGAACAGTATGCTGATGGCAGTGGCCAATCCTTTTGTGTTCGGGTCTTTTTTTCTTTATGAGGGAAGAACCTCCTATCAGCTTCGCCAGGCTTCTGTGAAAGAGTATTTTTCGGAACTGGCGGCGATTCAGCCGGGGGTTTATTACGGCTTTTATTTTCTGGAACTGGCGGAGTATTATGCCAGTGAAAATACGGATGAGAAGCAGATGCTGAATCTGTTATATGTGACCATGAAGGCACTGGTAAAACAAAAGATGGATAACCGTCTGATCCAACATATTTTTGAACTGAAGGCAATGACGATCAACGGAGAATATCCGGCTGTGTTTGCCTGCAGAACATGCGGCACTACAGAAAATCTTCAGTGGTTTTCTCCGGAGGAAGCCGGGGTATACTGCCGGGAATGCGGAGAACAGGAGCATGGGTTGATCTACATCAGTCCTTCCACGCTCTATACTCTTCAGTTTATCATTGCGGCAAAATTAGAGAGACTTTACAGCTTTACCGTGACCAAAGAAGTGTTAGAGGAACTGGGAAGGGTGATGCGTGCATACACCAGACGTTATATTGACAAAAACTTTAAAAGTCTGGACATTCTGCATCTTATGGGAAATCTTTATACAGATGGATAGAGAACTCAAACTTCCCATACTGTTTGGTGTGCTGAACCATGGAAAATCAATACTTTTATCCATAAAAAAGGTGTGCCGGCATCGGTAAAAAGCATTTATAGAGTTCGGAATTTTATCAGCTAGACCATAAATAGGCCAAATTTTGTGATTTCTTTGTTCTAACCTACTTTTTTGTGGCTCAAATAGGTGGGATTGTATGTTTTTCTCATATAAGCCGACTTTTTTCTGACCCTAATAGGCTAAAGTTTAGGATTTCCTTTTTCCGACTTATTTTTCTCTTTTACAATATAGGCCTGATTTAGAGAATCTTGTTTAGCAGCCTATTTCGCTTTAGAATAAGTAGGTGTGATTTCAGATTTTTTTAAAAACCACCTATTCGTGTCTGAAACATGTAGGCTAAAAATCGCAAAATAATATTTTTAACCGAAAAAACATTGGAACAGGGGTTCATCTGCTACCGCAATGCTATTTTATGAGTTAAAATATTGATTTTTTAAGATGAGAGTCCAATTTTTGATGTAGGAAGTTTGAGTAAAGAACTCACAAAAGTTCTCCTAAAAGCCGGATGACGTACTGGTCTTCGTTTTTTACTGTTAATTTATCGATTAGAATATCTTCATAGAAGGTATTGCTCAAAGTGATTCCGTGTTTTTCTGCATAGGAAAGGGCACGGATATAAGCCTGAGGTAAAGTATCATAACTGCCTTGATGATAAAGGCACAGATAAGTGCCCTCTGGCCGGATACGGAGGGAAAGGCCTTTTATGGGGGCATCTGTGAGAAGGTAGTAGTCAGAATACTGCTGGTTTAAATGATCCAGGGATTGGAAATGCTGGATTCCCCCAATGCCATAAGGACTGAAGATATGGTACTTTTTGGCTGTGAGGAGAAGCTGGCTGATGACCCTGGCATTTTCTGTTTCAGAGTCAGCGTCATCGGGTGCAGGAGCTGTGAGGAGATAGCCCTGCTTTTCGTGAACAAGGGAAATCTCCCGGAAATCCTGCTCCAGCGTATGTTCAAGGGCATTTTTTTCTCTTTTTAACTGATGCTCCATATGTTTTAAGTGTTTTATCTTTTCTTCTATGGCAGAAGTTTCTTTTTTTAACAATTCTAAAAACAGTTCCGGTGTCCGCTTGTCCAGGTAGGATTTGATTTCTTCTAAAGACATTCCAATTTCTTTCAGTATGCATATGACATCAAAAATCTCCAGTTGGGAGACAGAATAATAACGGTATTGATTCGGAAGCTTCCACTCAGGAGAGAGAAGCCCTATTTTGTCATAGTGAAAAAGGGTGTGTTTGGTGGTTCCGGCCAGTCTGGCAAATTCCCCAGTGGTAAGGAGATATTCCCGCGGCTGTTTTTTTTCGTATATCATGCAAATCCTCCTATTAAAAAACTTGACTATCGAGTTACCCTATAGTTTATCATAGGATACTAAACGAAGTAAATAAGAGGTGAAATAAAAAATGACAAATTCAATTGCACAAAAGTTTAATGTATTTACCTTACTGAAATTTGCCTTTCCTACTATGGTGATGATGGTCTTTATGTCTCTCTATACCATTGTGGATGGGATTTTTGTTTCCAGGTTTGTGGGCAGCAATGCACTTTCAGCAGTAAATATTGTATATCCGGTACTGAACCTGTTATTTGCATGTGGGATTATGCTGTCTACCGGGGGAAGTGCTATTGTGGCGAGACAGATTGGAGAGAAACGTGAGCAGGAGGCAAGAGAAAATTTTTCTCTTCTGGCAGCAGTAAGTGTCTTGATAGGTATTGTGATTCTGGCTTTTGGGCTGTTATTTCTTGAGCCGTTGTGTCGGGTTCTGGGTGCAACACCGGTGATTATGGAGGATTGTAAAATTTATCTTGGAGTGCTGCTTGGGTTTGGACCGCTGACCATGCTGCAGATGTTTTTTCAGGTGTTTTTTGTTACTGCAGGGAAACCTGGTCTGGGACTTGTCCTTACCATTTCCGGTGGTGTCGCCAATATGGTGCTGGACTATGTGCTTATGGGGCCTATGGAAATGGGAGTGCTGGGAGCGGCACTGGCTACCGGGTTTGGACAGGCTATTATGGCGGTAGCTGGTGTAGGATACTTCTTTTGGGTGAAAGGAAGTCTGCATTTTGTAAAGCCGGTATTCCGTGGACAGATTCTCTTACAAAGCTGTGGAAACGGTTCTTCTGAAATGGTGAGCAACCTGTCTACAGCGGTAGTAACCTTTTTATTTAACATTACTATGCTGAGTCTGGTAGGAGAAGACGGGGTCGCAGCCATTACCATTGTCTTATACGGGCAGTTTTTATTTACGTCTTTGTATCTTGGTTTTTCCATGGGCGTAGGTCCTGTGTTCAGTTTTAATTACGGAAACAAAAATCATGAACAGCTGAAGCGGATTTACAAAATCTGCAAATGGTTTATTCTTCTGTCTTCCATTGTGATTCTCGGCATTGCACTTGTGTTCTCTGAACCCATTGTAGGAATCTTTACGGGAGAGGAAAACCATACTTACGAACTGGCTGTGGAAGGGTTTTTCTTGTTTTCCTTTAATTACCTGTTTGCAGGAATCAATATTTTTGCCTCAGCACTGTTTACTGCACTCTCGAATGGGAAGATTTCTGCCATTATTTCTTTTTGCAGAACCTTTGTTTTTATTGTAGCAAGCATTGTGCTCCTGCCTATGATCATGGGAATTGCAGGGGTGTGGCTGGCTGTGCCTTTGGCAGAACTCATTACCTTGTTTATTTCAGCGGGGTATTTAAAAGGGCAAAAAAAGGTTTATCATTATGGATGACAAGAGAATTTACTAAATTCTGCTGTTTAAAGGTTGAAAAGATGTATCTGAACAGGTATAATAGTGGCTATCAGTAAATTTAGCAAAAGTGATAAAGCATAGAGGAGATTATAAACATGGAAAAGACAATGGAAAAAATCGTAGCACTTGCGAAATCAAGAGGTTTTGTGTATCCTGGTTCCGAAATCTACGGCGGTCTTGCAAACACATGGGATTATGGTAACCTGGGTGTGGAATTAAAGAACAATGTAAAAAGAGCATGGTGGCAGAAGTTTGTTATGGAAAGTCCATACAATGTAGGGGTTGACTGTGCGATTTTGATGAACCCACAGACATGGGTGGCTTCCGGACATTTAGGCGGATTTTCCGACCCTCTGATGGATTGTAAGGAATGCCATGAGCGTTTCCGTGCAGATAAGATCATTGAAGATTACTGTGCAGAGAATAACATTGAACTGGAAGGCAGCGTAGATGCATGGACACAGGAACAGATGAAAGATTTTATTGAAGAACATCAGATTCCATGTCCTACCTGTGGAAAACACAATTTTACCGATATCCGTCAGTTTAATCTGATGTTCAAAACATTCCAGGGTGTAACAGAAGATGCCAGAAATACCGTTTATTTAAGACCTGAGACTGCACAGGGTATTTTCGTAAACTTCAAGAATGTACAGAGAACTTCCAGAAAGAAACTTCCATTTGGTATCGGCCAGATTGGTAAATCTTTCCGTAATGAGATCACACCTGGAAACTTTACATTCCGTACCCGTGAGTTCGAACAGATGGAATTAGAATTCTTCTGTAAACCGGACACAGACCTGGAGTGGTTTGCATACTGGAAACAGTTCTGTTTAGACTGGCTCTACAGCCTTGGATTAAAGGAAGATGAAATCCGTTATCGTGACCATTCACCGGAAGAACTCTGCTTCTACAGCAAAGCAACTACAGACGTAGAGTTCCTGTTCCCATTCGGATGGGGCGAGCTGTGGGGAATCGCTGACAGAACAGATTATGACCTGACACAGCATCAGAATGTTTCCGGTCAGGATATGACCTATTTTGATGATGAAACAAAAGAAAAATATATTCCATATGTTATTGAGCCGTCTCTTGGTGCTGACCGTATGGTACTTGCATTCCTGTGCAGTGCTTACGATGAAGAAGTTCTGGATGCGGAAAAGAACGATGTACGTACAGTACTGCACTTCCATCCGGCACTGGCTCCTGTAAAGATCGGTGTGCTTCCTCTTTCTAAGAAATTAAATGAAGGTGCACTGAAAGTGTTTACAGAGCTTTCCAAGAAATATAACTGTGAGTTCGATGACAGAGGTAATATCGGAAAACGTTACCGCCGTCAGGATGAAATCGGTACACCGTTCTGTGTAACCTATGATTTCGATTCTGAGACAGACGGAGCAGTAACCGTTCGTGACAGAGATACCATGGAACAGGAAAGAATCAAGATCGAAGATTTGAAGGAATACTTCGAAGAAAAATTTACATTTTAATATTGAAATGAAACAAAGGGCTGTTGCATTGACGCAATAGCCTTTTTCGTTTATGGGGAATTGATTTCTGCGATAGGAAAACGCAGCCAATATTGTAAATTCTATAAAAGACTGGTAAAATAAGGCTATATGGAGGAATTACAAGAAGGAGAAATGAAACATGGACGAAAGAGAAGAACTCCTGAAAAAAGACAGGGAGAGAGAACGCAGAAGGGAAGAACTTCGGCGTAAAAGAGAAGAAGAGGTACAGAAAAAGAAACACCTTGCCATTATTATTGGAATCTCAGTGGTGGTGCTGATCATCGTAGGTACTGTTGCTGGTATACAGATATCCAAGAAATATAAAGCGGACAAAGCAGCAGAAAAAGCCAGACAGGAAAAACTGGCAGCAGAAAAAGAACAGGAAGAAAATACCATAGAGTTTCTGGCTGTCGGTGACAATATTGCCCATCAGCCTATCAGGGAGTCCGGCATGCAGGCAGATGGGGTATGGAATTATGACCATGTATATCAGTATGTCAAAAAGGACATAGAAGCAGCAGACTTGTCTCTGGTGACCCAGGAGACGGTGTTTGTCGAGGACAGAAACCAGGTTTCCGGGTATCCAAGTTTCGGCACACCTCCTGAATTTGGAGATGCTCTGGTCAATACCGGTTTTGATGTGGTTGCTCATGCGACGAATCATATTATGGACAAAGGGAGCAGTTCGATAGAATATACATTGGACTGGTGGAAAAATAATCATCCTGAAACAGAGATTTTCGGTATTCATGAAAGTCAGGAAGCGGCAGATGAGATATCGGTTGTAACATGCAAAAAACTGAAATTGGCCATGCTGGATTATACCTATAGTTTAAATGGGATTGATCTTCCGTCAGACAAGCAGTATCTTGTGGATCTGTTTGATGAGGATAAAGCGAGAGAAGATATTAAGAAGGCAAAAGAACTTGCGGATGTGGTAATCGTGGTTATGCATGTCGGTGTGGAATACGACATGGATATAGATGAAGAAACACAGCAGTGGGTAGATCTTTTTCTGGAAGAAGGTGTGGATATTGTCATTGGTTCTCATCCACATGTGGTTCGCACTATGGAAACACTTACCGGGGAAGACGGACATAAGATGCTGGTATATTATTCTCTCGGAAACTTTACGTCTACCCAGAATGACCTGCCAAGCCTGTTAGGGGCAATGGCAAAAATCACCATTCGTAAGGATATAAAAACAGGGGAAATCCAGATACCGGAACATGAATTTATTCCATTGCTGATGTACTATGACCGGGAAAACCCGGCTGCAGCGATCTATAAACTGGAAGATTATCCGGATGAATTGATCGAAAAGCATTCGGTATATCAGGCGAATCCTCAAAAATTCTCCAAAGAATACTATGAAGAGCTTTTTGAAGAGATAAAAAACAAGGGAAATGACGAAGAAATTTAAGAAGTTGTACAAAATATATAAATAAGGCAAGAAAAATAAAAAAATAATAGGCAAAAAATCCATATCATACTTGATGATGTGGATTTTTTTTGTTATAATGAATGTCAGACTTAATTGTGAACAAGGAGGAAGTGTCAAAATGGCAAAGAAAAGAAATATTATCGTAGGACAATCAGGGGGACCGACTTCAGTTATTAACTCCAGTCTTGCCGGTGTTTATAAAAATGCAATTGAACGTGGATTTGATAAAGTATATGGTATGCTGCATGGAGTACAAGGATTATTAGACGAACAGTATGTGGATCTTTCTACCCAGATTCATTCTGAACTGGATATTGAACTTCTGAAAAGAACACCGTCCGCATTTTTAGGCTCCTGCCGTTTCAAAATGCCGGAGATCCATGAGGACAGAACGATCTATGAAAAGATTTTTGAAATTTTAAATAAACTGGATATTGAAGCATTTATCTACATTGGTGGAAATGATTCCATGGATACCATTAAAAAGCTTTCTGATTATGCGATTCTCACCGGACAGGGCCAGAAGTTCCTTGGTGTTCCAAAGACCATTGATAATGACCTGGCACTGACAGACCATACACCTGGATTCGGAAGTGCAGCCAAATATATTGGTGCTTCTACAAAGGAAGTCATTCGTGATGCACAGGGACTGACTTATAAGAAAAGCATGATCACGGTTATGGAGATCATGGGAAGAAATGCAGGATGGCTTACCGGTGCAACCGCACTGGCTAAGACAGAAGACTGCGATGGACCGGACTTGATCTATCTTCCGGAAGTAGCTTTTGATATTGACAAATTCCTGGCAAAAGTAAAAGAACTGTTAAACAAAAAATCTTCGATTGTTATTGCAGTATCCGAGGGAATCAAACTTGCGGACGGACGCTATGTATGTGAACTTGGCAGCGTAGGTGATTATGTAGATGCATTTGGTCACAAACAGCTTCAGGGAACAGCTACTTATCTTGCAAACTTCCTGGCAGCAGAGTGTAACTGCAAGACAAGAGCAGTGGAACTTTCCACACTTCAGAGAAGTGCATCTCATATGGCATCCCGCGTGGATATTGATGAAGCCTTTATGGTAGGCGGTGCGGCAGTAAAAGCAGCAGATGAAGGTGATACCGGAAAAATGGTTGTAATCGACCGTGTGTCAGATGATCCGTATATGAGTGCTACGGGTATCTACGATGTACATAGAATTGCCAACGAAGAAAAACTGGTTCCGAGAGAGTGGATGAACAGAGAAGGAAATTATGTGACAAAAGATTTCGTTGATTATATCAAACCTCTGATCCAGGGAGATTATCAGCCGATCATGGTAAATGGTCTTCCGAGACACCTTGTTTTAAAGACAAAAAAACAGGGAAGATAGGGAATATACGAAAGAAAAAAGGATAAAACGGCAGCCTGGAAAATATTCCGGGCTGCTTTTTGTGCAGGAAATTGAAAAAAATTCCCTGTTTTGGCAAGAAATTAAAAAAACTTGCTTGACTATCCACCTTCTTATGTTAAAATAAATGTGTGCGGACAATTTGCCCGCACCGAGAATCATAAACAAATGTTTATTTTTCTAGTAAGTACATTTAGGAGGAATGTTCAAAATGGCAAAATGGGTTTATATGTTTACCGAAGGTAACGCAACCATGAGAAACCTGCTTGGTGGTAAAGGTGCTAACCTTGCAGAAATGACAAGCCTGGGACTCCCGGTACCTCAGGGATTCACTGTTACAACAGAGGCATGTACACAGTATTATGAGGATGGCAGAAAGATCAATGACGAAATCATGGGTCAGATCATGGAAGCTATCGTAAAATTAGAAGAAATCACAGGAAAAAAATTCGGAGATAAAGAAAATCCTCTTCTCGTTTCCGTTCGTTCCGGAGCAAGAGCTTCTATGCCAGGTATGATGGATACTATCCTGAACCTTGGTTTAAATGAAGAAGTTGTTGAGACTCTTGCTGAAGCATCAGGAAATGCTCGTTGGGCATGGGACTGCTACAGAAGATTTATTCAGATGTACTCTGATGTAGTTATGGAAGTTGGTAAAAAATATTTCGAAGAACTCATCGATAAGATGAAAGAAGAAAAAGGTGTTAAGCTGGACGTTGAGCTGACAGCAGAAGACCTGAAAGAACTGGCTGGACAGTTCAAAGCTGAATACAAAGATAAAATCGGCGAAGACTTCCCGGCAGATGCAAAAGAACAGTTAATGGGAGCAGTAAAAGCTGTATTCCGTTCTTGGGACAACCCACGTGCTAACGTATATCGTCGTGACAACGATATCCCATATTCCTGGGGTACTGCTGTTAACGTACAGATGATGGCATTTGGTAACATGGGAGATGACTGTGGTACAGGTGTTGCATTTACTCGTGACCCAGCTACAGGTGAAAACGGTCTGTTCGGAGAATTCCTGACAAACGCTCAGGGTGAAGACGTTGTTGCCGGTGTTCGTACACCAATGCACATTTCCGAAATGGAACAGAAATTCCCAGAAGCATTCGCACAGTTCAAAGAAGTTTGCAAAACTCTGGAAACACACTACAGAGATATGCAGGATATGGAGTTTACTGTTGAACATGGTAAACTGTACATGCTGCAGACACGTAATGGTAAGAGAACAGCTCAGGCTGCTCTGAAGATTGCTTGTGATCTTGTAGACGAAGGAATGAGAACAGAAGAAGAAGCAGTTGCAATGATCGATCCACGTAACCTGGATACTCTGCTTCATCCACAGTTCGATGCTGCTGCATTAAAAGCTGCTACACCAATGTCTAAAGCACTTGGAGCATCTCCGGGAGCTGCTTGCGGTAAGATCGTGTTCACAGCAGATGACGCTGTAGCATGGGCTGCAAGAGGAGAAAAAGTTATCTTAGTTCGTCTGGAAACATCACCGGAAGATATCACTGGTATGAAGAGTGCTCAGGGTATTCTGACTGTTCGTGGCGGTATGACATCTCACGCAGCAGTAGTTGCTCGTGGTATGGGAACATGCTGTGTATCTGGTTGTGGTGATATCACAATGGACGAAGCAAACAAGAAATTTACATTAGCTGGTAAAGAATTCCATGAAGGAGACAGCATCTCCTTAGATGGTTCTACAGGAGCTATTTATGATGGTATCATCCCAACCGTAGACGCTACAATCGCTGGTGAATTCGGAAGAATCATGGGATGGGCTGACAAATACAGAACAATGAAAGTTCGTACAAACGCTGATACACCTGCAGATGCTAAAAAAGCTCGCGAATTAGGTGCAGAAGGTATCGGACTTTGCCGTACAGAGCATATGTTCTTCGAAGGAAACAGAATCGATGCATTCCGTGAAATGATCTGTTCTGAAACAGTAGAAGAAAGAGAAGCTGCTCTTGAAAAAATCCTTCCGGAACAGCAGGCTGACTTCGAAGCTCTCTATGAAGCACTTGAAGGAAACCCGGTTACAATCCGTTTCCTGGATCCACCGCTTCATGAGTTCGTTCCAACAGAAGAAGAAGATATCAAGAAACTGGCTGATGTTCAGGGCAAAACAGTTGAGCAGATCAAAGCTATCATTGACAGCTTACATGAATTCAACCCAATGATGGGACATCGTGGATGCCGTCTTGCAGTTACTTATCCGGAAATTGCTAAGATGCAGACAAGAGCTGTTATCCGTGCAGCTATCAATGTACAGAAAGCACATGCTGACTGGACAGTAAAACCAGAAATCATGATTCCACTTGTTGGAGATATCAAAGAGCTGAAATATGTTAAGAAATTCGTTGTTGAAACAGCAGACGCTGAAATCGCTGCTGCAGGTATTGACCTGAAATACGAAGTTGGTACTATGATCGAGATTCCAAGAGCTGCTCTTACAGCTGATGAAATCGCAAAAGAAGCTGACTTCTTCTGCTTCGGTACAAACGACTTAACACAGATGACATTCGGTTTCTCCCGTGATGATGCTGGTAAATTCCTGGAAGCTTACTATGACAGCAAGATTTTCGAGAATGACCCATTTGCAAAACTGGATCAGACAGGTGTTGGTAAATTAATGGATATGGCTATTACATTAGGAAAACCAGTTAATCCAAACCTTCACATCGGTATCTGTGGAGAGCACGGTGGAGACCCAAGCTCTGTAGAATTCTGCAACAAACTTGGTCTTGACTATGTATCCTGCTCACCATTCCGTGTTCCGATCGCAAGACTGGCAGCAGCACAGGCGGCTATCAAAAGTAGGTAGGAGTTCTCTTTCCTTTGAATTACCGCTATCTTTCGAGCAGGCAGCAGCTTATCGAAAGGCTAATGGACAGTATGTAAGGAAAAATCAATGGAGAGAAACTACCGTAACGGTGTATATCGACCTTGATTAAGAACTGAATTATGATAAGCGTATCATTAGAAATAGTGGTACGCTTATTTTTTTCGCTCGAATTGCATATTTGAGCTGTCTGCCACTTTCTTATATAATGAAGCCAAGAAAGGACGGTGGCGATTATGAGAGAAAAGAAAACTCACTTGTATTTTGACAGCGAGGAAAGAAAGCTGTTGCTACATAGCCTTGTGGAATTGAAAAATCAGCTTATCAAACAGGGCAGATATACCGACCCCGTTGACGAACTCATTTTCAAGGTTGTCAACGCCCCTGTTAAGAGAATGAAAATTGAATATATCTAAGGCACATCACCACGAAGCCGCTTATTCTTATCAAGTTTAAGAGTAAGCGACTTTTTTGCGTTCTGCGTCCTCTGGTACAGTTACATAGCCGCCTTGACAAAGCGGCTAAATCTATGCGAAAGGAGGACGCACTCTATGTCAAATTGCAAAGTAATCGCTCTGACTAATCAGAAAGGCGGTGTCGGCAAGACCACAACGGCGGTCAATCTGGGCGTAAGTCTGGCACAGCAGGGTAAGAAAGTTTTGCTCATTGATGCCGATGCACAGGCAAATCTAACCATGTCCCTCGGCTACAACAGACCAGACGATTTACCCGTCACGCTCTCCACCATCATGCAGGACATCATTGATGATAAATCTGTCGATGTTTCCAAAAGCATCCTGCACCACGGCGAGGACGTTGACCTGTTACCGTCCAACATTGAGCTGTCGGGCTTGGAAGTAAGGCTGATTAACGCCATAAGCCGTGAAAGCGTGCTGAAAACCTGCATAAGCGAGGTCAGGAAGAACTACGACTATGTACTCGTGGACTGTATGCCGAGCCTTGGTATGCTCACCATCAACGCACTGGCGGCGGCTGACAGCGTGGTTATCCCCACACAGCCCCACTATCTTTCTGCCAAAGGCTTAGAGCTGTTGCTTCGCTCCGTGTCGAAAGTCAGACGGCAAATCAATCCACCTTTGCGGATTGACGGCATCCTTATGACGATGGTAATGCCCCGCACGAACATCTCCAAGGAAATCACCGCCACGGTGAGAAGTGCCTACGGGCAGAGAATTAAGGTGTTTGATAGATATGTAAGCTATCTTCATTTTCAACATGGTCATAAACGTAGTGATTTTCATCTAACAGAAAAGAATAATCTTGTGTCGGGAAATACTTCAATCTTTTCATCTTCTTTCATCTTTTGATAACTCTATCATATCACAAATACCCAAATATGAGAAGTAATGAAGCGAAAGAAAAAGCAGATACTTTCATATCTACCTTTTCTTGTAATACCCAAAACTCAGAAAGAACCTACTTTGACGCCTCAAAAAACAATAAGGCATACTCATATACAACAAAAAGCCGCAGGCTATGCGGCAGCATCCAAAAGAATGGCCGGGGCTGCCGCAATACAGAAAAAGCAGGCGGACTATGCAATAAGGGCATCAAAGCAGATGGCAGTAAGGTCTGCCAAAGCAGTGGGAGAAACTGCGCAAACAGCGAAGAGAACAACGAAGATTGCTGTCCGGGGAATCATAGCAGCAGTCAAAGCGGCAGTATCCTCAATCAAAGCATTAATGACGTTCGCAATGGCAGGAGGCGGTCTGGCCACTTTTCTGATTATTATTGTAGGCGTAATCGGAGGCGTTCTTCTTTCAAGTAACAGCCAGAGTGCGGAGTCGCTGAGCCAGGAAGTACTGGATCATACTCCTGTGATCCAGAGATATGCCCAGGAGTATGGTATCTCGGAATATGTGCAGGTCATACAGGCAATCATGATGCAGGAGTCCAGAGGGCAGGGGAATGACCCTATGCAGGCCAGTGAATGTCCTTTTAATACCAGATATCCCAACAGCCCCGACGCAATCACTGATCCAGAGTATTCTATCCAGGTAGGAATTCAGTATTATGCCTATTGTGTTCAGGAGGCGGGATGCACAAGTCCGCAGGATTTGGACAAACTGAAATTGAGTATTCAGGGCTACAATTTTGGGAACGGTTACATATCATGGGCAATCCGAAATCATGGAGGCTACAGTGAAGCCAACGCCTTGCAGTTTTCACAGGAGCAGGCAGCAGCTCATGGGTGGTCAGGATATGGAGACCCGGAATATGTTCCACATGTAATGCGGTATTATTCCGGTGGGAATCTGTTTGCCGGTTTATTCGGAAACAATCAGATTGTATCAGTAGCAATGGCACAGGTGGGAAATGTAGGAGGACAGAAGTTCTGGTCATGGTATGGATTCCCCAGCAGAGAGGAATGGTGCGCCTGCTTTGTCAGTTGGTGTGCGGATCAGTGCGGGTTGATCACAAGCGGGGCAGTTCCGAAATTTGCGTCCTGCCCGGCAGGAGTGGAATGGTTTCGGAGTAATGGGAAATGGAAAGATAGTACCCATAGCCCATCAGCGGGAACGATTATCTTTTTTGATTGGGATGGAGATGGGGTGTCGGATCATGTAGGGATTGTAGAGAAATGTGAGAATGGAAGAGTGTATACGGTGGAAGGAAATTCAGGGGATGCGGTGAGACAGTGTATTTATTTGTTGGGAAATAGTCAAATTTTAGGATATGGTTTATTGATTTCAAAGTGAATAGGAATAACATAGGATATCCACATGTCCTGCCCGCATGTCACCGCCACGAATAAAATGTGCTCGGTAGTATTTGAGAAAATTTAGGCAAGTCAGATGTAAAGAGTAATTCTTTAACAGTTCCTTAGATGCTGATAATTATTCTTTAATCACTTACGGATCTAATTCTCCTTAACTTGCTGTGTAATCAAGGGCGAAGTTGGGGCTAATACCCGCTTCTGCAAGAATTGCAGGAGGCAAATGTCCAGTGGACATTTGAATGCTTGCACCGGGGAAGTTTATGAATATTTAAAATATGTTTAAATCAAAGTTTGTGTCAAAAAGGATAGGTATGCGGTACTCATACATATAAAAACTAGGAAAACTGTCTGCATTATTATGTTCTGGACATGGATCTCCAGGAAGATAAATGTATTGCTAAAAAATCCCAAAACACACTATCTGTATTGAGAAAAATAGCGTATAATATCATCGGTTCATGCAAATGGAACAGCCAGAAGATAGAGAACAAGTTATAAATGTAATAGATGAAATAACAGACGATTTTTCTATAGTGATAAAATGGATTTTTAACAAAATCCAAGTCTCTATTAGATATAGAAGTTTAATTTTCAAAAAACTAGATTAGAGACAAGGGGAGATTGTGCGCTTTTTTATGGAAATAGTATGAGAAAAACTGCCGGAAGTCATATAAGGGATTAAATTTTATGAGGTTAAAACTAAAAGGTGGTACTATATAATTTACGGTCTTGCTAGCGATCTATAATACTGACTCAGAAATTCTTCATGAAACAACCCTAAAAAAGGAAAAAGTACCATTGATTTTATCTTTAGTATTGAGTTAAAATGTGTTTCATTAAGAAACACTACTTTATGCAAATATCAGCCTGGAAATTTAGTTCCCGATTGATGATGATTGGTACTTTGATACCGTAAGTACATTATAGCACATGTGTATTTGCTTTGGTGTGTTTCTTTTTATTTTGTTTGTAGCCAACAGCTACGATATGCTATTGGCCTGTAATAACTGTAAAAAAATCGTAGATTTCTTAAATGTTTACATACAGATAAAACCAGAATCAAACCTACTGGCTGACAAACTAAAGCAGAATTATCATGCGGATTTCGCTGCAAGCTTGGGATAGTCCTTATGGCGTAATTCTACAAGGGTTCCCATAATCCGTCTCCCTTTGAAGTAACGTGGTAACGGGTAGAATGTATGGTCAACCAGAGAGGGATAAATATCCTCTAAGAAGAACGTTCCTTAAACATGATATCGGTTGCGAACTCGCACTGATCTACGCGCCAGTAGCAGCCCTGCCCGAGCTTGTTTATTACAGTATCCGTAAAGGAATTGTCAAAGTGGCTATAGGTGATATTGTTCTGCTGGAACGTATGCTTCATCAACTCCCTGCCGTTTATGTAGAACCGGATGATAAAATATTATAAAAGACTGCGCATAGCTGTAAAGAAGAAACCGGTTTTCTCAAGAAAAAGTTGGTTTCTTTTTTAAACATTTTTGGTTTTGTTTTTGTGTTTCGACAAATCAAAATTTTTTTTATAATTTAGTCACAAAATAATAAGAAGATGAAAGGAGGTAACCGTCATGAAATATTTCAATCGGCTTGCTATGGGTACTTGTTATTATCCCGAACACTGGGATGAGTCTTTATGGTTGAATGACCTGCAGCGGATGCTGAAGGCGGGGATCGGCACGATTCGTATTGCGGAGTTTGCGTGGAATAAGTTTGAAAATGAAGAGGGTGTATTTACTTTCGATTTTTTTGACCGCTTTCTGGACGTGGTAGAACAGACGGACATGAAAGTCATTTTCTGTACTCCCACCGCGACTCCTCCTGCATGGCTGACTCAGAAATATCCGGAAGTATTACAGGCTGACCAGGATGGACATATTTTCTATCACGGCTGCAGACGTCATTATAATTATAATGCTCCGGTTTACCTTGAAAAGACCCGGATCATTGTGGAAGAACTGGCACAGCATTACGCGGATCGCAAATGTATCGTGGGATGGCAGATCGATAACGAGCTGAACTGTCAGATCGGAGAGTTTTTTTCCGAAGCGGACAGCGCGGCATTTCGCGTGTTCTTGAAAGAAAAATACGGGACCCTGAACAAATTGAACGAAGCGTGGGGAACCGTATTCTGGAATCAGACGTATACCGACTGGTCTCAGATTTATCTGCCGAGACATACGCCGCACAATACATCGAATCCTCATTTAAAACTGGATTCCCTGCGGTTTTACTCAGAAAGCTGCATTTCTTACTGCAAACTGCACTACGACATCCTGAAAAAATACCTTCCGAAGAATGTATTCGTGACTACCCAGGGGCTGTTTCCGCATGTCAATTATAACAGGCTGCATGATGAAGCGTTGGACTTTTTGACCTATGACAGCTATCCTATGTTCGGATTATCCGATGAAGGAGGAAACCGTCTCAAAGACCGTAAATGGAGTATGCAACTGGCAAGGATCCGTGGGGTTGGAAATGAGTTCGGCATTATGGAGCAGCAGTCCGGACCGGGCGGCTGGTATAACAGACAGCTTATGCCTACTCCGAAACCGGGACAGATTCGTCTGTGGACCTACCAGTCGGTTGCCAATGGAGCGGATTATATCAGCTATTTCCGTTGGAGGACCTGTACCTTCGGTACAGAAATCTACTGGCACGGCATTCTAAATTATGACAATCAGGATAACCGTAGACTGCAGGAGATTACAGATATTGGCAGGGAATTTGAAAAGCTCAGTGATCTGGCCGGAAAGACTTATCAGGCAAAAGTAGCGATCCTTTATGATTATGATAATGAGTGGGATGGCGAGACAGACGTATGGCATGGCCCTCTGAGAAAGTATTCCAATGCGGGATTGTTTCAGGCTTTGCAGGAATCCCATGTTCCGTTCAATTATGTAACGGTATCGCCCAATCTGCGGGCGGCTGACCTGAAAGCGTATGAAGTAGTATTCGCACCGCATATGACGATCATGGATCCGGACCTGGCAGAATGTATGAAGGAATATGTGAAGGGCGGCGGAATCCTGATCGCCGGAGCAAGAACGGGATACAAAGACAGAAACGGCAGATGCCCGATGGATATTATGCCGATTGGTATGACAGATTTGTTTGGTATGGAAATCCGGGATTTTACGGCTTTGAATGCCGAATCGCCTTATGCGTACGCGTCTTTGGGTGATAAAAAATTGTATATGCCGGTTTTCCATGATTTGTTGACTCCGGTTGCCGATACCTGTGAGACTGTGGCAGTATATAGTGAAGACTTCTATAAGGGTACACCGGCTATCGTGAAGAATCAGTATGGGAAAGGTCAGGCATGGTATTTCGGAGCGGCTTTCGACTGTGAGACTGTCAAAGAGCTTTTGAAGGCTCTCGGCGTGGAAAGCCTAATCAAAGATCTGGCAGAAGTACCGCCCTGCTGTGAAATTTCCATCCGTGAGGGTGATGGAAAAGCATATCTCTTTGTTTTGAATTACACCGGAGATACGGTGGAGCTTGAACTAAAAAAAGAGATGCGCAATGCATTGACAGATGAGAAGGAATCCGGTGCATATAAATTGGATGCATACGGAGTCCTGATTCTGGAAGTCTAAAAGAGAAGGGAGAACAAAAAGATGAAAAGAAAAGTAGCATTAGCATTAACAAGTGTAATGGTATTGTCCATAGTTGGCGGCTGTAGTTCCAGTGACGGAGGTTCCAAAGGCGGATCCGGTGATTCCGGCGATAAAGTAGTCATGAACATGACAACTTTAAATGGCGGTACCAACGATGTGTTTGCTGAGGCTCTTCAGAAGGAAATAGACAAATTCAATGCTGACAATGAATACAATGTGGAAATTCAGCTGGAGTGCTATTCCAATGATAACTATAAGACAAAACTGACGACACTGATGGCTTCCAATTCCCAGCCGGATATCTTCTATACCTGGGAGGCGGGATATCTGCAGCCCTTTGTGGAAGGCGGTAAAGTATATCCGGTAGGTGACATTTTAAATGAGGATGAAGAGTGGAACAGCGTATTTCCTGACAAAAGCGTATTCGGACCTCTAACCTACGATGATAAGATTTATGCGATTCCCAATGCCAGACAGATTTGTGTGGTGGCTTATAATAAGGACTTGCTGGATGAGGCCGGTGCTGCCGTACCGACTACGTATCAGGAATTTCTGGATACCTGCCAGAAACTGACCGATGCGGGAATCCAGGCATTCTGCTGCCCATGCGGTGAGGCATGGTATGGCGGAATGCTCCTGCAGCAGATGTGCAACGTCATCGGCGGCGCTGATTTCTATGATTATATGGTCAGTGATGAAGTGGAATGGAACAACGAGACCTTCGTGGAAGCCGGCGAAATGCTGAAGGAAATGAACGACAAGGGCTACCTGATGAAAGGTTCTCTGGGAATGGATCCCAGTGAAGGATTCGAGCGTTTCAATAATAAAGATGTGGCTATGATACCGATGATCACTTCCGGCGTAAATAAGTTAATCGCTGACTCGGTTGATCCTGACCAGATTGATTTCTTCATCCTTCCGACCGATGATCCCGCAAATGCAGGTGTAAATGTCGGTTCCATCGGATTGACCTACGCAATCAGCAGCCAGGCGGAGAATCCGGAAGCTGCCGCGGCGTTCCTCAAGCAGCTTTCCCTTAGCCTGGATTACCAGCAGGATCTGACGGACAACAGCCAGGTATCCGTAACCAATCTGGAAGTAAATACCGACAGTCTGGATCCTATGACGCTGCGCGCCCGTGAAAGATTTGACGAGATGACTCTGTATACTCCGTGGCTTGACCGTATCTATGGAGCAGGTGAAGGCGGAGAATTTAACAATGCGTCCGTAGCGATCCTTGGAGGAACCTCTCCCCAGGAAGCAATGGATAACTTGCAGCAGTTTGCCATTGACAACGCGAAAAACTAATGGGTAACGTATGGAATAGTGCTGCTTTCGGGCAGCGCTATCTTTTGTAGAGGAGATTGCGTATGAATAAAGTACTGAGTAATAAAAAGACCGTGGCAATCTTTATTTTGCCGTCACTGATTCTGTTTGCGGTATTTGTCCTGATTCCCATTATATATAATGTATATATCAGTCTGTTTCAGACTGATCTGATGGGAACGAAAAACTTTGTCGGACTTCGCAATTACATGAATCTGTTTAACGATCAATTCTTTTTGAAAGCATTAAAAAATAACGCCATGCTGGTTGTAGGCTCGTTGATCGCCCATCTGCCTCTGGCGCTGGTGTTCGGAAATTTCATTTTTACGAAAATCAGGGGAAGTAAATTTTTCCAGTCCGCTTTTTTCCTTCCCTCGGTTATCTGCGGAGCAGGCGTCGGTATTATGTTCAAGATGATTTATAACTCCGAATTCGGTCTCGTAAACGCCTTATTGGATCTGTTACATATGCCTCAGTTTAAACATTCATGGCTTAATGAGGAACAAACGGTTATGTTTGCTATGATCCTGGTGGTTATGTGGAAATTCGTGGGGTATCATATGGTCATTCAGTTGGCTGCTATGCGCTCCATTCCGGGAGAATTGTACGAATCGGCCCGTATTGACGGCGCGACCATGTGGCAGCAGTTTACGAAGATCACCCTGCCGCTGATCAAACACGTGATCCGTATTGACGTAGTTTTGATCATCACCGGTTCCCTGAAATATTTCGATCTGATCTGGTCCATGACCAAAGGAGGACCGAACCATGCCAGCGAGGTTATGGCAACCTATATGTATTATCAGGGCTTCCGTACGCTGAAGTTTGGCTATGCCAGTGCCATCGGTGTTGTACTTCTCATTTTGTGTACGGCAGTTATCTGGTTGGTAAATCGTCTGATTCGTGTTGAGAAAATGGAATACTAGGAGGTGGAGAGATGACAGTACAAAGAAGAATCTTACGGGGAACTGCCTTTTTGTTAATGGCCGTCTTCGCTGTGATGTGTCTGTATCCGTTGGTCTGGCTGATTCTTGGTTCCTTTAAAAGTAATCAGGAACTGTATACGAATACGTGGGGGCTTCCTGAATCTCTGGGGCTTGTAAATTATATCAACGCAATATCTAAAGCGGATATTGTTCACAGCTACATCAGTTCTGTAGTGATCACGGTCGCGGCCGTATTTATTACCGTATTTTTGGGGGCAATGGTTTCTTATGGGATTTCCCGATTACATTTTAAACTCTGTAAGCCGGTAAACACTCTCTTTGCCATGGGTATGAGTATTCCGGCTTATGCAGCCATTGTGCCGATGTTTTCCATGTTTAATCGGATGCACCTTCTGGATTCCTGGATTTCCGTTATTATTGCTCATACGGTGTTTGCGTTTCCGATTACCATTTATATTCTTACGGGATTTTTTTCCACGATTCCGAAAGAATTAGAAGAAGCTTTCACGGTAGACGGCTGTACAATTTTGAAAGGATATTATAAAATAATATTGCCGATTGCGAAGCCTTCGATTGCGACGGTCTCGGTAATTAACTTTATCACTATATGGAACGATCTTTTGTTCCCGCAGATTTTCCTTACTTCAATGAATAAGATGCCGCTTCCGGTTATTCTGACCCAGTTTGCGGATATGGATTCTACGGATTATGCCGGTATGCTGGCAGCAGTCGTTATGACAGTTATTCCTACGATTGTGGTATATCTGATTCTTCATGATAAAGTAATGGAAGGTATGACAGCGGGCGCTGTGAAAGGATAATGGATTTATGGATACCTACAAGCTTCTGATTGCTGATGATGAACCATTGATCCGTCGGGGGATCTCTTCTCTTGACTGGGGGAAGATCGGGATTACCGTGTGCGCGGTAGCCAATAACGGGAAAGAAGCCATTGATTTGGCTTCTTTGTATATCCCGGATCTGGTGCTGGCCGATATCCGTATGCCTATCGTGGATGGGCTTGATATGGCGGAACGGATTTTGGCTCAGAATAAAAAATGCAAAATTATCTTTTTGAGTGGCTATGAAGATTTTGCCTATGCAAAACGCGCATTACACATGGGCGCGTTTGATTATATTTTGAAACCGGCATCTCCCGAAGAAATTCTGGAGACATGCCGCAGGGCAACGCTTCAGATTCGTCAGGAAGTGGGGGCTTGTCAACTGCCATCAGTCCATATGGCAGTTCTGGAAAGAGAGGCCGGCGAAATGCGGGAGAAAGAGCCGGACAGCGAGGGGAAGATCAATGTGCGGGAGATCAACCGTTTTATTGAGCAGCATTATGCGGAAAATTTATCCTTAAACACACTCTCCCGAACCTTTAATTTCAATGCGGTTTATATCAACCGGATGCTGAAAAAAGAGACAGGCTTTACGTTTCTGGAGATATTGACCAATAAACGGATGTCGGAGGCTGTCCGCTTTCTGGAGGAAACCGACTGGAAGCTGGGTAAGATTGCCGAGACCGTGGGAGTTCCCGACCAGCGGTATTTCAGCACGATGTTTAAGAAATATTACGGATGTTCGCCGAAGCAGTACCGGCAGAAAATGAAGAGGGAAAACGTATGAGCAGAATCCACAAGCGGAAGTTTCGGGGAAAACTAAAATATAAATATCTGGCTGCATTTATCGGTGTCAGCCTGTTTCTGACGCTGATGCTGACCTTTTCCTATTACTGGTATTTCAACCGGATATATGAGCAGCAGACCCAGGAATATATCCGTAATATGGGACGGGAATCCGTCGGCAGTCTGGAACTGACCATGAAACAGATCAATACGGTCATTTTGAGCATTCAGTCGGAGGATACGATCCAGGATTTTCTTTATGGTGTGGACCACCATCAGTATACGATAGCGGAACAGGCCAGAATGCAAAACATCGTGCGCGATACGGTTTATGCCAATATTCTCTGGACGGATTCCATTACGAATGTTTATCTGGAATCGGACCGCGGGTATTCGGAGGTCTGGGAAAAATCCGGCGGCGGCGTCATCTGGAACAGGGATCGCCGCCAGTTCATTTATGACGGCGGCGGCAGGGCCGTCTGGCTGGGGCTGGATGATTCCGGCCGTTTCATGCAGGTGGGCGCACAGATCAACAGCAAAAAGGATATGAGTGTTCTGGGCTTTTTGATGCTGCAGATACCGGCCAATGATTTTCGCAGCCATGTGGAAAATATGTCCTTTACCCGTGACGGCAAGAGTCTGATCGTGGACAGCCGCATGAATGTCATCGTAAGCACCGGTGACGAGGTGATCCGGGCTTCTGGGAAACTGAAGGATCTGATTTCCAATGATATGACGGGGAGTGATCTGCTGCGGACGAATGTCGCCGGAATCGACAGCTATGTGTATATTGAGAAAATGAACTCCGCTGACTGGTACATGGTTTCTCTGATTCCGCGGATAAGCTATCTGGGTGTGCTTCACGATCTTCGGGTGGTGCTCGGTGTGTTCTGTGTGCTGGTGCTCTTTGGAATTTCTCTTTTGCTCTTTTATATTGTCTCCCGGTTCACGGAGAGTATTGAGGATCTGCAGGAGGCCATGCGGCGTTTCGGAGAGGGCGATTTCAATGTGATCTGTGCCGTGCGCACCAATGATGAGATCGGAGAGCTGTCCCAGCATTTCAATATGATGGTTTATAATATTAATGATCTGGTGGATCGTGTCTACAATGCCAATATGCTGCGGCAGAAGGCGGAACTGGAATCGCTGCGGATGCAGATCAATCCCCATTTCCTTTATAATACCCTGGATATGGTGGCCTGGATTTCACGGGATAAGGGAGTGGCAGAGGGGGCAGATATAGCCGTGGCTATGAGCCAAATGATGCGCTATACGATCAAAGGCCCGGCTATGACCAATCTGGGGGCAGAGCTGGAACATATCCGCCATTATCTGACGATCCAGAAATTGCGCTATGGTGACCGGATTACGTTCATTGTACAGTCGCCGGAGGATTTGATGGAATTTCGGCTGCCTAAGCTGGTGATTCAGCCGTTGGTAGAAAATGCCATTATCCACGGAGTGGAAAACATCGAACAGGGTATTGTGGTTCTGAATGTTCAGAAGATGAAGGACCGGGTACGGATTTGCGTCAGCGATAATGGGGTAGGAATGGAACAGAGCAAAATCGATGAAATCCTTGGGGAGGATGAAGAACTGATTATGGAAGCCCAGGACTCCATCGGTCTCAGGAATGTGAACCGCCGCCTGAAGATTCGCTACGGCGAGTCCCATGGGCTGGTTATTGAGAGTGTACCCGGCGGCGGCACCCGCATCTGCGTATGGATTCCCATGACAGAGAATGCGGAAGATAACAGTTGATTTTCTGTGGCATTTTGCGTATAAATTAGAGACAAGGTGGATTGTGTGCTTTTTTATGGAAATAGAATAAGAAAAACTGCCGGAAGTCATATAACGGATTAAATTTTATGAGGTTAAAACTAATAGGATATCTTGGGTTTGGCCTCTTTGAGTCTACCCCCCTTTTGAGGATCATCTTTATTGCTTTTAGAGGTATTGGCACCGTTAGTATGGAAAATGCAGGTGTCTCCGCCTCGCAGAAGATTGATATGGGACTTGGCACAGCTATTTTCGGATGGATATTGTCAGGCTCTGAATTTGACGGCGCACAAGATGTCCAAGGAATCGTGCAGACACAATCCAATTCGTATATAATTGAAATCTACTGGCACTTACAATGATTGTTTTCGTAATGTTTTCATGTTCTTTCATTTAGAGAGTGATCTGAAAACAATGGAGGCTGAAAAGGCGGCGGAATAATTGTACTAAAAAGTAAGCAATGTCTGAAATACGTTATAGAAGGTTATGGCCGAGTAAGTAGAGGAAGCAGGTGTGTAAAAATTTTATAAAATCATTTTGCGTACACGAAAGTAAATGACAATTCTGTACAATATAGAATAGATAAAATTAAGGCGGCTTTTTCTGATATGCTTTATAAGCAAGAAATTGCAGCCTTTTTGTCCTTGTGAGGGAAAAATCATGTCTATTTTAGTTTTGGAATCTATAAGGGGTGTATATACATCATTGATATTATTATTGAAATAGAATAATTTTAAGTGAAAAAAGATTTATCTAAAAAAGGATAGGATACGCTTTTTAAGTTTTTTGACATTTGGGTGATTATGATATTTTTGCAACTTAATCTATCAGGGGTTAATTCCCCGCAGCTTTGCTGCGAGGAAGTTTATTATGCTAGATCATAATGGTTTGTAAAAATTATGGAAGTATGTAAATGCCCAAAGCATAGAAGGAATCTTATAAAGGCATACCTGTCCTCTTTTTAGCTTTTACCTATGAGGAATCTGATTATTGTAATGGTAAAAATCTAACATAATTAAATAAAAGACCATATTATGCGGAGATTTAAATTCAATAATTATGGATAGTGGTGTAATTCTGGTGCAGGTCAGGCTGAACTATTATTGCTATGCCAAAATTCAACTGGAGAGCTCGTCTGCCTCCACACTTCGATTTGATTTTAAAAATTTCAGATCGGAGGAAAGAATAATGGCTTACAATAAAGCAAGAGAGGAACGTAAATGGAAGCAATGGAAGGAACAAGAAGAAAAAATACTCCGAACCCTGGGAATGGATGAAAAATCTATCCAGAAATTGAGAGAGTTTGACTGGAAAGATTTTAAGGCTGAAAGATGTTATCAGGATCATTGGGCGTCATTTCCAGAAAATCAGGATTGGGAAAGTCAGGTATTAGATGAACAGGAAATCAATAATATTCCTTTACTATTGGATTCCATTGATGACGAGCATCTTTTACATATCCTGCGGGATACAGACCGAAGTACTCTGCAGATATTATTGATGAGGATAATGGGATTTTCAGTAACAGAGACCGCAGAGGAATTGGGAATTACTGAACACGCTATTCATTGCAGGATTAATAAACTAAAAATAAAAATTATAAAATTTTCATAAAGTGAGAGAGAAAAAGGGGGTTCCCAACGGCTATATAGTAGAAGGGTAAATCTCTTCGGCCGCACTTTGACAACTTTATACCAGCATTACAGGTACGTTCCCGTGAGTTGTAGCGTGACAAGATAAGCGCCAGGACAAGCGGAAACAGCCACTGCATGGAGGGGATGGATTTTTTCAATATCGGAAATTGGAAAAGGGAGGGTCATTCCTTACCATGCAGTGTCTGTTCCGCTTCGAGCGATTCCTTATACTTGAAATAAGCCGCGGCTGGCTTTTCGCCATGATCACAAGCGGGGGATAATGATACACATATTTGCCAAAAAGCAAAAGGATGAAATTCAGGTTGTAATCAGCAAGACCTTTCGGACATCCGTGAACGGCATCGGTATAGCAGGAAGGAATTATCAGATCATCAGACTGGAAAACTTTATGCGAGTGTATAGTAAACGACAGTTTGTTTTATACCTGCACATTTTATAAATACTGTAGTATTGTCACATTCATGTAGTCTAGCACAAAAATAATGTTGTTTGCTATAAATACAGAGAAATAGAGTTTACAGTCTAAATGCGTATTTTTGATCATCTAATTGAAAATACATACTCGGCTATCGGAAATTCCGAAACACCATACCCGCCAGATGCCTGCCTGTAATGTTCCCAACCATCACAGAAGATGGACGGCTTTCGGGGATGCGGGGTCAAATACGAATGCCAAAAGAAACAAATGTATCTGTTCAGCTGAGGTAATATTTTTGAGGGAACTGAACAGAAAAATGAAATCAATCGAAGTGTGTCGTTGATATCAGATACCATGCGGCTGTGGGGTACTACGGCCGCATGCATGTGATACCAACGCCATACAGTTTCAAGAAAGGCAATCACGTTATGAATTACGATTATGACGGCCAGGAGACAGGCCGGAAAAAAACAGAAGGGATGAAAGTTCTGATAGTGGAGCCATTGAAAGAACCTTATCTTAAAACCATTTCCGGAGATTTAAGATCGTTGCAGAATATAGTTGGGGGACATATCGACGCAACATATCCTTTTAAAGATCCGGTTGCGATTGTATTGAACGACGAGGGGAAAATAAACGGTATGATGCCGAACCGTGGACTCTATGATGACAAAGGGAATTTATATGATATTGTAGCGGGAACATTTCTCATCGCAGGGCTGACAGAAGATGATTTTGGAACTTTGAGCGAAGAACTGTCGGCAAAATATATGGAGAAGTTTAAGGTGCCTGAAATGCCTGTCCGTATCAATGGACAAATGGCGATGGTTCCCATGCCGGAACAAATGAGGGGGAAAACAGCGCAGGCTGAAAAGGATTCAGCACGGGTTGAAATGGAATTCAAAACCGGACAGTGCCGGAACAGCCGGACGAACCAGAACAGAAAGATCAGAAAACGGAGCAGGGCAAATGAGGGACGCTGACAAGACTGTGCCTATGGGATGGCACCAGAAAAAAGCCCATGAGGAAGTGGATCATATTTTTCAAGAACTCATGCCAAAACATGGTTTGACCGTCCGGGAAGAGCAGCTCCGTCTAAGCCACGAAATGCTAGACGCTCTATGGGGGAATCAGATAGCATTGTGTGACGCCGGAGTAGGGATTGGGAAAACATACGCATATCTGGTAGCGTGCATCATGAAAGAAAAATACGCAAAACAAGTGGGAAATCTTTTCAGAACGGAAAACTATCCGGCGGTGATCTCCACCTCCAGTATTGCGCTTCAAGAAGCAATCCTGCAAGAGTACATTCCGTTTCTGTCCCGGCTCCTGCTGAAAGAAAAACTGATCTGCAGACCGCTGAAAGCTGTCGTCCGCAAAGGGAAGGAACATTTTGTGTGCGATAGCCGCCTGAATCAGCGGATTGCTTCCATTCAGGATAAGAAGAAAAACGGAAACCAGAAAAAAGCATTGCTCGCCCTGCGTACCTGCTATGACATGGATCAGGTGCATGGGCTGAGCGGGTTTGACAGGAGGCTTGTATGTGTTCCTAAGTTCTGCCCGAAGAATTGTACGGAGAGGGAAACCTGCCGTTATCGGAGATATATGAAGCGAGTGAAAAGCACAGGAATCCATTTTCAGATCTGTAACCATAATTACCTGCTTGCGGACGCTTCCCACCGGACAAAGGGATACAATCCGCTCTTATCGGATTACCGGGCGTTGGTGATTGATGAAGCCCATAAGCTCCCGGAAGCGGCGGTGCAGATGTGCGGAAAAACATTATGCAGTGACGATATCTTAGAGATCTGCTATTTACTGGAAAAGGAGCATCAGGGAATCCGTGCCAGACATTTAAAGGCAGAGATGAAAAAACTCTTTCAGGTGATTGCGGAAAATCATTCCTTTGAGAACGGGCAGAGGATTGCGTTCCGGCAGACAGAGGAATGTATTTCCATCTTGAAAGAGAGTGCCGCACTTTTATTTGAAATCGGCAGGCGGTGCAAGGGGAGTATTTCCAAATGGATCCGCAACCGGCTGGAAGAAGCAGGGATAGTTCTCTGCTATTTTTTAGTCCCCGGCAGGAAGTACGTTTTATATTTGGAGCAGGATACGGAACGGCTTCCGGTTTTCTGCGCCACAAGCCGGGAGGTTCCGGCCTATCTCCAGAAGGTGTTATGGAATCAGGGGATTCCGGCAATCCTCACCAGTGGAACATTAAAGGCCGGGAACGGCTTTATGCGAACCCGGCAGATGTTGGGGTTGAATGAAAAGAACCGGAAAAAGCAATCCGGGGTGCAGGAATATGTGGCGGAATCGCCGTTTGAATATAGGAGAAACTGTCTGCTTTACCTGCCGCAGGATGGAAAGCAGATCCGACATGGGAGCCGGGAAGAAGCGGTATGGATCGCAAAGCGGATTAAACAACTGGCGGGTTCCACTCATGGACATACATTGGTGCTGTTCACATCTTATTCTTTGATGGGGAGTGTGTACCAGATTCTGCGCAGTGACCTGCCGTTTCCCATGGTGGAAGTGTGGAGGCATACACAGGAAGAAATCATGCGGTTTAAGACATTGGAGAATGCGGTTCTGTTCGCAGCCGGTTCCTGTTGGGAGGGCGTGGATTTTCCGGGAGATATGGTATCGTCCCTGATCATTGTAAGACTTCCATTCGCTGTGCCTGATCCGGTGAGGGAGGCGGAGAAAGAGCAGTATGGAAATCTGCGGGAATACATAGAAGCTGTTGCGGTACCGGATATGCAGAAGAAACTGCGGCAGGGGTTCGGCAGAGCCATCCGGACGGAGACGGATACCTGCGTGGTGACGATCCTGGATCAGAGGGCGGTCAGGGGCGGAAGATATTATGAGGACGTGCTGTGCGCATTGCCGCCCTGCCAGATGGCGGAGTCCATTGAAGACGTAGAGAATTTCATTCGTAGGAGGAAGAATGTGGACTATTATATGTAAACGGTAGACTCAGAGGAATCGGAGTGCTGTTCGTTGAGGAACAGAGAAATCCGTAGTGTAGATTCTGAAAAAAATAGGCTCCGGTATTGTGGGTTCTGCTAAAAAAGAGGACAGGTTGGAGCGGAATGTTTGTTGGTATTTCAAGAGCGATTTACACTGATTTGGTGGTTTTGATAGATGGGTTTCTGTAAATAAACTGTGCATACTGTATATAGCGTTAGAGGAAGGAGGGAAACAGCATGGAACATTATAAGGTGATCGGTGAAATGGATGGAACATTACAGTGCTATTACATTTGTGAAACAGAGACACTGGAGATGGTTCTGGAACCCTCCCGGTATCTGATGCATAAGACAATGTCCAACAAATCGCCAAACACTGTCCGTAGGAATGCTTATTCACTGGCGGCTTATCTGGAATATCTCAGGATTGAAGATAAGACGGCTGACCAGGTGATCGCAATGGATTATGAGGAACAGAGCAGTCATTTTGTACAGTTCCTGCACTGGCTGAAGGATGGGAACCACAGGGAAACAGAAGAACATAAGATTCCAAACAATGGAACCTGCAACGCATATTTAAAGGACGTGTTCAGGTTCTATCTTTTTATGGAAATGCAGGGCAGGTACGAGAGCCTGAAAGTTCTTTACTATGATTCGTTTACCACGCTGAACAGTGCGGGAGCCAAAAGGAGACTGCGGTATCGGGCATTTAAAGGTTATCTGAAAGAAGAGGAACGGAAAGTCCGGGCGGCAGAGCAGAATGAGATTTTGACATTACTGAAAGCCTGCACGAACTGCAGGGATCAATTACTGATCCTGCTGGCGGCGGAAACAGGCTACCGGATCGGAGAAATCCTTGGGATTGATTATACGAAAGACATAGATTTCAAAAACCATACCATACGGATCTATTTCCGGGATGACAATGAGAATGGAGCCAGGGCGAAGAACGCAGAATACCGGAGGGCGAAAGTCAGTAATGAGACATTCGAATTTTTGATGTATTATCTTGCGGAATACCGGAAAATACTGCAGCATCAACAGTTCCTGTTTATTAACATCGCAGGAGACGATGAAGGGAAAGCATTGGATGTGGAGGCGGTATACAGTATGTTCCGGAGGATGGAGCATAAGACCGGGATCAAGGTTACTCCCCATATGCTGCGGAGATATTTTGCGGTCATGAGACGGAAAGCCGGATGGCGGCTGGAGATGATCAGCGAGGCGCTTGGACATAAGCACTTAGAAACCACGATAAAATACCTGAACATTGTAGATGATGAATTACTGGAGGCGAGCGATGCCTACTATGCGAAACATTCGGCACTCTATAATGTTCAGCAGTTACTGTAACGGGAGGTGGTGGACATGCCTGCCTATGCATTCAGGGCGGCAGAACCCCAGGAGAGCAGAGAAGAACTGGAGCGGCAGCTCACACAGGAAGTAAGAGCATGTAAGGAGGTCAGGAGCGAAGCAAGAAATTATGTAAAAAATTTTTTAATGAAATGTGGTGTGTGGAAACTGTCAGAGATAGACTATCCTTTGCGTTTAGTCTTCGAGGATTATGTAAAAAGATATAAGTTATTAAAGACAACTCCTTTGACCTGCCTACATACTTTTGATAGGATGAAGATTCATGCCATACAAGAGGAAATGCAGACAGTTGCCGGACGTAGGAAATATGAATTCAAATATGTGGACAAGATGATGTTCCTGCCATATGATACCAGGATAGAGATTGCGGTACAACTTGCGAAATCAAATGATAAAGATGGTCTAGTATGGGATTTTACACAACCTTGCAGCAGAGAATTGAAGGAACAGTTTTTTAAATGTCTGAACTATATAGTGACAACATATAGATCACATGAGCGAAAAGAGAAGTTGAGGGCATTACAGTATTTTTATAGTTACTGTATACAGATGGGGATTGCTGACTTGGAATTAATCACTTTAGAGCAGGAAAGAAAATTTGTGGATTATCTGCCTCCGGAAATATCTGGAAGAAGATTTGAAAGAATGCCAGGAATTATAGAATTATGTCGAAAGACATTGTTTTTGCAAGCCAATCAAATACACTGGCATGCACAAGTATGGTATTTGGAACGGTTCCATTTTTCAAGGGAACGAGTTAATCCAAGCAAAAAGGTGGAGAGCATTTCATTTCGGGAAATAAGCCAGGAAGAAAACAAAAAATATCTGAAAAACTACATGCAGTACGCTTTAGGGATTTCAGATATGTCTCTAAGCAGCATACAAACCAAATTCCTTGAGATCCGGAACCTGCTCCAGACATTTGATGAGGAAGATAAAAACATCTGTGAAATGCCGGAAGAAGAGATACAGTCGTATTTAGAAAGGCTTAGGGAAAAAGCGGTTGCTGAAAAAACATTTAATGGTCAGCTATCGAATATCCGGCATTTTTTCAATTTTCTTCTGGTAAAAGGGCACATCAAGAGAATACCATTTCAGTATGAGTTGTTCCAGAAAAAAGAAAATCCGGTACACCATGACAGGAGCGTCCAGGAGGAAGTATGCGAGGAAATTGTTTCAAAGCTGTACCGTTTTCCAGAACATATCCGTTTGATGTTTTTGCATTTATGGTGTGTGGGGCTGCGCTGCAGCGAGGTATGCACGTTGGAGGGCGATGCCTATGAATGGAAAAATGGCGATGCCTGGATTAAGGTATATCAGATTAAAATGAAAAATTACAAACGGATCCCAATACCGGAGACGTTATACAGGCTGATGAAAGTATATATTGAAAAGTATCAAATTCGACCGGAAGAATATCTTTTCAAAAATAAGAATGGCGGTGCATACTCTTATTCAACCTTTCGGAGTCAGATGCTGAGATTATGCGATGAGAATCAGATCGCGGGAGGGGAATACCTGTTTAAGTCCCACGATTACCGCCACGCTGTGGCAACGGAGTATTATGAAAGCGGTGTGTCCATACAGGCGGTGAGAGACTATCTTGGCCATGACTATGAAGATATGACCAGGCAGTATATTGATTACATGCCGAGAAGACTGGATGCCGCAAATGAAGAATTTTTCAACCAACAGGAGGAAAGCCTGGCATCAGGGCTGATAAAGGGAGAACGGAATGGAGGACAAAATTTACATTTGTGAACTGGAATGCTACTTGAAAGCATCCCAGAAACAGAGAGACAAAGTGAATCCAAAATGGGAATTTGACCTAACGAAACTTCCCACGGAAGGAATGCGGATAGAATTCCGGCAATTTATATTAGATCGTGGAAAGATGATGGCATTGTCGACTGTAGTTTCAGAGCGGAACTTATACAATCGTATCTGCCGATTCATGGAAGAAAAGAATATCCGGGTGGACAGCTTCCAGGAAAAAACATTAGAGGAATGGCTGAAAAGACTGAACGCATGGCTTATGCTGCAAGGGCAGATAAGAACGATACAAGGTATTACTGTATATGGAAAAGAAAAAATTACGCCATCAAATATCATCACATATTTTCGGAAGATATATTATTTTACAGAAGCTAAGGATACCCGGCTTGAAATGGAGAAAGATGTATGGGACTTAAGTAAGATTGGTGTATCATTCAACTCAAATATGATCAAAAATTTTAAAACATTGAATTTTTCCAAAATCATACAGATGTCTATAAAAGAGGAAACAAAGAAATCCATATTCCGGCATTTGCAATATGAAGCAATTGCTACGATTAGTAAAGAACTGACTGCAATGCGCCGAATGTCGGTATACCTTAACACGCATTATCCAAAGATAAAATCCTGTAGTGAAATCAGCAGGGAGATTCTGGAAGAATATTTGATTTTCCTACAGACAGAGGATACAGGGGTAAATAATTTCAGGAGCGACCTGACAAGATTAAGAGCGGTGCTTGAAACTATCGGAAAAATATACGGATACCGCCATTTGGAACAATTATTTTTGAATACAGATATCCCGTATTCCGCCAGAACCGAACTAAAATCTTATAGTGATAAAGAACTGAAAAGATTCAATGCGGTATTTGTAAAAATGGAAGAACAGATGTGCCGGTTGATGGTCATTCACCAGATGCTTGGAACAAGGATATCCGACACTCTCACGCTGCAGACGGACTGCCTGTATGAGCAGGAAGGAAGACCGATGATACGCATCCAACAGATGAAAACAAATACATTTGTAAAACCGATCAGCGCGGAGTTGGAGTTGCTGATACAGAAAGCCATTCAGTATACTAGTAGAGAATAAATTAAATCTCTACTATATATTTTGAGGATAATGTATGGTAAAATAGTGTTATCAAAGAAAGGATGATCGCTATGAGAAAAACATATCTTCCTCTGTCAGATGAAGACAGGAATTACCTTAAATCATTATCCAAAAAGAGAACCATTCAGGCACAAATTGTGGATCGTGCCAGAATTCTTTTATATAAAGCGGATGGAATGACATACCAGGAAATTGCCGATAAACTTGCAATCAGCACCGCAACGGTACGCCTTTGTATTTCGAAGTTTCATAAAGGCGGTTTAGATGCTGCATTGTTTGATGTTCAGCGTTCTGGCCGTCCATCAGAAATCACGGATGACGCAAAGGCATGGATGATCAGTATTGCGTGTCAGAGACCGGCAGAACTCGGTTATGCGCAGGAATTATGGACATTGACTTCTCTTCACAAATACATTCAGAAACACGCAGAAGAAGCGGGATATCCAAGACTTTCAACCGTTACGAAACCTTATATCCAGAAATTCTTAAAGGAACAGGATATGAAACCCTTTAAAATCAAATATTACTGCGAAAAGCGGGATCCTGATTTTGAAACAAAAATGCACGAAGTCCTGCTGGTTTACAAACAGGTTGAAATGCAGTTTGATGAAAATGGTGAGCTCATTGTTCCGGACGATTATAAATTGACGATTACAGTATCCTATGATGAGAAACCGGGTATTCAGGCAATCTCCAATACTGCACCGGATTTACGCCCGACACCGGAACACGGAGAGGTATATCGTGATGCAGAATACAAACGTCTTGGAACGCTCTCTTTGCTGGCAGGCATTGATCTGCTTACAGGAGAAGCCATCCCGTTAGTAAGTGAAACCCATAAGAGTTCTGATTTTATTGAGTTTTTAAAGATACTGGATAAAAAATATCCATCACAGGATACCATTCGGATTATTCTGGATAATCATTCAGCACATACTTCTAAAGAAACACGGTGCTTTCTGGATACTATGCCAAAGGGACGTTTTAAATTTGTATTTACACCAAAACATGGCTCATGGTTAAATATGATTGAAAGCTTCTTCAGTAAGATGACCAGACAGATGCTTCATGGAATTCGTGTTAATAGCAAACAGGAATTGGAAGAACGAATTTACAAGTATTTTGACGAAATAAACCGTGAGCCTGTAGTTTATCACTGGAAGTATAAAATGGATGAAATCAGTGAAGAGGAAGCGGCATCGGTTTAATATAGCAATTATTTATTATTCGCTGTACTAGAAGGAAGTACGGGGAAACAAAATTTATTTTTGTAAATGAGAAGAACCCGGAACGGCCCATGCAGTATAATACGGTACAGAATCGGGTTATGGCAATGATACAAAAAGAAGACCTTCGGGATGATAAAGGGCAGTTATTCGGATTTGGCACCCATATGTTCCGCCATTGCTATGGAATCCGTCTGACAGAAATGCATTATGATGATTGGACGATCGCAAAGCTGCTTGGACACCGGAGTATAAAGAATGTGAAGTATTATAGGAGAATGAGTTTGCAGATTGTGGCGGATGAAACGAGAGAAGTCAGAGAGCGAAAAAGCAGGCTGATAGAAAAATATTTAGATGGATGGGGCGAAGAATATGAGCAAGTACGACAACATGATTGAGCGGAACCGGAAAGTTAGTGAAGAAAAGATATCAAGAGCGAAAAGCGCTATCAGGGAGATGATCGAAGACGAAGAAAAGGTAACCATTCCGAAGCTGATGAAAAAAACAGGGCTGTCGAGGGGCTTCTTTTATAAAAACGCTACGGTGCGGAAAGAGATAGACCGGGCACTGGATCTCCAGGCAGGGATGGTAGACAGCAAAAGAAAGATTCTTGATCTGGCGATGGAGAACCGGATCGAGTTATTAGAAAAGACAATAAAGGAACTGAAAAAAGAAAATATGGAATTAAAGCAGCAGAATGAGAAACAGCAGAAGTTACTGAATAAGAGAAATTTGAGTATATTGAAGTCATAAAATAAACATAGAAAATAATATGGAAACCAAGAGGCATGCAGTGGCATGCCTGTGGTTCTGTTGAAGATAAAGTACCAGACGGGTGCTGTGTGGAAAGTCGCTGAAACATAACATGCTGGAATGAAGGAGGAAATAAACATTATGCTAGAGGAACAGTATAAGGCAAAATGTCCCGGACATATTTTGATGGCGGATACGGCATTTTTTGAAGCAGATGAAAAGCAAAAGAAAAAATATGCAGTGATCGATCTAAAACCTCCGGCGGGATTTCAAATGGGAATCGTATTAGAAAGACTCACATCTTTAAATGAGGAGATCACTCCTCCGCATTCCATCCAGCTGTATTTTACACCGGAACAATATCTGGATCGCTGTCTGGAGTATGAGGATGTTCCCTGGCAGGATTTGCAAGCACATTACGAAATCCTTGATCTTACCAATTATCGGATTCTTGTTGATGGAAGGCAGGAAACTGTAGAAACGGGAGCATACAAGATTTGGGGTGAATGTATCGAATTTTACAGCTGTGACGGGGGTGCTGAGAAAACGGAGGCAGTGTACCTTACGGTCGGGGTACCGGAGCAGAAAGCATTTCAAAGGATGCGGAGGATGATCTATTCGCTGTTTGAAGAAGTGCGGATCTGGAAAAAGGAAAGGGAAAATATAGATGAAATATCTGAGATGCTGTCCATAAAAAAATGGGAAAGGCAGAAGAAAAAGAACAGCCCCGGACAGACGAAAAGAAAAATACAGCGGAACGAGGATTGCCGCTGAACAGAGGAAATCATGAATCAAGAGGTATGCGGTGGCACGCCTGTGGTTTAGTAGAAGATAAAGAGTTGAAAGCGGGAACTGCCGGGAAGGGGAGTGTCCGCTTTTTAGGTAGTTTTAGGGACTTTTGGGAAAAGTGACACATTACACAAATGTGCATACCGTTAAAGCCTGTATTTTCAAGGCATAAAGGGGATGGGGTACAGATTACCGATGAGCCAACGGGAGCTTTGGACTCTCGTTCTTCAAGTATGCTACTTGCAATGCTTGAAGAATTGAATAAAAATCTTTCTGCTACAATCTTAATGGTAACGCATGATGCTTTTTCAGCAAGTTATTGCCAACGGATTCTGTTTATAAAAGATGGTATAATTTTCAATGAAATTCATCGTGCTAACAAATCACGAAAAGATTTTTTTGATGAAATTATCGAAGTTGTTTCAGTGCTTGGAGGTGAATCAAATGACCTCAGTTAAGTTAACTCGTTGTGCTACTTGAAAATTGTACTGCCTGTTAGCTCAAAATTGCCCAA
>NZ_CANTKB010000013.1 GCF_947654165.1 uncultured Blautia sp.
TCGGTAAACTCCTGTTCTTTTTTTGTGTTTCCAAAACTTGGAATTTCCTATAAATCAAGAAAAAAAACTATCATTTTCAATTTTCTGAAAGTAACTTTCTATAAATTGAAAATGATAGTTTTCTATTATTTCAAAATTTCTTTCCAGTACTGATACTGTGCTTCTAAACCTTGCTTCACACCTGTCGCTGGTAATTTTATCCCTGTATTGGAAAGTTTTGATAAGTCATAAGCTCTATGGCACAAATGTCCATAATATTCTGGATTTTTTTCCAAGAATCCAGTAATTGGAATCTCCTGAATTTCTATTCTGATTCCCATAGTTTCTGCAAGCAAGTAATAGTAAGTACTGTTTTCAATAATCTCTGGTCCTCCGATACAAAAAAATTCCTGAAAAGTTTTTGTATTTTCTACACATTCCAGCATAACCTTTGCCAAATCCCGTGCATAGATCGGATGTAAAAGATAACATCCCCTTCCAACTAATCTGATTGTACCATTTTTCATAATTTCCAGTAACTCTTTTTGCCGGCTTTGCATGGGAAAGCACCCAAATAAGAATCTGGGGCCAAAAATATGCCCCGGTCTAAAAATTGTCACCTTCATACTGCTTGCTTTTGTTTTTTCTTTAATATATGACTCAAAGACTTTTTCCGCATTCCGCTTCTCTAAAGCATATGAAGGAATTTCAAATTCAGATTGCATATCCCCAACAAATATCCCCTCTTCTGCTTGAAGAATTTTCTTATGCTCTGAAGCATATACTGAATCTGTAGATACAACCACCAAACGTTCTGTACACTGACTTAAAACCTGTAAATCCTGTTCTGCATGACTGGCATTCATACAAATACAATCAAAAACAACATCCCAGTGTACCCCTGCACCTAAAACCGTTTCAGAAAAACCCCGTTTATCATTTCTATCAACTTGCAACTGCCGGTATTTTCCTTCCACAATTTTTTTACCTCTTGTAAGAATCCAGATTTCCTCATAATACTCTTCTGCTAATTTTGCAAGAATACCACTAAGACCCCCACTTCCCCCTAAAATTAGGGCTTTTTTCCCCATAGCCAAATTCCTCTCAATTTTTACTTCATCTTATCATTTTCAAAAGTTCTTTTCCATGTAAATAAACAAGATGATTTGTATTTTTCTGCAACTTTTCAGAAACAAAATATCTTTTAAGACATAAAAAACGCCGCGAATCTCATGGATTTGTGCAGTCTCATGGCATTTTTTCAGCTCCCATTTCTATATGTTTCACACCTTTTTCAGTTTTGCAAAGGATGCAAACATTTTCTTCACACCCACTTTATCAAAATTCACGGTTACTTCATAGTCCCGCCCACCTTCTACAATGGCTGTCACTACTCCTGTTCCGAATTTTATATGCTTTACCGTGTCTCCTACACTATAATCCAGTCCATCTGATTTTTTCACTTCAAACTGTTTTGGTACAAAAGCCGGCTGTTTGAATGCCTGCTTCATCTGTCTGAAAGAAGTTGGCATGGGAATATCCATGACCTTCTTTTCCTGAAACTCTCTCCCAAGTTCTACCAATTCCCTTGGAATTTCTTTGATAAATCTGGAAACCTTATTGTACTGGGTTTCTCCCCGGATCATTCTCTGCTGGGCACAGGTAAGTGTTAAATCTTTCATCGCTCTTGTGATTCCTACATAACACAATCGGCGCTCCTCTTCGATTTCTGTAGGATCATCTGCCGTGATGGTCATGTAACTTGGAAAAATCCCGTCTTCCATACCTGCCAGATACACAAAAGGAAATTCCAGTCCCTTCGCACTGTGCAAGGTCATGAGAAGTACCTGGTTACCATCTCCATCTACAGAATCGATATCTGCCACCAGTGCCACCTCTTCCAAAAATCCAGACAACGTAGGCTCATCATTTTCTTCTTCATAAGAAACTACCTTTGTAATTAATTCATCAATATTTTCGATTCTGGCCTCAGCCTCTTCTGTACCTTCAGCTTCCAGTTCTTTTACATATCCGGTACTGTCAATAATATCCTTCAAGAGTTCAGAAGGGGACAGGATTTCTGCTTTACTTCTCAGGGTCTGAATAAAGGTAACAAAAGGGGCGACCTTAGCTGCAGCCCGGCCAAGAGCGGTAATCTGCTCTGCCTGGCGAAGAGCATTATAAAAACTGATATTTTCCTGTGAAGCATAGTCCTGTACACGGCTTAATGTGGTTGCCCCGATTCCTCTTTTTGGCACATTGATAATTCGCTTTACCGCCAGGTCATCTCTTGCATTATCTACTGTTTTCAGATAGGCCAGCAAGTCCTTGATTTCCTTTCTGGCATAGAAGTTCACTCCCCCTACCAGCTTATAAGGAATATTTGCCATAAGGAATTTTTCCTCAAAAAGGCGGGATTGTGCATTGGTCCGGTAGAGAATTGCCATATCTCGGTATTCTCCGTCTTTCTCCCGCACCTTTTTGCTGATATCGCCCACAATATATTCTGCTTCCTCGTATGCGTTCATAAACTGGCGGAAGTGGAGTTTTTCTCCTTCTTCATTTTCTGTCCAGAGAGTTTTTGTCTTACGCTCCAGATTGTTCCGGATCACCTGATTGGCAGCATTTAAAATATTCTGGGTAGAACGATAATTCTGTTCCAGCCTTACCACCTTTGCATCTGCAAAGACGTGCTCAAACCCTAAGATATTCTTGATATTGGCTCCTCTGAACTTGTAGATTGACTGGTCATCATCTCCCACAACACAGAGGTTCCGGTATTTTCCGGCCAGAAGACTTACAAATTTAAACTGAGCGGTATTGGTGTCCTGATACTCATCCACCATAATATATTTAAACCGCTCCTGGAAGTACTCCAGCACATCAGGACATGCCTGGAAAAGTTCTACTGTCTTCATGATCAGATCATCGAAATCAAGGGCATTGTTCTTCTTCAGTTCTTTCTGATATTCTTTATATGCCAGAGCGATTTTCCTTTTGGAAAAATCTCCCATGACATTTATCTCATATTCTTCCGGCCCGATCAATTCGTCCTTTGCGGAAGAAATAGCAGCCATGATCGCTCTCTCTTTATAAATCTTTGTATCGATATCAAGACGTTTGCAGATATCTTTCATCAATGTTTTCTGATCATCTGTATCATAAATCGTAAAATTTGTGTCGTATCCCAGGCGGTCAATAAACCGGCGGAGCATACGCACACAACTGGAATGAAATGTGGAGACCCAGATGCTTTCGGAACCGAATCCCACGATTTTATCTACTCGCTCCCGCATTTCTCCTGCAGCCTTATTTGTAAAGGTAATCGCCATGATATTCCAGGGATTTACTCCTTTTTCTTCGATCAGATATGCGATTCTGTGGGTCAGCACTCTGGTCTTTCCGGAGCCTGCTCCAGCCAGAATCAATACCGGACCTTCTGTATGAAAAACAGCTTCCCGCTGTCGGTCGTTTAATGTATCGTAGATACTCATAATTTTCTATCCTCCAAAACATTTGTTCTTACAATATATCATTCTTCCTGTAAGAACGCAAGAAGACTTTACAAATGGTTTTGAAAACTATATAATAGAGAGCAGAGGTGATAAAACATGACAATAGACACGAAAGATATCTTAAACAGCATTTTAGCCAGTGTCTCCCGCATTGATTATATCAAGCCAGAGGAGATTCCTAATATAGATTTGTATATGGACCAGATTACTACTTTTATGGAAGATCATCTTGCATCTTCCAAACGTCATCCGGAGGATAAGATTCTCACAAAAACTATGATCAATAACTATGCCAAAAATCATCTTCTCCCCCCTCCGGTTAAGAAGAAATACTCCAAGGAGCATCTGTTTATCCTGACCTTCATTTATTATTTCAAAAATATTCTGTCCATCAACGATATCCAGATTCTTCTGACCCCCCTGACAGAAAAATATTTTCCGGGGGAAAAGAATCTACAGCTAAAGGATATCTATGAAGAAGTGATGAAGCTGGAATTAGAACAGATTCAGCCTCTGGCAAAAGATGTGACCAAAAAATTTAACGAATCCCAGGAATCTTTTTCTGATGCTTCAGAAGAGGAACGTGATTTCCTGCAGAAATTTGCTTTTATCTGTATGCTGAGTTTTGATGTCTATGTAAAAAAACAAGTGATCGAGCATCTGATAGACCAAATGTCTGATCCGGAATCCTGACTTTTCTCATATTCAGGAACATGAAAAAGCTGTACGAAAGTTTCTTCTCTACCTTCGTACAGCCTTTCTCTCTTTCACTCTGTTTCTATTTTTCCTGTTCTGCCATTCTTTCGAAAACCATATCATATCCGTCATTTCCGTAATTCAGGCTTCGGTTTACACGGCTGATCGTGGCAGTGGACGCTCCTGTCTTCTCAGAAATCTCCAGGTATGTTCTCTTTTCTTTCAGCATCTTGGCAACTTCAAAACGCTGAGACAAGGACAGAATCTCATTGACTGTGCAGACATCCTCAAAAAACAAATAACATTCTTCTCTGTTTTTCAGGCTGAGAACAGCGTCAAATAAGGAATCAACTGCCTCTGTGTGAATTTTCTTACTCATAATCAAAATCTCCTTAACATTGTAGTATACACCCCGTAACAGATCATCCCCGAATCACTCTAGTGCATTACCACTTTATCGGTTATATCTTCCATTACTATAGTATATATTAGCACAGTAAATTTTTGAAGTAAAGAAGAGTCTAGACATTTTTCTACTTTATCTGTAAAATTTTTATAAATTTCAAGTTCTTCTATGATTACCCCCATAATCACGACCTATCTTCTCCATTTTTACAGATGATCCAGCACCCGTCTTGCTTCCCGGATCCTCTTCTCACTGGTACGCCAGATCTCATATTCACTCACAGACGCAACTCCCATGCTCACATCCTGTTTCCGATATTGCATTTCGCTTTCTATTGAAACTTTTCCTGACATATGGAAGGCTTTTGCCTTCGTCTTTTCTGCCAGCACAGGAAGCACTGATGCATCCACACCGCCTCCAACGAGGATTTCTGTTTTTCCCTGTGCCTGTTCCACCAATTCTTTTAAAAGGTCCATTCCTTCTGTACAGACATTTTTCTGCCCGGATGTCAAAATGGTATGGATTCCAAGCCTTTTTGCTTCCTCTAACGTCTGAAACGGATCTTGACACATATCAAAGGCCCGGTGTAAAGTTACCGTCATCCCCTGAGCCTCTTCCATCAGTTCCTTCATCTGTTCCAGATTCAATGTACCATCTGGTTTCATAGTTCCGATAACGATTCCATCTGCACCAAGCTTACAGAAGCTTCTGACCTCTTCTTTTAATATCTCATGCTCATAATCCGTATAGCAGAAATCACCGAACCTTGGTCTTAATAATACACGGATCGGAATATCTGCCTGTTCTCTGATTTTCCGGTAGAGTGCCTGTGAGGGAGACAGCCCTCCGATCACCAGTGCACTGCACAGTTCAAGTCGGTCTGCACCGCCCTTTTTAGCCGCAATGGCCGACTCTACAGAATCTACACAACATTCTAATGTATATCCCATAGTCCCTCCTGTAAAACAAAATGATCAACAGATACAACATAAGGAAATGCATCTCTGCATTTCCTTATGCCCTGTTTATATTATGTAGTTCTTATTTACATAATTTCTTGAATTCGTCTGCAACATGCTGTACCTGTGTTCCGATGATAACCTGTACGCTTGTTTTTCCAGGACGGATAACACCTGCAATACCTGCAGATTTGATTACTTTCTCATTTACTAATGTATTATCTTTTACTTCCAGACGAAGTCTTGTAATACAGTTATCAATAGAAGTAATGTTTTCTTTTCCGCCTAAACCTTCTAAGACGATTCTTGCAACTTCTGTGAAGTCATTGTTTGCTAAAACTACTTTTGTTTCATCAGCTTCGTCATCTTCTCTACCCGGAGTTTTTAAATCAAACTTTGTGATAGCGAAACGGAATACTACATAGAATACGATAAATGCAGCAATACCCAGTGGGATGATCAGCCATGTCTTCTGTGCTGCCGGCAGGGAAGCAGAGAATAACAAGTCTGTTGCACCTGCGGAGAAGGAGAATCCTGCACGGAATCCTAATAAAGTAGTTACAGTTACGAAAATACCGTATAGTAATGCATAAACTACATATAAACCTGGTGCCAGGAACATGAAACCAAATTCAAATGGTTCTGTAACACCGCAAAGGAAAGCACAGAAAGCAGCGGATCCTACAAGACCGATTGCTACTTTTTTCTTATTGCTTTTTGCTGTATGAACCATAGCTAAAGCTGCACCTGGGATACCGAACATCATACATGGGAAAAATCCTGACATGTACATACCAAGGCTCCAGTCAACATCTGCAGATGTCATACCTGCCCAGAACTTCTGTAAGTCACCAAGACCGATGGTATCAAACCAGAATACGTTGTTTAATGCGTGATGTAATCCGGTTGGGATCAACAGACGGTTTAAGAATGCGTAGATACCGGCACCTACTGCATCTAATTTAACAATAGACTGTCCTACTGCAACTAATGCACCGAAGATTACCGGCCATACAAACAGTAATACTGCGGATACAACGATAGAAACAACACCTGCGATGATTGCAACACAACGTTTTCCACTGAAGAATGCAAGGAAATTCGGAAGTTTTGTTGATTTAAACTTATTGTAGCAGGTTGCACCGATAATACCGGCAAGAATACCGATAAATGGGTTTGCGATTTTCTGGAATGCGATGAACTTAGCGGTTCCTTCTTCCAGAGTCATCAATGTTCCAACAACACCTGTAGATAACAAGGTTGTCATCATCAGCCAAGAAGCCAACGCTGCAAGAGCTGCTGTACCATCATTGTCATCTGCCATACCGACACCAACACCGATAACAAATAAGAGTGCCATGTTGTCAATTAACGCTGCACCAGCTTTGATCAGGAAAAATCCTACTGTGTACGCTGCACCACTTGCAACATAACCGTTTACTTCGCCCGCCATAGCAGCCGGAGCAAGTGCGTAACCGATACCCATAAGGATACCACAAATTGGTAAGCATGCAACTGGAAGCATCAATGCTTTACCTAATTTCTGAAGATATTTCATCATAATCTTTTTCCTCCTTTTTCTCTTTCTTATGTGAAATCTTCTCTTATATAAAAGCCTGTTTTACAGACTCATATACCTGTATTATTTTGTGACAGTCAGGACTTCATCCATTACTTTCACGGTCTTTCCGGCAAATGCCTGAATTTCGCTGTAATCCGGTGTATTGCAAATTACCATTGGCACGATCGTCTCCAGTCCTGCTGCTTTGATTGCTTCAATATCAAATTCCAGAAGAAGGTCTCCTGCTTTTACTTTATCTCCTGCTGCAACATGTGCTGTAAAAGGCTCACCCTTTAAGCTGACGGTATCCAGACCAACATGAATCAGAATTTCGATTCCGCTTTCTGATGTCATGGAAATCGCATGTTTTGTATCGAATACCATCTCGATAGTACCGTCAATAGGAGCTACTGCTCTTCCTACAGAAGGAATAATAGCAACACCTTTTCCTAAGATTTCCTCTCCGAACGTAGGGTCACTTACCTTTGAAAGTTCCACTGCTTCGCCCTCAACAGGTGCTCCTAATACTTCTCCTTTTTTCTTACCAAATCCCAGTTTTTCTTTTAATGAACCAAACATAATAATCTCCTCTTTACTCCATTTCTCTTACAATCTTTCTCAGCTTCAGAATCATAGACGGTGCTACAGAAAGTTCATCCACACCCATGCGTACAAAGGTCTCTGTAAGCTCCGGATCTGCACCGAGTTCTCCACAGATACCAGCCCACTTTCCTGCCTTGTGTGCATTGTCTACCACCATCTGAATCATTTTTAATACTGCTTTATGATGCGGATTATAAAATGCATCCAGCTTTTCATTCTGACGGTCAATTGCAAGTGTATATTGTGTAAGATCGTTTGTTCCGATACTGAAGAAATCCACCAGTTCTGCAAGTTCATCACTGATCATCACTGCAGCCGGTGTTTCAATCATGATTCCTTCTTCTACATCCTTGTACGGAATCTCACAGTCACGCAATTCCTTCTTTACTTCCTGTACGATTTCCTGAATCTTCTTCACCTCTTCTACTGATGTGATCATTGGATACATGATAGCGATCTGTCCGTAATTGGAGGCTCTGAAAATCGCACGGAGCTGAGTTTTAAAGATATTTGTCTGGGTCAGGCAGATACGGATCGCACGATAACCAAGTGCCGGATTTTCTTCTTTGCCGAGATTTAAGTAATCTGCCTGTTTATCTGCACCGATATCCAGCGTACGGATGATTACCTTTTTCCCCGCCATGTTCTGTGCAACCTGCTTGTATGCCTGGAACTGCTCCTCTTCGCTTGGCAGTTCATTTCTTCCGATATAGAGGAACTCGCTTCGAAACAGCCCGATACCGCCGGCATCATTTTCAAGAACATATCCCACATCTGCCGCACTGCCGATATTGGCATAGATCTCGATTTTCTTTCCGCCAAGCGTAACGTTTTCTTTTCCTTTCAATTCCAGCAGAAGGTTTCTTTTTTCATTTTCTTCATCCAGTTTTCTCTGGGCTTCCGCCTTCACTTCTTCTTCCGGACAAAGAATGAATTCTCCGGTAAAACCGTCTACCACCGCTTCTGTCCCGGTCTGCATGTCCTCCAGATTCATTTCCACACCGATCAGTGCCGGAATATTCATCATACGTGCAAGAATTGCTGTATGGGAATTGGTCGAACCATGAACCGTAACGAAAGCAAGGATTTTTTCCTTATCCATCTGTACGGTTTCGCTTGGTGTAAGATCATCTGCCACCACGATCACCGGCTCTGTAAAGTCCAGGCCATTGTCTCCGTTCCCTGCAAGATTCTGAACCAAACGTTCTGAAATATCCTTAATATCCACTGCACGGGCTTTCATGTAGTCATCGTCCATGCTGGCGAACATTTCTGAAAAACTGTCTCCGGTTGAAGCCACTGCATATTCTGCATTGACCTCCTGTGTGCGGATGGTATTTTCAATTGCTTCGTTAAAATCCAAATCTTCCAGCATCATCTGATGCACTTCGAAAATAGCTGCACTGGCTTCTCCTACCTCTTTCACTGCTTTATCATACAGTTTTCCAAGCTGCTCAATGGCCTGTGCTCTTGCAGTCTCTACTCGCTGCAGTTCTGCATCCGCATCCTCGATTTTGACACGTTTTACTACATTTTCTGTTTTTCGAAGGACAGAAATTTTTCCAAGTGCAATTCCTTTATATACTGCTTTTCCTTTCAAAGTTTCCATATCTGTTTCCCGCCGCCTTTATAAATTTGCTTCAAAAAACGCTTTCATGCCTTCCAAAGATGCTTCTTCATTTCCGCCGTCTACAGCAACCTCCACTGTCTGTCCGCATTTCACGGCTAAAGACATCACTGCCATTAAACGTGATGCATCGGCTGACTTTCCGTCTTCTTTTCTGGTAATGGTAACTTTACTGTCATAATTCTTTACTTCTTTTACAAGCATTCCTGCTGGTCTTGCGTGAATTCCTAATTCGTCTTTAATTGTGTACTCAAATGTTCTCATAACCTTTTCTCCTCACTTTATTTTGATAATATATTTTTACTGATTTAGAATCAGCAGCTACCATATATTGACAATGGTCTGAATGTGCACCGCAAAAAATCCAATTTCCTTTTCCGAAACCGAAACTCCCATTTTTTCGAACACATACAGGCAGACCTTTCTTGCAACTTCCCATGCTTTTGGATAATTCTTCTGCATAAATTCATTCAATTCGATGTTAATATCTTCCCCTGTTTTAATGCGATCAATCATATAATACAAATGACTCATGAGACGGATACCACTTAGGGATTCACGGCTGATGGACTGTTTCAGCGTCTTCTCCACAATCAGCAAGCACTCATCAATCGTCTGGGTAATTCTCAAAGTTTCAGTCACATGCTCGTCTGATAATCCAGAATGAATATGCAGTGCGATAAATCCGACTTCATCATCTGTGATCTGGTATCCTGTCATTTTTTCTACGCTGTCTCTGCAATTAAGCACCACTGTATATTCTTTCCCGAACAATGCTTTGATATCTGCAATAAAGGGGTTTGGAATATCAATTCTTTCTTTGGCCCGCTTTGCTGCAAATGCGATATGGTCTGCCAGCGGCAGCAAAATATCTGGATTGATGGAATCAAATACCTCTTCTGCTTCTTCGATGATCTTACCAGCTGCTTCTAAAAAAACAGGATCAATCCCTTTCACTGCATTTAAACCTGATTTTTCATTTTCTTTTGATGCCAGCGTAAATACCCTTGCATCTTTGATTGTCTGGAACTGATCTCCCGCTCTCTTTCCAAATCCAATGCCTTTCCCAAGCAAGATCCGCTCTCCGTCCTCGTGTCTGGCAAGAAATGCATTGTTATTTAATACTTTGATAACCTGGTACATACCCTAAAAGTCCCCTCTAATAAAGCGAAAAAATCCATAAAAAAAAACATAAACATATCCTGCATATCTCCATCCTGAAAATGGTAGAAAAGCGGAATAGTTCATGCCTGCCTAACAGTAACACACTATTTTTGTGATTTCGATTAACTATACTATATACTACATAACTTACTTTCGTCAAGTTGTATTTTTAAACTAAAAAACTTTTTTCAAATTGTTTATAATGCACAAACCCCGAAACCATTAAAATAATGGCTCCGGGGTTTATGATTTCTGAAACTAAAGAATCTGACTGAACAAATCTTTCACGGTTGGATAGATCTTAGCGAACTTCTGATATTTTTCTTCATATTTTGCCGCAAGTTCCGGTTCCGGTTCTACTGTATCAATGACCTTTACAATCTTCGCTGCCGCATCTTCCACAGAAGCAAATTCACCGTTTGCCACTGCTGCCAGCATAGCACCGCCCAGTGCCGGTCCCTCTTCTGACTCGATCACATCTACTTTGATGTTCAGGATATTGGCTATCATCTTTTTCCACAGAGAACTCTTTGCACCGCCTCCGCAGATTTTTGTTCTCTCAATCTTGATTCCGAGAGATTTTGCCACCTCAAAAGAATCACGGATTGCAAAAGCAACACCTTCTAAAACAGCCTGCGTCATATCAGCTCTTGTACTGTCCATAGTCAGACCGATAAAGGTTCCTCTTGCATTTGGGTTGTTATGAGGAGAACGTTCTCCCATCAGATATGGCAGAAAGAATACGTTATTTTCTCCAAGCTTCTCAATCTTTGCCTGTTCACCTGCATAATCTTTGGTTCCAATGATTTCATCCATCCACCATTTATTACAGGAAGCTGCACTTAACATACATCCCATTAAATGATAGTTTCCATCTGCATGTGCAAATGCATGAAGTGCATTATTCGGATCCACTCCAAAGTCCTTGCTGGAAATAAAGATCGTACCGCTGGTACCAAGGGAAATATTACACATGCCATCGCCTACTGTTCCGGTTCCGACAGCAGCCGCTGCATTATCACCGGCTCCCGCTACAATTTTACAGGATGCCGGAATTCCCAGTTCTTCTGCCAATTCTGGCTTTAATGTACCAACTGTCTCATAACTTTCGAATAATTTCGGCATCTGTTCTTCTGTAACACCGCAGATTTCAAGCATCTCTTTTGACCAGCAGCGGTTCTTCACATCTAAAAGCAGCATACCGGATGCATCTGACATATCGCAGCAGTGTGTACCTGATAATCTGTATGCCAGATAATCTTTTGGGAGCATGATTTTTCGGATTCTCTTAAAGTTTTCCGGTTCATTTTCCTTTACCCAGAGAATCTTCGGTGCTGTAAATCCTGCGAATGCAATATTTGCTGTATATTTGGATAACGTCTCTTTTCCGATCACGGTATTAAGATAATCGGTCTCTTTTGTTGTCCTTCCGTCATTCCACAAAATCGCCGGACGGATCACTTCATCCTCTTCATCCAAAATAACCAGACCGTGCATCTGCCCGCCGAAACTGATTCCTGCCACCTGGCTCTTATCGCAATCTGCCGTCAGTTCTTTGATTCCTTCTAAACTCTGTTCCCACCAATCTTCCGGTTTTTGCTCAGACCATCCCGGATGAGGAAAGGATAACGGATACTCTCTTGATACGATCTTCTGAATTTTTCCTTCACCGTCCATAAGCAGAAGTTTGACTGCTGATGTACCTAAATCAACACCTATATATAGCATATAAATTCTCCTTGTTTTTATGCAAATGGATTTTCTGTTGGATATAAAGTTCCTTTTGGCTGATTATAATTAATCTCATCAACTTCAACACCCAGATATTTGAATACTTCGTATAAGGATTTTCCAAAATGTCCGAATGCAACTGCTCCGTGGTGCGGATAATTCTTTTCAATCAAAACATGACGGTAAAAACGTCCCATCTCAGGAATTGCAAAAATACCGATACCACCGAAACTCTGAGTAGCAACAGGAAGGACTTCACCCTGTGCAATGTATGCACGAAGTTTGCAGTCTGCGGTACTCTGAAGACGATAGAATGTGATTTCGCCCGGAACAATATCACCTTCCAGTGTACCCTGTGTTACTTCTTCCGGAAGTGTTCTTGCCATGATCATCTGGTATTTCATAGAGCATGCTGTCAACTTGCTTGCTGCAGTGTTTCCGCAATGGAATCCCATGAAAGTTTCTTTCTGATCATAGTTATAATGACCTTTAATATCATTGTCATAAATATGTGCAGGTACTGTATTGTTGATATCCAGCAAAGTCACTGTATCCTGGCTGATAACCGTACCGATGTACTCACTTAAAGTTCCCCAGATATCCACTTCACAGGAAACAGGAATTCCTCTGTCCGTCAGACGGCTGTTTACATAGCATGGTACAAATCCGAACTGTGTCTGGAATGCAGGCCAGCATTTTGTTGTAAGGGTCACATATTTTCTGCAGCCTTTATGTGCCTCAACCCAGTCTAATAAGGTAATCTCGTACTGAGCCAGTTTTGGAAGAATTTCCGGTTTCATATTGCCTTCTCCCAGTTCTGCTTCCATTTCTTTTACCACATCCGGGATACGCGGGTCGCCTGCATGTTTGTTAAATGCTTCAAATAAGTCTAATTCAGAGTTTTCTTCAATTTCTACACCTAAGTCATAAAGTCTCTTAATCGGTGCATTGCAAGCCAGGAAGTTTGTAGGACGTGGACCAAAGCTGATGATCTTTAAGTTCTTTACAGCAACCACTGCTCTTGCGATGGGAGCAAATTCATTGATCATTTCAGCAACTTCTTCTGCTGTTCCAACCGGATATTCCGGAATATATGCTTTTAAATTACGCAGTTTTAAGTTGTAGCTTGCATTTAACATACCACAGTATGCATCCCCGCGGCCCTGAACCAGATTGCCTTCTTCTGCTGCTGCCACTACCATAGAAGGACCGTGGAAAGCTTTTACCAGCATAGTTTCTTCTGTTTCAGGTCCAAAGTTTCCAAGGTATACGACCTGTGCATTACAGCCCGCTTCTCTCAGTTCTTTGGCTGCTTTTAACATGTCCATTTCACTTTCTACAACGGTAGGACATTCATAGATCTCTCCGTTAAAATTTTTTCTATAAGCCTCTGCAACCGCTTTTCTTCTGTTCTCAGACAGGGACATTGGGAAACAGTCACGGCTTACTGCTACGATACCTAATTTTAATTCCGGCATATTTGATAAATTCATACTTTTTTCCTCCTGCATTTTGCTTTTTATGTTTATACTGTTTTTATTCTACTGATAAATTTTCTCCCTTAAGTCCTTCAAAGGCTCCCGGGATTCCTGCCTCTTTATGAGCAATCAACCATTTATTTCTTGCAAACAGAAGCTTATCTTCTTTGGTGTTATTCTGTGCCTTCGGTGCATCTGTATTGGTTCCCTTTGGCAGAATCACCGCAGTACAGAATTTATGACCATCCACATTACATGGTGCATAATGAAGTGTCGTTGCATAGACTTCTACCACTGTTCCTGCCGGCACCAGAAATGCTTCCATCTTGGACGTATCATATGTACTGTCCTCCTCAATATCCTGCTCTTTTCCAAGAATCAGGATGAGATCGGTCAATGCTACATTCACCTCGGAATCTCTGTGATATTCTACCGCATTCAGTAATACATTACTTCCATTGCAGTAACCGATCTGGATCGGCATACCGCCAAATAAGCTATATGCGATTTTCTCTGCACAGGAACAGGCTTCTAATTTTGCATCGGAAGCAACATAGATCACCTCATCCGGCTGCGGCGTTTCCTTTAAACCTTCCAGCAGATCCGATACATCCAGACCTTTTATCACCTTTCCGTAAGCCTTAAATGCGTCATCTGAGACATTTAAAATGTTCATCACGTCCTAAACCTCCTTAATTAGTTTAGTCATTAAACTATATATTTATGCTAACATTTGTACATAAAAAAATCAAGTTGTTTTTTCAAAAAATCTATTGTAAATTTACACAAAAAAAGAAAAGCCTCATAGGGCATAATTCCTATGGGACTTCTCTTGTATTTTTTAGTATTTTACTCTTTTACAATCCAACTGCCAGTTTTCTTTAAGCCAACCCGTTCCAGTCTCCCAATTTTAATCCGTTCTTTGATTGTTCTCTGAATGGTACTTTTAAACAAAAATGTATTCTCTTCCATTTCCTTTTACGTAACTGTGGGGTTATTTCGCAATATATTAAGCAATAGGTTTTGTTTTTCTGTCAAATCCTTATTTAATACTTCTTTTGATGCTTCATCATTTGGTGCTTTATAACTAAAATTATGAAGTTTCTATTTGCCAGCCTACCAAAAACATAGACATATAGGTGGGAATTTTAAAAGTGCATCTATCCACCTACAAAAAACGAGGCAAAATAGGCAGAAAACATAAAATTATGTTTATTGGCCTACTACAAGCTATTGAAATGTAGGCTAGAATACTGATATTGACAGTATAGGCCTATTAATATCCTGAAAATATAGGTTAAAAGTTATAATTGCTTCATTTAGGCCGATTTAGTATCTAAAAAGGTAGGCTATATTCGAAAAAAGACTATACTCAGCCTATTAGTACCAAAATATCTTTGACCAAAGTAGCACCAAAACATACAAAGTTCCAGCATCTCCTTATTCCGATATAGTAATATCCTTCTCAAAATATTTCTCTGAAAGTGCTTTCAGGCTTCCGTCATTTCTCATCATCTGAAGCTTTGCTTCCAGCTCGTCTTTCATCAGGTTGTATTTCTTGGTAAATACAGCAATTTTGGTATATTTTGAGGCAATGCCTGTCTGCTCACTCACAGACGAAATATCTGCATACGGTGTGGTATGCTCATAATGTGTATCATTCCAATCGGATATTCCCACTGCAGAAATCACGCAGTCGTACAAGTCTGCATCCAGAGACTTCAGTAAGTTTTCTTCTGATGTATCCGCAATCTCCAGCTCCAGGTTTAACTTGTCTGCCAGTTTCTGTGCCACTTCCACCTCAAATCCCTCGGGATTACTGGTCTCTTCTGATAAATAACACATAGACGGAATACCAAGATCCATTCCCACCTTCAGAACACCCTGGGTAACTGGTTTTGCCTCTCTTAATTTCATATCACCACAGGCAGCCAGCACTGTCATAAAAATGACCGCTGCCAATACTGCCATACTTTTTTTTCTTATTTTCATATCTTCAATCCATTCCTTTTTGCTGATTGATTTTATCCACTTCACCTTACCATGTACGACTGTTTTTGTCAAAGGATTCCTTTTCTTGCTCTTGTAAAAGAATTTTTCAAATGGTATGATAAGAACTGAGAAACACAAGAAAAAGAAAAGAAAGGTTAAGACATGAAAAACTGGAACGGAAAACCTTACTACTCTTTTGACTATATGTTAAAAGAACGATTTGCAGGAAAAGTTTATAAAGTTGCCTTAAACGGCGGTATGACCTGTCCCAACCGGGATGGAACCCTTGGAAACCGGGGCTGTATTTTCTGCAGTGCCGGCGGTTCCGGAGATTTTGCGGGAAACAGACAAGATTCTATCACCAGACAGATTGACCTGCAGGTTGAAAAACTTCGGGAAAAACGTCATGCTTCCAGTTTCATTGCTTACTTTCAGGCATATACAAATACTTATGCACCTGTGGAATATTTACGCAGCATCTATACGGAAGCAATTTCTCATCCTGATATAGTTGCAGTGTCAATAGGAACCCGGCCGGACTGCCTGGGGAATGATGTTCTTGATCTTCTGGAAGAACTGAACCGTCAAAAACCGGTATGGGTAGAACTGGGACTTCAGACCATCCATGAAAAAACAGCTTCCTATATCCGCCGGGGATACCCTCTCTCCTGCTTTGAAGAGGCTGTGACAAATCTCCGCAAAAGAAATCTGGAGGTTATTGTTCACACCATTCTGGGACTTCCGGGAGAAACCAATGAAGATATCTTAGAAACCATAGAATATCTGAACCACAGAGATATCCAGGGAATCAAACTGCAGCTCCTACATGTTCTGAAAGGCACAGATCTGGCTGCTGACTATCTGGCAGGAAAATTTTCTGTTTACAGTATGGAAGAATATCTGAATCTGGTCATGGAATGTCTGGAGCATTTATCCCCGGATATTGTGGTACACCGTCTCACAGGTGACGGTCCAAAAGACCTGCTCATAGCCCCCGGCTGGAGCAGTGCCAAGAAAACGGTACTGAACACCCTGCATCACCAATGTAAGATCAATGGTGTTTATCAGGGAAAACAATATAAGGAGAAATAAGATATGTCAGAACCTCTTACACTTTACAAATTAATCATTCTCTATATGCTGGAAAAGGTAGATTTTCCTCTTACCAATGCTCAGATTTCCGGTTTTGTGCTGGATAAAGGATATACCAATTATTTTCATCTTCAGCAAGCTATATCCGAATTAATTGATTCAAAATTGATTCAGGATAAAACTGTCAGAAATACCTCTTATTATGAAATCACAGAACGCGGCCAAAAGACCCTGTCCTACTTCGAAGACCAGATTTCTGACGGTATCAAGAAAGATATCTCTGATTTTTTCAAAGAAAATACCGTGCGTATGCGGGAAGAATTGTCTGCTGTAGCCGATTATTTTAAAAGTGAGACAGAAGGGTATCATGTACGCTGCCGTCTGAAACGTGAAAATTTTACCATTGTGGACTTAACCATTGCAGTTCCTACCGAGGAAGCGGCAGCGGCCGTGTGTATGAACTGGAAAAACAAGAGCCAGGATATCTATGAAAATCTAATTGATCTGTTGTTATAAAAACCAAAAAGGGATGGTGCAGGACCATCCCTCTGTATTTATTCCAGAGCTGCCAAAAGCAGCTCTTTTGTATATTCTGTTTTTGGATTTTCAAAGAGTTCTTCCGTCTCTCCTTCTTCCAGGATCTGTCCGTCTTTCATGACCAGAACCCGGTCACACATCTGATAGATCACATTCAGATCATGCGAAATAAACAAGATAGACAATTCCATCTCTTCCTGAAGCTGTACCATTAATTCCATGATCTGACGCTGTATGGTCACATCAAGTGCTGACACCGGCTCATCTGCAATTATGAATTTTGCTCCCTGGATCAGTGCTGCCGCTATACTCACGCGCTGTCTCTGTCCACCGCTTAGTTCTCTCGGATAGCGTTTGAGATGCTCTGTTGAAAGCCCTACCTTTTCCGCCATTTCCAGCACTTTCTGCTTTCTTTCCTCTTTTGGGATTTTCTGCATTCTAAGGGGTTCTTCCAGAATCCACGAAATCCTCTTAGAAGGATTCAGGGAAGAAAACGGATCCTGAAAGATCATCTGAGGCATCTTTGTGTAATGACAGACCTCTCCTGCATCCGGCTTTACAAATCCAAGAATCACCTTAGATAAAGTGGATTTTCCACATCCACTCTCCCCTACAAGTCCAAGGATTTCATCCTCTCTCACTTCCAGAGAAACATCCTTCAGAACCTGTTTTTCCTCTTTTTCATCTTTATAGGAGGCACTTACATGCTTTACTTCTAATATTTTTTTCATGTCCTGTCTCCTCTCTTTCTTTTTCGCAGAGATGTTCTTCTGTTGGGAATGGCAGCCAAAAGTTTCCTGGTGTATTCCTCTTTCGGTGCTTCAAACACCCTGATAATCTCCCCTGATTCTACAACTTCTCCCTGATTCATGACAATCACACGATTACAAAGGTGACGGATCACACCAAGGTCATGAGAAATAAATAAAATCCCGGTATGATGGATTTCATTCATTTTCTTTAACAGCTTTAATATCTGAGCCTGTATGGTCACATCAAGTGCTGTAGTAGGCTCGTCAGCAATTAACAGTCTCGGTTCTGTCACAAGAGCCGCTGCAATCATAACTCTTTGACGCATACCTCCTGATAGCTGATGAGGATATTTTCCAAAAAGAGCTTCCGGATCCGGCAATTCCACTTCCCGCATCATCTCCAGAACCTTTTGTTTCCGCTCTTCTCCTGTCATCTGTGTGTGAAGTTTTAAGCCCTCTTCCATCTGTTCTCCTATGGTCAAAACCGGGTTTAAAGAAGTCATAGGCTCTTGGAAAATCATACTGATTTCCTTTCCCCGGATCTTTTCCATCTCTTCCTGAGACAATCGTGCCAGATTTTTCCCCTGAAATAAAATTTCCCCGGAAGCGATTTTTTCATGGCTTTTTAAAAGCTGCAGAATAGAAAGGGCCGTCTGGGTCTTACCCGATCCAGATTCTCCTACAATTCCCAGAATCTCCCCTTCCTCCATATCAAAGGACACCTGCCTGGTCACCTGTGTCGGCGGGTTTGTATCATGAAATTCCAGATTCAGATTCTTCACTTCTAATAATTTCATCTCAGTTCCCACCTTTCTTCAAAAGCCCATCGCTGATAAGAGAGCAGCCCAAAGCCAGGAGAATCACAGCCAATCCGGGAAATATTGCACACCAGGGTGCACTTACCAGATAGGTCTGAGATTCCGACAACATTCTTCCAAGTGAAGCATCCGGCGGCTGCACACCGATTCCCAGGTAACTCATACCAGCTTCTGCCAAAACTGCATTGTTGAAACCAATAGCTGTCATAGACAGCACCGCCGGTAAGGTATTCGGAAGAATGTGTACAAACATAATCCTCAGATGGGATACTCCCATAAGCCTTGCACTTTTTACATAGTCCATTTCCTTCTGGCTTAGGAATTCACTTCTGGTAATTCTGGCAAAACTGGGAACAAAAATCACCGCCAGAGCCAAAATCACGTTATATTTTCCAGGACCCAGAATACTGATAAAAACAAGTGCAAGTAAAATATGTGGAAAAGAAAAGACCGCATCATTAAAACGCATCAGGATCTCATCTGCCCAGCCTCCGAAATATCCGGTGAATGCTCCCACCAGGATCCCGATTCCACCGCCTAAAACTACCGTGGCAGCAGCCACCAGAAAAGTAGTTCCTGTTCCCTTTAATACCCGGCTAAATACATCTCTCCCGAAATGGTCACATCCAAACAGATGTGCCAGCGACGGTGCTGCAAACTTCGCACTCCCATTCATGGCATCCGGGTCATAAGGCGTATAGAACATTCCCACCAGAAGAAAGAAGAACATAAAAAGGGTGATTGAAACACCCAGAAGCAAATAATAATTTTTCTGTTTTTTCTTCATGTTTCCCACCCTTTCATTTCTTCATACGGATTCTCGGGTCGATTCTGCCATACAACAGATCCACCAAAAAGTTAATGAGCACTACCAAGGCTGCGATAATTACCAGGATTCCCTGAACCACCGGATAATCCCGGTTGGAAATAGATGAAATCAGCAGGCTTCCCATACCAGGAATTGTAAACACCTGCTCTATGATAATACTGTTTGCAATAATATCTGCTATGGTCATTCCCCAGAAGGTCAGCACCGGGAGCAATGCATTTTTCAACACATGATGATACATCACTCTTGTTTTTCCGTTTCCTCTGGCGTATGCGGTACGGACATAATCAGCATCCATCTGAGACAACACTGAACTTCTCAGCATCTTCACGCCCATAGCTGCTCTCGGAAGTGCAATAGCTACCGCAGGTGCAAGAAGATATCCCAGAAATCCTGTGAAATCTTCTGAAACCGACACATACGCTCCCGGCGTAAACCATTTCAGGACCAGACCAAACACATAGGTCAGTAAAATACCGATAAAGAATCCTGGTACTGACATTACAATCTGATTTAGCACCACCAGGATCTTATCCAGTATTTTCCCTTCATGCTGGGCAGTGAAAATACCCAGTGGAACAGACAGAAGCAAAATCAGTAAAAACGACAAAATCGTGAGTGCTGCTGTCACCGGTACCTTATCCCTGATCAGCTCTTTCACCGGCATAGAATAACTAAAGGATTTTCCCATATCACCTGTGAGAAAATTTCCAAGCCATTTTCCATACCTTACCAATACCGGCTCATCCAGGCCCATTTCTTTTTGCAAAGCCTCCACCTGTTCCCTGGTGGCTTCTGTTCCTAATTTTGACAGTGCCGCATCTCCCGGGATTACAGAAAAGGCCAGAAAAGACAGGAAGGAGACAATTAACAATGTGATAATGAGAGTTCCTGTTTTTTTTAGTACATATTTCATCTTCCGTCTTTCTCCTTTTCTCTTTCTACTGCTTATTCAGCAGTTTTATAAATTTTTGCCATATCCTGTACATAGAGCGGATAGAATTCATATCCTCCATAGCCCTTTCTCAGAACTACCTCGGAAGCCATATCCTGAATATATACATTGGCAGCATCCTCGCAGAGCAGTGTTTCCATTTCTTTGTACAACTGAATCTGTTCTTTTTCATCTGTACTTTTCTTCACCTGTTCATAGAGTGCATCATATTCCTGATTCTTATAATTAATAAAGTTTTTGTCTGCATCGGAACAGAAACGTTCCAAAAGTGCTCTTCCGCTTAAATATGCAGCATCCACACCTACAACTGTAGACTGATACTTTCTGTCAGAATACACATCACTTAACCAGCTATCCCATTCAATCAACTGAATCTCCGCCTGGATACCAACCTGCTTCAACTGTTCTGTCAATACCTGGGCTGTATCAATATGCTGCTGATAATTATTGGGAACTGTGATGGTCATTTCAAATCCGTCCGGATAACCTGCCTCTTTCAAAAGTTCTTTGGCTTTCTGGATATCCTGTGTATATTTCTCTGCAAGTTCCGGCATATAGTATTTCTCAAAAGCCGGGAACATACTGCTTCCTATGACGGTACCTTTTCCGTCCGCCATCATGTCCAGCACTTCCTGACGGTTTACTGCATAGCATAATGCCTGCCGCACCTTCACATCATCAAACGGTTTCTCCGCATTGTTCAGATATAATGCCTGAACCAGATTCATACCTCCCTCCAGGATATTCAGATCCTGGTCATCCCGTAACTGGGCAGATTGTGTAGAATTTACTCTTGGATACAGGTCAATGGAACCGCCTTTCAGCCCGGTCACAATGGCATTGCTGTCCCCCACAACCTTAAAGGTTACTTCATCCAGATATGCCTGATGCTCTGTATCCCAGTATTCCTTGTATTTCTCAATCTTGATATTTTCCTGAGGAGAACGTGATACATAGCAAAATGGTCCTGTTCCAACCGGCTGTTTATCCAGGTCTTTGGCATGCTCCGGAACTACCGCAACAATCAGGTAAGCCAGAAATTCCGTGTCAGGCTCCTTCAGGGTAATCTGAACCGTCTTATCATCCGGGCACTCCACTTTCTCTACATTAGAAAACGCCGCTACCAGCGGAGTCCCATCCCCGTTGATACCGGCGCAGCGTTCAATCGAATATTTTACATCCTGCACAGTAACCACTGTTCCGTCATGAAATTTTACATTCTCTCTCAATGCAAAGGTGTACACCTTGCCGTCTTCTGAAATTTCATGGCTTTTAGCCACTGCATCTGTGTAATTTCCCTCTTCATCAGGCTTAACTAAGCCTTCGTAAATATTGAATAGGACTTCTTTTGTTCCTGCCGCTACCGATTTGTGTGGGTCAAGACTATCCTCTAAATCCTGAGGAATTCCTACTACTATGGAACCACCCATAACTGGTTCCCCTGTTGCTTCCTGAGAACTGTTGTCCGTCTGAGATTCCTTCTGCCCGTCCTTTTTGTCTTGGCATCCGCCAAGTACAATAGTCAGAGCCATTACCAAAAGTATTGCTGTTATATTCTTTACTTTTTTCATGATATCTCCTTTACATACATGTTCTCTCATTATGCAATTGTCAAGGTTATTTTAGCGAAGGGAACGGGAAAATGCAAGTATCTTTTAAAATACATCATCACTTCATAATCTTCCTCAATTCATCCATAAACGTATCTACATCTTTAAATTCACGGTAAACAGAAGCAAACCGGACATAAGCCACTGCATCCAGATCTTTCAGTTTGTCCATAACAATTTCACCGATCATGGAGCTTGGAATCTCTTTTTCTTCCCGGTTAAAGACTTCTGTCTCAATTTCGTCCATGATACTTTCAATTTTTTCCACGGAAACAGGTCTTTTATAGCAGGCACGGGTAATCCCATCCTGAATCTTTCTTCTCTCATATTGTTCTCTGCTCTGATCCTTTTTGATCACAGTCAAAGGAATGGTTTCGATTTTTTCATATGTAGTAAAACGTTTTCCACATTCATCGCACTGACGTCTTCTTCTGATAGAATTATTATCTGGAACCGGTCTGGAATCAATCACTCTGGTATTTTCCTGATTGCAAAAGGGACATTTCATAGTAAAGTCCTCCTGTCTTCTATGTTTACATAAAGTTTACTACAAATCCTCCCTTCCAGTCAACTTTTTTCCTGATTTCTCTCTTCTATTGACGTTTGCTCTCATAAAAGCTACAATGTTTTAAGAAGCAAAAGGAGGATATCACAATGCAGCAATATGTGGATTACATTTTAACCCAGTTAAAGGCTTTAATGGCCATTGACAGTCCATCCGGCTACACCAAAGAAGTGACGGATTACCTCATGACACAGTATAAAGAAATGGGATACACACCGACAAAGACGGTCAAAGGCGGTGTCTTAGTAGAACTTGGAGGAGAAGAAAAAGAAAATGCCCTTTTTATGGAAGCACATGTAGATACCTTGGGTGCTATGGTTGCTGAGATCAAAGCCGACGGACGTCTCCGCCTGACTCCTATCGGTGGTCTGAACGCTAACAATGCAGAGGCAGAAAACTGCAGAATCTGTACCCGTTTTAACGGCACTTATGAAGGAACCATGCAGCTTACAGATGCATCCATCCATGTAAACGGGAAATACGATGACACTTCCAGAACTTTTGATGTAATGGAAGTTCTGATTGATGAAAAAGTATTATCAAAAAAAGAAGTAGAAGACCTTGGTATTATGGCAGGTGATGTGGTATGCTTTGAACCCCGCACGACCATTACCAAAAGCGGTTATTTGAAAAGCCGTTTTCTGGATGACAAATTAAGTGCAGCCATTCTCATGGGATACGCAAAATATTTAAAAGAAGAAAAGGTATGCCCTAAGAGAGCTCTCTATCAGCATTTCACAGTATATGAAGAAGTAGGGCACGGTGGCTCTGCATCCATCCCGGAAGGAGTAACAGAAGTTCTTTCTGTGGATATGGGATGTGTAGGAAAGGGACTTTCCTGCAAAGAACATCAGGTTTCTATCTGTGCCAAAGACAGTGGCGGTCCTTATAATTATGATGTTGTGACAGATCTGATCACTGCTGCCAAGCGTGAAAATCTGGACTATGCAGTAGATATTTATCCGCATTACGGTTCCGATGCAGAAGCAGCCCTCCGTTCCGGCTACGATGTACGCCACGGACTGATTGGTCCGGGTGTTTATGCCTCCCACGGCTATGAAAGAAGCCATGTAGATGGAGTGAAGAACACCTTCCTTCTGTTAAGAAGCTATTTAGGGTAGATATTTTGTTTAGTATTTAATTTTTGTTTAGAGATTTTCTGTTTTTTTTAGAAACCTGACATAATTTCCTCATATTTTCACTTTATAATAGGTCTTGGATAGTTGATAAACCACTCACTATCTCCCCCCTCAAGATGAAAAGGGCACCCCATGAATCACCTTCATGGGATGCCCCTTTTCTATATTGATTTCTTAAAATGTCCTGTTATCTTTATATCCGCCATCCTGTGTATCGTCTTTTGCGGAATTTCAAACACCAGGATAATTCCCAACACCATGGCAATGGCAATTCCCAGAGTTTCCCTTCCGTATAGGATACTCTTCTGATGATCTTCCAAAATACTGTAATAAATGGTGCGATATACACCGATTCCAGGAACCTCTGGAAAAATCCCTGCAATTAAAAAAAGTGTGACCGGGCATTTTTTTACTGTGCTGCTGATTCTGGATGCCAATGCAATAAAAACCGTGGCGAGAAAGTTTGCCTCTATGGTTCCCATCTGAAATCCATGGATGAGTGTCCAGCACACCAGCCATCCTGCACCTCCAATCACTCCACAGCGAACATAGTGCTCTCTTGGAACGGAAAACAGCACAGAAAATCCTATGGTGCCTGCACATGCTGCCAGAAACTGCAGCATTCCGTCTACTATCATAAGATAACCCCTCCCGTAAGGCGAAAATACAAAATATAGGTCAAGCCCACTCCCAGCGAAACTCCCAATGCAACCATGAGTGCATCCAGAAAACGTACGCCACCCCCAATGTAATTTCCCTCTGCAAAATCACGGATGGCATTTACCAGAGAAACACCCGGCACAAGAGGCATGATAGAGCCTACCAAAATCGTTCCCGGTGCATGCCCCAGTCCCAGTTTATAGAAAAGCACGGAAAATAACGATGCAGAAAATCCTCCGATCAGGTTTACGACGATTTTGGATGTCGTCTTCTCCCTTCTTTCAACAAGAACAAGAACGGTATAAAGCAAAAAGCCTGACAGAAACGCTGCCAGCATATCTGTAAAATGACCGCCCAGTAAATAGCAGAAGCCACCGGAGCCAACTCCGGCAGCTATCATTTTTGTGATGGTTTTCTTACCAGGCATGGTTTTAATCTGCTCCAGCCGTTCCACGGCTTCTTCCAGAGTATACTTTCCTTCCGTAATCTCTCTGGAAAGCTGGTTGACTGCTGCGATTCTATGCAGCTTGGCACTTTGAATCGGAATATGCTTCACACTTGCATATATTTCTCCCTCTTCATTTTCTGCTGTAATAAAAATACCTGTACTTAAAACAAAAGAATTAAATTTTTCTATGCCGTATGCCTGGGCAATTCTCTTCATGGTTTCTTCCACTCGGAAAATTTCAGCCCCCGCATCCAAAAGAATCCTCCCGGCTTCCATTGCCAGATCCAACACTTTTTTATCATAGTTTTCCATAAATCACGCTACTCCATACGGATACTCTTACCTGAAAATAGTAAAGAACAGCATTACAACCACACCCAGGACAATGCGATACCAGCCAAATACCTTAAAATCATGTTTTTTAATATATCCCATCAGGAATTTAATAGCCAGAATAGAAACCAGGAAAGAAACCATGGTACCTACTCCAAGAATCACAACCTCCCACTGGGTAAAGTTCAGACCGAATTTCACAATTTTCAACAGGCTTGCTCCGAACATCACCGGAATTGCCAGGAAAAAAGTATATTCTGCCGCAACGGTTCTGGATGCACCTAATAAAATTCCGCCGATGATCGTGGCACCGGAACGTGATGTACCCGGAATCAGGGCAAGAACCTGGAAGATACCGATATATAATGCCATTTTCCAGGAAATCTCTTCGATAGAATTCACTTTCACTGTCCGCTTTGCGTTATAATCTTCTACCAAAAGGAACAAAACACCATATACGATCAACATAACCGAAACTACAAACCAGTTGTTAAAGGTGTCTTCAATAAAATCATCAAAGGGAAGCCCTATCAAAATTGCAGGCAGGCAGGAAACCAAAATTTTGAACCACATGACCATTTTGTCAATCTTCACAAACCTGCAGATAAATCCTGCACTCTTCTCTATTTTTGTCACATTCACATGCTGAGGCTTTTTATTGCGGAAAGGCCATATTTTGTTCCAATACAATACAACTACCGCAAGAATCGCACCTAACTGGATAACGACCATAAACATCTCCCAGAACTGTTTGGATACATCCAGTTTCACAAATTCTTCCACCAAGATCAGGTGGCCGGTACTACTGATAGGAAGCCACTCTGTGATTCCCTCTACGATTCCCAGAAATACCACTTTTAATAATTCAATAAAATCCATTTTTTACTCCTCTTAATAATAATTAGTTCCATGAAAAAGTATAACCCAAAGCCGCCTTTCCTGCAACTGTTGAAATTATTTTAATTTTTTTAAAAATTTGTGTTGACATTTTCCATTTTATGCTGTATTATATGTCTTGTGCTTGAGAGAGCACAGAACTTCATAAGAAATGCAGGAGTGGCGGAATTGGCAGACGCGCAGGCTTCAGGTGCCTGTGGTAGCAATATCGTGTGGGTTCAAGTCCCATCTCCTGCATCTTTTTTTATTTAAAACTACAAATAATTTATAAAGTCCCACTGTCAGGTATCTGCCTTTCAGTGGGATTTTCAATTTCTGTTCGAAATATTTTCAAAGGTTTATGAATTCACTTCTAACATTGGAAGTTCCTGCCCTCTTAAGAGGATCCTCGGACCTCCTGTATGTTGGATGTACTCTTTTGTGATAATCACCTGGCCAATGCTGTCATCCTTGGGAATCTCATACATTATATCAAGCATGTATTCTTCCAGAATCGCACGCAGTGCTCTGGCTCCTGTGTGTTTCTCCATTGCCATCTCTGCAATCGCTTCCAGAGCTCCATCCTCAAACTCCAGCTTTACCTCATCCAGTGCCAGAAGTTTCTGATACTGTTTTAAAATCGCATTCTTAGGCTCTTTGAGAATCTCTACCAGCATATCTCTGGTTAATCCGCTTAAGGAGAAAATAATCGGCAGACGCCCCAAAAATTCCGGAATCATACCAAATTTCTTCAGATCATCTACTGTTACCTTTTCTAAAAGATTCGGATCCTTATCATATTTGTCTTTTAAGTCTGCCTGGAAACCAATGGACGCTGTTTTATTCAGACGTTCTTTAATAATTTCTTCCAGATCCGGGAACGCACCTCCGCAGATAAAAAGAATATCTTTTGTATTGACCGTAGCAAGCGGAACCATGGCATTCTTGCTGTTGGCACCTACCGGCACTTCAATTTCGCTTCCCTCCAGAAGCTTCAGCATTCCCTGCTGCACTGCTTCTCCGCTGACGTCCCTCTGATTGGTATTTTTCTTTTTGGCAATCTTATCAATCTCATCAATAAAAATAATACCGTGCTCTGCTCTCTCAACATCATTATCCGCTGCTGCCAGAAGCTTACTTACTACACTTTCGATATCATCGCCAATATATCCTGCCTCTGTAAGAGATGTGGCATCTGTGATCGCAAGGGGTACATCCAGAAGTCTTGCCAGGGTCTTGACCATATAAGTCTTACCGCTTCCTGTCGGTCCGATCATCAGCATATTGGACTTTTCAATCTCTACATCATCGGTGGTCTCTGCAAACACTCTTTTATAATGATTGTAAACCCCCACAGACATGACCTTCTTTGCATGCTCCTGTCCAATAACATATTCATCCAGGCTTGCTTTTATCTTGTGAGGTGCCGGAATACTCTTAATATCGAAAACCTTTGGTGCAACTTTCTCTTTTGGCTGTTCCTGTTTTTTCTTGATTTTCTGATTCTTCGGAATCTGATTCTGAAGAGAAGACAAATCAATCATACTGATGTTTGGCATATTGGGGATGTTTTTCATCAGCTCGTCATAATTAATGGGGCTGTTGTTCATGGTATCAAAGCTTCTCTGCATACAGTCTGTACAGATGTGGATATTTCCCGGAAGCTCGATCATCTTTCCAGCCTTGCTCTCCGGCCGTCTGCACATAAAACATATTTTTTCATATTCATCCTTCTTATCTTCCTGTCCGGAAGCTTCGGAGGTATTCGTTGTCTCTAATAAATCTTTCTCGTCTGACATATCTATTCCTGCTTTCTCTTTGTTTTCTTTCTGAAAAACTACTTGTGGGTATCTTATCACAAATTACTTATGGTAACAAGTAAACTTTTTCTAAATGACCTGGGCAAAGAAAGAAGACTGCCCACCGGACAGCCTTTTTCTTTGTTTATCGATTTCCTCGTCTGTTTTCTGTATTATTCTGAATATCTTTCTTTGCACCCAATTCTACGGTCACGGTTTGTTCTTTATACTCACCGCCGTTTGCTCTGGAAATCACAAAATCAATTTTTTCCCCTGCTTCATAGTAAGAAAGCTGCTCTGTCAGATTATCGAAGGTTTCCACACTGGTTCCGTCAATCTTGCGGATAATGTCTCCTGCCTGGATACCTGCCTTATCCGCAGGACCGTCTTCTGAGACACTGTCTACAAAGACACCCAAAGGCATATTGTAGTATTCTGCTGCATCAGATGTCACATTTTTACAGGTGATTCCAATATAAGCTGCTTTGTTTTCATCTTCTACTTTATCTCTGGTCTCTTTGCTCATCAGTTCGTCCAGAATTGGCTGTGCCTTGGAAATAGGAATGGCAAATCCCATACCTTCTACTTCATCAGATGCAATTTTTGCAGAATTAATACCAATCAGCTCACCTTTCATATTCAAAAGAGCACCGCCGCTGTTTCCTGGGTTAATCGCTGCATCCGTCTGAATAAAGGTACTGTCTGCATTTTCGGAGCTTACTTTTTTATTTAAGGCACTTACATAACCGCTGGTCACAGACTGTCCATATCCCAATGCATTTCCAATTGCCACAACCTGTTCTCCGATCACCAGAGAATCTGAGTCCCCAAGAGTGGCTACCTTAATCTGGCTCCGCAAATCCTCAGGAATATCTTCAATCTTTACTGCCACTACAGCCAGGTCATTATCAGCATCCGTTCCTTTAATCTTTGCTTCCACTGCATTTTCCAGATCTACATTCTGACTGTCCGTATCTCCTCCATTGGTACTGGTATCTGTGAGGGTATCTGAAACTGCTGCAGTACCATCCTGATTCGTAAAGCATACGGTGATAGAATTCGTGTCTTTTACCACATGATTATTGGTAGCGATCAACAATTCTGTATCATTCTGGCCTACAATAATACCGGAACCGCTGCTCTGACCTTCATATTTCTGGGTACCAAACCCAAAATAATTTGGAATTTCCTGAATACTGATACCTGTAATAGAGACAACGGACGGCATAACATTTCTGGCAACCTCTGAGACACCAGAGCCTGAATCAGAACTGCTTTTCTGGTTGATCAGCGAACCGCTGTCCACGCTGCCTGAACTGGTCTGTGTGTTTTCAATCTTTGTGCTCTCTTTTTCCGGAAGAAGCTGATTTCCGGTATAGGTCACTCCTACAAAAACAGAACCTGCCACCAGTCCGAAAACGGCTGCTGTTGCGGCTGCCATTCCCAGTCGTTTTCCAAAACTCATCTGTCCGCCTTTGTTTTTCTTTTTTTTGTTTTTCATCTTCTTTTCAGGCTCCGGCGGAATCTGAGAAGAAAAATGATAGGAGCTGTAAGGGGTCTGGGTACTCTTATCAGAATTCTGATTCTGTCCCGCATCATGAGTATATTCTCTATGAGAACCTGTATAAGTTCTGGTAAAGGATTCCTCATTTCCCTGGTCTTTTCTTTCTTCTCCTGCTTTTCTGTAAGAAAATGCATAAGATGTATTTTCTGCTGAGACATTTTCTGTGGTCGCTGCTGTTTCTGATTTTTCTTCCGGGTCATTCCCTAAGTCATATCTATTATATTCTTCACTCATAATGGTACTTCCTTTCTGAATCAATCTTTCTTCTTTTTCTTTTATGAGACTAAGTTTATCAGTGAATTGTGTTGAAATTGTGATAAAAAAGAAAAGAAAACGTGAAAATCAGGCAGTTTTTATTCCTGCTCCCAATAAGATGGATTCATGGTAAATTTCCGAACCAGGCATTTAGGAAGTTTCTGATAGTTCTGCCCTGCTTTATACCCCAAAAACTTAAATCCGCTGGTCAGAATCAAATCAGGGATCAGCCATGGTTTTTTCGCCTGCACTAAATAAGCTGCTGTTCTTTTCACCAGTCGGATGCCCTCACTCTCAGAAGATATATCTGCGAAAATTTCCGGATGATCTGCCTGAGATACCGCCAGATCAAAATTTCTGGAAAACTGCTGTGTATAAGTATAATTATGAGAATGAAAGACCTTTGCGTCTGCCTGATATGCAATACCATATCCAGCCTGAACCATATGAGCAGCCATGATCATGTCCTCATTGAAAATTGTTCTGGTGATAAACCCTCCCATTTCTTCATATACGGTTCTTCGGTAAGCAGAACATACATTAGAGCAAAAATATGTTTTAATCCCCAGTTTCGGCAGGTCTGCTTTGTATTTCACACTGCCGGTCTCCGGATAATTAAATCCTCTTGTGTAGGCTTCTATGAATTTACAGTCTGAATCAGGAAGCTGTCTCCCATATGCAGCACCGACACTTTCGTCTTTAAATGCCTGCACCAGATGCTCTACCACCAGGTCATTCGCAGGAACTGCATCCTGAGTAAAGTAAACAAGAATATCACTCTCTGCCATTGCAGCCCCCCTGGCTCTTGTTTTTCCATGGTCGAATTCTGCTTTTGTAATGTGATGCACTTCTGCCTGCTCGATACCTTGAATCAGTGCATTTTTCCAATATTGCTCCTCTGTATTCATAATTATGATCTTCTCAATAGGATATGTCTGGGTGCTCAGCTTTTTCATTAACCGTCGAAAAGCTGCCCCCGGTTTATACGTGGGGATGATCACTGTCACGGTCATAGTTTTTCCTCCTGTTCTTATATAAAGAATGCAGGAATTCTGCTCATTCACAAAGTTCCTGCATTTCTCATGTGTTTATGCTCTATTCATAATTTCCCTGGGATTCTGTATCATACAGATTCTCTTCCTCATTGGTGTAGTCTTCTTCCATATCTTCATCACCAGTATTACTTGATGGATCCACAATCAGATACTGGCTTGCTTCCGGCACAGATGCATTTCCAAAGCCTGTTTTGTCCGCTACAAACTCGCTTCTGATAAACACAGTCTCTGATGGGATATAATCTTTATCTCCGAAAAGGTATTCATGAAGATATTTTACATTGGTAGCCAGGGTTGTAGGAATCAGGCAGTCCAGACCCGTAACCGGTTCAGTCACCTCTCTACCCATGGCATAATCCAGGGGGAATCCTGTGTTTTCCGTAAGTTTATAGGAAAGAAGACCTGATCCCAGTTTTATCAACTCGGACTTAGAAAAGTTAGTCGCAACCATAGGAAAGACTTCATCCAGGATTTTATTTAATGTTGTCAGACTGGATTTCTTCGCCTTGTCTGCCATCAAATTCAAAATATAGCGCTGTCTCTGGGTTCTTCCCATGTCCATGGATGCTGTCTTTCTAATCCTGCAGTAAGAAGTTACCTGGATTCCATTCAAATGATAATTCCCGATAATCTTACTCTGATCAGCCGGTACAGGCGGTTTCTCAATCGGTGTATATTCTGCCCCTTCTACCTGTTCCGAAGTACCAATGCAATAATTGTTGGTATGCTCAATCTCTTCATAGCTCAGATCAACATCCAGCCCGCCAAGACAGTCTACAGCTTTTGACAGTGCCGCAAAATCCACGGTCACATAATTCTGGATATCCAGATCCAGGTTCGTATTCAGCATAGAAACTGCCGAAACAGGACCTCCCCGCAGGTAAGCAGAATTACATTTGTCGTAAATACCATTTCCATATTCGTCTTCCGCTACCCTAAGATACGTATCTCTGTACAGTGATACCATCTTGATTTCCTTGGTGCCATTATTGATGCTGGCAATAATTATGGTATCACTGTTGTTTTCATTGATTCCAAATAAGGCCACATTGGTATAACCGCTGAGCACCTCACTTCCTGATACACTTTCATTGATTTCCACCTGCACAGGTTCTCCTCCCTGCTGCTGTGTATCGTTCTTATTAAAATTCAGTTGATCCATCTTTTTGTTAATCTGTGTATAGACAAACAAAACCCCAACCAGAAGAATCAGCACTAAAATTTCGAACCCAAATAATATTTTCCTTCCTATGTGCCTGTTCTTTTTTTTCATCTTAGACATTTTTATTCCCCTTTATCTGCCTGGTACAACGAATACTGAGTTTCTGCTATTCTTTGTACTAATATGCGTTCTTGTTAATAAAGCCCTTAAAAATAGTCAAAAATAATATCTTCACGTCAAGCCCTAACGTCCAGTTCTCAATATAATATAGATCATACTCGATTCGTTTCTTTATAGAAGTATTTCCCCGGTATCCATTTACCTGTGCCCACCCGGTCATTCCCGGACGCACCTGGTGTTTGATCATATACCTTGGAATTTCTTCCTTAAATTTTTCAACAAAGAATGGTCGCTCCGGCCTTGGTCCCACCAAACTCATCTCGCCCTTTAACACATTAAATAGCTGTGGTAATTCATCAATGCTCGTCTTTCTCATGAACTTTCCAAAATTCGTCACCCGAGGATCATTTTTCACTGTCCACTTCGATTTTTCTTTCTCCGGTGCCTGTACATCCATGGAACGGAACTTATACATCATAAACGTATGGTTATGAAGCCCTACTCTCTCCTGTTTAAAAATCAAAGGACCGGGAGAAGTGATTTTAATCATAACTGCCGAGAAAAGCATCACCGGTGAAAACAAAATAATGGCACACAATGCCCCTGCAATGTCCATGGTTCTCTTCATGGCAGCATAAAATGTATTGGTCAGAGGTACATGCCGGATATTGATCACCGGAAGGCCAAGAATATCTTCTGTATAAGGCTTCGTAGGAATTACCCGGTTATAGTCCGGAATAAATTTCGTATGAACACCCGATTTCTCGCACAAATTCACAATTTCTTCCAGCCGGTAATACTCACTGAGCCCCAAAGTAATCGCAATCTCATCCAATCTGTTCTCCGGCAGAATCACCATAAGATTTGCGATTCGCCCAATCACCTTAATTCCTCTGTATTCTGTTCCCGCTTCTATATGATCATCCAGGATTCCACGAATCTTGTATCCCCACTGGGGATTGTCCAGAATCCTGTCAATGTATTCCTCTGCTGCACGGCTGTAGCCTACCAGTACGATATGCTTAAGATTATAACCGTTTCTTCTGATGCTTCGCAGAAAATAACGAATCAAATTTCTGGCAATGGTCTCCAGCACCACGTTCAGCACAACAAAATAAAACAGCATCCAGCGGGAAAAGTCAATCATCTTGATCAGATACAGAACACCCAAAATCAGTGCAATTCCCACTGTATTTGCTTTTACAATATTCCAAAGTTCCAGACGCCTTCCCTGTACTCGTTTGGGCGTATACAGGCTAAACATATGATATAATACCAAATATACTGCAACAATCACGACCATAGCCATCATATAAATCTTAAATGGCAGTTTCCCGTCATCGTTTTTCAATATCTGGAACTTGATCACCCATGCCATAATATAGGAAAATGCAATAACAAAAGCATCTATCAGCACCTGAAGCCGGTTAAAATGCTTTTGATTTTCTTTTATCAAGGTCTTATCACCCTCTTATTTTATTTCATAATATCTAATTAATATAGCATAAACCAGGAAAAAGTGCAATTATTTTGCATTTCTCTATTTCCGTAAAAATCTAATGATGTTTTTATAGAGTTCCCATTGAACTGCCACATATCTCCTCGGCCTAATCCCAGACACTTTTTTATCCTGATTTTCCCTGGATAATGCAATTCCGTTTTTGATTCCGGCAAGATATTCTCTACCGAAGCCTTTTCTTGCAAAAAACAGTGCCTTACAGCTAAATCCCAGAAACAACAGAGGAAAATTCCAGATAATCTGCAGCAACGGCATATTTTTATATATCATATAAATATTATTTCTGGATGAATACCGTACTTTGAACAGATTATACCTGGAACCGCTGGTTCCACTTCCCACATGATACACTCTGGCCTTGGGGCAGAACCAGTTCTCATATCCCAAAAGCCTTGCCCGGTATCCGATATCCAGGTCTTCCAGATATGCAAAATGCACTTCATCAAAAAGACCTGTCTTTTCCAGCAGTCTCTTATCATAAATTGCCGCACCCGCACAGGCAGAAAAAACCCTTTTCTCTCTGTTATATCTTGTCTCCGGCTTTCCTTTTCCATCTGCAAAAGCCCACCCAAGAGCACAATAATAATTTCCCGCATCGTCTATTTTGTCCCTGTCCTGTAATTTTAGCATCTTAGCCTGACAGGAAAAAGTCCCGGGATGCTCTTTCATAAAAGATACCAGATTCTTTAAAAAATACTTTTCTGCTATGGTATCATTATTCAGCAATACCACATAGGGGCTTTCGGATGCCTGAATTCCTGCATTGACACCTCCGCAGAACCCTCTATTTTCTTGCAATGTGAGAACATGCACTTCCGGATAATGCTCTCTGACATAGTCTGCACTGCCGTCTTCGGAACCATTATCTACCAGAATCACTTCAAAATCCCGGTACACCTGTCTTTTCATTGCATCCAGACAGTTTTTCAAATACTGTTTTCCGTTAAAATTCGGAATAATCACAGAAACTTCGTACATGGTACTTAATACCTTTCAGTCTTTTGGTCTCAAAGAGTAGTTCCATTTTACCAGAGACAGATTCTTATTGTAATAGGGATCTCCTTTTTTCAGAAGTGTTTCCCATCTGCACCGCATAAATTCGATTTCTGACTGAAATCTTCTGACTTTTTCTTTGCTGTCCTCTGTTCCTCTGCTCTTCGATTCGTAATGATATAATTCTACATAGGGATCATACACAACCAGATACCCCTGCTCTCTCACTCTAAGGCAAAAATCTACGTCATTAAAAGCCACAGATAATGCTTCCTCGAACCCGTGAACTTCTTCAAACACTTGCCGTTTCACCATCATACAGGCTGCGGTCACTGCACTTAAATCCTGGATAATGGATGCTTTATGCATATACCCGGAACGTTCTCTTGCCATATCTACGAACATATGCCCTGCAATGCCCCCAATTCCGATGACTGTTCCTGCATGCTGAATGGTATTGTTTCCATAGTAGAGCTTTGCACCTACGATTGCCGTATCTTTTCTCTGGCAAAATCCCAGCATTTCTTCAATCCAGTCCGGGGTAATCACCTCTGTGTCATTGTTCAGGAAAAGGAGATATTCCCCTTTTGCTTTCGAAGCCGCATAGTTATTGATTGCAGAATAATTAAAGGGATGTTTCCATCTTAAAAGGCGTACTTTCGGATTTTTGGAAAGTTCTTTGTAATAAGAAAAAATCTCACTGCCTGTACTATTATTTTCTACAATTAAAATCTCGATATTCTGATACGTGGATTTTTCCAGAATCGAATGAACACATTTTTCCAGGTCCTCTCTGGCATCTTTATTGGGAATAATGATGGAAACCAGGGGAGTTCCCTGAACCTGGTATTTCACTCTGTAAAATCCATAATCCTTCGTATGGCTTACCTGGCCTTTCAGACCACATCTGTGCAGATTTGCCTCAACCGCACGCTTGCCTGCCTCAAAAGCATACAATTTACTCTCAGGATTGTCTGCGGTGGAAGACTGATGAGTCCTCCAATGGTACAGAATTTCCGGTATATGATGAATCTTTCCAGCCTGTTCCGTACAGCGGAAAATAAAGTCATGATCCTGGGCACCGTCAAAAGCACTTGAAAAACCACCGACTTTCTCAATCAGGATTCTTCTTGCCACAAAAAAGTGGCAGATATAATTGTTTGAGCGGAGCAGATCCGGACTGAAATCCGGCTTAAAATGCGGCTGGAAATGTTCCAGTCCATCTCCTCTGACTTTATCTTCATCTGTATATAACACGTCAATATCCGGCTCCTGTTCCAGTGCAGATGCGATTTCATACAGGGCATTTGGAGCAAGTAAGTCATCGTGATCCAGCAGTCCCACAAATTCACCGCCGGCCATAGCAATGGCTTCGTTGGTATTTCCTGCAATCCCCTGGTTTTTCTCTAACTTTTTCCACAAAATCCTGGAATCTCTGGAAGCATATTCTTTCAGCACATACTCCATAGAAGCATTCTCCGGGCTTGCATCTGCGATGCAAAGCTCCCAGTTATCGTAGGTCTGACCCAGAAGAGAGTCTATCATCTGGCGAAGGAAAACCTCCGGTGTCTGATAAGCCGGCACTACCACGCTGATTTTGGGAGCATACTTCCATTTTCTCTTTTTCTGTTTTTCCAATTCTTCCACGGATGGAACATACGCATCATACCAGGGACCGTAAGGAACCTCTTCCGGTTCGAAACGCTCATGAAGTCTGACCCAGAATTCCTTGATTCCGTAATGTTTCAGATATCGTAATCCTTTTTGTATGGTATAGGGGGATAAACGGTTCAAAACCCTGCCCCATTCTATCTTTCCTGTTGGCATCACACACACCTGCCTTAGTTCTTCTATTTTCTTCTTGCACTATTTTACCATATTTTTTATTTAAAGAAAACCTTTAATGTGTTATACTGGGGATATCTGCATGAAAGGAGAGAAACAGTTGAGACAAAAAAACTTAATTCTAAGACTATTGTGCCCCCTGCTGGCACTTTTATTAATTTTTCAGATGGCTGTTCCTGTGGCTGCCAAAGACTTCCCCAAAAGCTGGCCCACAGCACCTGAAATCGCTGATGAAACCGGTATTTTAATGGAAGCCTCCACCGGGCAGATTCTCTTCGACAAAGGGATGGATGAAGTCCGTTATCCTGCCAGCACTACAAAGGTGATGACCGCCTTGCTGATTCTGGAAAATATCGAGGACTTAAATGAAATTATTACTTTTACAGATGTGATCACCCCGGATTTGGAACCCGGAAATTCTACCATAGATGCTAAAGTAGGCGAACAGCTCACTGTAGAACAGTGTCTCTATGCCATTATGCTGGCCTCTGCTAACGAAGTCTGTACTCAGATGGCGGTCCGGGTAGCCGGCTCTGTGAGCAATTTCACCGCTATGATGAATAAGAGAGCGGCTGAACTTGGCTGTGAAAATACACACTTTGTCAATGCCAATGGTCTCCCGGATCCGAATCACTACACTACTGCCCATGACCTGGCAAGAATTCTTGCTGCAGCCGTGGCAAATGAGGATTTCTGCAAAATTTCCGGTGCTGCCCAATACACCATTCCTGCCACAAATAAAACAACGGCTCCAAGAAATCTGACGAATACTAATGCTCTTATAGCAGAGGGTGATTCTCATTACGAAGGTGTGATTGCCGGAAAGACAGGACATACCGAAGCTGCCAGAAATACCCTGGTCACCGCTGCAAGACGTGACAATATGACGCTGATCTGCGTTGTGATGCGTTCCGAAGGGAAAGAGCGTTTTATAGATACCACAGCCTTGTTTGACTATGGATTTGACCAGTTCCACATGGACCCTGTGTACTGGATGGATGAAGAAACCCCTGCCGGATATGCAGTACTGCCAAACAGTGTCACCCCGGGCTGCATGGCTATTGCAGAAGAAGATTCCTCGGATATGCGTACCAGGACTTATTCCTATCAGGGAGTTGAAATTCTGAAGGTTCATACCACACTGCCTATGGAAGTGAAATCACGTACTACTTCTGATATGTCAATGCTGGAAACAGGAATGTCTGAAATCCGGATTGGGTCTTCTGTTGTATTCCCTGTCATGATGGTACTGCTGGCTGTACTGATTATCGTACTGACCGCTGTGATCATTAAGGCTGTGCTGGATTCTAAGAGGTCCAAAAGGAAGAAAAAAATTTAAGTATGGAAAGAAGTATAAATTCAAAAAAGCCGTTGCATAAAGTACACAATTACTTTATGCAACAGCTTTTTTTATTCTCCTAAAGAACAGTCACTTCTGCGAAGTGTAAGATTTGGATTATAGTAGGGATCTCCCGATTCCAGAATGTCTTTCCACCGTGTCTTAAATAATTTTGCTTCTTCTTTGAATCTGATTTTATTTTTCTTGCTTGTCTCATAGCCTCTTGTGAGGGATTCGTGATGATACAACTGTGCGTAATTTTGGAACACCACCAGTTTTCCAGTCTCTCTCACTCGCAGACAGAAATCAACATCATTGAAAGCAACCTGAAACGCTTCATCCATGCCTCCCACCTGCTGATAGATTTCTTTCTTTACCATCATACAGGCTGCAGTCACAGCACTCAAATCCTGCGTAGAATGAGCTCTTCCTGCATAGACAAACTGCTTTTCCGGACTGTTATAAAACAGGTGACCTGCTGTACCGGAAGGTCCTAAACCTATGATTACACCTGCATGCTGAATCCTTTCATTTGGAAACAGAAGTTTTGCTCCTACAATTCCCACATCTTCTCTCTGGCAATAACTCAGCATTTCTTCGATCCAATCCTCTGTTTTAACTTCAATATCATTGTTTAAAAGAAGAAGATATTGTCCTTTTGCATGTTCTGCTGCAAAATTATTAATAGATGAATAATTAAATTCATTTTTCCAATTCAGTACGCGGACATTTTCATGAGCTGATTCCAGTTCTTTGTAATATGCAAAAGTTTCCTGTTCTGTACTGTTATTTTCCACGATCAGAATTTCTATATTCTGGTAACTGGATTTCTGAAGTACGGACTCCACACACTTCTGCAAATCTTTTTTGTGATCTTTATTAGGGATCAGAATCGATACCAACGGATTTCCCTCTACAAATAATTTTGTTCTGTACCGACCCCACTGCTCTGTTTCACCTACATTGGGAGCCATGGTCACTTCTGCCTTTATTCCCATTCTCTCATAATGTGCCTGGACAGCCGCTCTTCCTGCTTCATAGGCATAGGTCTTGCTCTCCGGATTCCCCGCTGTTGATGCCGGATGATTTCTCCAATGGTAGAGAACCTTGGGCACATGGCGAATCTTCTCTGCCTTCTCACAGCAACGAAGGATAAAGTCGTAATCCTGAGCACCGTCAAATTCACTTCTCAGCATTCCGACCTGCTCCATGATCGTACGTTTCACTACAAAAATATGACAGATATAATTATTACTTCTTAATAAATCCAGATCAAAATCCGGTTTAAAATGCGGATCAAAATATCTTCCACCATCCATGGTCACTTTGTCTTCATCCGTATAGACTACATCGGTTCCCGGATGTTCATTGATTTCCCGAACAATTTCAAACAACGCATCCGGTGCAAGGGTATCATCATGGTCAGAAAACATAATAAATTCCCCTGTTGCCATCTTGATCGCCTCATTGGTGTTCTCGGAAATTCCTGCATTATTTTCCAAAAGACGATACTCAATTCTGCTGTCCTTTCCGTAATGCTCCCGTATATAGTCCCCTGTTTTGGGATTATCACTTCCGTCAGCCAGACACAACTGGAAATTTCTGTAGGTCTGAGCCTGTACAGAATCCAATAATTCTTTCAGATATGGAATTGGAGTATTGTACAGAGGAATCACAATACTGATCAATGGCTCATAAGCAAAGGCTATTCCTCTCTGTTTCTCCAACTCCTGCTGAGAAGCCATGTGCTTTGGATACCATTTATTATAGAGACTTGGACGATTCCTGTATCCTTCTGCCTTCTGTACTACTTTTTTTACGAATTCTACCGCACCATAATTTTTCAGGTAACGAACACCTTTTTCGCAATAATTCCCTGCTTTTTCTCCCATTCGCTTGTGTTTCTGCAAGCTGATATAGCGAATCGTGCGTCTGTTCCTGGCGGCAAACACGACTCTTAATCCTTTTTCATTTTCTATAGGTACTTCTATAAAAAAGCCACACTGTTTGCCTATCTCAAACTCGTGATACAAGGTTCTTACTTCCGGACGATATACCCTCTCCATGGAAAATTTCATTCTTTCTTTGTCTTCATTCTCCACATAAATCTCCAGAGGTTCCTGATATGCCGCCCAGCCGCTGATGGTACACTTGTGAGTCCGAACATTTACTTCAGAATAATCAATACAGTACTGAGGCATATTCTGTTTTTTTAATATTTTACTCAATTTTTCAGAATACCAGAGAACTTTTCTTTCCCCTCTTTCAGCATAAACAGACAGCTTTTTATATTGCCCGGCATTTTCCGGTAAAAGAATTCCAATTTCTATTTCTTCTCCGTTTAAAGAAAGCTGAATTTCATTTACAGGCTCTTTATCCAGAAAAATTTTAGGCAAATAACCTTCTTTCCATGTTCCCTGTATCAGATACTGATTGCTGTTTATTAAATTAAAACGTTCTTTTTCTGCTCTCATGATTTCTTGTTCCATGAAATTCTCCTTCCGAGTCATAGTATCAGCCTTTTACCACTGCTTACCATCTCAAGGAGCAGTCTTTGCGGTTTAAGGCCAGGTTTGGGTTATAATAAGGATCCTCTTTTTCCAGAACTGCTTTCCAACGAGTTTTAAATAACTCAGTCTCTTTCTGGAATCTTTCCTGCTGTTCTTCTTTATCTTCCTTATTTTTAAACCTTGACTCATAATGATATAATTCAGCAAAAGCATGCATCACGATTTCTTTGCCAAGTTCACCTGCCCGCAGACAGTAATCTACATCACTGTAATGTTCTTCAAATTTCTCATCAAATCCCTGGATTTCATCATGGACACACTTCTTTACCATCATGCAGGCTTTTGTCACAGCACTGACATTCTGAATGGAATTTGTTCTCCCTCCACAGGTAAGAATCTCTCTGTCTGCCCCCTGGAGTACATAATCAGCTGCATGACTCTCTCCCATTCCAAGAACAATTCCCGCATGCTGAACCGTATCATTTGGATAATAAAGCTTTGCTCCTACGATACCTATCGTCTCCTGCTGGCAATAGCCAAGCATCTCCTCCATCCAGTCCGGAGTAATTACTTCTACGTCATTATCCAAAAACAGCAGATATTCTCCTTTTGCCTGGGCCGCCGCAAAATTATACATCGCAGCTGGATTAAAATCCTTTTTCCAATATAAAACCCTTAAATTCTTTCTGCTGTATTCTGCCTGTGTATAGTAAGCAAAGGTCTCCTGTTTTTCGCTGCTGCCCTCTACCACAAGCACTTCAAAATTTTGATACGTACTTTTTTCATAAATGGATTTCAAGCAGCGATCCAAATCATCTACATGATCTTTATTAGGAATAATAATCGAAACCATTGGCTCTCCATTTACCAGCAATTTGGCACGGTATCTTCCCCAGAACGGTGTCATAGTCACTTCCGCTGCAATATGCATCCGCTCAAAATGAGCCTCCAGTGCCTTTCGGCCATTTTCATAGGCATACATCTTGCTTGCTGGATTTCCTGCAGTGGAATTAGGGTGTGAACGCCAATGATACAAAACCTTAGGCACATGATAAATGCTCGCAGCCTTTTCGCAGCAGCGAAGAATAAAGTCATAATCCTGGGCACCGTCAAACTCTTTTCGGAATTCTCCGATTTCGTCCACTATCTTTTTCGCCACCACAAAAATATGGCAGATATAATTATTGCTTCTGATAACACTCCAGTTAAAATCCGGCTTAAAATGAGGATCAAAATATTCTTTTCCATCCATCGTGACTTTATCTTCATCTGTATAGATAATATCTGGTTTTTTATCACTGTTAATGGCTTTTACAATCTCATAAAGAGCATTTCTTTCCAATACATCATCATGATCACTGAGCATAATATACTCACCTTTTGCAAGATGAAGTGCCTGGTTGGTATTTTCTGAAATACCGCCGTTCTTCTTCAGACGCTCATAGGTAATGCGATTCTCTTTTCCATAATTCTCCTCCAGATATCTCTGCACCTGGTCTTTCGGACTTCCGTCTGCCAGACATAGCTGCCAGTTCGGATAGGTCTGTCCAATAATAGATTGGAGCAATTCTTCCAGATAAGATAACGGTGTGTTGTAAAGAGGAATAACAATGCTGATCAATGGCTCATATGCAAAATGTTCTCTTGCCTCCTGACGCAGTTCCGCCTTGGTTACCTTATGTAGTTTTGCCCAATATCCATATCCCATTCCTGAAGGATTCACATGTTTATCTAACTCTTTCCTAAATTCCCGATATCCATGCCTTGACAAAAACAAAAGATTTTGTTTCCATTGTTTTGGTCCTAACTGTTTATAATATTTTCCAAAAGTACTGTTTTCAAAATTCATTCTTCTGGCTGATAAACTATATTTTGCCTCCGAATTTTCTTCCTGAAACAGCAGTATGAGGTTCCCCTTGGACAGATGTTTTTTGGGAATCTGAATTTGGAAACCACATTCTACACTTTTATCTATGGAAAAAATACAATTTACGTCTGGTCTTTCTTCCTGCTCAATCTCACATTTTATCTCTTTGCCATTGCTGTCCCATACGGTGACTGGACATTTCCTGTTTTTATATAATGCCCATCCTTTGACACGAACCATATCTTCCAAAATGGCAGCACTGTCTATATTATACTTAATAAGGCTTTTCTCATATAATTTCTGAATCTTTGAAAATTTCTCTTTATATACCTCAATGGTTTCTACCGAATCTGTGAAAGAAAGTTCCAACTCCTCAAAAGAATTCCAAAGTTTGGAGATATCTTTGATATAAATAACAAATCCCAGTTTCACAGAATCATCCTCAAGCCTCAGTGCTTTCTGAACATCAGGACGCTTCACATTGACCATCTTATAAGGGATATCCTGTTTTCTGTCAGCCTTTACCACTGCTGTAATTTCACGGCCTTTTTTGCTGTATATCCATCCTCTTATTTCAAATCGGTCTTTACCTGAATGGTTCATTTCTGCTTTATCAATACAGCATCGCATTGTACTCATTTTGATTCTCCTTTTAAAATCACATTATTTAAAAAGTCTGTACAAAAATCTCATAAACAAAATAACATACAGAGCAAATACTAAAAAGACACAAAATGTCTCAAAATCAAATCGGTTTGTCACGGTCTTCAGAATCAGCGTTCCGTCTTCTACTTCTTCCCCTGCTACTTCCAGAGAAGTATACTCTTCACGATTTTTTTCGTATGCAAATCCTATTCCTATAGCAGTTCCCATCGGAACATTGCTGACCACTGTTAATTCAAAGCGTTTATCTTTGCAATTTTCAATTCTCTCAAATGGAATTTCAAAAAATTTACTGTTTTTTACTTCTTTCCCTTCTGCCTCTCCTGATGCTGCTACCTCTCCTGTGGAAAGATTTTTCAAACTATAGCTCAACAGTATCTGTTCTGCGGACTCTGTCACCGTGCTTTTTATCCTGATTCCGTCTAAATGTTCCTCTGCACAGACAAATTCCTGCTTCACACCCAAGTCTGTCAGGATTCCGGTATTTCCATACTCAGATGGGTCTATCTCTGTATTATAAATGTTGTGAACTTTTGCAATATGGGCATACAGAAAAGCTGCCGCCACAAGAATTATCACACCCATTAATTTTTTCAACTTTTTTTTCATTTTTTCTCACCTTATCTATGACTGTTTATAGATTTCTCCTATTTCCATGGCATCGCCCATCATCTTTAATTTCCCTTTTTCCAGCCACACTACCTTAGAACACAGACTCTGTACCTGGTCAATACTATGAGAAACAAAAAGAATGGTCGTACCTGCTTCCTTCATTCTCCGGATTCTCTCTTCGCACTTGTTTTGAAAATGGAAATCTCCTACTGACAGCACCTCATCTACAATGAGAATATCCGGCTGACCAATGGTTGCAATGGAAAAAGCAAGCCTGGAAACCATTCCCGATGAAAAATTTTTCACCGGAATATTCATAAAATCTCTGAGTTCTGAAAATTCCACAATATCTTCATAATACTTATTCATCTCTTCTCTGGAATACCCCAGAATCGCACCGTTGAGATAGATATTTTCACTGGCTGTCAGATCAAAGTCAAATCCTGCCCCCAGCTCGATCAAAGGTGCCACATTGCCCCGGACTGCCACACTTCCTTTTGTGGGCTTTAAAACTCCTGCGATAATTTTCAGCATGGTACTTTTTCCGCTTCCGTTCAGACCAATAAGCCCAAGAGAATCTCCCTGATTCAAAGAAAAGGATACATCCGTCAATGCCCAGAATTCATTATAGGATATCTGTTTTTTTAGATTTTTGATAAAGTATTCCTTGAAGCTGTCAAACTTTTCTGATGCCAAGTTAAACTTCATAGAAACATGATTCACTTCCACAATAGGATTGTTCTGCATGTGTATATTCTCCCTACAAATTCAAAATAAAATCATCCTGTTTTTTATAAAACACAATCAGCCCCAAGACAAGTGCAAGAACAGCTTCTGTTCCTCCGATCAGCAGATTTACACCACCCGGAAGACTGTTATACAACATCGTATCCCTAAACATCATCAGATAATTGGTGATCGGATTCGCCATTACCACATATTTCATCCACTGAGGCAAAATCGACATGGGGTAAATTACCGGTGTCAGATACATCAATGCTGTAATAAATACGGAATAAAAATGCATAATATCTCTGAATTTTACTACCACTGCAGACAAAAACAGAGAAACTCCTAAAGAAAAAAGAACCAGGAGTGCCAGTGGGATAAAGGCAAGGAAAGCCGTCCAGTGAAGCTCTGCCCTTGTGGCTACCATGACAAACAGCAGTGCGGTAAAAGCCGCCATAAGATTAATAAAGCTGGAAACTACACGTGATAAAACAAACAAATACTTAGGTACATACACCTTCTTGATCAAAGGTGCATTAAAAATAATAGCTCCCATGGCATTGCTGGTAGAATCTGAATAAAAATTAAAAATAACCTGTCCGCTCAACAGATAAAGGGGAAAATTCTCAATATCAAATTTAAACAGATTGGAAAACACAATGGACAAAACAATCATCATAAGCAGAGGATTCAATAATGTCCATAAAACCCCCATGATGGATTTTCTGTATTTAATTTTGATATCCCTTGATACCAGTTCGTTTAGAAGCGGCCTGAACCGTTTAAAATTTTCTATATATGTTGACAAAGTACACCTCCATAGTCTGTCAGAGTTTCTGTATTTTAATTAGTTTACACCATTTAATGCGAGAAATCAAATTATTTCAATCAGCCTCTCTGCCACAAATACAGCCGTACAGGAGAAGAATGCCACGGTAACAAGACTTTTTTTCTTTAAAGCAAGAAGAATTGCTGTGAGAAATCCTGCCATCGCTGAAATCACAGATTCTGTTGCATACAAAATAGCCGGAAATGTCATCGCTGTAAGACAGGCATATGGAATATAATACAAAAATGAACGAAGATATACATTGGTAATTTTCTTTTGGACCAAAGTCAACGGCAGCATACGGATCAAATAGGTCACTCCTGCCATAACAAAAATATATGCATAGATCATACTTCTTCCTCCTTAACGGGAAACAGCAATGCACCAATGGCTGCCGACACTACTGTACAGATAATAATCATAAAACCAGATGATATGTTCTTCAGTACCGGAAGGTAATAAAATGCCGAACTCAGAAGTAAGGCAAGCAGCACTACAGTACGGACCTCCCTGTGCTCAGTACAAGGAGGAACAACAATCGCAATAAACATTCCATATAATGCCACTCCAAGAGCACTGATGACTGCAGCCGGCAATAATGTACTGGCGATCGCTCCTGATAAAGTTCCTCCGACCCATCCCACAACAGGAAGCAGGATCAATCCATACATATATTTGGCACCGACTGTACCGGGCTTTGAACTGGCGACTGCAAAGATTTCATCTGTATTTCCATAAGCAATCATAAGACGGCTCCCTGTTTTTACTGATGTATCCAGTTTTTGGGATAACGACACTGACATCAGTGCATACCGAATATTGATGACCAGCTGAGTCAATGCCATCTCTGTCAGAGACGCCCCGGAAACGATAACCGTAAGCCCTGCAAACTGCCCTGCTGAAGTAAGGTTCAGCAGCGATATCAGGACAGCATGAAATGGGGATATCCCACTTTTGACTGCCATCATCCCAAATGTAAAACTTACTGAAAAGTACCCCACTGCAATGGGAATACCATCTTTAATCCCCTTCTCGATTTTATTATGTATCATAAATCTGTTTTCTCCTCTGTTTTTTTCATAGAAAAAGAGACTATCGCTGGAAAACAATAGTCCCTTTGTTCTTATTCTCCCAATCCGCTCTCAATAGCGTCTGTCAATGTTTTTAGAGCAAGAACCTCATCTTCTCCTTCACACATTAATTCAATTTCATCCCCACATTTTACACAGGCTCCCAGAACGCTAAGAACACTCTTGGCATTTGCCGTTCCTCCGTCAAACCGGAAAGTAATCAAAGACTTAAACTTCATCGCTTCTTTGCAGAGATTTCCTGCCGGTCTTAAATGAAGTCCTGTAGGATTCTTGACTGTTACTTTCTGACTAATCATTCCTTCACTCCCCATCCATTTTAATTAATTTGTCCATTATTCTGCTTTTGCCACTAACTTTACTTTCACGGTTATATTATCTACCAATTCATATTTGTTTGGTAAAGTGACCGTAACAGGTACCGCATGTTCTCCCTCTTTATAATCCTTCAGATTGATTTTCATCTGTATTTCTTCAGGTTTCAGATTTTCTAAATCTTCATCTTTACCTTTCACTCTGACTGTCACTTTTTCCTGTTCAAACACAAGATCCATACTTTCCGGCACATTTTCTGTCTGTATCTGTGTTGCAGACAGTTCAATATCCTGGCTGTTGTAAGGTAAGATTTTTACAGTTGCAATGATAGAACTGTTTAAGTCTCTCGCAAGTTTTGTATTTTCGGGAAGTAGTTCTGTAATGTCTATATTCGCTTCAAAATCAGATGATTTTCCGCTTACATCTATCATATTTCCCGGAATCTCTATGGTGTTTCCAGCCTCTGACAGTTTCTGCAAAGCTTCATCTGTACCTGCAATACTGATGGTATCCGGTACAAGCTTAATCTCTGATACCTGATATCCATACTTGGGACTGCCGCTGACACTTGCCTTTACAGATATTTTATTTTGTACTTTCCAAAACTCTGCTGCAATCTTGATCTTATTATTTCGGATTTCCTTTAAATCCAGATACGACAGTTGTTTTTCTGATAGTTCATCCTGGTTTTTATCATAGATTCTCAGTTCTGAATCAAGCTCTATGCTGCTCTCTTTTCGGTTTGATACATCTACCATAGCCACTACACGGTCAATTTTATTGACCACAGACTCTGGACCCGATATCGTAACCTTCTCCGGATTTGCCTTCAAAACCCCAACTTCATAGTTTTTATCCGGTATCGTATCTCCTGTATTTACTGCAATGGTCTTCTCCACACTGGTCTGCTGCTCTATATCCACCTGGATATTGCCCGGTGTAACCGAAATATTACTGTCCAGCAGCCCTTCGCAAGTCACTTTTACAGGAACCATACGCGGAGTTGTTTCCATGGAAATAATCTGGGTCATATCTGCAATTGCTGTGAAATCCTCTCTTGTCAGTTCTTTTACCACAGATTCCCGTCCTTTGACTTTCACATTGACTGTATCCTGTCCCTCTATCAACAAAGGGACTTCCAAATTGCTGGCCAGATACGATTCATTTACAATCGTAACCGGAATTCTCGTAACAATCTTGACCAACATGGGATCCTGCACATTTTTCACTACAACCCATATCAGAATAGCAATCAGCAAAGAAAGAATTTTCAGTGTAGATTTATTCATTAGGCTTTTCTTCATTCTTCACCAATCCCTTCCACAATTTTCTTTTTACTTTCTGCTTTTCCTGTTTTGTCTTATTCTGTTCTTCCTCTAATATTTTCTTTAGTTCTTCTCTTGTCACACCCACCTGAAGTTTACCATTGCTTGCAACGGAAACACGACCCGTCTCTTCTGAAACAATGATCGTAAGGGAATCACTGACTTCACTGATTCCTACCCCGGCCCGGTGTCTTGTTCCAAGGTTTTTATTCAGGCTCAGGTTATCTGACAAAGGCAGATAACAGGTAGCCGCTACGACACGGTCTCCACGGATGATCACCGCCCCATCATGCAACGGTGTGTTATGCTCAAAAATATTGATCAAAAGCTGGCTGCTCACAAGTGAATCCAAATAAATACCTGTTCTGGCATATTCATTCAGAATCGTTTCCTCCTCAATGACAATCAATGCCCCGGTCTTTACTGCTCCCATCTCAAAACTGGCTCTGACAATTTCATTGGCTGTTCGGTCACTGAATCTGCCTTCCTCTTCCTTTTTTCCGTTATCGAAAGGGATCAGCGTGCTCACGATTTTTTTATGTCCTAATTCTTCCAGTGCCTTTCTAAGCTCCGGCTGAAAAATAACAAGCACTGCTGTGATTGCATAACCGCCTGCAGTATAAACCAACCATAGAATGGTATTCATCTGCAGGAGATATGCCAAAAAGATAAACACAAACACAATCAGAATTCCCTTCAACAGAGAATATGCTCTTGTATTTCTAATCCAAAGCATGAACTGATAGACAAAGAAAGCGATAAGCAGAATTTCCACGATATCATTCCACTGAATACTCGTCAGAGACGCTACCGCACTGAAATAATTTTCTGCAAAATCAAAAATTTTGCCCATAGCTCCATCTCCCCTTCCCTTTTTTCTACTACATTATAACCTGACACTCAAACCTTATTTTTAAACTTATAAATCTTTCAATGACTCTTCTAACTGCTTTTCAAAATCAAAATTCTCTTCATGGACTCTTTCTACAGGGCTTACTTCTTCCTGCTCCTGTGTTTCTTTCTTATCATAGTCTGAAGAAATGGTCTTAATACTCTTCTCTTTTTTCGCAACAAAAGATTTCGGAACTGCCTTGACATAATACACATATTCATCGTCTTCAAACTGGGTATGCTCGCTTCTGGAATAATCTACACCCAGCACGGCAAACTCTGTGACGAGTCCAAGCACAACTGCCAGAACTGCTGATATCACAACGCTCACGATGTTAATATTGATATTAAGGAACATTCCGCCTAAAACCATAATCACAATGTAACAGACTGCCCCTGTTGCATTGGCGATCCTCCAGGAATAATCAAAGGAACATCTGGAAATAATATAGACAACCATGACAACCACAACAAAGGTCAGAATGGTCAGCCACATTTCCTGGTTCTTCATAATCCCATCCAAAAGGATCTGAAGTTTCTGAACCAGTTTGGTTTCCTTCCCCTGAAGCACTGTGCTCTTTTCTTTTACCACTTTCATAAAATAATACAAAAGCACACCACATCCTGCCGGTACCGAACAGGACGGGGTCCTTAACAGTCCGCCAATTACCGGAACTGCTGTTGGTATCCTGAGAGTAAATGCCACTGGCGTAAACACCAGGACTGCATTATCCTTGGATGTAAATCGGAGAAAAAGAATCATTAAGAGCAGCAAAAATACAACTGCAAATCCTGCAACCTCAATTCCTACTGCATAGCAATGTGCAACAATCAAAAAACATCCGATGACTGCCATGGCATTTACCGGCATCACTGCACAGATAAGAGATAAAATCAATACCACAAAGATATTGTTCACTTTCTCCATCATGCCCATGCTGCTGTTGATGCCCTGAAACAGCACAAATGCCAAAAGAAATTTTGAAACTGACAGCAACATCATATCATGCTCGCTGTAAAATGATTTGATTTTTTGTTTTAACTCCAATAATGCTGTCATGATGTTTCCTTCCTTCCCGTAATTCTTCCATTTCTTTTTTCTTCCCTGTCATAAAACTTCTTCATCTGAGTCAGACATTTGTAATAACTCTGGATTCCGGCCTGTGCCCGGGAATATTTAACAGAGCTGTAAACATACGTAAGAATACTGTATCCTACTAACAGAATAATATATATACCGATAATTTTTACAGCAAATACACCAAGATTCATTTTGTGAATATTTTCCATTAAAAAATCGCTTTTATATCCCAGATAGATCATTAGAAGAATCCCATAGCCAATAGTGGTCAGAAAAAAGTTTTTTATCAGTGCAAGACCAATATAATCACTTCTGTAATAATTACTTACAGCAAGATGTTCTTTTCCAACTCCTGATTCATATACGGCTAATTTATGCATTTTTTTTATTTTTTGATTATTTAGCATAAAATACCTCTTTTCTCTTTTTCCTTGTACAAATTCTATATTCTTCCTTTGTATATACATATTGCATTATAGCATACCCTCTTGAAATGAATCAAGACTTTTCAGGCATCTGACCCAATCCCTATGGTAAGAAACCAGACTTTTTCTGCTCCTGCTTTTTTCAGAGTCTTTGTCGCCTCATCTATTGTTGCTCCCGTCGTGTAAATATCGTCGACCAGCAAAATCCTCTTCCATGGCAATTTTCCCTGGACTTGAAATGCATGTTCCAGATTTCTTTTTCTCTCTGTGTTACTTAAATCCTTCTGTGGCTTCGTGTATATTTTTCTTTTTAATACCGTGGTATCTGTTTTGATACCAAGTTCTTTTCCCAGAGCTGATGCGATTAGTTCTGCCTGGTTGTACCCGCGTTTCGCCAGCTTTTTTTTATGAAGCGGTATTGGAATAATCACCTGAGGTTTCCATATTTCTATTTGTTTTCTGGAATATTGTGCTGCGAATTGTCCGTAGAAAATACCGTATTCCTGACGGTTCCCATATTTCAGACGATATAAAGATTCTTTTAGAACTGAACCATAAGTAAAAATCCCGATACCCTGGTCAAAATGATGTGGTTTTTGACAGTCCGTACAATATTCTTGCTCTGCATCTCGCAAGGGTTTGGAGCATTTACAGCACCTTGGTCCTGTAATCGGTTTTAATTTTTCCCTACAGGCCGTACAGACCTTCTGTCCCCCGGGCACTGCAATGTCATGACAGACAGGGCAGTGCCTGGGATATAATATTTCAATCCATGTTTTTAAAATTTTCAATACGTCTCCTTTATACGCAAATCTAGGGTCGTATACCTGCTTTGCTCCATGCGGTTATTTTCCATTTCCTCAAAGGTTTTCTCATCTCCCACCAATGTGACACATTTTCGTGCCCTGGTCACTGCCGTGTACAGCAAATTCCGGTTCATCAGCATTTTGGGTCCTCCCAGCAGAGGAATAATCACCGCCGGATACTCACTTCCCTGAGCCTTATGAATGGTAATGGCATAGGCTAATTCCAGCTCATCTAATTGTTTGAAAGAATATTCCACGAATCTCCTCTCATCAAACTCCACTGTGGCTGTTTCCGCAAAAGTATTGATTTCCCGGAGAATTCCCGTATCTCCGTTGAAAACGCCCACGCCTTTTTCCACTGGGATTCCATACAGACCTCTGACTTCCCATTCAATCTGATAATTGTTCTTAATCTGCATGACTTTATCCCCCTCACGGAAAAGACCGTTCCCATGCTCTTTTTCTTTCTTGGCTTTTTCAGGCGGATTCAGATATTGCTGCAAAATCCCATTGAGTCGTTCCACTCCCAAAAGCCCTTTCCGCATAGGTGTAAGAACCTGGATATCATAAGGCTGTGCATCTACAAATTTGGGCAGTTTTTTCTGAATGAGCGTAATCACAACGCTGATGATCACATTGGCATCATAACGTTTTAAGAAAAAGAAGTCCATACTTTTGTTATCTAACACTACCGGAATACCCTGGTTGATCTTATGAGCATTTACTACAATATCGCTCTGTGATGCCTGTCGGAAGATTTTTGTCAATTCCACCACAGGAAATTCCCCGGAGCGGATAATATCCTTCAGCACACTTCCCGGTCCCACACTGGGAAGCTGGTTTACGTCACCTACCAGAATCAGCCTGGTGCCTGTAACAACTGCTGAAAGCAGTGCATGCATGAGAAAAATATCTACCATAGACATTTCGTCGATAATGATCACATCTGCCTCCAGAGGATTCTGAGCATTTCTTTCGAAGTGCACTCTTGCAGAAGATTCTTCCGGTATGCCGGTAAGCTCCAGAAGACGGTGTATGGTCTTTGCCTCATAACCGGTGGCCTCTGTCATCCTCTTAGCCGCCCTTCCTGTAGGTGCTGCCAGATAGATATCAAGCCCCTCCATCTCAAAATAGCGGATAATGGCATTGATCGTTGTGGTTTTTCCTGTGCCGGGACCTCCGGTAATGACCATCAGCCCACTTTTTACAGCTTCTTTAATGGCTTCCTGCTGTTTTTCATCCAGATCAATCTTTTCCGCTCTTTGAATCTGTTTGATTTTTTCCTGCAGAACCTCTTCGTCTACTGTGTCTTTTATATTCAATTCATGAAGCATCTGTGCTGTATGCAGTTCTATCTGATAATACTGACTTGCGTAGACCACCTGATGCTTCTTAGCAGTATCTGTTTCAATCTCTTTCACAACAATTTTTCTGTCAATCGCCAGGTCCGTGAGATGTTTTTCCATATAGTCTGCCTGCACTCCCAAAAGCTGCTGTGCACGCTCCAAAAGCAGCTTCTTAGGAAGATACACATGACCTTCCCCTGAAGCAAGAAGTAATATGTATAAAAGCCCGCTCCGGATACGATAATCCGAGTCCGTATGAATTCCAATCCTGGAGGCAATCTCATCTGCCATCTTAAAGCCGATTCCATTAATATCTTCTGCCATTTTATACGGATTTTCTTTTAAGATCCGGTACATATCCTGCTTATACTGCTGGTATATTTTCACACCAAGTGTTTGAGAAATCCCGTATTTCTGGAGAAACATCATGGCTTTTCTCATATCCGCTTTTTCTTCCACCTGCCCGGCAATCTCTCTGGCCTTACGCTCACTGATTCCCTTCACCTCTGCCAGACGTTCCGGCTCTTCTTCAATAATACGCAGGGTATCATCTCCGAATTTTCGGACAATTCTTGCTGCAAGGGCTGCACCGATTCCTTTGATTGCCCCGGAACCAAGATATCGCTCAATAGCAAAAGCATCCTGGGGAACCACAGTTTCATAGGAATATATCGAAAACTGCTGTCCATAAGAAGGATGCTCCGTGTACCGTCCTTTTCCGCAGATAGTCTCACCCTCACTCAGTGTCTGGAAGGTTCCCACGCAGGTCACTTCTTCCCCATCTACAATAAGGCTGGCAACGGTATATCCATTCTCCTGATTCCGATATATAATATGGTCTACATATCCTTCTATTGTTTCTTCCACTTCTGTTCCTCTCTGTACTTCTCTTGTTTTAGAGCTTTCCGTTCATCTTGCTCATTAATTCCATGTACTGGCCTGTACCGATTGCTACCGCAAGTGCCGGTTCTTCTGCCACAATGGTGTTAATACCTGTTTCTTCCTCAATCAGTTCTTCCAGTCCTCCCAGCAGAGCACCGCCTCCTGTAAGAACAATTCCTCTCTCTGCCACATCAGCCGCCAGTTCCGGTGGTGTTTTTTCCAGAATACTGTGTATGGTCTCCATAATCTGTGCGGAAGCATCTGTCAGTGCTTCTTTTATTTCCTCTGATGATAACGTAACGCTTTTGGGAAGACCGGTGATGGTATCCCTGCCCTTTACTTCCATGGTCTTTGCCTGTGGTGCAGAATATACGGTTCCAATCTGAATCTTAATATCTTCCGCTGTACGCTCACCTACCATAAGATTGTGTTTTTTCCTGATATACCGCATGATCGCTTCATCGAAGTTATCACCTGCTACTTTTATGGAGGTAGATACTACGGTTCCACCAAGAGAGATAACGGCTACATCCGTCGTGCCTCCCCCTATATCCACAATCATGTTTCCAAAAGGTCTTGTGATGTCAATTCCGGCACCAATAGCCGCCGCAATGGGCTCTTCTATAATAGAAACCTCCCTGGCTCCCGCCTGATATGTGGCCTCTTCCACAGCTTTCTTTTCAACTTCTGTGATTCCGCTCGGTGCACAGATACTGATCCTTGGTTTCCTGAATGCTCTTTTTCCAATAGCCTTGGAAATAAAATATTTCAGCATTTTTTCTGTAACTTCATAGTCAGAGATCACTCCCTGTCTCAGAGGACGGACTGCCACAATATTTCCCGGTGTCCTTCCTATCATCTGCCGTGCTTCTTCTCCCACAGCCCTGATTTTATTGCTGTCTTTATCGTATGCCACTACAGACGGTTCTTTCAAAACAATTCCTTTTCCCTTTGCATATACAAGGATGCTGGCTGTTCCTAAATCAATTCCTATATCTGATGCTGCCATGAAAATACCCCTTTCCTGAACCTTGACGGCAACCATTCCTTTAGTTCCTATTCATTATATACAACTTCCAATCCATTGAAAAGGGGCAATCATCTCAAATATTTTGACACATATTGACCTGTGTAGGATACAGGATTCGCTGCAATCTCCTCCGGAGTTCCCTTAGCAATCACAGTTCCTCCTTTATCGCCCCCTTCCGGGCCGATATCTATGATATAATCTGCTGTTTTTATGACATCCAGATTGTGTTCAATAACAACAACCGTATTTCCTCCTTCTGAAAGCCGCTGAAGAATCTCAATGAGCTTGTGTACGTCTGCAAAATGAAGCCCGGTAGTCGGCTCGTCCAAAATATAGATGGTCTTTCCAGTGCTTCGTTTGCTGAGTTCTGTTGCCAGCTTGATTCTCTGTGCTTCCCCTCCCGAAAGCTCTGTAGATGGCTGTCCCAGGCGGATATAAGAAAGTCCCACATCATAAAGTGTCTGTATTTTTCGCTTAATAGAAGGAACATGATCAAAAAATTTCAATGCCTCTTCCACAGTCATATTCAGAACATCATAAATATTTTTTCCTTTGTATTTTACTTCCAGAGTTTCTCTGTTATAACGCTTCCCGTGGCATACTTCACATGGAACATACACATCCGGCAGGAAATGCATCTCTATCTTCAGAATACCGTCACCGCTGCATGCTTCACACCGCCCGCCTTTGACGTTGAAACTGAATCTGCCCTTTTTATACCCTCTTGCTTTTGCATCTGCGGTGGCAGCAAATAAATCACGGATCTGGTCGAACACTCCTGTATAAGTCGCCGGATTAGAACGTGGTGTTCTTCCAATCGGTGACTGGTCAATATTAATAACCTTATCTAACTGCTCTGTTCCTTCAATACACTTATGTTTCCCGGGAATAATCCTTGCATGATTCAGCTTTCTGGCAAGACTCTTATACAGAATTTCATTTACCAGAGAACTTTTTCCGGAACCGGAAACTCCTGTTACACAAGTCATGATTCCCAGAGGGATTTTCACATCTATGTTTTTCAGATTATTTTCTGCTGCCTTTTTAATCGTAAGATACCCTGAAGGTTTTCTTCTTACAGAAGGCACAGGAATCTTGATTTTCCCACTTAAATACTGTCCTGTAACAGAGTTTGGATTCTCCATGATTTCTTCTGCGGTTCCGATCGCTACCAGTTCTCCTCCGTGCTCTCCCGCTCCGGGTCCAATATCTACCACACAGTCTGCCGCTCTCATGGTATCCTCATCATGTTCTACCACGATCAAGGTGTTTCCAAGATCCCGGAGATGTTTCAGCGTGGCCAGAAGTTTATCATTATCTCTCTGATGAAGTCCAATACTTGGCTCGTCAAGAATATAAGCCACCCCTACCAGACCGGAACCGATCTGGGTTGCCAGACGGATTCTCTGTGCTTCTCCTCCGGAAAGTGTCCCTGTCGCTCTGGCAAGTGTAAGATAATCCAGTCCTACGTTTACCAAAAATCCAACCCTTGCCTTAATTTCCTTCAAAACCTGTTCACCGATCATCTGCTGCGTCTTGGTAAGCTGCAGACTCATCAGATATTCCTGAAGTGTGCTCACAGACATGGTGGTGACCTCATGGATATTCTTATCTCCTACCGTTACTGCCAGTGCTTCCGGCTTCAGTCTCTGTCCCTTGCAGGTCGGACATGGAGTTATCCGCATGAAACTTTCGTATTCCTGCTTCATGGTGTCGGATCCTGTCTCACGGTAGCGTCTCTCTACATTTTTAATGATCCCTTCAAAAGCCACATCATAAACACCTTCTCCTCTCTGCCCCTTATAATGTACCTTGACTTCTTTTCCTCCTGTCCCGTAAATCAGCACATCCTGGATCTCCTGGGGATAATCTTCAAACGGCGTGTCCAGATCAAAACCATATTCTTCTGCCAGTGCATCCAGAATCGCCCTGGTGAAGCTGCCTTTGTCTGCACAGGACTGCCATCCCATGACAACAATCGCTCCCTGGGAAATACTGAGACTTCTGTCCGGTATCATCAGATCAATATCAAATTCCATACGATATCCGAGACCAAAACAGGACGGGCAGGCTCCAAAAGGATTGTTAAAGGAAAAACTTCTTGGCTCTATCTCATCAATACTGATTCCACAGTCAGGGCAGGCAAAACTCTGACTGAAATTAATCTGGTTTCCATCCATGGTATCCACCACAAGACGTCCCTCTGCAAGATTCAGCACAGTCTCAATAGAATCTGTGAGCCTTTTTTCAATTCCTTCCTTCACGATCAGACGGTCCACTACAATCTCGATATTATGCTTAATGTTTTTGTCCAGCTTAATCTCTTCACTGAGTTCGTATAGATTTCCGTCAATCTGTACCCGGACAAAGCCACTTTTCCTTGCCTGTTCCAGAAGTTTTGCATGGGTTCCCTTGCGACCTCTGACTACAGGAGCAAGAAGCTGTATCTTCGTCCTTTCCGGCAATGCCATAATATGATCCACCATCTGATCCACGGTCTGTTTCTTAATCTCTCTTCCACATTTGGGGCAATGAGGGATTCCGATTCTTGCATATAAAAGACGGAAGTAATCATAAATCTCCGTCACAGTTCCCACCGTGGAGCGGGGATTCCTGTTGGTGGATTTCTGGTCAATGGAAATAGCCGGAGAAAGCCCTTCGATGCTCTCTACATCCGGCTTTTCCATCTGTCCCAAAAACTGTCTGGCATAAGAAGACAGAGATTCCATATATCTTCTCTGGCCTTCTGCATAGATGGTATCAAAAGCCAGTGAACTTTTTCCGGAACCGCTAAGCCCTGTAAGGACTACCAGCTCGTCTCTCGGTATATCTACATCTAAATTTTTCAGGTTATTTTCATTCGCCCCACGTATTTTAATAAACTGCCTAGCCTGCATTTTCACTGCCATAGTATTTCCTCTCTTTAAAACATAGGTATCTTTATCATCTTAGTATCTGCTTTATTTTGAAACTTTACACACCTTACTATAACATAATCGGTTCCTTTTGCCAAACACATGTTTTGGTTTCTCACGATTTTTTCAAAATAACAGTCAAAAAAATACCATGGAAAACCTGTATGTAATACCTGCTTTCCATGGTGCCTTTTATGCTTTATTACTTTCTCTTTTGTTCAGCGAACAAATATACTGCATAATATCTCTTCTGGTAACAATCCCGATAAAATTCTTCTGGTCATCCACAACCGGAACAAAATTCTGCTGCATGGCTTTCTCCAGAAGATTCTCCATGTTGGAATCTACCCGAATCGGTGCATAATCATTTCTCCTTTTAAATGAAATAATAGGCACCTCCTCTGCCTTTTTCAAGTCCAATTGTCCGCGATCCTTTAATCCCCATAATAAGTCGCCTTCTGTAATGGTCCCTGCATATTTCCCACGATCTGTAATAATAGGAATGCAGGAATATTTGTGATATTCCATCTTCTCCAATACCTGTCTCAGGCTGTATGTATCATAAATATAAGCAACGTCCTCTTTGGGGGTAAGAAAAAATAAAATATTCATAAGCTTCCTCCCCTGTTTTTTCTATCTATCATTTTGCCACAATATTCTGTAAAATTCCAGAACAAAAGCATTAAACTTTATTAAAATTCTATAAATCCAATACATTTTTAGGAATCAAACAGAAATTCTGACAGCACCAGGTTGCTTACCAGTACCCCTTCTTCTGATAGAAAAACTCTGTCTTTGTGCTCCTTCAGCATGCCGTTTTCCAAACATTTTGCCAGGGTCTTCTCATAGACCATATCCATATCTCTTCCAAAGACTCTGTGGAATTCCTTCTTTGAAACACCTCTGGTCTTGCGAAGTCCCAGGAACATAAACTCTTCCATCTGTCTTGGCTCTTCCAGAAACTGCACATCCTCACGCATGGTTTTTGGCTGGCTGCAGTGCTCCAGATACGTCTTGAGATCCCTGGTATTTGTCATGCGGATATTGCGGACCATAGATGCCGCACCAAGCCCCAGTCCCAGATAATCCCCACGCTCCCAGTATTTGAGATTATGTCTGGACTCCTGTCCCGGTTTTGCATAATTGGATATCTCATACTGCTCATACCCTGCCTCTGACAACATTCTGCCTGTGGACAGGTAGATCTCGCGGCTTACTTCTTCATCCGGCAAAAGTTCCGGGTGCTCTGCATAAGTTTCATAAAAAGGGGTTCCCTCTTCCAGTATTAACTGATATACAGAAACATGCTCCGGGTTCAAACGAACGATCTCCTGAAGCTCTTCTTTCCAGGATTCCAGAGTCTGCCCGGGAAGAGAAGAGATCAGATCCACACTGATATTCCGAAATCCTTCCTGCCGTGCCAGCCCATAAGACTGTAAAAACTCTTCATAGGTATGAATACGACCCAAAAGCTTTAAATTTTCATTTTTTACAGACTGAAGCCCAATGCTCAGACGGTTAATTCCCGCCTTTTTATAACATTTCAACTTTTCTTCTGTTGCAGTACCCGGATTCATTTCCAATGTAATTTCTGCATGCTTATCCATCATAAAAACATCTGACACTGCTCCCAGAATCCTTTCGATCTGTTCACCGGATAAAAGGGAAGGTGTTCCGCCTCCCAAAAATACGGTGGAAACCTTATAGCCTTTTGCAAATTCCCGGTAGCTCTCAATCTCCTTTAATAGCCCCCGGACATACGTCTCCTGTTCCTCCTCAGATCCTGCCCAGGAAAGAAAATCACAATACTTGCACTTTTTCATGCAAAACGGCACATGCAGATACAATCCTAAATCTTTTCTCATAAAAACCATCCCCAATTTCTTTATTTATCGTCTAATTTCAATACGCTCATAAATGCCTTCTGTGGAATCTCTACATTGCCCACCTGACGCATACGTTTCTTACCTTCCTTCTGTTTTTCCAAAAGTTTTCTCTTACGGGAAATATCACCACCGTAACATTTTGCCAATACGTCTTTCCGCATAGCTCTTACAGTCTCTCTGGCAATGATCTTGCTTCCCACTGCTGCCTGAATAGGAATCTCGAAAAGCTGTCTCGGAATCTCCTCTTTCAGCTTCTCGCACATTTTTCTTCCTCTCTCGTAGGCAGAACCTGCAAATACAATAAAGGACAAAGCATCTACTTCTTCTTTGTTTACCAGAATATCCAGTTTCACCAGATCGCTCTGCTCATAGCCAAGCATTTCATAATCAAAAGAAGCATAGCCTCTGGAACGTGATTTCAAAGCATCAAAGAAATCATAGATAATCTCATTTAAAGGCAGATGATAATGCAGCAGGGCTCTGGTGGTCTCCATGTATTCCATGCCCTGGTACTGGCCTCGTCTCTCCTGGCAAAGATCCATAATAGGACCGATAAACTCTGTGGTCACCATGATCTCTGCCTTTACCATAGGCTCTTCCATATATTCGATTTCCGATGGATCCGGAAGGTTGGAAGGATTGGTCAGATCAATGACTTCTCCATTTGTCTTATGAACTTTATAAACAACACCCGGTGCTGTGGTGACGAGATCCAGATTATACTCTCTCTCCAGACGCTCCTGAATAATCTCCAGATGCAAAAGTCCCAAAAATCCACAGCGGAATCCAAAGCCCAGGGCAATGGATGTCTCCGGTTCAAAGAACAGAGACGCATCATTTAACTGGAGTTTTTCCAGAGCATCTCTTAAATCCTGGTATTTAGCACCATCTGCCGGGTAAACACCACAATATACCATAGGATTTACCTTTTTATATCCGGGAAGCGGCTCTGCACAGGGGCAGTCCGCATCTGTAATAGTATCACCCACACGGGTATCTTTTACATTCTTAATGCTGGCTGTGACATAACCTACCATACCTGCTGACAGTTCCTCACAAGGAATAAACTGGCCCGCACCAAAATATCCCACTTCCACGGCTTCCTCCACTGCACCGGTAGCCATCATACGAATCCTGGTCCCTTTCTTCACGGTTCCTTCCTTAATACGGCAGAACACAATAACTCCCTTATAAGAATCATAAATAGAGTCGAAAATCAGTGCCTGCAAAGGATTCTCCGGATTTCCGGAAGGTGCAGGAATCTTGGTCACTACCTGCTCCAGAACCTCTTCAATATTCAGGCCGCTTTTGGCAGAGATCAGCGGTGCATCCTGTGCTTCGATTCCAATCACATCCTCGATTTCATTGATGACACGTTCCGGCTCTGCACTTGGCAAATCGATTTTGTTAATGACAGGAAACACATCCAAATCATGATCCAGTGCCAGATAAACATTGGCTAAAGTCTGAGCCTCGATTCCCTGGGCAGCATCCACTACCAGAATGGCTCCGTCACAGGCCGCAAGGCTTCGTGATACCTCATAGTTAAAGTCTACGTGTCCAGGTGTGTCAATTAAGTTAAAAATATATTCTTCTCCGTCTTTTGCCTTGTACACAATGCGGACTGCCTGAGATTTAATAGTGATTCCTCTCTCACGCTCCAAATCCATGTTGTCCAGAACCTGTGACTGCATCTCTCTGGCAGTCAGAAGACCTGTCTTCTCAATGATACGGTCTGCCAGTGTAGATTTTCCATGGTCAATATGGGCAATAATGCAAAAGTTGCGGATTTTGCTCTGATCGATTGACGGCATATAAATTCCTCCTAGTCGCTGTAATCGTGATATTTCATTTAAACGATTCAGCCATGTGCCAAATGTAGAAATGATTGCATCATGTTCACATGTAAGCAGTTGTTTCTACATTTGGCATTTGGGGACTCCCCATAAGCCACAGACAGAAGCTGCGTTAGCAGCAAAAGCCTGGGAACCAGGCGGTCTGTGGCTTAATGGCTGAATCGTTTCCTTTATTTTCAGACATACATATTTAGTATAGCACGAACAAAAGAAGATACGCAAGAAATTAATCCTGCGTATCTTCTGATTTTTAAAGAATATATTCCTCAATGATGCACTCATGCTCTTTACTTTTTTTATCATAGGAAATTCCCACCAATAAAATATTGCCTATATAACCTGCAACAGCTTGCACATAATTCTTATCCTTAATCTGCTGCAATGCTGTTGTTGCTTTTTTATTCCACTTTAGTTCAACAAGCAGTGCTGGCATTTCCTCTGCGTACTCTGGTTTTGGCAAAAACACATAGTCTGCAAATCCTCTGCCCGTAGGCATTTCCCGTACTGGTATAAAGTAATACTGCATGGCTGACAGATAGGCAATCGTCAGAACACTGCTTAGAGAATTCTCATCATTGTATTGAATTGCAGAAGCAAACTGTGTATGGATCTTTTCTATTTTTTCTGCTACTGTATCACAGTCCATATCAAGTGTTGCTTCTAGTAATTCTTTTGATTCTCTTTGAAATTCAATCAATTCATTCCATTTTCTATCTTTTGTCGCAACCACAAACTCCTGCCGGATTTCTTCATTGGGAATAAAAGCTCTTCCTCTTTTCTGGTCATATGCCAGATATCCCATATGAATTAACAGCGTAATCACGTCATCTTTATTTTGAAAAGAAACCATATCATTCTGAAACGTATTGATGTCCACTTCCACCGATGCTCCTGATAGCATTTGAATGATTGCTGTCCGCAGGCCATCAAAATTCATATTAATAAGTGGCTGAATAGAAATATAGGTACCTGTTTTTGACCAATAACTCTGATACTCTCCTCTCATCATTACACTTACAACTGCTTTAGGGTTGTAAACATGTTCATTGCCCAAAAGATATCCGTCATACCAATGTTTTACCCTATCAAATTCCATGGAATATTGTTCGCACAACATCTTCACTTCTTCTTCTGTAAATCCAATATACGGAGCAAAATTAGCAGGTGTCAGCATTGTGTATTCTTCAAAATTGTTTAATGCCGACTGGGTTCTAACCTTTTTCATAGGCAGAATTCCTGTCAAATAAGCCAAATGCAAAAATTTTGTAGGCTCAGTTCCTTTAAATAACCCTCTAAGGAAGTCAATATATTCTTCCTGCATTTTTAAGTTCGCAGCTTCATCACGAATCAGCACATCCCACTCATCTATGATAATCACAAACTTATGTCCCGTCATCTGGGTAATATCAGCTAAAGCACCACCCAAGGTATTTTTCTTTGAAAAAGGAACATCCGGAAACTCATCTTTAAGTTCACATAATACTTCTTGGGTAATATAAGAAACTGTTTTTTCTGCACTTCCTGCATCCATACAGCACCACTGTACATCCAAATGAATCACATCATGTTTGTTAAGATGTTCCTCATATAACTTCGTCTTACTTATATCTTTCCCTGAAAAAAGCTGTTCCGAATTACACCCTCGGCTATAATAGGCTGCCAGCATATTTGCAGTAATTGATTTTCCAAAACGCCTGGGGCGGCTATTGCATATCAAAGCCTGATTTGTATCCATAACTCGGTTAGTATATTCAATTAATCCTGTCTTATCAACGTATATTTCTGAATTCAAAGCAACCTGAAAGGCTGTGTTATCAGGATTCACAAATTTCCCCATAATTCAAATACTCCTTTCCAGACTAAGAGTCCATGAAATACAAACTTCTATTTCCTATACACTGATTCTAAGTCAAACCTGTTCTTTATGCAAGTCATACATCACTTTTTGTCAGCTTCATAACTCCCCCCTGTATCTCATAAATCTCATCCGCTATTTCATCATAAATTTTGTTATGGCTGATAACCAGAATACATTTTTTCTTCTTAATCCTTCCCAGCTCCTCTGCAAAATTCTGCTCTGTCTTATCATCCAGATTGCTTCCCGGTTCATCCAGAAGCATAAACTGGCTATCTCTAAATAAAATCCTTGCAAGAAATATTTTCTGCTTTTCTCCCAGGGATAGATTTTCCGGCTTCGTGGTGACTTCTTTGTCTGCCGGAGGCAAATGCAGAAGCTCCTCTATTTTTTCATAACTTCCAGGTTCCGCTTCCTGGCCGCACAGCACGTTTTCCCTGACTGTTCCCGGGAAAATAAAGTTGGGATAAAACAGGTAGCTGAAATCATTTCTATATTTTGATGGAATCAGAACTTTTCCATTTTCCTCAATCTGCATCTGTTCTTCTGAAAACACACCTGACAGAATATGAAACAATGTGGATTTTCCACATCCGTTTTCTCCTTTTATCAGAATCAATCCAGGTTCTTCTACTGACAATTCTGGGATTTTGTACAAAACAGACCGGTCTGCCCGGTGTAAGGTAACATTTCTAATCAGAAGTTCTCCCCCTTCACTGCCTGGAAGTTTTTTCTCCTGTTCCGGCATTTCTACAAACTCTCTGGCACGTTTGAAATTCGCTTTCTGGCTCATAAGGTCTGCCTGTACCATGGCAATATCACCTAATGGTGCAAACAAATAGACAATAAGCTGTAATACAAATAACAGTGTGCCAAGGCTCATCTGTGCATTTACAACCAGATTTCCTCCCACAATTAAAATCAGAAGCGGTGCCAGGGTTGTAATAAATTTAGGCAGCTCCATAGTAAATAACAGAAAGAAATGCTTCTTATTCTGCGTCTTATAAAATTTGGATAAGGTATTTTGATACCGTTTTAACATATAGTCCCAGGAATCATTTAAGCCGATACTCACCTTTTGATTCAGGATAATATCCACCTCTCTCTGCCACGCATCCAGATTTTTCCGTTCTTCACTGACCAGAATTTGCAGTTTTCCTTTGTTTAGATAACTGGACACCAGATACAATGGTGCCATAAGAAGTGCAATCATTCCAAGTCCATAATGTGTGCGGAAAATCAAAAAAATTACCACCAGCAGTTCAATAAAATCTACGGGTACACAGATGAGATAATTTGCCAGAGTATAAATCGGAGTCATGTCATTGATGACATTAAAAATCTTACTTTTCGGTTCCTTTTCATAAGCCGGAATCTGGCATTTTGAAATCTTTTTGGCAATTTCCATACGGTAATCTTCTGCAACACGATTTACATATACCTGGCTCATATACTTAGAAAAATAGAACTGAAACACATGAATGGCAACGCATGTCAATATCACAAAAACGACCCAGATATAGGGAATTGTCTTTCCTTTTTCTATCATTTCATCTGTCAGATATAGGGTAAAAAATGACGGAATAAGCATAAGCAAAAAAGTCACAAGTTCCATGCAAATACGGCCAAGACGAACCCTTAACGGAATTTCTACAATACAAAGTTCTGATGTTTTCAACATATGATGATTCTCCCTTTCTGTACGAAATATTCTTATATAGATAGAACGGATGAACAGGGAAAAGCGTTGGAAAAATTTTTTTAATTTCCCCTATACCTATCGTTATCCTAATATTTTTTCATTTATCTCATGCATAAATGGCAGCCTACGTACTAATCTATTTATCCCCATAACAAAAGATATCAGTAAATAACCCAAGCCACATAGAAAAAAGGGAAAGATTGAATCTGACACTTGAGCAATGATGCCACCTAAAAGAGAGCCAAACAGAGCTGCTACTGCCATTAAACTTAAATTTACGGTATTTACTCTTCCAATCATATTTGCAGATGGAAGTTGTTGAAATAAAGTTCCGAAAATAATATTAGTAACTCCAAGTGCATTCATTGCTACAATCATAAATATCACACCGGCTACGGGAATTTGTTTAACCAACAGTGTCATTAAGACCCAGGATGTTCCCCCATATAGGAATAAAATGGGAATAAGTTTTCCAACTGCAAAATGTTTTACTAAAAAACTGCTAATCATAGAACCGCTGATGGAGCCTACTGCAAAAAATGTTAATACCAGGCCATAACCTATAGCTGAACCAAATACTTCTGATGAGAATGCGGGCAAATTTACTAACATCATGGCATACAATAAGTTAAGCCCTACCAAAGGAATAATCAATGACAATATTGTCCTGTTTCTTATAAACATCAATCCACTTTTTAAATCCTTTAAATAGGAACACCAGTATTCTTTTAAATCAGCTTTTCTCTCATCTGCTTTTACCTTAAATTGATTTTCTACTTCTACAGATTGTTTTCTGACTAACATTGCACTACGTAAAATAAGCAGTGCTACCAAAAGAGCCAACAGATTAATCGTACTATTTATCAACAAAATTTCCTGTATACTCAAAACAACCAAAAGTACTCCTGATATTGCATTAAACAATAAATCAATTCCAGTATTTGTCATTGAAAGGATAGAATTAGCAGTAACCAGCTCATCTTTACGTACTATAGCAGGCACAACCACATTATGTATAGAATAAGTTATTCTCGACATTAAGTTAAATAACGGTATGCTAAATACCAGAATCCATACATTAAGCATGTCACCTAAAGAGAAAAAACACAAACCTGCTATCACCAAAAAGGCTGTTCCGCTGGTAAATGCAAGTAATTTTTCTTTATTGGAACGGTCGATGATGGGGCCAACAAAAAAGTTAAGTACATCAGACAAAGAAAACATAAATCCACCGATAGCTGTATAAAAGGAACTTTTCGTCAAATCATATAATATCCACATTAAAACAATATAAAATAAACTGTCTCCTAAGTTGATAAAAATCCTATGGGAAATAATTTTGCCAAAAGCTTTATTTTTATTAAGCTTGTTCATACTCATCTCTTCCTTTTCCATTAAAAATACGTGTCGTCAAGTCCGTATTATACTAATCCGTTTTTTAAAAGTCCATGACGTTTTCGGAAAACTTTTTCCAAAAACCTCAAAAGAGAAAGACTAAATTTTAAACTCCCCATACCGTTCCTCAAAATGTTTCCGTATATGGCTCCTGATTCTGATATCACCCACGAAGTCTGCCATGTAATAAGCCTGTACCAGCTTTTCCTTGCAGGCTTCTTCATCCTTATGCTGTACTTCCATCTCATAGGCAATATTATATAAACTCCCATAAAGTCTTCCTGCCATATCATGTTTCATATATCTTTTTGCTTCTTTCTCCTCCATTTCCAGGGCTTCTTCTGTCTCTCCACTTCTCCCCAGGCACTGTGCCAGGTTTGACAAGAGAAGCCCTTCACTGACACATTTCTCTTCTTCGTTCATCCTCGTTGTTTCAAAATATTTTTGCATCTGCCGCATGATATCCAATGCCTCTTGATAATTTTCTTCCTGCATATAGGAAACCGCAATGTTACAAATTATCCCACATTCTGTCCTGGTAAACACTCCCTTAGGGACATTTTTCCCATCCCAATGAGGAATGGTAAGCCGCAGTGCTTCATTTAATTTTGCTCTCTTTTCTTTTTCACTGATTTCACCCAAATTATACCTGCACAGTGCCCTCAGCCGCATGACTGCCTGCCTGTTTACTTTATCTTCCAAATCCAGATGCTCTTCAAAATCTTCCAGCTTCATTAAGGCTTCTTCAAACTGATGGGACTGGTTAAGCTGGAGAATCTTCTCTCACTGTTCCATTTTCTTATAACTTTCTACCCTGATATGGGGAAAATATTTTTCCCCACACCTTCCCATACGCTCCATCAATGCTTTGAAATTTGCCCTGTTGGGTGTCCGTTTTCCCGTCTCGATTCTGGATAAGGTTTCTGTAGTACAGATACCTTCTGACAGCTCTTCCTGTGTCATGCCCAGGCTTTCTCTTGTCCGTTTTATGACTTCTCCTATATAATACAATCCCATTGATAGATTTCCTCCAAGTATTTCCGGATTTTCTCTGCCTCTTCCTGTTTTTCATACAAGCGGTAAATATAGTATGCCTTTTGCCAGCTTTTCAGCATAACCTCCTTTGCTTCCCCTTTTTCTGAAAAAGATCTTCCAGACATTTTGCCTGTATATGCAGTAATTCCGGCAAACAACAGGTTTTCTTTTCTTCCTGCAGTATCTTCAGGCATGTTTCCGCTGCGTTCAGGGTTCTGGCACTGCCTTTCATCTCCATCATGTTTCTGGCATGTTTGCAGAAAAGTTCTGTATATAATTTCAAATAGATTTTAACTCTTTTTTCTCACGCCCTATGTTTTCCAAGAGCATTTCCCTGAGTTTCTCACTTTTTTCTACTTCACCCATATGCTCATAAATATCCGAAAGAGCATTGAGGATTTCCAGTTCCATTTCCCCAAGTGCAGCATTTTCTACCATCTGTTCCCTGCTTGGAGCAATTTCTTCTGCAGCAGCTTCTAATAACTCTTTTGCTTCTTGAAAATCCCCTTCCTGCATGCATAAAAAACCCTGCATATATGCAAGAAACTGTCTCTGCAAAGGATTTTTTTCTACTTTTTCTCCCCACTGCTGCCTGTACGTTTGAATGGCACAAGCCAGTCTTTCTGTATCTTCCCTGAATGCCAATTCTTCCATTTGGCTTCTCTGTTCCCACTGCTGCAGTTCTTCTTCTGTGGCATAAGGCTCATACTTATCTATTTTATAACCAAGGCGCTGAAAGATTCTCCATGCCAGCAAAAGATCCATTTCCCGCTCTCCTGCTTCAATCCTGCTCAGAGTTGCCACGGAACACAAGCCCCTTGAAAGCTGCTCCAGCCCTATTTTTGCCTCTTCCCGCATCCTGCGGACAATATCGCCTACAGTCCACTGCTGTTGTTCGTTCCAGTCAATCATTTTGTCTCCTTATCTCATCCATATCCACAACGTTTCCGCCATCCAGCCGTGACTGCTCTGCTGCCAATGCGATATAATGGCTTTCCAGTGACCGTTCCAGGGTAGTCATGGATTTTTCCGGTTCTTTCCCATCCAGGAGCATATCAAGAAATTCTTCCACCATCCGGTTATCACCGCCTGCATGTCCTGAAAAATCTTCGGAAAGTTTTGATACATCAATAATCTCAGGCTTTTGTCCAAATTCCTGGATTTGAATGGTATTTTCCGAAAGATCTGCAAGGATTTCTCCTTTCGTTCCCATAAATTTCGTAAATCTGGAATTTTTCTCTGTAAACCCACTCATGGTAAAGCTCATGGTGCTGCCGTCTGTCATGCAGATATTTACCACCTGATGATCCACCACATTGTTGTCACAGTGGTACACGCAGCGGCCATAAGGACCTTCTTTGATTGCTTTTCGTACCGTTTCCGGTGTGGGATTTAAAGTAAGCACATTGCAGGGCCAGTCTGTATTTCCCTTCTCCACACCTGTTTTTTCATTGGTAAGATAAATCTTCTCTGCATCAAAAGGACAGGTTTCTTTTATGCTGCATCCATCCATACACCGCAAAGCCGCTCCTTTGGGTGCCCTTTCTTCTTTAAACAAATAGGTGCCTCCGTAAGAAGAAACGGATTTGGCAGTCTTTCCGGTAAGCCACAGCAGCAGATCCATATCATGGCAGCATTTCTGAAGAATCATAGGACTGGTCGTGTTGGAATTTCTCCAGTTTCCACGCACAAAGCTGTGAGCCTGATGCCAGTAACCCACATTTTCGATTCCCATAACCGTCACAACCTCCCCAATCTGCCCGGCATCCAGAATCTCTTTTAATTTAGTATAAAACGGGGTATAGCGAAGCACATGACAGACCACAACCTTTCTGTCATACTTCTGTGCTGTCTTCAAAAGTTCTTTGCATTCTTCTAATTTGGGTGAGATTGGTTTTTCCAACAGCAGATCGTATCCTTTTTCCAGTGCCGGAATGGCATGGCTCACATGCTGCCGGTCCTGTGTGGTAATAAACATCACATCTGCAAGTTTCTCCTGTGCCAGAAGCTCTTCTGCACTGGAAAAGCAGAATTCTTCCGGAACCTGGTACTCCTCTGCAACTTCTCTCACTTTTTCCGGATCGATATCTGCAATTGCTGTAATCTTCATTTTTTCCGGAAATAGTTTTGCTGTTTTTGCATAGGTGTCCTTTCCTCTGCTCCCAAGTCCTGCAAGTGCTACGGTGATTTTTCTCATGCTGATTTCCTCCCTTTATGAAAAGCCGGAGTGCATAGACACCCCCTGTCAGGAAACGCATCTGCAATCCGGCTTTGCTCATTTTCAGTTATTTTTTATCAAACAAATTTCTGTATTGCACCATTTCATACTCTTTGATCTCTTCAAATTCCATAGCTTCATCCCAGGTAAACCACTGGCCTTCCTGATTTTTTACACCATACACATTTACAACCGGATATTTTTCATATAATCCCAACAAATAGTTTTGATAATCAGTAAGCGGAATCTGGGCAGTCTGGCATAATAAAGTTGATAAATAATTCAGACTGATATTTTCATATTGTGCTTCCGGGATATCATAATTTGCATAAATCATAAAAGGTACCTGATATTCCCGGGCAGTTTTTTCCACCTGCGTTCCCTGGGAACTGTTTTCCAGTGCGTCATAAAGCTCTTCTTCTACTTTTGGATAATGGTCTCCAAACATGCAGACAACCACCGGTTCCTGCTCCTGGTCAAAGTAATCTAAAAGCTCCCTCAGTGCCTTGTCGGATTCCCGGATCAATGCGAAGTACTCCTCTGCCTTGCTGTAATTGCCCTGGGGATTTAAGATCTGCACCGGGTTCTCCATACCTCCCCAGGTATATCCACCATGATTCTGCATGGTCACATTAAATAGAAAAACAGGCCCGTTTTGTTTCTGTTCCTGAAATTTCTCTATTAACTCTTCATAGTCTCCCCGATCCGATGGTACATGGCGAAGACACTCAATGTCTTCCATATCCTCCAGATAATAGGTATGATCAAACTCCAATGCCTGATACACATTCTTTCTGTTCCATCCTGTTGCGTCCATCGGATGCATAAAAATAGAAGTATATCCCTGTTCTTTCAATTGGCTGTTCAGGCTTGGAGTTCCCTTTTTCACATAATTTTGGTAAGGGATTGTTCCGCTTGGGAAAAAAGCATTGGAAAAACCGGTAAGAAATTCAAATTCTGAGTTAGCTGTCCATCCTCCGAAAATTGGGACACTGACATATCCCTTTACCACATTTTCTGTAAGTGCGTCCCAGTTTTCCAGAATATTCTGGTTCAGTTGGATATCTCCAAGTTTTCGGAAATCTGCAAAGGACTCATTCATAATCACAATCATATGAGGCTGTTTCTGTTCCGCTGATACTGTTTCGCACTGAACAGACGTTGACTTCCTTCCGCTTTCGATCTGAAGGGCAATCTCGCTGGTATATCCGCTTGGTGAACGCATCTTTAAATAGGGGATTCCAGCAGCAAAATCGAGAAGTGCTCCGTGATCTTTTTCACTGGAAGCCAGTTCCCACAAATAAGGCTTCACAGAATTTTCTTCCATAAAGGTTGTGTTTCCTGCCAGAGAGACAACGATACACACCAGCCCTGTACTCACTGCACAGGACTTTACTCTGTCATATTTTTTATGTCTGTAGTGAAGATTTGCCGCCAGAAGAGTCCACAGGAGCATCCACATAATCGCCTCTATACGGTCATAGGTAAATTCCAGAGAATAGCCCTCAGCCACATTCACAGCCGTCTGAACCGCATATAAATCTGCTGCTCTTAATCCATTACCTCTGAACTCTTTTACAAAACTGTATAACAGCCCGTAAAATGTAAAAATACCTGTCCCCAGAGCAATGGTCAGCACAAATCGGTTCAATACTGCATGCAGAAGGAAAAACACCGTAATAATAAGCAGATAATTCAAAGCTGCAAACAAAAACTTCATATCTCCGATTTCATTTTCATGAAGCTTTTCAATCTCCAAAAAGCAGCTTACCGTAGACAGGGAAAAAATAATCGCAGCAAGCTGTCCTCTCCACTTCTCCGGGAGTTCAAATTTTACACACAGACCTGCCAGAAGTACGGCATTGATATAAAATAATTGTCTTGGATATTCCTGATCTGTCCCATACTCTGCCGCAACAGCTTCCCATATGAAACTGTAGGCTGCCAGCAATATGGCAGCCATCAGCGTACGTTTCCAGGAAAATTCGATTTCCTCTTTTGTCATCTTTCTTTTTCCTCTTTATAGACAGTAGGGTACAAAAAACGGTTGATGCATCGCTGTATGGGTGATAAACAAAATGATCAGAAACATCACCATATTATAATTTTCTTCCTTCCATTTCGCTTCCATTTTACAGTTGTAAAACAACATATACACAGGAAACAGGAGAGGGATATAATATCTTGGCTGTACCCCTGAAATAGATGTACTTCCCACAGGCGTAAAGCAGATATACAACGCTGACCACACCAGACCAATCACGATCATAATGAGAAAAGCCAGAAGCCCTTTATAGAAGATCGTATTCTTTTTGGTCAGTACCATTCGTTTCTTTTGTTCTGTAAGTGCCACTCCTACACAGAAAATCGCGATCAGATAATCAAACGGATGCCTTCCCGCATAGGCAAGCCCTGTCAGACTGTCAAATCCGAAAATATACTGGTTTGCTGTTTTAAAGAAGTTCTGCAGAAACACAATAAAATATCCAATTGGATGGCCTGCCACTAATGCAAGCTGCTGTCCTACATTCGTTGCTCCTCCCCTTGGATCGGCTTCTACACTTCCTCCTGCTGCCGGCAGAATCATAGTCATCAACATCCCCACACTTAAAAGTGCAGCCGCACCTTTGCAGATATACATCTGGGTTTTGCTTCCAAACTTTTCTTTCGGCATTACCAGCATCAATGCACATAAAGGCATATAAACCGGCTTCGGACAGCATCCCACAAGAAAGACCAAACCAATCAGTACCTGTTTTTTCCAGGTTATCTTCCGGTTTATCTCGTAAAACTCTTCTACGATCATACAAAATCCAAGTATGACACACGCAGACACCACAATATCATACGTATAGGATGTAGCCTGAAGCATCATCGTGGGCATCAGTGCCAGAACTGTGAGAAATTTTTTCCCAACAGGAACAATTCGGATCGCCCAGTACATGAGAAATGCATACAAAAACAGATTCGTCATTTTTCCTAACAGGAACTGAACATAAAAAGGTACGTGCAGTGCCTGGGCTGCCTTTACCACCAAGGCCATATGCAGTTCTCCAACCGCATTCAGCGGATTCGCCTCTTTCGTGATAACATCCGCAGGTTCCTGCGTATGTTCATTCAAGTATTCAATCTGCAGACGTTTCTCTTCCTTTGATAAAAACGGAGCACCGTCCAGTGTTTCCGGATTATGATAGATATAACTTTCTGCTGTGCTCTGCTGAACCTCTCCTTCTTCAAACCAATAAAAAGTTTTCTTGAAGTGAATATGCTCATCCCAGGTATTACACTTCGGTGGCTGAACAGCAAGGAACAGAAGACCTGCCGTCAATACGATCACCAGAAATCCGTTTTCGATCCTCAACGCAAACTCTTTTCTATAGACTACAACACAGAGAATCAGAAAGGCAAAGCCTCCCACATAAAAAACCCGGTACCAATTCCAGTCCCAACCGTTTAAAATCGTAAACGCTCCAATCTCTACCTCTTCAGGAACCAAAAGATTGATTTCTGTCACATAATCGTCAATATTCACCACGGAAGTCTGAAGATGTTTTGTCACAGCTTCTTTTAAAACCCTGCTCTCCGGATTCTTATAAATATTCTTTGTATCAATAACAATTTCTGCTGTAAAATTTTCCTGACTTTTGTAAGTATACTGCAGCTTGTGAATATAACGTTCCTTCAGAGGTATGCTCACAACCTTGGATGCCGCTTCTTCCTGGTTTTCCTGAGAAGATACCTGTTCTATTTTCACGGCACTGTCCGGTATTGTCTCATCTTCCGCTACATGATTTCCCTTTAATTCCCTTCTGTATACATTTAGTTCAAAAACGCCTTCCACTGCTGCACCGGCAAAAAAGCCCAGACACAGTAAAAAAAGAAGGCAGACTGCAGGAACTTTTTTTATTCTGCTGATTCCATTTCCTGGCTTATTCTTTTTCCATAATTTCATCTTTTTCTTTCCTCTCTTCTTCCTGCAAAAGTGCAATCTCCTGTGTTAATCTTTTCACCTTATTGGAAAGCTTTGATACTGCAACAGAAAGTGAAAAAATAATAGGGAGCATAAAACAAAATCCTGCAAAAAACAGCATATTAATAGGTTGGCTGATTCCCATAATACGAGCCAACCATTTTGTAATTTCCGGGAAGCATGCAAATAAAATAATTCCCATACCCAATAACAGCCACAGTAAGCTGTATCGCAGTTCTATTTCTTTATTTCTAATTTTATAAATAATATATAAAATAGCAAGAAGAGCAACTGCCACGATAATAATTTGAATCCGTATATTCATCTCCTGCCTCCCCTGATTTTTTCAAACAAAATAGCCAGTGATACTTTCACCATATAATAGACAGATTTTTTCATGGAAATAGAGGAAACTCCTCCCATGCGTTCCCGCATAATTACTGGAATTTCCTGCACCCTGCATCCTCTTTCCAGAATAGCCACAACACTTTCAGGTTCCGGATAGTCCTTTGGATAATTTAAGGAAAATTCTTTCATCACCTTGCGGTTTACCATACGCAGACCCGAAGTTGGGTCTGTAATCCTGACACCCGTAAGAATCTTAATCAGTATACTGAAATACCGGATACCTACTCTTCTGATACTGGAAGATTGAAAGCCTTTTTTTTCTATAAAACGGGAACCAATTACCATATCCATATTTTCTTTTTCCAGATGCTCAGCCATTACATTCAAAAATGCCGGATCATGCTGTCCATCTCCATCCACCTGTACTGCCAAATCATAACCATTTCGGATTCCATATAAATATCCTGTCTGAACAGCCCCTCCGATTCCAAGATTCACTGGCAGGTTCACCACATGAAATCCATTTTTCTCACATATCTCTCTTGTGTTATCTGTTGAACAGTCATTCACAACAATATAATCAAATTCCGGAGCATATTCTATAATATCCTGAACCGTTTTTTCAATGCATGCACTTTCATTATAGGCAGGAATAATGACTAATTTCTTTGTACTCATTTGCTTTTTCCTCTCTCCCCCAGTCCGTGAACTTTTTCTGCTGTTTTTTCCCAAGTAAACAATTCCTGCACTCTTTTCTGTGCCTTTTTTGCGGCCTCCTGTCTATGCTCACTATTCTCTAACACCCTCTCTAATTCCTCTTTCAGGCATTCTGATGTAACAGTTTCCAATATACTTCCATAGGTTTCATCGAGAATCAATTCTCCCGATCCGCCACGGTTGGTAGTGATCACGTAGCAGCCTGCTGCTGCTGCTTCAAGAACAGAGGTAGGAAAGCCTTCCGGATATTCTGTTGGAAGACAGTAAATCTGTGCCTGTCCTAAAAGAGAGGCAATCTGTTCAAATTCCAATCTCCCAAGAGGTTTAACCCTGTTACTTTCCAGTTTTTTTACCGCTTCCAGCTCTTCTCCGTCTCCTGCAATAAAAAGACATACTTTATAAGAAGAGTTTATATCTTCCACAGCCTGGATTAATTTAAAAATTCCTTTTTCTTTAATAAGACGTCCTGTATATACAATGGCAGCCGTGTCTTCATCTATTCCGTATTTTTCTCTAAAATTCTCTTTTGGCTGTTCTGCAATAGCAGCTATTTTCTTCACATCTACCGCATTATACAAAACACCCTCTGCCTTAATATGAAAGTGCTCCAGCCATTTACAGCATGCCTTAGACACACCAAAATATTCTTTGCACAAAAGCTTATCTATGCATGTAATCCCATGTTCCACTGCAGCAAATACTATATCAGGAAACCTTTTTCCTATTGTCATATGACTGGTACCATGGTCTAAAATAATAGACCTTATTTGCTTCTTTTTTGCAAACCAGGCTCCCAACAAAGTGTGTGGATAAAATCTTGCATTAATCAGAACAAGATCAAACTCTTTATCCTGCAATTTTTTATATAATTTTCTAAAATCATTGTTCCATTTTGTCACAGGATAACGCCCTCCCATAACATTAAAACATGGGAGTCTCAGCACACCAATTCCATCCATAATTTCAAATTCTTTTTCTTTTACATCATTGGATGTAACGATCAGTACCTCATCTCCTAATTCCATTAACGCTTTGGAAAGGTTATACGTATATCTCTCAATCCCGCCCAAATATGGGAAATAATGAGAGGCAAAAATACAGATTCTACTCATGTTTTTCCTCACTTTGTTTCTTTTTATCTCGAACCAGGTAATAAACAAAAAATACTAAAAATAAAACTGACATAACTCCTATAGACATACTATAACTGGCAGCCGCACCCATAATTGCATATTTCTTTGTGAGAAACGGAGTGAGAAAATATGTAATGATGGCTGTAATTCCACAGCACACAAACGTACTGTATTGATGTCTCATAATAATAATTCCATACTGCAAAAGCTGATATAATGCTGTAAAACCTCCGCTGATAAGAATAAGGTACAACGCTGCTTTATACTCTGATAAATCTACACCATACAGCAAATTCAGTACAGGAATCCCCAGAAAAGATGCACCTATGATGCATCCTAATGTCACAATGCCAATCACAAGGAGCTGTCTTAAAATCAATACCAGGAAACCTTTCATATCCCTCTTTACATATTTCTCAGCTAAAACAGAAACTATCGGTTTTAATACAAAAGCAGCAAACATGTTCACTACAAATGCCATCATATAAAGGGGTGAGAAAAGTCCCATCATCTCAGAGCCATAAAAGTTTTCCAGTGCATATTTCGAAGCATTAATAATATACGCATTTAAAAACGCATTAATAAACAACGGCAGTCCCTCTAAAATCAGCCCTTTCTGCCTTTGCCAGGTGGAAGAAAAAGATATACCGCCAAAAGCCCCAATGATATGGCTGTCAATAAAAAGAATAGCAGCAACATAAACCACAGCAAGAGCTGTTAAGGATAAAATCAGATTTTTGGTAAGAAAAAGCACTATCAAAAATGCTGCCAGGCTTGCACAATCCTTTGCAAACACACCTCTGCATGCCACATCGTATCTGCCTTTTTGCTGGTATCTTCCCTCCAACAGATCAGAAACTGCTTCAGCTCCCCTAAAGAGAACCAGTATTTCGATAGCCGCCGTTTTTTCATTTGTATAAGCCCCTTGTGCACCCCAGATAACTCCTGCCAGGAGCATGGCACCTACGGTAAAAACTCTAAAAACACAGTAATCGCTAAATTTATACTTTTCTGTAACATCTGATATCTGGAATGCCCTGATATTAAAGAATCCAATAGTCATTAACTGGTTTCCAACTGTTAATGCCAAAGACAGCACACCTGCCTGTTCTATTCCAACAAATTTTGATGTCACCATTTGCATCAGAAAAGAACTTCCGGCATAAATCAAGCTGGCCAGAATGGTCCATATATAAGTTTGTTTCATGCTATGTGTATCTGGCATAAATAACTTTCTTATCATACGTTTCACTCCTGATTTCAAATCCAAAACTTATCTTTTGGTGCTTCCAGACTACATTCTGTTCCTTTGCCCTGAATCTTGGCTAATTGATAAATCTGTTCTGCAAAATAAATATCATGAAGTGATATCCCGATATTGTATGCCAGAATCCGTTCTTCATCATTTTCACGCCCCTTTGCAGTCCCTTCCAGAACGTCTGAAATCTCTGCAAAACTTTTGAATTTGTTGAAATACTTAAAATTCTGTACATGACCTCTATCATCTGCAAAAACTTTATCAAAAAACAGGTCACAGTTTGTAAAACCTCTTGTATGAATTGGAACTACCAGACAACCTTCTTTAAAATATTTATCCTCGCAAAAATCCTCTTCTGCGTAAGTGACGGCTGAAAGAATCACATCACTTCCATCAATCACTTCTTTATAGTCTTCACACACAACAAATTCTACATTCGGATATCCGGAAAATGCTTCGATAAAATCCAAATGTTGTTTTTTATATTTCTTTATTTTGATTCTCATTTTTTTATCCGGATACCGTGTGAGGAGCACTTTCATTGCTGCTCTCATAGTGTTACCTACACCTATCACACCGATTTCTTGAAAATTCTTCACTGCCAACAATTGAATCGCATGTACTGCCACCGCACCTGTCCGCATTGTGGTGATAAAATTCCCATCAAGAACTGCTTTTTGTTCCCCTGTATCCAGATTGTATAAAAGAATCTGGCTGTCCAATGCCGGCATCCGGCTAGGATATCTGCTCACTACCTTCACTCCGGCAATGCTCTCTTTGGGCAATATAGAAGGCATTGTGTTATAAAAAATCTCACCTTCCATTTTCATACTGATTTTCGGTGGAAGTTTCATGCTGTGCTTATTCCTTAATATATAATCTACCCAATCAAAACATTGGCTGGGAGATATCTGCATTTCCATAATATCTCTATGTGCAATAATCTTCAAATTCCAGTCTCCTCCCTATTTCTTACCCATTTATAACAGGCTCTTCTCCTTCGAACTGCAAAATATACGGACAATGGTTCACTTGCTTGTCAAGTGGAGGAATCTGCATATAATCTCCATATACTTTTCTCAGAGCCTCATCATTATTATGAAGGATATGAATGGTTCCATCTTCAAAAGGAACCTCTTCCAATGGAAACATATCCTGATACCGGAACATTTTTTTCAAAGCAGTCGGCTGTCCAAAACAAGTAACCATTTCCCCCTTCTGCATGTTATATTTTACCGATTCTTTTTCAAAACATTGATATAAAAATCTGGGGGATATATGAAAGATTTTTAATACATAATGTACCATCCAGCAAATTCTTGAAGCTGCTTTTCCCATAATCCCTTTCAAAGGAATTAAAGGATATGCTGTTCCGCACAGATAAATCAGCCTGTCCAAATATGTGGTTTTAAACAACTGCCTTTTTCTTAATTTTTCTGTAGGTGCTGCAAAATCAAAAGGAAAAATATCCAGAAAGATACACTGCTCATATCCAAAATCTTTTGTGAGATTTGAGACAAAAAGAGTTCCCTTTCTTTGAAGTTTTACCACACTTCCTGCACTTTGTTTTGTTTTTGCAGGAGACATCACACGATAGTGTTCCCCCAATTCTTCTTCTGCAATTATCATAAATTTTTCAAAATCATCTCTGAGCATTCCCACATCAATATCATCATCCCATGGAATAAATCCCTGATGTCTCACTGCCCCGATTGCTGTTCCATATACAGCAAAATATTGTAAATTATGCTTTTTGCAAACCTGCTGAAAATCTTTTAGCATCTCTACATGAACCTTATGCAGGCGTTCCAGTGTTTCTGGTTCATATGGCTTTGTCACATTCACTTTTCCCATGTTTTACCGGTTCCTCATCTCAATTCCTCTTTTAACGCATGAATTAGCTTCTGATTTTCCTCTGGCCGTCTCACAGCCAGACGTATATAAGATTTTCCATCAAAACCTGTTTTTGTAGATAAGTCTTTGATAAGAATATTATATTTATCCAACAGGGTCTCTGCCAATTCTCTACTGGTTATCTGACCTGTAAGACGGCACATCACATAATTAGCCTGTGATGGAAACACTTCCAATTTCTCTACATCCTCAAGTCTTTTCACATAATCCATCCGTACTTGTTTAAACTTTTTCATAGCTTCTTCATAATTGGATTTGTACTTTTCGAAAATCTGCATGAAAAATTCTGCAAAAGAATTAATATTCCAGATTGCTACATCTTTTTTCAAGTTTTCTATTAAATTTTCCTGTCCGGAAACCAAAAGTCCAAGTCTAAGTCCAGGTACTCCAAATGATTTTGAAATACTCTTCACGATGATCAGTTCCGGATAATTCTGAATGATTTCTTCTTCCAATAAGGTGGCAGGTTCCTCGGACTGAGCAAAATCCACAAAAGATTCATCTATAATCAATGTAATTTTTTTCTCTCGTGCCCAATCAGCAAGTCTTAACACATCCTGTTTTTCAATATAATTGCCGGAAGGATTGTCGGGATTCACAAGAACGAGGGTTTCGATTTCTTTCCCTTCATAATACTTCATTAAATCATCTGCAGTATAACGGAATCCTGATTTTTGTGCAAAGTATGGTACAATGTCTTCTTCTTTTTTCCGATGCGGATATTCCTCAAATGCCGGGTAAATAATTCCGGCTTTTCCTTTAAAATGTTCCATAAGAGCTTTTATTAACTCTGCCGCACCATTTCCTACACATACCTGTTCCTTATGCAATCCATAATATTTCGCAGCGAGAAGACTATTAACATTCATACCTGAGGGATAATCACCTAATAATCTTTCAAAATTAGCTTTAATCTCATCCATCAATTTCTGATTCGGATAAAATGGATTCACAAGATAACAAAAATCCAGCATTTCCGGATACCGCCAATACCCTCCGAATCTCTGGTTAAATTTATCCAGCTTCTCTTCTTTCTTTGCAAAAATCGATTCTGCAATATTCAAATCCTGAACATCGTCTATTTCATACCATGCCTCGTGACCCAAACGTTCTGCCTTAATTTCAGGTTTATCTAAAAGAGTAATCACTTTTAAAACCTGTTCATAATACTCGTTATTACCTAAAGCCTTGCTATATGCCTCTAAAAACGGAACATAATGGCTATTTGAAAAACTTTTACTAAATTTATAAATATTGACAGTTTTATAATATTTAGGTATATCTTCAAAAACAAAATCTTTCTTTCCAAGAAAATTCTTTATATTATCTTCTTCGTCCAGAGTCACTACCGTACCGTCCATCCAGCTCTCAAACTTTGCTACCAAAGCCAGGCTCGGATAAGGATTATCCAACAGACGTTTCAGAACTGCATCTTCAAAAATCAAATCTGACTCTAACAGTAGCGTATCGTCTTCCACAAGATAATCCTTTGCCATAAATAATGAATAAATATTATTTGTTTTGTAATATATTTCATTATTCACATAAACAATCGGGGTATGAATTTTCAAAGTATCAATATATTTCATTAGTTTTTCACCTTCATATCCCACTACAACTACTATGCGGTTCAGTTTTAGTTGTTCAAGCTGTGAAAGCATTCTCTCTATCATAGTGACACCATTTACTTCCACCATACATTTTGTTGCATTGCTTGTCAGTTCTTTTAATCTTTTTCCCATACCGGCTGCTAAAATAATGGCTTGCATTTTCTTCCTCCGTTCTTTCCTTTGGGTTTTATGCTGTTCAAAATATTGCTTGTTTTTTACAATTTTTTTAAATTCTCATAACTTTCAATATAACATTTTCTATTCTACTTTTCAATAATACTTCTTAATTTTTCTCTCACGTTCCCGTCAAAACCTTATTCAAAATATCCGCCAGGGGCTCCATGGCATTCATTTCCTCCTGCACCGTATTCGTCTGTGCTCCGCATTCCACCAGCAGAGTCTTGGGCCGAAGATGCAGGTTATACCGATATCCTCTCAGATAGATCGTCCTTGCCAGGTCAGGATAGTACTTCTTGGCTTCCAGCATCATCTGGAGAGAAAAAGCCAGATTCTCTCTTATATAAGGATTAGGAAGATAGCTGATATCTCCATTTTTATTTGTTCTGCTCAGTCCATTAAAAAACATAATTTTTGCTGTGTCTTTTCCATTGATATTAGTCACCAGGCGTTTATCCTCTGGCACTCCGTCTCTATGCAGGTCAATAACCACCTCCACACTTGGATTTTCCTCCAATATCTGAGAGATTCTTTCTTGTGCAAAAGTATATGCCTTATTCCGATCCAGTTTTCCATCTACAATATCAAACGTATCTGTCACATGGATCACATTATAATGATATGTATCTTTTAAAAGAGTCGTAAGATATTCACCAACTCCCACAATAGAGGTAGAAGGATCTCCCGGTATTGAATCAATAAATTCTTCCTGGGAATGACTATGGTAAATCAATATCTGCGGCTGATCTTTTCCGGTCTGCATCCGCATATCCATCTGTACCAGCTCCGGTGCGTTTAACTGTTCACTGGACATACTGGTGGTTTTATCCACTGTATAAAAACTACGCATGACAAAATCAAAATCCTGAAATTTTTCCAGGGAAATATCTGTTACCGGTGCCTTTTCCTGTACATTTGCTGCTGTTTGCTGCTCTTTTTTTTCCTGCCCACTCTGGGCATCTACCCCTCCCGTGTTCTCATATCCTGATTCCGGAGGTCCGGCTTCCTGATTTTCTTCCAAAAGCTTCGCCTCCAGAAATTCTGTATTTTCCTCTACAATTTTCCTGCTGGTGGCATCATCTTCTGCCATATCATCCCGCTCCTGTGTGATATACGAAGACAGCCCCGGAATCTGTGCTTCTATCCTGTTTAAAATCCAGGAAGCCATTGTTTCATTCTGATTTTCCTCCACAATGGATGGCAAATACGTCTCTATTGCCTGCTGCTGCACATTTCGCAGCAGCCTCTCCCATGTTTTTTCATCCATATTTAATCCTTTTATCACAATATCCGCTCCAAGGATCATCATCATCATCCACAGCACCACAGAAACTGCTTTTTCCCTGTCTATTTTCTTCAAGCAATCACCTCATATCTATATATGAGACAATCCTTTTCTTTTATTCCTCCACCTTGGCAAATATCAGATTTAAACCTTCTGAAATAGTGTAGGAAAGCCGCTTAATGGTTTCATCCACATCTTTTGGTGTCATAAACATACTGTGAAGAGACGGGGCTATCATCTCCTCCAGAAATTCTTTCTGCTCTGTTTCCTCCAGCGTATCCAGCAAATGGGACATGGCATCATGGACAATGGTTGCTGCATCTACTACCGTCGGTACTCCAATGCCGATAACCCTGACACCGAGCGTCTCTTCACTGAGCCCATTTCTGTGATTTCCCACTCCTGAACCGGGATTGATTCCAGTATCTGTGATCTGAATCGTCCGGTTCAGTCTTTTTGTACTTCTTGCAGCCAAAGCATCAATGGCAATGACCACATCCGGTCTGGTTTCTTCCACCACCCCTTTTATGATTTCCATGCTCTCCATCCCCGTCTGAGCCATAACTCCCGGCACTAAACCGCTGACTGAATGTGCGTAGTCTTCCCCCATTCCGCAGACACCATATTCCCGGATGATATGTCTTGTGATTCTAAGATTTGCTACAACATCCGGTCCCAGGGCATCTGGTGTGATCTCCCTGTTTCCAAGTCCTACCACCAGGACTTTCATCTCTTTTTTCATTGGAAGCAGCGTTTTCATATGTCTTGCCAATTCTTTCGATATTTCCCTGTGATAATCCTCATCCGGCACCGACATATTAGGAGCTTCCATGGTGATATAGATTCCCTGCGGTCTGCCCATTGTCTTGGCACCGTTCTCTGTCTCTATTTTTACTACTGTTGTCTTAATGTCCTTTTCCTCATTATAATCCTCTTCAATTACTACACCCCGGATTTCCACATGATCTTCTTCAAATTTTTCCTTTGTTTCCAATGCTAAATCGGTATGAATTCTTCCCAATGCCATGTTTCTTTTCCTTTCTCTGATACTTATTACTTACATTTTTTGCAGTTTCAGGGATTTTATGTATTGACATTTCTCAAGAAATAAACTAGAATAAAAAGGCATGTAATATTGGAGAATACCGTGTCCTTCTCCAATGAAAATAAATGGAAATAAAACTGGAAAAGATTATATTTGGAGGTGTACGCTTTGGCTAACATTAAATCTGCAAAGAAAAGAGTATTAGTAAACAGAAAAAAAGCTGAGAGAAACAAATCTATTAAATCAGCAGTAAAAACTTCTATCAAAAAAGTAGAGGCAGCAGTTGCAGCAAAAGATAAAGAAGCAGCAGTTGCAGCATTACAGAATGCAATTTCTACAATTGATAAAGCAGCTACAAAAGGTGTTTATCACAAAAACACTGCTGCAAGAAAAGTTTCCCGCTTATCTAAAGCTGTAAACACACTTGCATAATTAATAGATATTGATTATATGAATTTAACCCCCTGGTTGACCGTCATCATCCAGGGGGCATTTTTTATCCTGAAAACGCAAACATCAACTGCTGAACTTCACTAACAGCAGTTCCACACTCATGGTATCTGTCATCAGTCCTGTCTTTACTTTTGCTTCTGTATTCACGCACTCTTCCACTGTTTCCCGTAAAGTCTCGGTACTGTATCTTCTGGCATACGCAGCATAATTTCTCACTATAAAAGGCTGCAGTCCTGTTTTTTTTGCAATACTGCTTTGATCATGTCCTGCCGCAGAAAGTTCTTTTACCTGCATAATCAGGTTAAACTGACGTGCAAGGAGGAATAAAATCCGCATGGGAGGTTCTTTTAAAGATAACAGATCATAATAAAGCTCCAGGGCTTTTTTCTGATTTTTTTCTGTTACTGCCCGTATCATATCAAAAATATGATTGGATATCTGAGTCGTACAGACTGCTTCAATATCTTCTCTGGTGATTACCTCTCTTCCCATGGTATAACAGATTAATTTTTCCAGTTCACGCTCTATATTCCCCATGTCTGTCCCTGTTTTAGTGAGAAGTAATTCCATATCGTTTCTGGTAATCTTTCTTCCTTCCCGGTTTAATATACCCAACACCCAACGCATCAATGTATTGCTGTCCTGTTGTCCGAATTCTACGATTCTTCCATATTTTTTTACAGCCTTGTACATTCTGCTCCGTTTATCAATCTCACTTTCCACAAATACCATACACAGATATTCCGGCAGTTCTCCCAGATATTCCGGCAGTTCCTGGCACTGCCCCTTAAAAAAACCGGTATCTTCCAGAAAAATTACTCTTCTGTCTGCAAAAAAGGGCATGGTTTCCCCCAGTTCTATCACAGCCCTTGGCTCTGTTTTTTTCCCTTCAAACACAGAAAAATTCATGGTATCTCCCTCTGGAACCAGAGCCGCTTTCAGTTTTTCTTTATATTGTTTCTTTAAATAATCTTCTTCTCCGCACAGGAGATATACCTTCTTAAAATTTTGATTTTTAATGTCTTCCTGTAAACTTTTCATTTCCTATCTCCCTGTGATTTTTCTTTTTTCCTCATCCGACTTGCCTGTTAATGCTCATTTTATCATGATTTTACTTTTCTGAAAAGGATGGATTTCTCACAATGACGCTCACTGCCCCCTGCTCTTTGGTAAGCAGAATCTGTCCGGAATATTTCTTCAATCTATCCAGTAATTCTCTGTGCGGATGACCATAGGAATTATCTTTCCCACAGGAGATCACTGCTTTTTGTGGTTTTACACACTGCAAAAAATTTTCTCCTGTAGAATTCCCAGAGCCATGGTGAGCTACTTTTAAAACTTCCCAGGCAGTCTCCGATTCTTGTAAACTCTCCAATATCCGTTTTTCTCCTTCTCCCTCTACGTCACCGGTAAACAAAAGATCAAAACCCTTCCATGAAACGTGCAACACCTGAGAACTTTCATTGCTGTCCTCGTATACCTGCTCAGGTCCCAGGCAATAGATCTCCAGATTTTTGTCTTTAATCTGACTTCCTTTTTGAATGTATATGATTTCACAGCCCGCCTTTTTTCCTAATATTTCTATTTCTCTCATCTGTTCCTGTGTCCCTGAACATTGTGAAAGGAATAACGTTTGTATTTCTATCCCTGCCTCTCTTGATATTATCATTTCCAACAGTTCCGTGATTCCGTTTACATGATCTGCATCCATATGTGATACAAAAACGCCTTGAATCTTGCGGATTCCCGATGCTTTCAAAAAAGGAAGGATTCGATATCTTCCTACTTTTGAGACTGTAGTACTCCCTCCATCGATAAGATAACAATGTCCCTGTGCCATCTGTATGCACGCACAGTCTCCCTGCCCTACATCCAGGAAAGTAATCTTCATGGAGCCTTTCGGAAGTGGAAACAGCAGCAAAACCAGGGCAATCCCATAAAGAAACTGTCCGATCCTTCTGTTCTTATTCTTAAGAAACAGACCAGCCGCCACATAGTAAACAACACATTGCCAAATATCCGGCTGGCCTGCATTCCACAACGCACCTGGCAACGCTTTTATAACTTCTCCTGTCCAAAGCATGATTTCCAGAATCCCACTGGCAGGTAAAGCAAATATCAAACCTATACCAGCCGTCAGCAGGCTGCTGCTGATTCCTGCTGCAGCACCGAAAATTAGCAGTGCCGGAGACAATGGAAGAAAGAAAACGCTGACCACAGACCCCCACAAGGGTATTTGAAAGAAAAAGTACAACGTTAAAGGCAATATGATAAACCATACTGCAATTGTGGTGCGAAACCCATCTCTAATCCCCCTGACTTTTGTACTAAAAAATACCGGATAGACAACTCCAATTCCCAGCACTGCTCCAAAAGATAATAAAAAACTGCTGTCATAAAGATAACAGGGACTTTCACAGAGAAGTAAAATAGCTGCCAGAGAAACCGCCGACAAAAGGTCATACGTTCTTTTTAGAATAAAGCTTCCCATAAATACAGCAAACATAATCGCTGCCCGTAAAACAGACGCACTATTTCCGGTGACTCCACCATAAAAAAACATACAAAGTGCCGAAATCCCTGCTGCACCGCCAAACGGCACAGAACATCTTCTAAGCAGCCGGAACATCCCGCCTCCCATTACAGATAAATGGAGTCCGGATACTGCCAGAATATGAGAGCATCCTAAAATCTGAAACAAAAATCCCGTCTCCTTCTCCATATTTTCTTTTTCTCCCAATAGCATTGCTTCCATGATTCCTGCTTTTTCTTTTGAGAATGCTTTCCTGATTCCATTGCTCATGGCTTGTTTAACTTTTCCCTGAAGCACTAAGCTTTTATCACATTCTTTCTCAATAACCTGAACATTTTTTCCTTTTTGATACCATTTTACTTTTCTGGCATAATAATACGCTCTCTCGTGAAACTGTCCTGGATTTCCCGGTATTGGAATTTCTTCTAAATCCCCCTTCACCAATATCCTGTCACCCATGGATATTTCCACTGCTGACTCCTGGTTCTTCATTCTCACTTTTATTCTATCGAAAGGATATTCCTGCTGAACAGCAGAACGATTTGTTTGTTTTATTAGAATTGTTTGTTTCAGATATAACACAGTTTGCTTTTCATTGATATCAAGCTTATAAACATTTCCCGCAACCAAAGCGGATTCTCTTGCCTCCCCCTCAGGGAAAGCCGGTGAGCTGTGCCCAAATCCAGGCACACCCACACTTCCCAGAAGCCACACAACAGCCGCCCATACAAGAGCTGCTATACATAACGGCCTTTTTCTCATTCCTTTTCTTCTTTCTCTCCTTGATTTTCCTCTGTCAGACGGTAATCCGCATGATAAATCTGGTCTAATTTCATACTTTCCCGGAAATTAACCGCAGTCTCACCCTCCACGGAAATCTGCACTCCACGGACATTGCATGCATCCGTCAGAGAATTCACTATAGAATAAATAGGTAATTCTTCCTGTACATCCATAGAATTCGAAAGAAAACTTTTGTCAAGATTCACATAGCAAATCCCTTCCACAATGGAAACCCCTAATATGTTGGTATTTGGTGACAAAGTAGGCTTTAATCCTTCTGTTTTAGGACCTTTTAAAAGTCTTTCCACAACTTCCCGTTCAAGAGGAACATTACTGCTGTAATAAACCGAAATATTTTCTTTTTTCAGGCTGTCTCCATTCTCATCTGCAAAGTACAGGTTCAGACTGGTATGAACATAAGAATTAATATTTTCCCCTTTGTTTTCTACAAATGTATTCTTATCCATTTTACCAATGAGCACCCCGGCCGCATCTGTCATAGGCTCTCCCTCGCAGAAAAATTCCACATCACTCACTCCCTGAATCTGCGTAAAGGCTTTGACGATTCCTGCTCTTGCCAGGATTTCCCTCGTATTTTTCATGTTTTTATATTCACTGTTAAAATTAACAGATACTGTCTGACCTTCGTAAGTGATATCCTGTATCTTTACATTTTCAGGAAGAAGGCTTAGATATCCATCCTCTTCCATCCCCTGCGACAGCATGCCCGAAACCTCCTGGACCATAGCACTTGCGGTCCTCTCTTTTGGAATATATTCCGTTGTCTCTAATGCTGTTTCCTTTGGCGAAACATAATACATATGATATTCTGCCGCCTGGCTTTCCTGTCCCTTCTCCTCACTGCATCCCAGGATTCCGGAAACCATACAGACTGCCAGTATGACGGCTGCTCTTTTCCATTTTTTCATTTCCGTATCCCCCTACGCAATATAGTTTAACGGAACACGCACAGAAAACGTGGTTCCCTTTAGCTCTTCACTTTTTACCTTCACTGCCCCTCTGTGCATGGCAATAGCATTCCTTGTAATTGCAAGTCCAAGACCTGTTCCTCCAATTTCTCTGGAATGGGATTTATCCACCCTGTAAAAACGTTCAAAGATTCTGTCAATCGCTTCTTCCGGAATTCCTACTCCTGAATCGGCGACTGTGACATAGAAATACTTATGGTCTGCATTCAGAGTCACATGCACCCAGCCATCTTCCACGTTATATTTGATGCCGTTTTCTACCAGATTCGATAATGCGAGACTCAGCTTCACCTCATCAACCTCTGCCACAATGGGACGGTAAGTTTCCAATACCAGTTCTACTTTCTTCTCGTCCGCAATTGGTTTGAGACGTTTCAGAATACTTTCCATCAGTTCATTAATATTCACTTTTTCAATATTCAGTTCAGAAGCCTTTTTGTCCATCTTCACCAGAGACAGAAGGTCTGTAATAATTTTATTTTCCCTGTCAATTTCTACCGTGATATCTTGCATAAATTCCTGATAAAGCTCAACAGGAACATTTTCCTGTCCTACCAGAGAATCTGCCAGAACTTTAATAGAGGTCATAGGTGTTTTCAGTTCATGGGACACATTTGCTACAAATTCCTGTCTGGAATCATCCAGCACCTTCATCCTTTTCAGCATTTTGTTAAACACACTGCTCAACACCTGCGTTTCTGTGTAATCCGGAACAGAAATCTCCTCGTCCAGATATCCGTCTGTCAGTTCTTCAATCGCCTTGCTCACACGACCAAACGGTTTGACCAGACTCTTCGACAGAACAAATCCCAAAAGCAGCACCAGAACACTGATTGCCAACATCAAAAGATTTCCCCTGTGCTCCAGAATCTCAATACTGTCTCTGATTTCTCCTGTGGAAGTACTGACCAACATGACTCCGGCTACTTCTTTGCTCTTTGCATATTTCAGCGGAACGGTCTGCTCAATATAATCATTCCCCTGATCATAATAGCTGGTATCCACACCATCAAAACACTGGATGACCTCTTCAGATATCATATATTTTCCTTCATCAATATCATAGGTATCCTTTACAATACGGCCGCTCCTGTTAATAATGAGGATTCTTCCATTATATACTGCAGACAGCAAAGATAATTCGCCATTGATCATATCTGACTGCTGGTATTCCAGATATCCTTCTTTCATAAGCTGATTTCCCAGAATATCACATTGATTCTTTACATTGATTTTCCTAAGCTCCACAGCCCTGCTTTCGTAACTGCTGACGATCACCTTCTCAATAATAAGACAGGGAACAATACCAATGATCACCAACAAGACCATAATGCGGAATCTAAGACTTTTAAAAAAGGACTGTTTCATTTTTTCTTTCATAGTTTACTATCCCTGGAAATAATATCCGATTCCCCATTTTGTATGAACATATTTCGGGTCACTTGGAATCGTCTCGATTTTCTCTCTTAATCTGCGGATATGTACATCCACTGTACGCACGTCTCCCGGATATTCATAGCCCCATACAAGATTCAGCAGATTTTCACGGCTGTACACCTTATTGGGATTTTTTGCCAGAAGCTCCAGTACATCAAATTCCTTTGCCGTAAGATTGATTTCTTTTCCGGCAATAAACACCCGTCTTCCTTCACAATCAAGCTTCAGATCACCGATCACCAGCTTTTTATCTGTGTTTTCTTTTTTCTCTTCTTTCTGTGCTCTTCTCATAATCGCTTTAATTCTGGCCTTTACCTCCAGAATATTAAATGGCTTTGTGATATAGTCATCTGCCCCGTACTCCAGCCCGAGAATCTTGTCCATATCCTCTCCCTTGGCAGTGAGCATGATAATAGGAACACTGGAAAATTCCCGGATCTGCTGGCATACCTCCAGCCCGGTAAGTTTCGGAAGCATAATATCAAGAAGGATCATATCATATTCTTTTGATTTTGCTTTCTCCAGGGCTTCCTCTCCGTCATAAGCACAATCTACTTCCATTCCTTCCTGCTCCAGACTGAATCGGATTCCCTTCACAATTAACTTTTCATCATCCACTACAAGAATTCGTTTGCTCATTGTTCTTCTCCTTATCCATTTTTAGTCCACACATATGTAATCAGCAATTTTCTCATAGGTTTTTCCTTTGATGCCAGGTACCTGCTGTATCTCATCAATCGTCTGAAATCTCCCGATCTCATCCCTGTAAGTCAAAACAGCTCTGGCACGCACCTCTCCAATCCCGGGAATTTTTTGTAAATCTTCCAGGGTTGCTGTATTTAAATTGATTTTACCTGCCTGTTCTGCTCCCTGACTGCCTTTTTCATCTACCCCGGGTGCACCCTTTTCCGTGAACGCACCTGCCGCTCTCATGCTTTCAGTCTCTTCTTTGGTGTAGACCTGGATTTTCTCTCCATCAGTCAAGACCAATGCCTGGTTCAGCCACTGGGAATCTGCTTCCTTCGTAAAACCTCCGGCTGCCTCTACAGCTTCAAACAGTCTTGCACCTTCCCCCAGCTTATATACACCTGGGTTGTTTACAGCTCCGCTGATATCCACCCATATATAAACCGGCTTTTCAGGTATTTCTTCCTCTATCGTCTGCTCTGTATTTTCTACAATCATCTCTGTCCCCTGTTTTTTACAGGAACACAAAAATACTCCGCAAAACAAAAACAGAAAAAGAAGTATTCGCAGGTTGTTTTTTGTTTCACACACATTCTCCTCTCCTTTCTTTTCTCAAAAAGGAAAACCTGTGTTCAACTGTCTCTATTGTAACGAATTTATGTTCTTATTACAATATCTAAATTCAGCAGTTGTATGGTTTTCCCTCTTTTGAAATTACTTTCGCTTTCATGCATTTGGAAAACACGGCAGAAATGCCGGGACGGTTTTTGAAATGTAAACTAAGTGTAACACAGTTTCAACATCTGGGCAAATACAAAAACAGCCGTTTTTATCCGGCTGTTTTTGTCTATTTTTCCCATTTAAAAATCACGATACCTGCAATGGCGATTGCCATGCCTATAAGTTTTCTCCACTGAAATCCTGCTTTTTCCACACCGAACAAGCCCATAAGTTCAATAAGATAGGCCACTGCAAGCTGTGCCACAACAATAAGCATGGCCGCTTTCGCAGGACCAAGAGCAGACATGCTCTGAATCACTGTAATTGTAATAAACGCACCAATCACACCGCCCAGCAAAATATATTTATGTTCCACTTCGGCAAGTGCCAGAATACTTTGCCTTCCGGTAAAAAACCACGCTGCAATGCAGACAAGAAAAGCCGAAAGCTGTACCCATCCAGTAGATACCCACAGACTGCTCTGTTTCGTAAGTTCCGTATTAAAAACTCCCTGGATGCTCATAAGTGCTCCTGAAATCAATGCCACCAGAATTCCCCACATCGTTTTTTCCTCCATGTTTCATCCGATATAAAAGAATTATTTACATATCACGGTATTTTATACCGAATCCAACAGGAAATTTATGATTCCAATTCCTACCGCTGCAATAGTGACCGGATATATAAATGGATTCTTTTTTATTTTAGAATCACATAGCCCTAATACGATCAACACAATTGACATGGGGTAAATTGCATTCAATACCGGTACAGATAAACTCAATATTGTATTCAGGCCCTGATTACAGATTAAAAATGAGAATCCCGAAATCACCAATACCCACTGGCGGTAGCTTAATTTTTTCATAAGTTCAGAGAAAAACTGGGAGATAGACGTAATCAATCCTACACAAGTGGTCAGACATGCCAGTGTAAAAATGGCTGCCAGCAGTACTGCTCCAGGTCCTCCAAACAGCTGTGATACAATACAGCACAAAGTCCATGCTCCATTTTCCTGGATAGGATATATGCCGGAACTTTTCATTCCCACATATGCCAGCATCAAATATACCAGTGAATAACCTGCCATACACCATTTCAGTGATGCATCTGCCGAAGATACGGTGCAACCGCCATTTCAAAAGGGACTGAGGCTGCCCTTGGAATTCCCTGCTCCAAAAAATAACGAAAACAGCATAAAACTTACCAGCAATATTTTTTGCTTTCACAATTTCATTTTTTCCTCCTAATCTTTCCTTCACATACAAGAAGTGCCAAAATTTTCCATACAAAAAAGCCGCCCTTATAAAAGGACGACTTTGCATATCGCAGCTCAACTCCGGCTTACCTGCTTTGTTCAGCTTGCTTCTCCGGGATGATTTCATCCATCAGCTTCCTTAACACCTCTCACCAACCGATGTCTCTCTGTAAATTTCACCAATGATTACTTATTCCCATCTGCGAATTCAACGTTTTATTTTTGTTACATTATAACGAACATTTTCCATTCCGTCAATATTCACGGCCTTTTTTAATGCTAAAAGCTTTTCTCCAGTTTTTCCACCATCTCATCAATGTCATTCTCTGTAATAACCAGAGGCGGAACAAAACGCAGCACGTCGCTTCCCGCCGAAATTACGATCAGACCGTTTTCCAATGCTTTTGTGACAATCTCGCCGACCGGTCTTCCTGTCACCACAAGCCCCTGCATCAGACCTTTTCCACGTCTGGCTGTCAAAAATTCATACTTATCCACAAGCAGATCCAGTTTTTCCTCAAAATATGGTGTGATCTTTTTCACATGTTCCAGAATCTGCTGTTCCTCAAACAGATCAAACACCTTACTCACTGCTGCACAGGCAAATGGATTTCCTCCGTACGTTGTTCCATGGTCCCCGGGTACAAGACTGTTTTTTGCGGTCTTTTCGTTGAGCACAAAGGCACCCACCGGAACACCACAGCCCAGAGCTTTTGCACTGGTCATGATATCGGGCATAACATCATAATCCTGAAATGCAAACATACTTCCGGTTCTTCCCATACCACATTGAATCTCATCCAGGATCAGCAGAATATCCTTTTCATCACACAGTTTTCGAAGCCCTTTTAAAAAGGCAGGTTCTGCAGGATAAATTCCTCCTTCTCCCTGTACTGTTTCCAAAATAATCGCACAGGTTTTCTCTGTGATCTGCTGCTTCACACTGTCCAGATTATTGAAATCCGCAAACTTAATTCCACCGATCAACGGCTTAAAAGGTTCCTGATAATGACTGTTTCCTGTCACAGACAATGCCCCCATGCTCCTTCCGTGAAAAGAGTGTTTCATGGCAATAATCTCATGATCCGTGTTTCCGTCTTTTAACCAGGCATACTTTCTGGCAGCCTTAATAGCTCCCTCAACCGCCTCTGTACCACTGTTTGTAAAGAATACACGGCTCAGTCCGGATGCCTTCAGAAGTTTTTCTGCTGCTTCTGCCATGGGCACATGATAGTACAGGTTGGAGGTATGCAGAAGTTTATCAATCTGATCCTTCAAAGCCTGATTATATTCCTGATTCCCATACCCAAGAGAAAACACTGCAATCCCTGCTCCAAAATCAAGATATTCCTTTCCTTCCAGATCATACAGACGCACGCCTTCTCCTCTTTCCAGTACCACCGGAAAGCGGTTATACGTATGTAAAACAGCGTTTTCTCCACGCTCTATATACTCTTTACTGCACATCATAATGCTGTATTCCTTCCTTTCTCAAGATAGCGGTTCCGATTCCTTTATTGGTGAAGATTTCCAGAAGCAGGCAATGTTTGATCCTTCCGTCCAGAATATGAACTCTGGAAACTCCCTGCTCAATAGCATCGATACAATTCTGCAATTTCGGTATCATGCCGCCCCCTACATTTCCATTGTTGATCAATTCTTTTGCATCCTTAACAAATAATTTGGAGATGAGGCTTTCCGGGTCTTCCGGCTTCTTATAAACACCTTCAATATCGGTAAGAAATGCCAGTTTTTCTGCTTTCATTGCCTTTGCGATCGCACAGGCTGCATCATCCGCATTAATGTTATACGTCAGAAAATCTTCATCCATACCGATGGGACATACAATGGGAAGAAAGTCATTATCCAACAGATCGGAAAGGATCTTTGGATTTACTTCTGTGATATTTCCCACAAATCCAATGTCCTGACCACCTGAATATTTCTTCTCTACCTTCAGCAATCCTCCGTCTTTTCCACTGATTCCTACAGCCTTTACACCAAGGGATTCCACCAGACTGACCAGTTCCTTATTTACCTTTCCAAGAACCATCTCTGCCAGCTCCATAGTCTCTTCATCTGTCACACGAAGCCCGTTGATAAACTGTGGTTCTTTTCCAACCTTGCTCACCCAACGGCTGATTTCTTTGCCGCCTCCATGAACAATGATCGGCTTAAATCCAACTAATTTTAACAGTACTACATCCTGGATAACGCTTTTCTTAAGCTGTTCATCCACCATGGCACTCCCACCGTATTTTACTACAATGATCTTTCTGTTAAAACGTTGAATATATGGAAGTGCCTCAATTAAAACTTCTGCTTTTTCAAGATATTTTTGATTCACCATCTCCGTGTCCCTCCATCTGTTTATGAACGATAATCCGCATTAATTTTCACATAGTCATAGGTCAGATCACAGCCCCAGGCAGTTGCTGTCTCCTGTCCCATTTTTATATCTGCAATAGCGGTCACATGTTTTTCCGAAAGAATTTTTGTTGCTTCTTCCTCGCTGTAATCCACCGCTACACCGTTTTTAATAATCTCAATACGTCCCACTTTACTTTCAAATACCAGATCTACCTTATCCGGATCAAACTCTGCCCCTGAATATCCCATAGCACAGAGAATCCGTCCCCAGTTGGCATCATGACCGAAAATAGCTGCCTTTGTCAGATTGGATGTGATCACTGATTTACTTAAAGTCACGGCCTGTTCCTTGCTCTCTGCTCCCAGGATTTTCACTTCAAAAAGAGCTGTGGCACCTTCTCCGTCTGCTGCAATCTGCTTTGCCAGACTCGTATTTACATATTTAAGAGCTTCTTTAAAGGTCTCATAATCATCATTTTTCTCTGTTATCACAGGATTTTGTGCCATCCCATTTGCCATGACCAGAACCGTATCATTGGTGGAAGTATCTCCGTCAACAGAGATCATATTATAGGTATCCTCAACAATTTCACTTAGTGCTTCCTGAAGCAATTTCTTATCGATTGCAGCATCTGTGGTAACAAATCCCAGCATGGTACACATATTCGGATGAATCATTCCCGAACCTTTGCACATACCTCCGATGGTCACAGTTTTTCCGGATATTTCCACTTCCACAGCCGCTTCTTTCTTTACAGTATCTGTGGTCATAATCGACTCTGCTGCCAGGATTCCGGCCTGTCTTGTTTCCGACAATACCGGCACCAGATTCTTCACACCCTCTTCTATTTTCCCCATGGGAAGCTGCTGCCCAATCACTCCTGTAGATGCAACCAGCACTGCTTCTTCCGGGATATTTAAGACTTCCCCTGCTGCCTTCGCTGTTGCCTTGCAGTAACCATATCCCTCTTCTCCTGTACATGCATTTGCAATACCGCTGTTGCACACAACAGCCTGGGTATAAGCTGATTCATAGACTACTTTCTGATCCCACTTTACAGGTGCTGCCTTCACCACATTGGTGGTAAAGGTTCCTGCTGTATTGCATGGCTTTTCGCTGTATATCATAGCCATATCTTTCGTATTTCCTTTTTTTATCCCTGCTGCAATCCCTGCTGCCTGAAATCCATTCGCAGAGGTTACTCCTCCATCAATCATCTTCATTTTATTGTCCTTCTTTCTGATTTTTTTCTATTTACGGAAACATAGGAACCAGATTTAATCCTTCTGTTTCTTCTTCTCCAAACATCAGATTCATATTCTGTACTGCCTGTCCTGCCGCACCTTTTACCAGGTTATCGATTGCTCCCATCATGATGATTCTATGTGTTCTTGGATCAATTTTAAAATTCACATCCACATAATTGCTTCCCTCTACCCACTTGGTCTGAGGATACATATCTTTCTCTAAAACACGTACAAATTTCTCGTTTTTATAGTATTTATCATAGACTTCTTTTACTTCTTCATAGGTTACTTCTTTGGTCAGTTTTGCGTAGGCAGTTGCCAGAATCCCACGGTTCATGGGAACCAGATGAGGTGTAAAATTCAGCAAAATCTCACGCCCTGCTGCATATCCTAACTGTTCTTCAATCTCAGGTGTATGTCTGTGATTTGCCACACCATAAGCCTTCATATTTTCATTTACTTCACAGAAAAGATTGTCAATTTTTGCCCCTCTTCCCGCACCGGAAGTACCTGATTTTGCATCAATAATCAGCGTATCCGGATCGATCAATCCCTCTTTCACCAGCGGATAACAAGTCAGGATACTGCAGGTTGTATAACATCCCGGATTTGCAACCAGACGGGCTTTTTTCACTTTTTCTCTGTTAATTTCACAAAGCCCGTAGACAGCTTCGCCGATAAATTCAGGCGACGGATGATGAATTTTGTACCATTCTTCATAAACTTTTACATCTTTTATCCGGAAATCTGCACTTAAATCAATGATTTTTACCTTAGACAGAATCTCTTCATTTACCATGGATGCACACAGTCCCTGAGGAGTTGCTGTAAAGATAACATCTACCTGCTCCGCCAAAGCTTCCATATTATCATCCAGGCAGGTATCTTCTACAATCTCAAACATATTCTGATATACTTCATAATACTTTTTATCAATATAGCTTCTGGAACCGTACCATTTAATTTCCACATTTTTATGCCCCATTAAAAGACGTACCAGCTCTCCTCCTGCATATCCGGTGGCACCTATAATACCTGCTTTTATCATTCTTCCCATCCTCTCTTTTCCTTATTATTCCAATCCATTATCTTCTTACTGCACATGATACTCTATTTTTATCACCTGTGCAATAATTTCTCTCCTTATATTTTCTTTGTATAATTCTTTAAATTTTTGAATAATTATACATCCACCTTTTCAATTATGCAAGTATATTTTTAAATTTTTTCTTTTGTTCTTTTCCTTATAATATGTAGTATTTTCCTTATATTTTCGTTTTTTCAGATATATGCACATAAATTTTTTTTGATTTTTATCATTTTTCCTATTGCATAATTATGATAAATGTTGTATAGTACCTTTAGTGAAAAAAACAAGCCTCCGGGCTTATGGATAAATAAAATTTCGGGAGGATTTTAAAATGAAAGAAAAAGTTGTTTTAGCATATTCCGGCGGATTAGACACCACAGCACTGATTCCCTGGTTAAAGGAAAATTTTGATTACGATGTTATCTGCTGCTGCATCAACTGCGGACAGGGAGCTGAATTAGACGGACTGGCAGAACGTGCCGCATTATCCGGTGCCGCTAAGTTATATATTGAAGATGTGGTAGACGAATTTTGTGATGAGTATATCACTCCATGTGTACAGGCTGGTGCCGTATACGAGAATAAATATCTTCTGGGAACTTCTATGGCTCGTCCTGTCATCGCAAAACGTCTTGTTGAAATCGCAAGAAAAGAAAATGCCGTTGCTATCTGTCACGGAGCGACAGGAAAAGGAAATGATCAGATTCGTTTTGAACTGGGAATCAAAGCTCTGGCTCCTGACATCAAAATCATCGCACCATGGCGTATGACTGATATCTGGACCATGCAGTCCCGTGAAGATGAAATCGCATTCTGCGAAGCTCATGGCATCCATCTTCCTTTTGATGCAAGCCACAGCTACAGCCGTGACCGGAACTTATGGCATATCAGCCACGAAGGACTGGAACTGGAAAACCCTGCTGAGGCACCGAACTATGACCAGGTTCTTGTCTTAAGTGTTCCGCCTCAGAAAGCACCGGATGTAGAGACAGAGGTTACTATGACCTTTGAAGCCGGTGTACCGAAAACTTTAAACGGAAAAGCAATGAAGGTTTCCGAGATCATCACAGAACTGAACCGTCTCGGTGGTGAAAACGGAATCGGTATCATTGATATCGTTGAAAACCGTGTAGTTGGAATGAAATCCCGTGGTGTATACGAAACACCGGGCGGAACCATCCTGATGGAAGCACATGCACAGTTGGAAGAACTGGTTTTAGACCGTGAAACTATGGAAATGAAGAAAAAATTAGGCAGCCAGTTTGCTCAGGTCGTATACGAAGGAAAATGGTTCACACCACTTCGTGAGGCTCTTCAGGCATTTGTGGAATCTACTCAGAAATACGTGACCGGCGAAGTAAAATTCAAGCTTTACAAAGGAAACATCATCAAAGCCGGAACTACTTCTCCATACAGCCTGTATAATGAATCTCTGGCATCTTTCACAACAGGAGATTTATATGATCACCATGACGCAGACGGATTCATCACATTATTCGGACTTCCATTAAAAGTTCGTGCTATGATGATGGCTGAAACAGAGAAAAAACAGAATTAAGTTTGTTCATACACCCCATAAAAGAAAACATTCGTAAGCGTATTATTTTCGGGCGTTTCTTATAATTGCCCCAATGGACATTTTTAA
>NZ_CANTKB010000014.1 GCF_947654165.1 uncultured Blautia sp.
AGGTACTATAAGGAATAGGATTAAATTTATTTATGGTTTTGACCCCAACATCATATTAATTTTATTGATTATAATTTTAATAAGCATATTGGTAAGCTATGAGCGGCAGGTACGGGATATCTGCCGCCAACTTCGTTTTCTGAAAGAACAGGAAACCAATATGCTCATTACAAAAGAAATAAACTGGGGGCATACGGGAGAACTTGTGAGGCTTTTAAATGAACTGCTTCAGAAACAAAAAAAAGAGCAGGCAGAGTATCTTCGCAAGGAACAGATGATTGCAGACACTTATACCAATCTCTCTCATGATATCAGGACACCACTGACTTCCCTGGATGGATATTTCCAGCTTCTTGAACACGCCGAGAAAGAAGAGGAGAGGCAGCGTTATCTTGGAATCATACAGGAACGCACTGTAAGCCTGAAAGAAATGCTGGAAGAATTATTTACTTATACCAAATTACAAAATGAGACCTATGAATTAAAGTTGGAGCCGGTAAATGTTGGACAGGTTTTAAAAGAAACCATGTTTTCTTATTACGACAACTGGGTGAGCCGTGGAATCACACCCAAATTTAATCTTACAGACACACCTGTAGTAATACAGGGAAATGCCCAGGCATTGCGAAGAGTAATCCAGAATATTATAAAAAATGTCCTGGATCATGGAAACAAAGAAATTGAGGTATGCCTTACAAAACAAGGGGAGAGAATGAAACTGGTGTTTCGCAATCAGATGGAAGAAGGGGAAGAAATAGAAGTATCCAGGGTATTTGACCGCTTCTATAAAGCAGATCAGGCCAGGAGTAAAAGTTCTACAGGACTGGGGCTTTCCATTGCAAAGGGATTTGTGCTGAAAATGAAGGGAGATATCAGAGCAGAACAAAAAGACGAGTGGTTTGAGATTCTGATAGAATTTTCATGTGTTCCAGAATGATCTAAATGGATAGAAAATGGAAATAAAATGGAAAAAATAAGTGAAAAAGGATTGAGAATGGAAAACTAATATGCTATAATATCCACATCAAAACAGACGGGTAAATGTTGAAAGGGGATGGGAATATGAATCTGGAACAGATGAAGGAACGAAAACGGGAGCTTGGATATACTTATGAACAGATTGCAGAGCTTTCCGGTGTGCCCCTTGGAACCGTGCAAAAGGTATTCAGTGGTGCAACAGCATCACCCAGATATGATACGCTGTGTGCATTGGAGCAGGTTTTTCAGAAAAAGGAAGCAATTTTTGTCAAAGAGGCTGCTGCGGTTTATGGAGTAAAAAAGCAGGGAGAATATACGGTAGAGGATTACCGTGCTTTGCCGGAGGATCAGAGGATGGAACTGATTGACGGTGTACTCTATGATATGGCAGCTCCCACAGGGATTCATCAGGTGGTAGGAGGAGAAATTTATGCTGTATTACGAGGATATATCAGAAGCAGGAAAGGGCACTGCCTTCCCATGTATTCTCCTATTGATGTACAGCTAGACGGCGATGACAAAACCATTGTACAGCCAGATGTCCTGGTATTGTGCGACGCCGGCAGATTGTCTGGAAATACGATTTTGGGAGCACCGGATTTGGTTGTGGAGGTATTATCAAAAGCCACCAGAAAAAAAGATATGTTTGTGAAACTGAACAAATATATGAATGCAGGCGTGAAGGAATACTGGATGGTGGATTTCGAGAAAATGAAAGTGATTGTCTATGATTTTTTACACGAAAATTATCCGGTCATTTATGGAATTCATGATGTGGTTCCTGTTGGGATTTTTGAGGGAGAATGCCAGATTGATTTTGGAGAAATATATGAATATTTAAAATCATTTGGTCTGATGGAATGAAAGAAAAAGCACTGTGGTATTTCGTATATTACGGAAAACCCACAGTGCTTTTTTAAATAGATTCTATTGTTCCTGTTTTTCCAGGCCGTGTATCCAGTCTGATTTAAGAAAATAAAGCAGAAATACAATGGAACTTAACGTCCAGGTAATAGGGTAAGCCCAGAAGATCACACGGATATCAGGAATAAAATGCACCGTTACTGTGATATAGGTGACACGGATGATGCACCAGCATATCAGCATAACAAACATAGGTACCGTGGATTTTCCGGCACCTCGAAGGATTCCAGCCATACAGTGTGAGAACGCCAGAAGAAAATAAAACAGGGAAGCTGTATGAGCCTGGGCAATGCCATAGGACAGAACTTCCGGTGTATTGTTAAATGCTGCGATCAAATAAGGGGCAAAGGTGTAAATGACTACGCCTACCAGTTCTGCTGTGACCACAGAACAGATGACCCCGAAAACAGCACCTTTTTTAGCACGATCGTATTCTTTTGCCCCCAGGTTCTGACTGATAAAAGTGGTAAGAGCCAGTGCAAAGCAGGTAATAGGAAGAAAGGCGAAGCCTTCGATCTTACTGTAGGATCCACATCCTGCTACCGCCATCTGGCCGAATTTATTGATATTGGACTGCACCACCACGTTGGCCAGAGAAATAATAGAATTCTGAAGCCCTGCCGGGAGACCGTTAGAGATGATCTGCTTTAACAGCAAAGAATCCAGACGGAGCTTAGACAGATAAATCCGGTATTCCTTTGGACCACGAAGAAGATGAAGGAAACACAGCAGAGCACTTAAACACTGAGAAATCACTGTTGCCAGTGCGGCTGCACCTACACCGAAATGGAATCCTGCTACCAGGATAAGATCCAGAGCGATATTGGTCACAGAGGAGATGATCAGGTACATCAGTGGATGTCGGCTGTCTCCTACCGCCTGGAGGATTCCTACCAGAAAGTTGTACATGACAAAAGCCAGAGAACCGCAGAAGTAAATGCGGAAATAGGTTACCGAATTTGGCAGTACTTCCGGAGGAGTACCCATCAGAATCAGAATCTGAGGAGCTGCAATGACACCTACAAAGGTGAGTGCAATACCACAGAAAAATCCAAGGGTAATGATGGTGTGAATAGCACGCTGTACCAAATCAAATTTTTTGGCACCGAAATACCGGGCTACAACGACTCCTGCTCCTACCGCAAGTCCGTTGAAAAATCCAACCATCAGAAAAATCAAATTCCCGGAGGAACTGACAGCAGCCAGGGCACTGCTGCCGAGAAAGTTTCCTACGATCAGGGAATCTGCAGTATTGTAAAGCTGCTGAAAGAGATTTCCTAAAAATAAAGGGATGGCAAAGGCTATGATCTTTTTCCAGATAGGACCCTTCGTCATAAGTGTTGCTGAAGATGAAGTACTCACAGATTCTGCACCTCTTTTAATGCATATAATTCCTTTGCCGCTGTTTCCAGATTTTCCCGGATGGAAATAGACTGAGGACATACGGTTTCACATTTTCCGCATTTCTGGCACTGATCTGCCCGGGCAGATACATCCAGTTCCTGGAAAAAGGCTTGTCTTGTCTTTTCTTTATTTCCATACATGGAGAAATCATTCCAGATGCGGAAATTTTTCGGAATATCTACCCCGAACGGACATGGCATACAGTAAGCACATCCGGTACATCCGTTTTTGGTACGCTTTTTGATATTTTCCGCTACCTGGGAGACTATAGCAGATTCTTCTTCTGTGAGCGGTTCAAAGTTTCCAAAGGTATGTAAATTATCTTCTACCTGTTCCATAGTGGACATACCGCTTAAAACCACTTTTACATTTGGTTTGCTTGCTACCCAGCGAAGAGCCCAGGAGGAAATACTGCTGTCCGGGCGGGCATTAAAAAACGGTGTTGTGACATCTTCAGGAAGCTGTGCCAGAGAACCACCCTTCACAGGTTCCATGATGACCAGAGGGATACCAAGTTTTTCAGTGAGAGCATAACCTCTGTCACCGGCCTGAATCTCTGTGTCTACATAATTATACTGAATCTGACAGAAATCCCATGGACGATAGGAAGCAATGGTTTCAAATACTTCATATTCGTCGTGGAAAGAAAAACCAAAATAGCGAATCTTGCCTTGTGCTTTCATTTCTTCAAAATAAGGGATCAATCCAAGGTCCAGAACCGTCTGCCATTTTTCCTTGTCCAGACAGTGAAGCAGATAGAAATCCACATAATCTACCTGGAGGCGGTCAAGCTGTTCCTGAAATAAACGTTTTGCGTCATCCAGTGTTTTTACATTCCAAATGGGAAGTTTGGTAGCCAGAAAAAAGTCTTCCCGATGATATTTTTTCAGTACACGTCCAAGGAACGGTTCGCTGTCTCCATTGTGATAGGGATAAGCAGTGTCTATGTAAGTTACCCCTGCAGCGATGGCAGTGTCCAGCATTTTTTCTGCTTCAGGTTCACAGATAGAGCCGTCTTCGTTTAAAGGAAAACGCATACAGCCAAAGCCCAGAAGAGAGGGGGAAACCCCAAGTTTTTCAAAGTTACGATATTCCATAAGTCAAACCTCCTAATGCGATTGAAATTTTGTCTGCCGATGAAAAGCACAGACATTCTGTATTTATTTTAGCATTGTATGGGAAAAACTTACAGTATTATTTTAAAAAAAAGAAATTGCTGTACAAGGCAGAACAGAAAAATTCTGACCGCCCTGCAAGCAATCTTTTTTAGAATTATTTGTTGCTGCAATCTTTACAGGTTGCCATACAAGGCATATCGAAACCTGGGTTGAATGCGTAGAAGTTTTTGGAATTCAGATCCTCCTGGACTGCTCTTAAAACTTCACCGAAACGCTGGAAGTGTACGATTTCCCGCATACGGAGGAAACGGATAGGTTCGATGATATCCGGGTCATCAATGAGACGGAGAATATTGTCGTAGGTAGTTCTGGCTTTTTGTTCTGCTGCCATATCTTCGAATAAATCAGTGATAGGATCGCCCTTGGACTGAAATTCGCAGGCATTGAACGGAATTCCTCCTGCGGCCTGAGGCCATACTCCTACGGTATGATCTACATAGTAAGGGGCAAATCCGGATTTTTCGATTTCTTCCATGGAAAGATTTCTGGTAAGCTGATGGACAATAGCTCCGATCATTTCTAAGTGGGCTAATTCTTCAGTACCAATATCTGTCAATGTTCCCATGGCGACCCGGTTGGTCATGGCAAAACGTTGAGACAGATATCGCATGGAAGCTCCCATTTCACCGTCGGGGCCGCCATATTGACTGATGATCACCTGGGCGGCTCTGGCATCCGGTTTCTTAATGTTTACCGGAAACTGAAGTCTTTTTTCATAATTCCACATAACTTAACATCCTCCTTCCCATGGCCATGGCTGCATGATCCAGTCCCATCTGCGGCTGCAGTCTTCCAGTGCAGTGTCGACAGTGAGAGGACCGTACTGTGCGGCATATTCCATCAATGCACGGTTTCTGGCTTCTGAGTGTTCCTTTAAGCTGGAAAGAGCCTCTTCATTTTCCGGGTGCGTGTCAAGAAAAAGGGTAAGTTCTACAACTGCAAAACTTATTTCGTTAATTCGTTTCAGAAGTTCCTCTTTGGAACAGGAACGATTGTTTTGATTCAACATCTGCATCCACCTCGCTTTCCACAGAATGGTTTGCAAAGTTCTGGGAAAATAGTGCCCATCTGCAGTCCTTTGCAAAGGGCAAACGTGTTGGAAAAGTGCTGCATAGGCACATAAGCCATAGTCAGCGGCAAATGGTCAGCATGTTTATAGATATCCATGTCTTCGATCTTGTCACAGCAGCCGCATTTGGTTTCTCTGGGCTGTATGCGGCAGGAGCGTGACATCATCTGATTCCTTCCATAATATTCCATATTTTCTATACCTTTCTGATTTTACGGCGGTATGATTCTATACTGCCTGGTTACACTACTATTTTATGGAAAAAAGAATAATTGGTGAAAAGATTCCTGTTTTCTGCCCTTGCATGGAAAGAAAAGTTTCTGTAAAATAAGACTGGCTGATGGATTACAGAGAAGACAGGAGAGACAGGCGGTTTATACATGAGAGAGAGTTTGAAAAAAACATGGATGGTCATAAAATATAATATGGGAAGTCTTCTGCTGTTTGAAACAGGATACCGGATTGCCGTGTTTTTTCTGGTAATGCAGCTTGTTCATGCAGCCGTGGAGTTTTCTTTGAAACAACAGAAATTCAGCTATCTGACAGCAGAGAATTATGGGGAATTTCTGGCAAGTCCTTTGTCAATACTGCTTTTTACAGGAATTTTGCTGTTGATTTTACTTTTCTTTTTGATTGAAGTTTCTGCATTACTGGTAGGATTCAGATATTCTTATCAGAGAAGAAAGCTATATGCCAGCGATTTCCTGATTTTAGGTGTCAAGAGAACGGTTTCTTTCTTGCGGCACAGTAAGATATCCTGGATTTTCTGTGCTGCATTGTCAGCACCTTTTCTTACACTGTATTTTATGGCAAGGGAGATTTCTTATATCCGTGTGCTGGAATACACGGCAAGACAGATTTATAAGGCAGTACAGCCACCGTTCTTGCTGTATTTGGGAGTTGCGGTAATCTTAGTCATCTCATTTCTTTTTGTATTTGCATTGCCGTATTGTATTCTTGCAAAAAAGAAGAGCTGGAGAGGAATACGGGCAGGAATCAGATTATTGTGCCGAGTGTGGAAAAAAGTGCTTTTTGGTTTCCTGATTCTCCATGGAATCATGCTTGTTTTTATTGCTTTGATCTATTTCCTTGCCATGGCCTGTATGACAGCCGTGGTATCTGTAAGCGGTGCCGGTACAGGAGTAGTGAGCAGGGTATTGATTTACAGCAGTTATATTGAAATGTCTCTTGGGATTTTTGCAGGAGCTGTTCAGATGATAGGGAGTGTGGCGTTTGTCTCTGTAATTTTTGCGAGATTTCGAGTGCCTCAAAGCGAGGAAGTTTCTGTCTATGAACTTATGAAACAATATGCGTGGTATTCCAAGCTGGGGAGAAGAAAGATTGCAGCGGTTCTGACAACAGTATTCATTATGGCAGAGGGAGGTTATCTGGCGGGATTGGCTGCTTCCCATGACAATTCTGTGGAAACATTGATGGGAGATATGGAGATCACGGCACACAGAGGCGGTGCCAGAAAAGCACCGGAAAACACAATCAGTGCTTTGGAATATTCCATAGAGTGCGGTGCTGATTTTGCAGAAATCGATGTGCAGGAAACCAAGGACGGAGAATTGATCTTGCTTCATGATGATTCTTTGAAAAGGACAGCCGGAGTGAGTAAAAATGTGTGGGAAATGAACCTTGTACAAATCAGAAAGCTGGATGCAGGAACCAGTTTTCATAAGCGGTTTCGTGGAGAAAAAATCCCCACACTGGAAGAAGTTCTGAAATTTTGCAAAGGAAAGCTGGACTTAAATATAGAGATTAAGTATAATGGTAAAAATAAGGGTATTGTAAATAAAGTGGTCCGTACAATCCGAAAGGCAGGTTTTCAGGAACATTGCGTTGTTACATCCATGAACTATAGTTTCCTGGAACAGATAAAAAAATCAGCACCGGAAATCCGTACAGGTTATATTATGACTATGACGTATGGAAGTATTTCCAGAGTATCAGCAGCGGATTTTTTCAGTGTAAAATACACATATGTGGATGAGGACTTTGTTCAGGAAGCACATGCCCTTGGAAAAGAAGTGCATGCCTGGACAGTGAATTATAAGGGAGATGCAAGGCGGATGATAGACATGGGTGTTGACAATATGATTACCGACGATCCGGTCATGGTCCGCAAGGTGCAGAAGCAGGAAAGCGGAACTCCGGAAGGTTATCTGGAACTGTTAAGCTATGCACTTGGAATATAGCAGGAGGATAAAAATGGCAAAAAAGAAGAATAGAGCAGGACAAAAATCCCAGTATTTCGATTATAATCTGATTGCTGCGGTAATTTTGCTGACCTGTTTTGGTCTGGTCATGCTTTATAGCACCAGTGCCTATACTTCACAGATAAAGTATGGAAATGATATGAACTTTTTCGCTAAACAGGCGATCATTAGTGTAGCGAGTATTATCATTGCTTTGGGGATTTCTTTGTTTGATTACCATTTGCTGTATTATATCAGTGGATTTATCTACTGGTTTTCTTTGATTTTGATGGCTTTGGTAAAGTACACCCCTCTTGGGGTAGAGGTAAATGGTGCAAAGCGGTGGCTTAGGCTTGGAACCGAAGTATTACAGTTCCAGCCAGCCGAGGTGGCGAAAATTGCAGCGATTGCCTTTATTCCCTGTCTGATCATGAAGATGGGAAAAGAAGTAGCCACAAGAGCAGGCTTCTGGAAGCTGGTGGCCTACGGGGCAGGGCTGGCATTTGCAGCTTTTTATTTCACGGAAAACCTAAGTACAGCGATTATTATTGCCGGCATTACTGCACTGATGATTTTTGTTGCCCATCCGAATCAGCGGCTGTTTATACGCATTGCCATTCTTGGCGGCATTGCCATCATTCTTTTGCGGATTATCCTCCAGGTGACACTGGGAGAGATGGTGCAGGATATGAACAATGTGGACAGTTTCCGTCTGGAGCGTGTGCTGGTATGGCTGAATCCACAGAAGTACTCTTCTGAGGGAGGATACCAGATCATGCAGGCATTGTATGCAATCGGAAGTGGGGGATTTTTCGGAAAAGGTCTTGGAAACAGTGTGCAGAAGCTGGGGCCTGTACCTGAAGCACAGAACGATATGATTTTTTCCATTGTATGTGAAGAGCTTGGAGTGTTTGGCGGTCTGATTGTAATCGGGCTGTTTGGATATCTTTTGTACCGTCTGTTTTTTATTGCACAGAACGCACCTGATTTCTATGGTTCCTTGATGGTAAGTGGTATTATGATACATATTGCCCTTCAGGTTATCCTGAATATCTGTGTAGTTTTGAACTGGATTCCAACCACAGGTATTACCCTTCCGTTTGTCAGCTACGGAGGTACGTCCATCTTGTTCCTGATGGCAGAAATGGGGATTGCCCTTAGTGTGTCAAGGCGGATTAAATTTACAAAATAAAAGGGTTGACAAACAGAAGAAAAGAAGATATACTTTGAACATCAAAATAATATAAGTTAATCATGTATTTTATTTAAAGGAGATATGAAATGATGTTAGAAAAAATGAGAGAGATTATTTCGGAGCAGTTAAATTGTGAAGCAGAAAGCATTCAGCCGGAAACTTCTTTTAAAGAAGACCTGGGAGCAGATTCCTTAGATTTATTTGAACTGGTTATGGCTCTGGAAGATGAATATTCTGTAGAAATTCCTTCCGAAGAATTACAGGAACTGACAACAGTTGGTGCTGTTATTGATTATCTGAAAAAGATTGGTGTAGAAGAATAAAATAAGAACAAGAGGCGGTTCATGAGCAGTGAATTTTCATGGGCTGCTTTTTTTATGTAAAGAAAAGGATTGCTATTTCCGGGAAGTTTTTGTATTCTATATAGGATGAGTCCATACAAAGAGTATGGAAAATAAAATGAAGGAGGATTTGGATATGGCAACATTAGAAGAATTAGGATTTGAACTGCGTCATGTTGGCATTAATTGTAATAGCGAAGAAGAGGCTTGTGATGTGGCAGGCAGATTTGATGCGATTTTTGGTTTTACAAAGAAAGTGGGAAATAGTTCTGTATTTGCAGGAACAGCAGTGGAAGCAATGAAAACCCCTTATCTTGGAAAGAATGGTCACATTGCAGTAGGAACTACAGATGTGGCAAAAGCTGTGGAATATCTTCAGAATCAGGGTGTGGAATTTGATATGGAAACAGCGAAATATAAAAATGATAAGATGATTGCTGTATATATCAAAGAAGAAATCGGCGGTTTTGCGGTACATCTGGTACAGAAATAAGAAAAAGAAAGGATGATGGTTCATGACTCAGGTAAGAACACGATTTGCACCAAGCCCCACAGGCAGAATGCATGTTGGAAATTTAAGAACAGCTTTATACGCATATTTAATTGCAAAACATGAAAACGGAAGTTTTATGCTTCGTATTGAAGATACAGACCAGGAAAGATTTGTAGATGAGGCTCTTGGAATCATTTACAGAACCATGGAGAAAACAGGATTGATCCATGACGAAGGTCCGGACAAAGACGGAGGATACGGTCCCTATGTACAGAGTGAAAGAAATGCACAGGGAATTTATTTAAAATACGCAAAACAGCTTATTGATCAGGGAGATGCATATTACTGCTTCTGTACAAAAGAGCGTCTGGAATCTTTAAAGTCCAGTGTAGGAGAGAAGGAAATCGCAGTCTATGATAAGCATTGCCTTCATTTAAGCAAAGAAGAGGTACAGGCAAAACTGGATGCAGGCGAACCACATGTTATCCGTTTCAATATGCCTACAGAAGGCACTACAACATTCCACGATGAAATCTATGGAAATATTACGGTTCCAAATAATGAATTAGATGATTTGATTCTGATCAAATCAGACGGATTCCCAACCTACAACTTTGCCAATGTTGTGGATGACCACCTTATGGGAATTACCCATGTGGTAAGAGGAAATGAATATTTATCTTCTTCACCAAAGTATAACCGTATCTACGAAGCCTTTGGATGGGAGATCCCTACTTATGTGCATTGCCCTCTGATCACAAATGAGGAGCATCAGAAGCTGAGTAAACGTTCCGGACATTCTTCTTATGAAGACTTACTGGAGCAGGGATTCTTAACAGAAGCTATTGTAAACTATGTGGCTCTTCTCGGATGGTGCCCGGAAGACAACCAGGAAATCTTCTCTCTGGAAGAACTGGTGAAAGTATTTGATTACCGTCATATGAGCAAATCTCCGGCTGTTTTTGATATTCAGAAATTGAAATGGATGAATGGGGAATACATGAAAGCCATGGATGAGGATAAGTTCTATGAAATGGCACTGCCCTATATCAAACAGGTGATTACCAGAGATTTGGATTTGAAGAAGATTGCCAATATGGTAAAAACAAGAATTGAAGTACTGCCGGATATTCCTGCTTTGATTGATTTCTTTGAAGCAGTACCGGAATATGACATTTCTATGTACACGCATAAGAAAATGAAAACAAACCCGGAGATTTCCCTGGAAGTTCTGGAAAAAATCCTTCCGGTCCTGGAAAATCAGGAAGATTATACCAATGATGCACTTTATGAACTTCTTTGCGGTTTTGCAAAAGAAAATGGTTATAAAAACGGTCAGATTTTATGGCCGATCCGTACCGCACTTTCCGGTAAACAGATGACTCCGGCAGGTGCAACGGAAATCCTGGAGATTCTCGGAAAAGAAGAGAGTCTTGCAAGAATCAAGGCAGCCGTGGAGAAATTGAAATAAAACATGAAGAAGAATTCAGCACAGGAAAAGGCGATTATGCATGACCAGGGTCCCATGATGCTTCTGGCAGGCCCTGGTTCTGGAAAGACAACGACTATGACAAAACGGGTCGTGTCCCTGCTGGAAAATTTTCATGTAAATCCTGCCAATATTCTGGTAGTGACCTTTACCAAGGCGGCTGCCCGGGAAATGAAAGAACGCTTTGAGATGAGATGCAGGGAGTCCGGGATCACTCAGAATTACAGGCAGGTAACATTCGGCACCTTTCACGGAGTATTTTACGGGATTTTGAGACATGCTTATGGGCTGACCGGAAAAAATATCATCAGTGAAGAGCAAAGATATGATATGCTGCGTGAGATGGTATATCGTCAGCGTATCGAAATTGAAGATGAAAAAGAATTTTTTGAAGGACTGGTGCAGGAAATCAGTGAAGTGAAAAACAGCAGGATTCCCTTAGAGCACTATTATTCCAAGAACTGCCCGGATGAGGTGTTTCGAAAGATTTACACTTCTTATGTGAACATATGCCGGCAGTCAAGACTTCTTGATTTTGATGATATGCTGCTGTACTGTTATGATCTTTTGACGCAGAGACCGGATATTCTGTCAGGATGGCAGAAGAAATTCCGGTATATTCTGGTGGATGAATTTCAGGATATCAATAAACTGCAGTATGATATTGTGAAAATGCTGGCAGCACCGGAAAACAACCTCTTTATTGTAGGGGATGATGACCAGTCCATCTATGCTTTCAGGGGAGCCAAGCCCGAGATCATGATGAATTTTCCAAAGGATTTTCCATCGGTTCAGACGGAACTGCTTTCAGTGAATTACCGTTCCACAGGGGAAATCGTAGAGGCAGCAGGGAAAGTCATTGCGTGGAACAAAAGGAGATTTCAGAAGAAAATCCATACAGACAATGAACAAGGGACACCTCCTCTGGTAAAGGCTTTTCAAAATGGAAAAGAAGAAGAATTGTACCTGAAGGACTGCATCGTCAAAGCTCATGAGCAGGGATGTCCCTATGAGGAAATGGCAGTGCTATACCGCACCAATTCCGGTGCCAGATTTCTGGTGGAAACGCTGATGGAATATCAGATTCCTTTTCAGATGAGAGATGTACTTCCAAATTTGTATGATCACTGGATTGCCAGAAACTTTATTTCGTATATGAAGCTGGCAATGGGGGACAGAAGCCGAAAAGAGTTTTTGCAGGTGATGAACCGTCCAAACCGTTATATTTCCAGAGACGTTCTGGATGAACCTCAGGTTTCTTTTGAAGCTCTTCGGTGGCACTACGAAGAGAAGGAATGGATGCTGGATCGGATTGATAAGTTTGAGGAGGACTTGAATCTGCTGAAAACCATGACTCCCTATGCTGCGGTAAATTATATCCGTCACGGGATCGGGTATGAAGAGTATCTGCGTACTTATGCATTGTTTCGAAAATTAAAAATAGAAGATCTTCATGAGGTTTTGGAGGAATTAGCAGACAGTGCCAGAGGCTATCAGACCTTTGGGGAATGGTTTATCCATATCTCAGAATATACGGAAAAGCTAAAAGAGCAGGCCAGAACTCAGATTGCAGAGAAAAAAGGTGTGGTGATTTCAACCTTTCACAGTATCAAAGGGCTGGAGTTTGATAAGGTATTTCTCATGGATGTAAATGAGGGAACCATTCCTTATCGAAAGGCAGTGACCGAGAGCAATATCGAGGAAGAGCGCCGGTTATTTTATGTAGGAATGACAAGGGCAAGAAAAGAGTTAAATTTATTTTATATCAAAGAACGACATGAGAAGCGAATGATGCCCTCCAGATTTCTTATGGAAGGCGGTCTCATAAAGGGAGAAAAGAATGAATCAGCCGGAGATCCAGCTATACATAGGGAAAATTCAGCAGTGGACAAGTGATCTTTTAGAATGTAAAAACAGAGAGTCCATATGTGGACGCAGACTTCTGGCCTATGGGCTTTGGGAGAGATACCGAAAAGATTTGCCGGGAGATATACAAGGGGCAGATGAACTGTATGCCTGTCTGGAGGAGATGATAGTGAAGGGAATCCATGGAAAACCCTACTTCAGGGAAATTCCTCAGATTCATTTCAATATCAGCCATTCCGGGGCATATGGGGCATGTGCCCTTTCTCCTGTTCCCTGCGGTCTGGATATTCAGGAAATACGCAGAATACGAAGCAGACGTTTGCTGGAGCGTGTTTTATCGGAAGAAGAAATGAAGATTGTTCAGAGTCATGAAAATATGGAACGGGAATTTTGCAGATTCTGGACAAGAAAAGAGAGTTTTTTAAAACTGTCAGGGGAAGGAATCACCAGATCAATGAAAGATCTGGAGGAGCCGGAGTGGTTTGAAGAATTTCAGGTGGAATCAAAGGTGCTTGGGTGTATATCTGCATACCAGCCATGCAAAGTTATCATTCAGGAGGTAGAATATGCTGTATTTTAGCCATTTACTGCCGGACGAAGAAACGAAAGAAATTATAAAAGAAACAGGGATGGGGTTGGAAAGTATAGAGTTTTCTATTTCCGAAAATCTGAACCATCTGGACATCTGTCTTCTTGCCTATGAAAAGAGACTGGAACGTATGGGATGTGAGAATCTGATTCTTCACGGACCTTTTCTGGACTTAAATCCCATGACGTTTGACCAACGTATCAGGGAAGTCACCAGGCAGAGATATGAGGAAGCCTATGCTGCAGCAAAGAAGCTTGGAGCAAAAAAAATCGTATACCATTCCTGCTATGTTCCGGATTTTTATCTTTTGATTGGGTGGGCCGAAAGAATGGCTCAGTTTTTTGAGGAATTTCTGGCAGATAAAGACGATACGATAGAAGTAGTGATGGAAAATGTTCTGGACAGAGTGTGGGAACCTCTGAAGGAGACTGCAGAAAACGTACAGCATCCGGCATTTGGTCTTTGTCTGGATATTGGTCACGCTCATTGTTATGGAAATGAACCGGTACAGCAGTGGGTACAGGGGTTATTTCCTGATATCCGCCATGTGCATGTACACGATAACCAGGGAACAAAAGACAGCCATCTGGCACTGGGAGAGGGAAATATCAAGGTGCAGGAAGTCTTTCAAAAACTGAAACAGAAAGCCTTATGTACCTATACCATAGAGTGCAGCAGTTATGAGGCAGTTATGAAGTCCTATGACAGATGGAAAGAATTGACAAAAAATGAAAAGAAATGCTATAGTAATCTGGCAAAAAAAGAAGAAACGAGGAAAATAATATGAAGCACAAAGGAACACTGATTGCAGCAGCAGCTCTGCTTCTGGTGTGTTTGTTGGCAGGGGGATTATATCTGAAATTTAAACCTCAGACTACAAAGGGTGAAAAAGAGGTTACCATTGTTGTTGTACATGGAGACAAGACAGAAAAGACATTTCAGTACCATACAGATGCAGAATATCTGGTCGATGTACTGAAAGAAAATCAACTGGTGGATGGAGAAGAGGGAGAATACGGGCTTTTCATCCAGAGTGCAGACGGTGAAACGGCAGATGAGTCAAAGCAGCAATGGTGGTGCATTACCAAGGGCGGTGAACAGGTGAATACATCTGCAGGTCAGACTCCTCTTGCAGATGGTGAGCAGTTTGAGCTTACTTTGAAAGAAGGATATTAATTGGATACACAAAAAACCAGAGAATTGGTGATTATGGGAGTGCTTACGGGAATCGTATTTCTCGGGCAGGTTTTCATGGGATTTCTTCCTAATTTTGAAATTGTAACCTTATTGTTTTTGGTTTATACCTTGGTATTTGGGAAGAAAGTCTTTTTAATGGTCTATGTGTTTGTCTTCTTGGAAGGCATCTTTTACGGATTCGGACTTTGGTGGGTGAATTATCTCTATGTCTGGAGCGTTCAATGTATGGTGACCTGGCTGTTCAGAAAACAAAAGTCCGTGGTATTCTGGAGTATTCTCTCCGGTTTTTACGGAATTTCTTTCGGTGCCTTGTGTGCAATCCCCTATTTTTTCATCAGCGGCCCTTCTGGAGCCTTCGCATACTGGGTAGCAGGGGTTGCTTATGATATTCCGCATTGTATCGGAAATGTGGTGCTGTGTCTGGCTTTGTTCCGTCCTCTTTGCAGTCTTTTGGAAAGGCTGGTCCAGGGAAAAAATAAAAAAACGGTTCATAATTAAGGATTGTCCTCATATATATAGGAGTAAAGAGGTGAGGGATTATGAACCAGGCAGAAATTACAAGACTGTTTCCATCCGATATCCGGCAGGCACTGATAAAGTCCTCCTTTGATATGGAACAGGTCTATGAGATTCGGCTTCGAGTAAATGGGCCCTTGATTCTAATTTATCAGGGAAAAGAATATTTCCTTACTGAGAAAGGAGACTTTTCCCGGAAAGAATCAGGGGCTTATTCTATAACTGCTGCAGAGGTAAAAGAAACTATGGAATATATCAGCAGTTATTCCATGTATGCTTTTGAAGAAGAAATACGTCAGGGCTATATTACGATTCAGGGCGGACACCGGGTAGGTATTGCCGGAAAAACGATTCTGGAAGGAAACAAAATCAAAAGTGTAAAATACATATCTTATATTAATCTTCGTTTATCACATCAGATAAAAGGGTGTGCAGCACCCGTACTTCCCTATCTTGTAAAAAACAACAGAATATGTCACACCTTGATTATTTCTCCGCCAAGGTGTGGGAAAACGACTTTGCTGAGGGATCTGATCCGGCAAGTGAGCAATGGAAGCAACTGTTTGAAAGGACTTACCGTGGGAGTGGTAGATGAACGTTCTGAAATCGGCGGTTCCTTCCAGGGAATCCCTCAGAATGATCTTGGAATCAGAACGGATGTGCTGGATTGCTGTCCAAAAGCAGAAGGCATGATGATGCTCATACGCTCCATGTCACCGGACGTAGTGGCGGTGGACGAATTGGGAGATTATGAGGATATCCATGCCATAGAGTCTGTGATTCACTGTGGGTGTAAGCTGTTTGCAACAGTTCATGGAAGTTCCGTGGAAGATATAAAACAAAAACCGCTGCTTCAAAGACTGGTTCAGGAAAAAGTGTTTGAGCGTTATATTGTTCTGCACAAAGAAGAACGGGCAGGAAGAATCCGGGCAATTTTTGATGAAAGAGGAACCAGCCTGTATGACTGTAAAAGAAAGCAGGGCATTCTATGCTGAAGCTTTTTGGAATCATATTGGTGATTTTTTCCTGTACTGCAATGGGCTGGAATCAGAGTATGGCAATCGAGAAAAGGCTTAGGCAGCTTAGAGAAATAGAGAAGCTGGTTCATCTGATGCTGGGGGAGATTACCTATCGCAAGGAGGCTCTGCCGGATGTGCTTTTACATACTTCCAGGAAAGCCGCATCGCCTTTTGATGTTTTTTTAAGAGAAGCAGCACAGCAGGCCAGTTTATACCAGGGTGAGTGTTTTTCCGGTATTTTCAGGAAACAGGCAGAAGAATATCTGAAAAACAGCAATCTGACAGCAAAAGAACTGGAAGAATTCATTCAATTGGGAGAATACCTGGGATGGCTGGATATTGAAATGCAGAAAAACACCATGACCTTGTATCTGGAACAATTAAAAGGGGATATTCTGACTCTTTCCGGGGAAATACCGGTAAGGCAGAAGATGTGTCGGAGCATGGGGGTTATGGCAGGGATTTTTTTGGCAATTATCTTACTATAAACTTCGGGGAGGAAGCAGGATGGAGGTTACGTTGTTGTTTAAGATCGGGGCAGTGGGGATTTTGGTGTCTGTCCTGTGTCAGATCCTGAAGCACAGTCAGAGAGATGAACTGGCCTTTCTGACCAGTCTTACAGGACTGCTGTTGGTACTGTTTTGGGTGCTGCCTTATATTTATGACCTGTTCACGACTATTCAGGACTTATTTGCACTGTAGGAGGGGAAAACAATGGAAGTAGTGAAGATTATCATGCTGGGTATGACAGGAATGCTTCTGGGGCTGCTTTTAAAAGGAACCAGACCGGAATACTCCGTGTATTTGAGCCTGGCAGCGGGAATTTGTATTTTCATGTATATGACAGGGCAGCTTTCTTATCTTTTTTCCTCCGTTGCAAAATTGCAGGAATATCTGCCTCTTGATACAAAATATCTTGCGGTTTTGCTGAAAATGATAGGGATTACCTATATTTCCCAGTTTTCTTCCGGTATCTGTAAAGATGCAGGATACAGTGCCATTGCAGGGCAGATTGAGATTTTTTCCAAGCTGTATCTTATGGTTTTGTCAATCCCTGTGCTGCTGGCATTGGTGGAAACCATTCACAGCTTTCTTGCATGAAGAGGACAAACAGGCGGATGATAAGTCTGGGAACTCTGTGTGCAGTGCTTCTGTGCCTGATGTTTTCCATAAATACGGAAGCAGCAGCACAAGATGAGACAGAGTCTCAGGAAGAACAAACGGAAAAAATGCTGGAAAACATGGAGATGCAGCAGATGCAGGAAGCGGTTAATGAGCTTCTGGGAGAAAACACCTTTCATGTGCAGGAGTTTTTAAAAGAACTTATGAAAGGAGAGCAGGGAGTTTCCAAAAAGCAGGCAGTGCTTTTCATAAAAGAGCAGCTTTTATCCGCACTTGTGATGGACAGACAGACGTTTGTCCAGGTTCTTCTTTTAGTGCTTGTGGCGGCTTTATTTTCTAACTTTACGGAGGTTTTTGGAAACAATCAGACCGCAGAAGTGAGTTTTTACATTGTGTACATGCTTTTGTCTGCGATTTTACTTCATTCGTTTCAAATGATCAGTCAAGGAATCTCAGAAAAGCTGCAGGATCTTATGGTGTTTATGAAAGCTTTGATGCCTTCCTATTTTCTGGCGGTGACAGCGGCTTCCGGTTCTGCTACAGCTATGGTCTTTTATGAAATGGTGATGGTGGTGATCTATCTGATCCAGGTGGTGCTTTTGCGATTGGTTCTTCCGGGAATCCATGGATATGTGCTGCTGGAGATGATCAATTATCTTCATAAAGAGGATTTTCTTTCTCATATGGCAGAACTGATGCAGACAGTGCTGGGATGGACATTGAAAACCTGTACGGGGATTACGATTGGAATGCAGCTTGTTCAAAATATGATCAGCCCGGCAGTAGATTCTCTGAAAAGAAATGTGGTGGGAAAAACGGCTGCTGCAATACCAGGCATAGGAAATGCCATCAATGGTGTAACAGAGACAGCACTTGCCACGGCTGTTCTGATTCGAAACAGTCTGGGAGTCATGGGTATTCTGCTGTTGTTGTTGCTTGGGCTTCCCCCTGTGATAAAACTGGGGTTTACTGCCCTGATCTATAAACTTCTGGCAGCACTGGTGCAGCCGGTTTCTGATAAACGTCTGGTGGGATGCCTGTCTACCATAGGAGAAGGCTGTGGGCTTTTGCTGAAAGTGCTTCTTACGGCAGAGTTCCTGTTTATGATAACCATTGCCGTTTTGACGGTATCTTTTGTGGGAAACTGAAGGCAGAAAGAAGGGGTTTGAGTGAAAGAAGCATTCTGTTCCTGGATAGAAGGACTGGTTTGTTATTTTTTGCTGTTTTCTGTGGTGATGAACGTTCTTCCGGACAATCACTGCAAAAAATATATCCAGTATTATATGGGCTTACTTTTGATTTTGGTTATCCTTTCTCCGGTGTTTCGGGTAACAGGAATACAGGAGGCAGTCGATGCATATTTATCTGCCTGGGAGGAACAGGAAGACCAAAGTGGTATCTGGGAGGAAAAGGCAGAAGACTGGGAAAAAGACTGGGAGACACAATTCTATGACAAACAGGAGGTCATACAGGGACAGGAGGTGCTTCCATGAAGCTGATTCAGGAACTGATGAAAAAAGAAAAACTGGTGGTGATTTTGCTGTTTGGTCTTCTTCTGATGATTGTGGCACTTCCGGTAAAAGAAAAGAAAGATCAGGAAATGCCAGAGGAAGAAAAAGAAAGCGAAAACACATTTCAAGAAGCTGACTGGCAGGAAAAAATGGAAGAGCGTCTCACGCAGGTTTTGGAGCAGGTAGAAGGGATCGGTGATACCGAGGTCTTTCTTACCTGCTCCGGTACAGAAAAAAAGGTGGTGGAAAAAGATGAGACAGAATCTGTATATGAGAAGGATGCCAGAGGGAATCAGTCCCCCTATGTGGTTCAGGAGCAGTATCCACAGGTCACAGGTGTCCTGATAGCTGCAAAGGGAGGAGACAATCCGATGGTGGTACAGAATATCAGAGAAGCAGTTCAGGCATTATTTCAAGTAGAACCCCATAAAATTAAAGTAATGAAAATGAATTAAAGGAGAGCAGCGTATGAAAAAAATCTTCAAAAAAAATCAGGTTATCATTACCGCACTGGCGATTATGATCGCAGTAGCCGGGTACATCAACTATTCAGACAGCCATCTGGGAATGGATCGTACTCTGAAAAACAGTGAGGATTCCGAGAAAGCGTCGGCAGATACCAAAGAAATCGTAGAAGAGATTGAAAGTCTGGACTATGATCTTACCGATGAGACAGCCTTGCTGGAAGAAAACGAAAAAGCGACAGAAAAAGAAGAGACCACAGAGCAGGAGGAAACTCCGGGAGAAGCAGTCCTTACAGGTTCCTCTAATTTTGTGGCACAGGCAAAGGTGAACCGGGAGCAGGTTCGTTCTGCCAACAAGGAGACTCTGCTGGAAATTATCAACAACGAAAATCTTGGAGAAGAGCAAAAACAGGAAGCTGTCAATTCTATGGTGAACATGACAGATCTGGCAGAACAGGAAGAGGCAGCAGAGCTTTTATTGGATGCACAAGGTTTCAGCAATGTGGTGGTCAATCTCACAGGGGACAGTGCAGATGTGATTGTTCCAAAAGAATACATGGAAGATGCCAGAAGAGCCCAGATCGAAGATATTGTAAAACGTAAAACAAGTGTCCCGGCAGAGAATATCGTTATCACACCATTAGAGGAAAATACAGAGGAAAATCAGTAAAGCCCCTTGACATGGTATTTTCTGTATACTAAAATAGCGTCAGTGTGCTAAGTAGAGAAGGAGGGCCTGACGTGGCTGATTATACGAAAGAAATTACAAAAAGACGTACATTTGCAATTATTTCTCACCCGGATGCGGGTAAAACCACCCTTACAGAAAAATTTCTGCTTTATGGCGGTGCCATTAATCTGGCTGGAAGTGTTAAGGGTAAGGCAACTGCCCGTCATGCAGTTTCTGACTGGATGGAAATAGAAAAAGAAAGAGGTATTTCTGTAACCTCTTCGGTATTGCAGTTTAATTATGATGGATATTGCATCAACATATTGGATACTCCCGGACATCAGGATTTCTCAGAAGATACCTATCGTACTTTGATGGCAGCAGATTCTGCTGTTATGGTCATTGATGCATCCAAAGGTGTGGAAGCACAGACAAGAAAGCTGTTTAAAGTCTGTGCTATGCGTCATATTCCGATTTTTACTTTTATCAACAAGCTGGACAGAGATGCCAATGATACCTTTGAATTGCTGGATGATATTGAGAAAGAACTTGGAATTCCTACCTGTCCTGTTAACTGGCCCATCGGTTCCGGAAAAAAATTCCGTGGTGTATACGACAGAAAAACCGGGAAAGTCCTTACTTTTTCAGATACCATGAAAGGTACAAAAGAGGGTATTGAAGAAACCATAGATTTGGAAGATGCCCGTCTGGATGAAGTTCTTGATCCGGAACAGAAAGAACAGCTTTTAGATGAGATCGAACTTCTTGACGGAGCAAGTGCAGAGTTTGACCAGGAGCTGGTAGATAACGGAATGCTGTCACCGGTATGCTTTGGTTCTGCCCTGACCAATTTCGGTGTGGAGACCTTCTTAAAACACTTCCTGAAAATGACCTCCTCCCCACTGCCGAGAAAAGCAGATATCGGGGTAGTAGACCCAATGAAGGAAGAGTTTTCAGCCTTTGTCTTTAAGATTCAGGCGAATATGAACAAAAACCACAGAGACCGTATTGCATTTATGCGTATTTGTTCCGGTAAATTCGAGGCAAGCAAAGAGGTATATCACGTACAGGGAAATAAGAAGATGCGTCTGTCCCAGCCACAGCAGATGATGGCTCAGGATCGTCATGTGGTGGAAGAAGCTTATGCCGGAGATATTATCGGTGTGTTTGACCCGGGTATTTTCTCCATCGGAGATACCGTATGTGCTCCCGGAAAGAAATTCCAGTATGAGGGAATTCCAACCTTTGCTCCGGAACATTTTGCAAGAGTGCGGCTCTTGGACAGCATGAAGAGAAAGCAGTTTGTAAAGGGAATTAACCAGATTGCCCAGGAAGGTGCCATTCAGATTTTCCAGGAAATCATGGGCGGAATGGAAGAAATTATTGTGGGTGTGGTAGGTGTACTGCAGTTCGACGTATTAAAATTCCGTCTGGAAAGCGAATACAACGTGGATATCCGTCTGGAATCCCTGCCTTATGAGCATATCCGCTGGATTGAAAACAAAACAGAGGTGGATGTGAAGAAACTTACCGGAACCTCTGATATGAAGAAGGTTATGGATATGAAAGGAAATCCGCTTCTGCTGTTTATCAATAGCTGGAGTATCGGTATGACTCTGGACAGAAACGAAGGATTAAAGTTAGCGGAGTTTTCCAAAAACTAATAGCAAGTGTAGAAGAAAAAGCTGATGAATTCTGCGATAAAATTTACGCAGGAGGCATCAGCTTTTCTGTGTATGAAGGAGGAAAAGGATGTTACTTCGCATCTCTACAAGGATAAGGTAGATGCTTTTCCAGGAGTTACTGAAAGTGAAATAGGCTAAAATTATAGAATGGAGCATCTCGGCCTACAAAAAAAGAGTGGAAATAGGCTGGAATCAAAAAAATTGATAAATCCACCTACAAAAAGATCTAAGATAGTAGGTGTGATTTAGGAAATTAATAATTCAGGCCTATCCGTTGTTTAAAAATGTAGGTCATAAAAGAAGATTATATTTGTATAGCCTATTTAGGCAGTGAAAAAGTAGGTTGTAATCTAGGAATTTACACAACAAGCCTATGGCATAAAAAAATTTATACCAAACTTATAAAATATTGTTCATCGAAAAATCCGCAGGCAGGCAATACAAGACATTTCATTGTGTTGCCTGCTTTTACTATGCTATAATAAAGGAAATATTATGAAATGAGCAATGGTATATGGAAAACAGATGAATATTCCATTTGCTTAATCTGGAAGTATTGGATGCTTTTTAGATTGCAGAAGAATAAAAAAGTTTGGAGGTATGCGATATGAAAAGAAAAAGTTATGTTGTGATGCTGATAACTGTTCTTGCATTAACAGGATGTGGAAAGACACAAAGAAATGAAAAACCAGTAGAAGATAATGTTACTTCGCAGATGCCAAACATAGATCATAGTGTCACAACACAGATTGAACAGGAAGCACCAGCACAATCAGAAGGTAATGACAATACTGCATATCCGCCATGCATTATGGTTGATAACATTGTATATAAAGATACAGGTTATGTGTCTTCTATGCCAGGCTGTGGAACTATGGATGGAGAAATTACTTCAACAGTAGATGGAACAAAGTTACCATCAGAAAACAATCAATCTAATTTTGGAAGTGGATATCAATATCAGCGAAGTTCTGAAGACCATATGATAGTAATGATTGAAGATGAACGAATAATTTTCAGAAATATAGAAGTAGATGATGCATCAATCCCAAAGGAAGTGATTCATTTCAATGCAAAAGTAAAAGAAGTTACGGAAAATGGAATGTTGCTTGTATCGCATATTAGTACGGCAGAAGGATTCACGATGAACGGTGGCGATTTTTCTGTGCCAGCAGATAATTTATTAGAGGATGTCCAGGCTGGGGATGTAGTCACAATATGGTTTAATGGAATGATTAAGGAAACAGCACCAGCACAATTAGGTGTGGTTTATAGAATCCAAAAGCAGAAGTAGACGAAATTATCGCTGGCTGACAGGATATTCTGCAGAGCAATTGGAACATCAGATCGAAGCCGGTGTCTCTTATGAAAAGTTTTTTGCAGAAACTCCGGTGACTGGACAAATCAGTGGATGAACTGGCAAAAGGAAAACCAATGGAAAAGATATTAAGATGAAAATAACGATTGACTCCTACGTTGCGTAATAGTTTAGAGTATGATTATTGAGAGGAGAGAAAGCTGATGATGACAGTAAATGAAGTAGGCAAGCTGACTGGAGTGACCATACGTGCTCTGCAATATTATGATACCATAGGACTCTTGCCGCCGACGGTATATACAGAAGCAGGTTATCGGCTGTATGACGATGCTGCATTGGAACGGCTTCAACAAATTTTACTGTTTCGAGAGCTGGAATTTCCATTAAAGGAAATTAAGAAGATTATAGATGCTCCGGATTTCGATAGAAATAAGGCATTGGAACAGCAAATAGAGATGCTTGTGATGAAAAAAGAGCATCTTGAAAATCTGATTAGTTTCGCTCAAAAAATAAAAACAACAGGAGTGGATAGAATGGATTTACATGTATTTGACACAACAAAAATGGATGAATATGCAAGAAGGGCAAAAGAAGAATGGGGACAGACGAAGGAATACAAGGAATATGAAGAAAAATCAGCAGGTCAGTCCGTGGATACACAAAAAAAGGTTTGGCAGAATTTCATGCTTCTATTTGCCGAGTTTGGGAAAATGACAGATAAGAAACCAGAGAGTGAGGAGGTACAGTTACAGGTAAAAAAATTACAGGATTATATTTCAGAACATTTTTACGAATGCTCCAGGGAGATATTAAATGGTCTTGGGAAACTATATGCTTCTGATGGAGAGTTTACGGAAAATATTGACAAAGCTGCCGGAAGCGGAACGGCTGTATTTGTAGCAAAGGCAATCGAGATTTATTGTGAGTAACCAACCCTGTTGAATGCTTTGCTGTGAGAAGGAAATACAAGGTGATTGTGTGTTGCGAATGAAAGGGGAATTTATTATGAAATATTTAAAAATGCTTATTCATTATATTCCATTGGCCAGTTTTATAATCTTTGTGGTTACGGACGGAATTACTTCCATAGCTGCAGCATTAGCTTTTATTGTTTCTGCTGGTGGTCTTTTCATAAACGAAAAAATGAAAAGAAGCAAGAAAATAGATTAAGCAGAAGATTAAGGAAGCTTAGGAGAGGCATTTGCGTGATTGGTACGATTGTAAAAGTGATAGTAGATAGACCATTAGGAAGTTATCATCCAGAACATAAAGACTTGTATTATCCTATAAATTATGGGTATGTTGAAGGCTATATCGCTCCGGATGGGGAAGAACAAGATGCATATATTCTCGGAGTAAATAAGGCAGTCAAAGAGTTTACCGGAAAAATTATTGCTATTATTCATAGGTATGATGACGTGGAAGAAAAATGGGTGGTGGCACCTGTGGAGCTGAATTTTAGTGAAGAAGAAATACTGAAACAGGTGTATTTTCAGGAGCAATATTTCAAGTCAGAGATTCGTATGTATCTATAAAAGGATGACAGGTATTTTGGATTGAAAATACCTGTCAAAGAATCTTTGCATGGCAATATATTCAATGTTAAAGGTTAATTGCTTTACTTTGAACATGTTTTCTTACATAATATGTTTAAAGAAACATAGAGGATAAGAAATCACACAGGAAAGGGTGGAGGTAGTGTGAACATAGGAAAGCAAATAACACAAGAGGAGTTTGGCAGATTATTTCATGTGACGCGGCAAACCGTTTCAAATTGGGAAAATGAAAAAAGTTATCCTGATTTACAAATGCTTGTAGACATGAGCGACCAGTTTGGAATTTCTCTTGATGTATTATTGAAGGAGGATTCTAACATGGTAAAGACCATCGACAAAGAAAGAATGCTGAGTAAAATAAAACATGCAAGATCTATCATTGATATTTTTTCAGGTGCAGGTACCGGGATCATTGTATCTTGCCTAATTTCGCCAGATTCCATAAGAAGAACAATAGCAGTTTTTGTTGGATTAATCCTGGTAGGAATTAGCTGGTATAAGAAATCAGAGTATGAAAAAGAGATAATCAGATATATGGAAGATTAATAGTTGTAAGCGGGCAATACAAAGTATTTTCATTGTGTTGCCTGCTTTTTCTATGCTATAATAAAGCAATCAATCGGAAGTTACGGAGAAAAACAAAATGGAAATAAGAGAAATTAAAGGAGATAAAAAACAGTTTTTTTCCTTGCTGTTATTAGCAGATGAACAGGAAGATATGATAGACAGATATCTTGAGAAAGGCACGGTGTATGTTTTAGACGATGACGGGGTTAAATGCCAATGTGTTGTCACAGATGAGGGGAATGGCATTCTTGAAATAAAGAATATTGCCACAAAACCAGAATATCAAGGAAAGGGATATGGAAAGCAACTGATTGACTTTCTTATTATGAATTATAGAGAAACATATTCTGTTTTACAAGTTGGTACAGGCGATAGCCCATTAACCGTACCTTTTTATGAAAAATGCGGATTTATCCGTTCACATAGCATAAAAAATTTCTTTACGGATTATTATGACCATCCCATATATGAAGGTGGTGTGCAGTTGGTGGATATGGTTTATTTGCGAAGAAATATGTAAAAGAGGACTATCTGCTGCAAACCACAACCTTGATAAGTTGTTTATTGCATTGCAGATAGCAAAGAGACTTTAGATTGGAAATAGGATAATGAAAATAAGAAAGTACCAGCCATCAGATTGCAGAGAATTGACAGAGCTGTTTTATAATACGGTTCACATTGTCAATGCAAAAGATTACACAGAAGAGCAATTAAATGTATGGGCAAGTGGTAAGGTGGATTTGGAAAAGTGGAATCAGTCATTACAAGAGCATTTTAGTATTGTTGCGGTTGATAATGAAACAATCGTGGGATTTGGCGATATAGATGACACAGGCTATCTTGACCGTCTATTTGTCCATGCAAAGTATCAGAGAAAAGGAATTGCCACAGCTATTTGTGAGCAATTAGAGCAAGCAGTTCCAGGAAAGATCATTACTCATGCATCCATTACGGCAAGACCTTTCTTTGAGAAGAGAGGATATAGAGTTTTTAAAGAACAACAGGTGGAACGGCAGGGAGTTTTTCTTACAAATTTTGTTATGATAAAGGAAGGAGAAAAATAGACATTATGTACAGAAATGCTACAATTATAAAAGACAAAAACGGCAGGGATATTCTTCTTAGAAGTGCGGAGAAAAAAGATGCGGAGGCTCTGCTTGACTATATGAAAATAACAGCAGCCGAAACACCATTTTTGCTTCGTGAGCCTGATGAAATCTCATTGACCATAGAGCAGGAACAAGCTTTTATAAAGGCAAAAAAGGATAGTGCAAATGAACTTTTATTAATTGCTGAAACAGAAGGCAGACACATAGGAAATGCTTCTTTGATGAGTGCCGGAGGATTTAAAAGATACCGCCACAGATGTGAGATTGCCATTGCACTCTATCAGGAATACTGCGGATTGGGAATTGGAAAAGCAATGTTGGAAATGGTTTTGGATATTGCGAAAAAGGCAGGATATGAACAGGCAGAGCTTGAGGTAATTGCCAATAATAAGCCAGCCATAGCTTTGTATGAGAAACTTGGATTTCTAAAGTACGGAACTTTTCCGGACAACATGAAGTATGCAGATGGCTCCTATGCTGATGTATATTGGATGATGAAAAAACTTTGAGGAGAAAAGTAATGATTGTTTTACTGAGTGGTGCATCTCATACAGGGAAAACGTTGCTGGCACAAAAACTTCTGGAAAGATATCAATACCCGTACTTATCCATTGACCATTTAAAAATGGGCCTGATTCGCAGTGGAAACACAGAACTTACTCCCATGAGTGCTGATTCGAAATTGACAGAATATCTGTGGCCCATTGTTCGTGAAATCATTAAAACAGCCATAGAAAATAAACAAAATCTGATTGTAGAAGGGTGTTATATTCCCTTTGACTGGAAAAAGGATTTTACGAAAGAATATCTGGAACACATCAGAGATTATTGTCTTGTGATGAGCGAGAAGTATATAAAAGAACACTTTAGGGATATCAAGTTCTATGCAAGTGCCATTGAAAACAGGTTACAGGATGAAGACTGTACCTTGGAAAGCGTCTTAGAAGATAATGCACAGACTTTAGAACTTGCAAAGCAGAATGGAGTAAATACGATTTTGATTGATCAGGAATATAAAATTGATATAGATTTGTAGCGAAAGCGGAGAAGCCTTTCAGCAAATCACATCGTCGGGAAAAGGGGTGTTTTATCGTATGGTAAAGGTTACAAAAAATTATTATGGGAGTTTGTGCACGGAATTATATGAAATATTACATAAAGATGCACCGGAAGAGGAACTGAATTTCTATTTATCCTATGCAAAACAAGGAATGAAAATTTTGGAGCCATTATGTGGAAGTGGTCGGTTTTTTATTCCATTTATGGAAAAGCATCTGGATATTTTTGGTGTTGATCTGTCGAAAGAGATGCTTCAAAAGTTAATAGAAAAACAACCGGAAGCCAAGGTTGTTCAAGGGGATCTTTTAGAATACTCTTCTGAGGAAAAATTTGATTATATTTTTATTACCTCTGGTTCCGTTTCCTTATTTACGGATATTGCATTATGCAAGAAAATTTTAAGCGTAATAAAAAGAATGTTAACTCCGAAGGGGAAATTCGTTTTTGCTGTTGATACAGTGGCAAATATATGTCCGGAGGACACGGAATATAGAACAGATGTTGTAAGAGAAACAAAAGATGGATATCAATTGATCTTAAAGACCAAAAATCATTATGATGTTCAGAGCCAGACCCAGTTTTCACCGGGACTTTACGAATTATACCATGGAGATACGCTGGTACAGAGGGAACGAATGGATTTCCAGACGCACCTTTATAAGTTTGGAGAGATGGAACAATATTTAAGAGAAATCGGTTTTTCAAAAGTGAAAACATACGCATCTTTTTCCAAAGAGCTTGCAGCGAGTGACAAGGATGAGATGTTTTTGTTTGAATGTATGGAGTAAAAAGATACATGCTGGTAGGTTTGAAGTTGTAGAGGGAATGAGAGAAAAATATGAGTAACAAATTAGTAAAAAATATAAAGATCCCTAAAAAAATAAATGAAGGAGTGGAATTTTACAATCAGATAGGGCGTATATTTATCTTTTTAGGCATAGTATCCTTTATATTATTATGTTTTGTGAGCCTTCTGCCACAAGATTATGAAAAATATAATATTCCTTTGTTCTTCGAGGTTTGGGCTGTGATTTCTTCAATTTTTGTTGCTGTTGGTATACTTCCATTGTTATTGGGAAAATATTGTAAAAAGTATCAAATTTGGATAGAAAAAGAAGTGAAATCATATCAAAACAAAATGTCGAAGCGAGCAGAAAAATCAATAAAAAAAGAGATGAGAAAGCATAAATAAAATTTGAATTACTAGAGAGGTGAGTCAAAGTGAACAATCAAATCTTATTTGAGCAATTAAACCTTGGCTGGAATGCAGAACCTAATGCACCAGAATTGGACGTTTGGGTAAATGATAATGATGTTATTATTAAATTTTTTCTTGATTCATTTGTTTTTAATGATTTTTCCGAAGGTGATAAGGCGAGAATAACTTTTCATAATTGTTTAAAATACAGAATAAGTTCACCAAATGACGAGGGCTTTTTCATTTATAAACAATCAAGATATAAAAAATATGGTGTGAAATGGGGAGAGTTCTATTTGATTCATAATTCAGATTGGAAAGACAACTTTCCGGATTCATATGATATAGAATTTGTAAGGGAGTAAGGAACAGACGACGATGGAAAATCTCATTTTTATGGGGCATAATTTTATCTATGTGAAAGACAGATTAAAATTTGGAGGGGATTGTTATGACGGAAACGATGGGCGTTGCTGATTTATGCAGGAGCAAAATATAACCGCTAATAGAGAAGAAACTTTCAGTTCGTCGAATTACCCTATGAGATTAGGAAAGAGAAACACAAATTTGAGGAAGGAAAAATGAGTGATTTTAGCATGAAAGAAATGCTTGCAATGCAAAAGACATTACAAGAAAAATATAAAGATAAATGGGAAGCGATTTGCCCGGAAGCGGGTAAGCATAAGCTGTTGTGGATGATTGGGGAAATAGGAGAAGTTGTAGATATTATCAAGAAAAATGGGGACATCCAATCACTTGAAGATAGTGATTTGCGAAAACATCTCATTGAAGAAATGGCGGATGTTCTGATGTATTACAACGATGTTCTTCTTTGCTATGGAATCAGTGATGAGGAACTCAAAGAAGCATATACCACCAAATTTGAGAAAAATATGAAACGCTGGTAAATTGATTAGAATTTGCGGAGGTGGAATAGTATGAAGTGTCCATATTGTGGTGAAGAAATGATAAAAGGATTCTTAATGAGTTCGAGAGATATTACTTTTGCAATTGACAATCCAAACAGTAAGCTTTTTCGGAGTAAAGAACGTGGGGATTTGGAATTGAGTAAAGGTTCAGAGGGGATACCTCATTGTGAAGCTTATCATTGCAGTAGTTGTAAAAAAATTGTGATTGATTATACAGATAGATAAAATCCAGTTTTGAGGAGGAATGTAGTGGCATCAAGTAAAGAATATTTAGAGTTCGTTTTAGGACAGTTATCTGAGCTGGAAGAAATTACTTATAGAGCAATGATGGGAGAATTTATTATCAAGTATCGTGGCAAGATTATAGGCGGTATCTATGATGATAGAATGCTTGTTAAACCAGTGAAATCTGCAATTCGTTATATGCCTATGGCTCTGTATGAATTACCATATGAGGGAGCAAAAGAAATGTTGCTGGTCGATGAAGTTGATAATAAGGAGTTTTTGACAGGCTTGTTTCATGCAATGTATGATGAACTGCCAGCCCCAAAACCGAAAAAGAAGAAATAAAAAAGAGATTAGTTGCTATAGTTCATAAAATAGATAAACAAAGATTGCCTGACCAATACGGTGTTGATATAATAATGGTGAGAAGATATATTGGAAAGGTGGCAGAGAACGTGATGAATGAAGCAGTATTAAGCAATGATAAAGTATTTACTTCCTTTATGTTTAATGGACATAATATACGTTTTAAAACATCTCCAAGATTGGAACGATACACGAAAGTAGTTGAATGGGACAATGGATACATTGTTGTTATGGCAAAATATGAAGGATGCGATGAGGAAGAAGAATATATTGATTTAATCCCAATTCTTGAAAATTTATATTTCGATGTAAACAGTTTTTTGAAGCCCATTCAGAAAGTGAGGATTGAATATGTGTAATATTAAAGAAGTGGCAGATGCTGCGGAAGTGATTGTAAACGGATATGCATATACAAAAGATGGAAACAATGTAAGAGTGTTAAATTTAAATAATCCAGAAAAAGCAGCATATTTAAGTAAAATGGGAGAAGTACTTGAAACAAGTATGGATGATATTGAGTTGGAAATTGTATTGGAGTACTATCAAAAAAACCGTAAATACATGGAGGGATAATATATGCCAAAATATTATGAATATAAAGTGTGTGGCTACTATCTATATTATACCTCGCATTGTGTAATTGAAGCTATGCATGTGCACGCAAGTGATAGAAAATTCACAGAAGCGGGATCTGCAAAGTTTTTTGTGAAAAAAGATGGTGAAACAACAATAGAAAATGAAGGACAATTGACGGAAAGAGAAATCAGAATGATTCGTGAATTTATAAAAGATAACTACAAAGAAATGTATATGAAATGGGCACAGAAAAGTGATAACGGATTTTATGGTGAATAAATTTTGAAGTAACGTAAAGATTGCGATGAAACCTTAGAAAAAGTAGAGTAATATTTGGGAATTAAATGTAGTTGTCAAGAAACCAAGGCGTAAGGGACTAACTGTGAACTGGGCGAGTCCAAAAGTATATCTGCTACAAGAAATCATTCCTGCATTTGTGTTTGTTATTGTGACGTATTAGATTTGCTGCTGATGGAAGAAAATAAAAAAATCACAAAATATTATCGGAAAGAAAGGTGAAAAAAATAATACTTTGCATTGTAGTAGCTCCATGCAGAGTCTGAGGAGACTGCATGGAGGAATCACAATAGGCTGATATCCTCAGGCTTTGCTTCTGTTTCGAGAAATCGTTGATATGAAAAGGAGCAAAGAAATGAATAATATTAAGAAAATTGAATTATGTGAGTTGAAAGATTTTTTGATTCTTTGGAGTACCCAGAGTGTATCTCAACTGGGTAGCAGTATCACGGCATTTGCACTAACTTTATGGTTGTATGAGAAGACGGGTTCTTCATTAAGTACGGCAGCACTTACCATATGCTCTTATGCACCATATGTGTTAATGAATATATTTGCCGGAGCATTGACAGACAGATTTGATAAAAAGAAGACAATGCTTGTTTGCGATGTGTTTGCAGTGTTTTGTACCATAGTAGTATGGATGTTGTTTCGTACAAACCGTTTGATGGTATGGCATTTATATGTCTTAAATGCGATTTCAGGATTAATGAATACAGTACAGCAACCGGCGTCAGAAGTTGCTATGACATTTATTGTTCCCGAAAAGTATTATCAGAAGACAAGCGGTCTTCGTTCTTTGTCAAGGTCGCTGATCTCTATATTAAATCCTCTGATTGCTACAGCATTGTATTCTTTTATAGGACTTAATGGTGTGATAGCAGTAGATATCGGTAGCTTTATAGTCGCATTTGCAGCGTTGCAGTTTTTCATTCGTATTCCCAAAAGAAATAGTGAACGAAAAAAAAGTGTACTTGTCCTTGCTAAAGAGGGAATTGGATTTTTGAAAGACAATCCAATGATTATGATGCTGATATTATTTATGGCAGGTGTGAATCTGGTAGCTTCCGCTTTTGATGCAACATTACCAGGATATGTGCTTCCAAATCCGAAAGGCGGTCAGTCTGTTCTTGGAATCGTTACTTCTTGTTCCGGTGTGGCTATGATTTTTGGCAGTCTGATTGTTTCGATTTTACCTAAGCCAAAGGATAGGGTTAAAGTTATTTATTTGACCATGTTGTTTTCGTTAGGGACTGAAAATTTTTTGTTGGCTTTTTTTAGAGAACCGATATTATGGTGCGTTGGACAGATTATTGGATGGATTCTGGTACCTGTTATGAGTGCTAATTTGGATGTGACTCTTAGGAGTAGCATTCCGGTAGAATTGCAAGGGCGTGTTTATGCGTGTCGTAATACGCTTCAGTTTTTTACTATTCCCATTGGATTGTTTTTGGGTGGCTTTATGGTAGATTATATATGTGAGCCAATTATGGCAGCATATGGTGATTTATCAGTTCTAAAAACACTTTTTGGTACGGGAAAAGGTTCAGGTGCGGCACTTATGATGTTTATACTTGGAATAAGTGGAAGTACCATTTGTATCATTGTAGGCAAAAGATTAAATAAGTATCAGTATAACGAAAAGTAACTATATTTTTATGCTGCTGCCGATGTACTCTGCAAAGTGGCATGCCCTGTTATGGAAAAGGCGATTTCAAGGATAAGAAAGAGGAATAAAACAAACCACCGTCTGGAATTATTCATACGGTGGTTTTTGCCGGATTTATCACTTAAATATGTAAATCTTTTTTATCAAATATCATAATTCCCGTGAGATAAAGTCCAACCCCTCCGATTCCCAAAGCAACAGCTCCGATGATTGCACTGCTATCATTTGATATGATTCCGTTGGCGTCAAACAAAGTAAAGAAAGTAAAGTATTTTGCCGTTTCCGCCTTTTTCCCTGCATTTGCAAGCATTTGGAGCACATACATAAGTGCTGGAATACCGGCTCCGAAAGCAATGCTGTATTTCGTATCTGAAAAAATGCAGGATGCCAGAAAACAGATTCCGCCGATAAATAAGTGCAGACATAACAGGGAGGCGTTTAGTTTCAGAAGTTCCGAAAGTACAAGTTCACTGGGGAAGTTTGCCTCTGCAATTACAATCTCCAGTCCAGTTGTATATAGAACAAGCAGCAGGATTCCGCTGATAAGAACGAAGGCCTGTGTTGCTGCAATAGTCCTGCGTTTTACAGGTGCTGCCAGCAAGGCGGTCATTGCACCCTTATCTACATATTTGGCAATCAGACCGTTTCCTCGTAAAATACAAAATACCATAGGAAAAACTAACAAGATAAATCCGTAAAGGTAGGAAATCATAAAGCCAATCAGGCTTGTAGCTCCTGCGGTCATTCCCACTGACGCCATGATTTCAGGCATTACCTCATAAAAACTATCCAGTGTTTTCATCATTTCAGGGTCATACATAGTGATGATAATGGAAACATACATGGTGATGACAGCGGCAAAAATGAGGAGTATTTTCAGGCTGCCCTTCATTTCCCGTTTATACAGAGCGGTATTAAGCATTCTTTTCACCTCCGTAATAATCCATAAAAATAGTTTCAAGACTTTGCTTTGCGGCTACTGTAACCGTAGAACCATGGCAGTTTCCGTTAAAGTCTTTTGCAAAGTTTTCTGCCTGTTCCGGTGAGTCTAAACGGACTGTATAGGTGTGCATGTGGCGTTTTCTCAAGGTTTCAACGGAATCAACTGCACAGAGTTTTCCATTTCGGATCATTCCGATACGGTCGCAGGTACGTTCTACCTCATCAAACATATGGCTTGACAGAAGAATGGTTTTCCCTTTCTTTTTTTCTTCCGTAATCAATTCCACAAAACAGGTCTGCATCAGTGGGTCAAGCCCGCTTGTAGGTTCATCCAAAATCAAGATATCCGGGTCATGCATAAAGGCGGCAACAATACCCAGTTTTTGTTTCGTTCCCTTACTCATTTTTTTGATTTTGGATTTGGGGTCTAATTCAAAGCGGTCAAGCATTTCCTGTATGCGGTTTCCCTTGCCTATATTCCGGTATTCTGACAGGAATTTCAGAAATCCGGTTCCCGTCATATCATCAAAAAAACTGATTTCTCCGGGGATATACCCCAGTTTTTTTTGAATAGTCTCCCGGTTTTTCCAGCAGTCCTGCCCGTCAATCTGACAGCGTCCAGTTTTAGGTTTGATAAATCCCATCAGATGACGGATGGTGGTTGTTTTTCCAGCTCCGTTTGGACCCAAAAATCCAAATACCTCACCCTTTTCCACCTGAATAGAGATATCGAAAATTCCTTTGCCCAAACCGTAATCTCTGGTTAAGTTCTGGATATGTATTTCACTCATTGAAACTCCTCCTTTGCCTGAACTGAATTGCTTTTTTATCATTATACTGGATTGACTTAAATTTACAAGAAAAATAGATTCCTTTTCATTAGTACATCCGTATTTCCGTTTTTGCAATGTGATTTTGAGATTCTGAATCAGTATAGTAAGACAAGCATCGTTATGATATACTTATAGGAAAGTAGGTGGAAATTGTAAAATGACATATAGCAGCCTACAAAGAAAGAGCAGCAATAGGCCGAAACCATCGATACAAAGATTTCAGCCTACAAAATAACAAGCCCAATAGGCCAAAAGTAGAACCATTAATAAATCCACCTACTAAAAAGTGTTAAAAAGTAAGTTGGATTTTGAGAATTGTTAATCTTGGCCTATCACCACATTTAAAATATAGGCCGTGAAGGAGATATTTACCTGCACAGCCTATTTGAACTGTGAAAAGGTAGGCTATAATCTATGAATAGGTGTAAGAAACCTACTATAACCAAGAAATGAGATGTGAATGAAATTTATGAAACAATTAAAAAAAGCAACTGCATATTACCACCTTCCCGGTCTGTTTGAGTTTTATGAACTGTACAGGGAATTTCTGCCCTTATTCCGTGAGCACAGAGAGTATTTTTATGATTGGTGTGAGCTTGGCTCTGTCTATGGTGCTCCGGCAGATTGTATTTGGGGCGGAGGCCGCATGGGAGACGGAAATCATGACCCGGAAGAGGTTCTGGCATTGATGCAGGAATACGGGATTTCATCCCGGCTGACCTTTAGCAATTCTCTGCTTGAGGAGCGACACCTTTTAGATCGGAAATGCAATAGGCTCTGTACCGTGTTTGAGATAAAGAATCAAACACGAAATGGCGTGATTATTCACTCAGAGCTGCTTTTGGATTATCTGAAAAGGGAGTACCCAGGTCTTTATTTTGTCTCCTCCACCACAAAGGTGCTGACAGATTTTCCGCAGCTTGTGAAGGAAATAAACCGTGATGATTTTCTTTATGTAGTGCCGGATTTTCGTTTGAATAAATCTTTCGAGAAATTACATACGCTGTCAGAACCACAGAAAGATAAAATGGAATTTTTATGCAACGAGTGCTGCTGGTTTGGCTGTAAAGACAGAAAAGAATGTTACAAAACAGTGAGCCGCAAGAATCTTGGAGAAAACTGTCCGGACCATCCATGTGCCGCTCCGGATGCAGCAGAGGGCTATCGGTTTTCAAAAGCAATGGAGAATCCGGGCTTTATCAGTATAAAAGATATAAAAAATACTTATCTGCCAATGGGATTTTCTAATTTTAAGATTGAAGGCAGGGGACTTGGAAGTGCCCTGATTCTGGAATTTTTGCTTTATTATATGACAAAACCGGAGTGCCAGCTGCATGTCAGAGAAAAAATATATCTGGATAATACGTTAGATTTGTTTTAAATTCCATCTGCAACTGGCAGTTGACACATTTCTAACTGTGGATGGTGGCTGGCAACCATAAAATCTGCTATGTTGAAGATGTCAAAACAAAAAAAATATGCAAGGAGGAGCCAGCATGATATTAGCAGATAAAATAACAAATTTACGAAAGAAAAACGGATGGTCACAGGAAGAGCTTGCGAATCGGCTGGGAGTGTCCCGCCAGGCGGTTTCTAAATGGGAAAGTGCGGGGTCTATCCCGGATTTAGACAAGATTATCAAGATGAGCGATCTTTTTTCTGTGAGCACGGATTACCTTTTAAAAGATTCGCTAGAAAACGAAGAAGAAATAACAGCAATACCGGAAAGAAACGGATCAGGTTTTTATGTGGAGGAAGAGAATCTCAGGCCGATTTCCCTGGAAGATGCGAATTGCTATCTTGGGATAGTGAGAAATGCTGCGTCAAAGATTGCGTTTGGTGTGCTGCTTTGTATTTTGTCTCCTGTTCTCTTGATATGGATGGGAGGTTTGTCTGATAAAGAAGGTGGATATGTCATTGCAGAAGGGGCCGCAGTAGGGGTAGGGATGACCGCACTTTTGCTTTTTGTTGCAGCAGCGGTGGCACTTTTCCTCATTTATGGAAGAAGGCTGGAACAGTATGCATTCCTTGAAAAAGAACCGATAGAACTGGCATATGGAGTCAAGGGGATGGTTGAAAATGAAAAACAAAAATATGAGGGCATTCACAGCCGCAGGCTTGTTCTTGGTGTGCTTCTCTGCATTTTAAGTGCAGTTCCCATCATGGTACTGGCAGTGGCTGATGAGGATGGAATGCTGGCAATACTTGGGGTTGATCTTTGTCTTATTCTTGCATCAATTGGTGTGTTTCTGATCGTACTGACCTGTATGTTATACGGAAGTTTTCAGAAACTCTTAGAAGAAGGGGATTACACAAGACGTAAGAAAATTGAGAACAAGCGTAATGATATCATAGATACGATTTACTGGTGTACGGTAACTGCGGTTTACCTCGGCTGGAGTTTTGCGACAATGGAGTGGCACAGAACCTGGATCGTATGGCCAGTGGCAGGAGTATTTTATGGTGCGGTGCTTGGAATCAGCTCCATATTACGCCAGAGCAGATAGAAAAAACAAAAAACAGCTTTTATTTTCAGCCACTATTTGGTATAATAAAACACAGGATATTTCCTATAGGAGGTTGAAAAATTATGGCGGAAGACAGAAATACGTATAAAATACATGACAATGGTTCTCTTGGGGAAGTACAGATTGCAGACGAAGTGGTTGCAATTATCGCAGGACTGGCAGCTACAGAAGTAGAAGGTGTGGGTTCTATGGCCGGAAATATTACCAACGAATTAGTTGGTAAACTGGGTATGAAGAATCTTTCCAAGGGTGTAAAGGTAGATGTCCTGGAGGATGTAGTCTGTGTGGATCTGGCACTGAATATTGAATATGGTTTTAATATTCTGGAAACCAGCAAGAGAGTACAGGAAAGAGTGAAGGCAGCCATTGAGAATATGACAGGTCTTACTGTTTCTGATGTAAATGTACGCATTGCCAGCGTAGAGATTGATAAAGTTCATTGACAAGTAAACATTCTAAAAGAGCAAGGTGATAAGGTGTCTTTTTTAGAGGCACCTTATCTTTTTAAGAAAATCATACCGACGGAGGAAATTATGGGTAGAAGAGAGATGAGAGAACACATTTTTAAACTCCTTTTTGTGAGTGAGTTTAATGAGGCTGGAGATATGCCTCAGCAGATGCAGCTTTATTTTGACAGCCTTGAGGATTTGACACCATTAGAGCAGACTTATATGGAGAATAAGTTTGCCAGTGTGAAGGAACATCTGGAAGAGATTGATAACATTCTGAATGAAAATTCCACAGGATGGAAGACAAAGAGAATGAGCAAGGTGGACTTAAATATTCTCCGTCTTGCGGTATATGAAATGAAGTATGACGAGGATGTTCCTACAAAGGTAGCTATCAATGAAGCTGTTGAGATCAGCAAGAATTTCGGCGGTGAGGATTCGGCATCCTTCATTAACGGAATCTTAGGTAAAATTTCCAGAGAAAGCTTATGAACAGTATCTATTCTGTAGGTCAGGTCAACACCTATATTAAAAATATGTTTAATCAGGATTTTATGCTGAATAAGATCTATATCAAAGGAGAAGTGTCGAACTGTAAATACCACACCTCCGGTCACATCTATTTTTCGTTAAAAGATGAGACAGGAACCTTGTCCTGTGTTATGTTTGCCGGACAGAGAAAAGGTCTCGGATTTCAGATGAAAAACGGGGATAAGGTAGTGGCAGGCGGCAGCGTCAGTGTGTATGAGCGGGATGGCAAATATCAGCTCTATGCCAGGGAGATTACCCTGGAAGGTGCAGGGCTTCTCTATGAACGTTATCTGGCGTTAAAAGAAGAACTGGAAGAAATGGGAATGTTTTCGACGGAGTATAAACAGCCCATTCCGGCCTATGTTAAAAAACTGGGGATTGTCACAGCACCTACCGGAGCAGCTATCCAGGATATCCGGAACATTGCGGGACGGAGGAATCCGTATGCGCAGCTTGTTCTCTACCCGGCACTGGTGCAGGGAGAAGGTGCAAAAGAAAGCATTGTAAAAGGAATCGAGACTCTGGATGCCGCAGGCATGGATGTGATCATTGTGGGAAGAGGCGGCGGTTCCATAGAAGATTTATGGGCTTTTAATGAAGAGGAAGTGGCAAGGGCTATTTTTAATTGCCGCACTCCGGTGATTTCAGCGGTAGGTCATGAGACAGATACCACGATCGCAGATTTTGTCGCAGATCTTCGGGCACCGACACCTTCGGCAGCAGCAGAACTGGCGGTGGCAGATATTCGGCAGATTCTGGAGACATTCCGGGCGTATCGGCAGAAGTTGGGGCACAGCATGGAAAACCAGATTTATTTTCTGCGTCAGAGAATGAGACAGTATGAGATGAAACTGGAATATGCCAGCCCTGCTTATCAGATACAGGAGAAGCGGACGCACCTGCTGGATGCGGAAGAAAGGCTTCACAGTGCCATGGAAAACCAGATTTTCAGGGCAAGACAGAATCTGAATATCTATATCGAACGGTTAAAAGGATTATCTCCTTTAGATAAGCTGAACCAGGGCTTTTCTTATGTAGAAGATAAAAATAATCGCAGTGTCACACAGATTAGCCAGGTGAAGCCGGGAGATGTGTTAAAGATTCAGGTAACGGACGGAAAGATCACAGCAGAGGTTACAGAAACCATGGCACAGGAAAGGAGCAATGCTCATGACAGCAGATAATGCAAAGGAAGTAAGAGAAGACCTGACAATAGAAGAATCCTTAAAGGAACTGGATGGGATTGTAGAACGTCTGGAAAGCAGGGAAATCTCTCTGGAGGATTCTTTTTCTATATATCAGAAGGGTATGGAGCTGCTGAGACAGTGCAGCAGCAAAATTGATACCGTTGAGAAAAAAATGTTGAAAATAAATGAAAATGGTGAATTCAGTGAATTTTAAAGAAGAATTAGAAAAAAGAACGCAGAATGCCTGGCAGGTCATTGAGTCCTATCTTCCGGAGGAAGATGGATTTTCCGGGACACTGGCTGAGGCGATGAATTATAGTATGAAAGCAGGCGGAAAACGTCTGCGTCCTGTGTTGATGTCAGCCATGTATGAGATGCTTGGAGGAAAATCAGAACTGGTGAAGCCATTTATGGCAGCTATAGAGATGATACACACCCATTCTCTGATCCATGATGATCTCCCTGCAATTGATAACGACCAATACAGGAGAGGGAAAAAAACCACACATGTGGTATATGGAGAATCTGCTGCCATTCTGGCGGGAGATGCCCTTTTAAATTACGCATATGAAACAGCATTTTGTGCCTTTGATCTGGTCAGACAGCCGGAAGAAATGCTTCGTGTGGCAAAGGCTTTGAAGATTCTGGGAGAAAAGACCGGAATCAGCGGTATGCTGGGTGGACAGGGCGTAGATGTTGAGAATGACGGAAGAACATTGTCCAGGAAAATGCTGGATTTTATATATGAGAATAAGACCTCTGCCCTGATTGAAGCGTCTCTTATGATAGGGGCTGTACTGGCAGGGGAAGAAAATCTGACTGAGATACAACAGATCGGAAGCAATATTGGGATCGCTTTCCAGATTCAGGACGATATTCTGGATGTGACCAGCAGCCAGGAAGAATTGGGAAAACCTGTGGGAAGTGATGAGAAGAACAATAAGACTACCTATGTAACTCTGGAAGGTATTGAAAAAGCGGGAGAAGAGGTAAAGAAACTGACAGAACAGGCTGTGGAGCTTCTTTATCAGCTTCCGGGAGAAAAGGAATTTCTGAAAGAAATCTTCCTTTATCTGTGTACCCGCAGAAAATAGAGGTGCATGACAAATGCTTTTAGAAAAAATTGAGAAAGCAAATGATATTAAAAATATTCCTGTGGAGCAGTTTCCGCAGCTCGCAGAGGAAATCCGGCAGTTTTTGCTGGAGCATTTGAGTAAGACAGGGGGGCATCTGGCATCCAATCTGGGTGCAGTAGAGCTTACCATGGCTCTGCATTATGTGTTCCGGCTTCCGGAGGATAAAATTATCTGGGATGTAGGTCATCAGTCCTATACTCACAAAATCCTCACAGGAAGAAAAGAAGGATTTGAGCATCTTAGAATGCTGGGCGGAATGAGCGGATTTCCAAAACGCAGTGAAAGTGCCTGTGATGCCTTTGATACGGGGCACAGTTCCACATCTATTTCAGCAGGAGTCGGATATGTATGTGCCAGAGATCTGCAGGAGCAGGATTATCATGTGATTTCCGTGATCGGGGACGGAGCACTTACCGGTGGTATGGCATACGAAGCTTTAAATAATGCCTCATCTTTGAAAAAGAATTTTATTATCATCCTGAATGATAATGAAATGTCTATCTCAGAGAATGTAGGCGGTATTTCCAGCTATTTAAGCAATATGCGAACCGCAGAAGGCTATCACGGTCTGAAGACCGGAGTTAAAAACAGCTTGAACAAGATTCCCGGTATCGGTCCGGCTGCAGTGAAACAGATTCACAAGACAAAAGATACCATTAAACGTCTGGTCATTCCGGGAATGTTTTTTGAAGATATGGGCATTACCTATCTGGGACCGATAAACGGTCATGACTGCCATCGGATGATTCAGGTGTTTCAGGAAGCGAAAAAAGTACAGGGGCCTGTTCTGATTCATGTAAAAACAGAAAAAGGAAGAGGCTATGATCCTGCAATGCGTCATCCGGCCAGGTTCCACGGAACATCGGCTTTTGACCTGGAACACGGTCTTCCTGTCAGCAATTCCGGGAAAGCAAACTATACCGATATTTTTTCTACGGTTATGAGAAAATTCGGTGACCGTGAGGAAAAAGTGGTGGCTGTGACAGCAGCTATGCCTGACGGAACGGGACTGAAACGATTTAGAAATATGTTTCCGGAACGATTTTTTGATGTGGGGATTGCAGAAGAGCATGCAGTGACTTTTGCAGCAGGATTGGCATTGGGAGGCATGATTCCCGTTGTGGCAGTATATTCTTCTTTCCTTCAAAGAGCGGTGGATCAGATTATAGAAGATGTATGTCTGCAGAACCTTCATGTGATATTTGCAGTAGACCGTGCAGGCTTAGTGGGAAGTGATGGAGATACCCATCAGGGATGTTTTGATCTAACATACCTTTCTATGATTCCCAACATGACAGTTATGGCACCTAAGAATAAATGGGAGCTGTCTGACATGATGAAATTTGCAGTGAAATATGACGGTCCTATTGCAATCCGATACCCAAGAGGCGAAGCTTATGACGGGCTGGAAGAATATCGGGAGCCTGTCATAAAAGGACGCAGCGAAGTGATATATGAGGGAAAAGAGATTGCACTTCTGGCAGTGGGAAGTATGGTGAAAACAGCAGTGCAGGTTCGTGAGATGCTGTTACAGGACAATAGAATGCCGACTCTGGTAAATGCCAGATTTGTAAAACCTTTGGATGAAAAAATGTTGAGCAGCCTGGCACAGAATCATAAACTTCTTGTTACCATGGAGGAAAATGTGGCAGCAGGAGGATTTGGCAGTCAGGTAGCTGCTTATATGCGAAAGGAACATCCGGAAGTAAAAGTGGTTACCATCGCACTTCCCGACTGTTTTATTGAGCACGGAAATCCGGAAAAATTAAAAGAAAAAGCAGGAATTGACGCAGTTTCTGTTTACGAGAAGATAAAGGAGGAGAAGTAGATGAAGGAGCGTCTGGATGTCCTTCTGGTAAAACGTGGACTGGCAGTATCACGGGAAAAGGCAAAGGCTGTAATCATGTCAGGAAATGTCTATGTGGAGAATCAGAAAGAGGATAAGGCCGGAACAATGTTCCAGGACACCGTAAATATTGAAGTAAGAGGCAGTACTCTAAAATATGTCAGCCGAGGCGGACTGAAGCTGGAAAAGGCCATGATACATTTCGGTGTAACCTTACAGGATAAGGTTTGTATGGATGTGGGCTCTTCTACAGGCGGATTTACGGACTGTATGCTCCAAAACGGTGCAGTAAAAGTGTTTGCCATAGATGTAGGTCACGGACAGTTAGACTGGAAGCTCCGTAACGATGAGCGGGTAGTCTGTATGGAAAAAACAAACATCCGTTATGTAGTGCCGGAAGATCTGGGAGAAGCAGCAGATTTTTCCTCTATTGATGTGTCATTTATTTCTCTGACAAAGGTACTTCTTCCTGTGTACCATCTTTTAAAAGAAGACGGAGAAGTTGTCTGCCTGATTAAGCCTCAGTTTGAAGCAGGCAGGGAAAAAGTAGGGAAAAAGGGTGTAGTTCGTGATCCAAAAGTTCACAAAGAGGTCATTGAAAAAGTGATTTCTTATGGACAGAGCATAGGATATGCAACACTTCATCTGGAATATTCACCGATCAAAGGTCCGGAAGGAAATATAGAGTATCTCCTTCATTTAAAGAAGAAAACAGGAGATCTTCCCCAGGATGAAATCCTGGATGTGGATGGAATCGTTGCAAAGGCCCATGGAGAACTGGACAAATAATTATGAATAAATTTTATATTATAGCAAACAGTGAGAAAGATGAGGGAATGCAGGTGGCTGCAATGACTGCCCGTTATCTGGAAGCACATGGATGCTCCTGCATTATCCGTCCGGCCACTTCCGGTGTCAGAGAGCCGTTTCACCATTATACGGATATCAGTGGTATTCCGGAAAATGTGGAATGTGTGATTGTTCTTGGAGGAGACGGAACCTTGCTGCAGGCAGCCAGGGATGTGGTCAGCCGTCAGATACCGCTTCTTGGAATTAATCTGGGAACCCTGGGATATCTGGCTGAGATAGACCGGGAGTCCATAGAACCGGCGTTAAACCATCTTATGGCAGATGAATATGTGCTGGAAAGCCGTATGATGTTAAGTGGAAAAGTTTATCATAATGGTGAAGTAGTGGCAGAGGATGTGGCTTTAAATGACATTGTCATTGGCAGAGACGGTCCCTTGCGTGTCATTGGTTTTAATAATTACGTCAACGGAGAATTTTTAAATGCTTACAAAGCAGATGGAATCATTATATCTACGGCGACAGGTTCTACGGGGTACAGTCTTTCTGCAGGAGGACCGATCGTATCACCGGAAACCTATATTATGATCATGACACCTGTGGCACCTCATACCTTAAATACCAGAAGTATTATTTTTCCGGCAGGGGATGAGATCGCAGTAGAAATCACCCATGGAGTACAGCCGGGACAAGGCAAGGCCATTGCTTCTTTTGACGGAGACACGAATATCTCTATGACCGTGGGAGATAAAGTAGTTATTCGTCGCTCAGACAGAGATACTAAAATAGTAAAAATCAGCAATATCAGCTTTTTAGAGGTACTCCGGAAAAAAATGAAAAATTAGCAGGAGGATGAAAATGAAGATTGCCAGACATTCAAAAATTATTGAATTGATACAGCAATATGATATTGAAACTCAGGAAGAACTGGCTGCACGTCTGAATGCTGCAGGATTCAAGGTGACTCAGGCAACCGTGTCCAGAGACATCCGAGAGTTGAAACTTATGAAGGTTGCACGGCATGGTGGGGGTTCTAAGTATACCATTATGACTGCAAAGGATACGCCTGACAGTGAAAAATATATCAGGGTACTCAGAGAAGCGTTTTTGTCTATGGATGTGGCTCAGAATATATTAGTCATTAAGACTCCTTCCGGAATGGCAAATGCAGCGGCAGCAGCCTTGGACCATATGAATCTTCAGGAAATCGTGGGAAGCCTTGCAGGTGATGACACCATAGCCTGTTTCAGCAAAAGCCTGGAGGATACCATGGCGTTGATGAATAAAATCAGAAAAATCATTCATGCATAGATAGAAAAGGAAGTGCTCCGAAATGTTAGTACATTTACATGTCAAAAATCTGGCATTGATAGAAGAAGCAGAGGTGGATTTTGAAGAAGGACTGAATATCCTCACAGGAGAGACAGGAGCCGGAAAATCCATTCTCATAGGTTCTGTAAATCTGGCTCTGGGTCAGAAAATGCCAAAAGGGATGATAAGGGAAGGAGCCGGAAATGCCCTTGCTGAACTGGTATTTCAGGTGCGGCCTGATACAGAAGAAAAGTTAAAAGAATTAGGAGTCTATCCGGAAGACGGTCAGGTGATCATTTCCAGGAAAATTACCGGAAGCAGGAGCATCAGCAAGATTAACGGGGAAACCTGTACGGCATCCAGTATTCGGAAAATTGCCGCATTGCTTCTTGATGTCCACGGACAGCATGAGCATCAGTCGCTGCTTTACCCGGAAAAACAGATGGAAATTCTGGATGATTATGGGCAGAAAGAAATCCTTCCGCAAAAAGAAAAGGTAAAAGGTATTTATCAGGAATACAGTCAGATAAAAAAAGAACTGGACAGTTATCAGATAGACGAAGAGCACAGAAGAAGAGAAATCAGTTTTCTGGAATATGAGATCCAGGAGATTCAGGAGGCAGCATTAAAACCAAAAGAGGATGAAGAACTTGAAACTGCCTACAGAAAGCTTTCAAACAGCAGGCAGATTACAGAAAGTCTGGGGACTGCGTATCAGCTTACCGGATATGAGCAGGAGGGAGGCGGTCAGCAGGTCGGCAGAGCTCTGCAGAGACTCTCTCAGATATCTGGATATGATAAAAGTCTGGAAGATTTGTATTGTATGCTGAATGATATAGACAGTCTGCTCAATGACTTTAACCGGGAGATTTCCTCTTATCTGTCTGAGTTTGTTTTTTCAGAAGAAGAGTTTCTGCAGATAGAGACAAGATTGGATCTGCTCAATCATTTAAAATCAAAATACGGACAGACTATTCCTGAGATTTTAGCATACAAAGAAGAAAAAGAAAAAAATCTGGAAAAGCTGGTACATTTTCAGGAGCAGAAAGAAGCTTTGGAGCAGGAATTAGATAAAAAGACAGCAGAGCTTCGGTATGCCAGTGAAAAGCTGACACAGCTTAGAAAAACATGGGCAAAAGAGTTGGAAAAACAAATCATTGTGGGACTGCAGGATTTAAATTTCCTAAATGTAGAATTTGAAATCGGTTTTCAGAAAAAAGAACAGTTTACTTCTCAGGGTACAGATCAAATCTGCTTTCTGATTTCCACCAATCCGGGAGAAACGGTGCGGGAATTATCAAAAGTAGTGTCCGGCGGAGAGCTTTCGAGAATTATGCTGGCGATCAAAACACTGATGGCAGATAAGGACGATACAGAAACATTGATTTTTGATGAGATTGATACAGGAATCAGTGGAAGAACGGCACAGAAGGTGGCTGAGAAAATGTCAGCTATCGGCCGGTCACGCCAGGTTCTCTGCATCACACATCTGCCCCAGATTGCATCTCAGGCTAATAGTCATTATCTGATTGAAAAAAATGTGGAAAATATGGAGACAAGTACCAGCATCCGGGCTCTTTCTTATGATGAATCAGTGGAAGAACTGGCAAGAATGTTGGGCGGAGTTAAAATAACACAGGCAGTTTTAGAAAATGCAGCCGAAATGAAAGATTTGGCACAGCAACAAAAAAATACAAGAGTGAAATAGACAAAAGTTCACATACTAAAAAGGTACACAAAGGTGTATCTTTTTTTGTGGCAAAAACCAGTATTTTTAATAAAAATGAGAAAGGATGTGATTTTTTGTCTAAAAAACGTAATTATCGCCTCTTTCTTTTCGTATTATTATTAGCGGATATGTTGGCTGCAGGCGGTCTGGGGATTCTCAGACTGAAAGAGGCTATTCCGGATACGGTTTATATCCGTGCAGGACAGGATGCTGGTCTTGAAGAGTTTTTAGACCTGCCTTTGGTAACTTATCCGGAAAGCATTGGTGCCTCGGAGAACGGAAGTTATCAGATTCCATGTTCTTTTCTGGGAATAGTTCCACTGAAACAGGTAGAGGTGAAGACGGTAGAAGATAAGGAATTGTCTGTCTGTGGAATACCGGTGGGACTGTATATGGAAACACAGGGGGTTCTCATTGTTGATACAGGAGAAATCATGGGACAGGATGGGGTTTTAAGAGAACCGGCTGCGAATATTGCAAAAGCAGGCGATTATATTTTGGAAGTGAATGGCTGCCCTGTCACAAGAAAAAAACAGTTGATCAGCGAAATCCAGGAAAGTCAGGGGGAAACCATGAAGCTTCTTGTCAGCCGGAAAGGAGAAGCAATTCCTCTTTCACTGGATCCGGTACAGACAGGAGAGGAGGAATACAAACTGGGAATCTGGGTGAGAGATAATACCCAGGGAATCGGAACTATGACGTATATCGAAGAAGATGGTACATTTGGTGCTCTTGGTCATGGAATCAGTGATACAGATACAGGTGAACTGTTAGATGTATCCGGAGGGGAACTTTACCAGGCACAGATTCTTTCGATTATGAAAGGTGCAAAAGGAACACCGGGAGAGTTATCAGGATATATTGAATATCAGGATCAGAAAAAGTTAGGGAAGATTACGACCAATACGGAGAAAGGGATTTTCGGAAAAATATCCAATCCCCAGCAATGGCCGGTGATACAGGCAAAAGTAGGATATAAACAGGAAGTGAAAGAAGGAAAAGCAGAAATCGTAACCGACCTTGGAGATGGTGCAAAAACCTATGAAATTCTCATAACAGATATTTATAAAGAACGCTCAGACACCAATAAAGCCTTTGAAATCCAGGTGACAGATTCCCGTCTGCTTGCAAAAACAGGAGGAATTGTCCAGGGGATGAGTGGAAGCCCTGTACTGCAGAATGGAAAAATCATAGGAGCCGTGACCCATGTATTTGTCCGTGATCCGGCAAAAGGATACGGCATCTTTATAGAGAATATGTTGTGGTAAGGTGTCGAAAATTGTGCGTTTAAAAGCAAAAAATGTAGAATCAATAAACAAATTATCAGATATAAAGATAAATTGTAAGATGATTCTCCTTGATTTGCATAGGAACTGATAATATAATACTAATAGTCTTCAGGATGACGATTCAAAAGGGCGCCCGTCATATGCTGGAGAAAAGAGTTGTAACAAAAAAGATGGAGGATAAGTAATGGAGAAGTTAAATGTCGCTATAGCAGATGATAATGAGAAAATGTTAGATTTGCTGGGGAACCTGATTAATGAAGACAAAGAGCTGGAGTTAGTAGGTCATGCTAATAACGGCGCCGGACTATACGATATCATAAAAGAAAAAGAACCGGATGTTGTACTTTTGGATATTATTATGCCGCAGGTAGATGGACTCACTGTTATGGAAAGAGTGGGAAAAGATACGAATTTAAAGAAACATCCAGCTTTTATTGTCGTATCTGCTGTAGGACAGGAACAGATTACAGAAGACGCCTTCCAGTTAGGAGCAAATTATTATATCTTGAAACCATTTGATAATAACATGCTGCTTTCCAGAATTAAACACGTACGCCAGGCAGGGCAGGAGAAAAAAAGAGAACTGAAAAAAGTAAATGCTTATGAAAACAGCAGTGGTTATTTTGAGAGAAATCTGGAAGCTGACGTTACCAATATTATCCATGAAATCGGTGTTCCGGCACATATCAAGGGATATCAGTATTTAAGGGATGCCATTATTTTATCTGTGAATGATTTGGAAATGCTCAATTCCATCACAAAGATTCTGTATCCTACGATTGCCAAGAAACATCAGACAACGCCAAGCAGGGTGGAGCGTGCCATCCGTCATGCCATTGAGGTGGCCTGGAGCAGAGGAAAAATGGATACCATTGATGAGTTATTTGGTTATACGGTAAGCACAGGAAAAGGAAAACCGACAAATTCTGAATTTATTGCACTAATTGCAGATAAAATCCGACTGGAATACAAAAAATAGCATAAAGAACTTTCCTTTGCTGAAAAAATGGGGTATAATATTTGTATGAATCTGGCAAGGAGGGTATTTTGGTGAAAAAAATATTATTTGTAGCATCAGAGGCAGTTCCATTTATTAAGACAGGGGGATTAGCAGACGTTGTAGGAGCCCTGCCCAAATGCTTTGACAAGGAAAATTTTGATGTAAGAGTGATTATTCCTAAATATTTATGCATGAAAGAGGAATATAAAAATCAGCTTCAGTATGTGACTCATTTTTATATGAATATTGGATACAGACGTGAATATGTAGGAATTATGCAGCTTGTATATGAGGGTATCCAGTATTATTTCATTGATAATGAATACTATTTTTCAGGATACCAGCCATACGGAGATATCCGTTTTGATATTGAAAAATTTGCATTTTTCTCAAAGGCAGCACTTTCTATTTTACCGGTGATTGATTTCAGACCGGATCTGATCCACTGCCATGACTGGCAGACCGGACTGATTCCTGTATATTTAAAAGACACATTCCAGGAAGGTCCGTTTTATCAGGGAATCAAGACGGTTATGACGATACATAACTTGAAGTTCCAGGGAACATGGGATATTAAGACCATGCGGGAACTGACAGGTCTCCCGGCACATTTCTTCACGCCGGATAAACTGGAGGCATATAAAGATGCCAATATGTTAAAAGGCGGTCTGGTATATGCAGATGCCATCACTACGGTAAGCAATACCTACGCAGAAGAAATTAAGACAGAGTTCTACGGAGAAAATCTGGATGGTCTTATGAGAGCGAGAGCTCATGACCTGAGAGGTATTGTCAATGGTCTGGATTATGATGAGTGGAATCCTGAGACTGACAAGATGATTGCAAAGAATTTCAATGCGAAGAACTTCCGCAAAGAAAAAGTGAAAAATAAAGTTGCACTTCAGAGAGAGCTTGGCTTAAATGAAGATCCGAAAGCAATGATGATCGGTGTGGTATCCAGACTTACCGACCAGAAGGGCTTTGATCTGGTGGCTTATATTATGGATGAATTATGCCAGGACAACGTTCAAATCGTGGTGCTCGGTACCGGTGAAGAGCGTTATGAGAATATGTTCCGTCACTTTGCATGGAAGTATCAGGGAAAAGTTTCTGCGAATATTTTCTATGACAATGCACTGTCACACAGAATCTATGCTTCCTGTGATGCGTTCCTGATGCCGTCTCTGTTTGAGCCTTGCGGACTGAGCCAGTTGATGAGCCTTCGTTACGGAACCTTGCCTATCGTTCGTGAAACAGGTGGTCTGAAGGATACCGTAGAACCTTACAACGAGTACGAAGGAACCGGAACAGGATTCAGTTTTAGAAATTATAATGCGCATGAAATGCTGGCAACCATCCGTTATGCAGAGGGTGTATACTATGACAAGAAGAGAGAGTGGAATAAACTGGTAGATCGTGCCATGGCAAAAGATTTCTCCTGGTCTAATTCTGCAAAACAGTACGAAGAAATGTATAACTGGCTGATTGGATATTGATGAATGTATATGGGGGAGACTGCTGCATAGGAGAAAACGCAGCAGCCTCCTTTTTATGTGGAGAAGAAAGAAATGAAACTATTACTGGCAGAAGATGATGATAAATTACGAATAGAGTTAAAAAAGTTTTTTTCTATGCACGGATATGATGCCGTGGAGATCACCGAGTACGAACATATGGAAGAAAGAATCCTGGAAGCAGGAGGGCAGCTTTTGCTGCTGGATATTAATCTGCCTGTTCTGGATGGGAAATATCTGTGTAAAGAGCTGAGAAAGCGAACTTCCATGCCCATTATCATGATTACCAGCCAAAACACAGAGTTGGATGAATTGTTATGCATGAACTACGGAGCAGATGATTTTATTGCAAAGCCGTTTAATCCTCAGATTCTTCTGGCACATGTGGAAGCAGTACTGAAGCGTGCATATGGAAAACAACAGGAAGCAGATCGAATCGATTGCGGAGGCTTTTCTCTGGAAACAACAAGAGGAATTATCAAAAACGGAGACCAGGAAGTGGAACTGACGAAGAATGAAAGCCGTATTTTATACAGTCTTGCAAAAAACAGAGGAAAGATTGTATCGAGAGATCAGCTTATCAACGATCTGTGGGACAGTGAATTGTTTGTGGATGACAATACGCTGACAGTAAATGTGACCAGGCTACGCAGTAAGCTGGACAGCATAGGAAGGAAAAATGTGATTCATACAAAGAGAGGACAGGGATATTATTTAGAATGACTTATACAGCGTATATCAAAGACCGATGGGTTCATGGCCTGCTTCTGGCAGGCTTTTTGTTTCTGGAAATTTCTTTTGGTGTTTTGAGTAAGATTCCGGCATTTTATCTGTGGATCACGGGATTGGGAACCACAGGGCTTTTTTTCCTTCTGACCTATGTGAGTTATGCTGAAAGAAAAAACTTTTATCAGGACATGGAAAAAAACAGCCGCAATCTGGATCAGACTTACCTCTTGCCCGAACTTTTGGAACGTCCGGCGTTTTTAGAGGGGAAGGTAATGTACGATACCATGCTGGAAATGGAACGTTCTATGGCAGAGCGGATCCGCAGTTACGAAGACAATAACAGAGAATATAAGGAATATATTGAATTGTGGGTACATGAGATCAAACTGCCCATTGCCACAGGAAAACTTTTGGTAGAGAATAACCGGGAGCTTTACGATGAAAGTATGATGGAAGAGTTGGAGCAGATTGATGCTTATACGGAGCAGGCCTTGTTTTATGCAAGGAGTAATTATGTGGAGAAAGACTATGTATTGAAAAAGGTATCTTTAAAACAAATTTGTACAGAAACCATCCAGAAAAACCGCAGATTGCTTCTGAAAGAAAAGATTCAGATCAGTCTCCATGATCTGGATGAAACCGTATTTTCTGACAGCAAATGGCTGGCATTTATTCTCCAGCAGATTCTCTCTAACAGTGTAAAATATATGGGTGAAGGAGAGCACAAGCTAGAGTGGTATGCCAGAGTACAGCATGAAAAAGTAAAATTGTATCTCTGCGACACAGGAACCGGAATTTCAGCAAAGGACTTGCCAAGAGTCTTTGAGAAAGGTTTTACCGGCGAAAACGGAAGGACCGGGAAGAAGTCTACGGGACTGGGGCTGTATCTGTGCCGAAAACTTTGTGAAAAAATGGGACATAAGCTGGAGATTGTTTCTTCCACCGAAAAAGGATGTCAGGTGATCATCAGTTTTCCGAAAGGAAGTATGACGGGAGATATTTTTTAACCTTACAAAAATGAAAGGAAAGTGTAAGTCAAATCAATGGGTTTTACGGGAAATTTCCTGTATGATAGAGTCATCACAGGAAAGGAGCAGAAGAATGAATACCGTATTAGAAGTAGCAAATGTAGAAAAATATTATGGAAATAAAGGAAATCTTACAAAAGCACTGGATAAGATCAGTTTTCGTGTGGAGGAGGGAGAGTTCGTAGGCATCATGGGGGCTTCTGGTTCCGGAAAAACCACACTGCTCAACTGTCTGTCTACCATAGACCGGATTACCAGTGGAAAAATCGTGGTGGATGACATTGATATTACCAGATTAAAGGGAAACCATTTAAACCGTTTTAGAAGAGAAGAACTGGGATTTATTTTTCAGGATTTTAATCTGCTGGATACCCTGACAGCCTATGAAAATATTGCTCTGGCACTGACAATCCAGAGGGTAAAACCTGAAAAAATCCAGAAAGATGTAGAAAAGATGGCAGAGCAGCTTGGAATTACCCAGGTTCTTCATAAATATCCTTACGAAATGTCGGGAGGACAAAAACAGAGAGTGGCCTGTGCAAGAGCCATGGTGGCGAATCCCAGGCTGGTGCTCGCCGACGAACCAACAGGGGCTTTGGATTCGAAAGCTGCCAGAATGCTGTTGGAGAGCTTCCAATATATGAACCAGAAACTGGGAGCAACTATTCTTATGGTCACTCACGATGCCTTTACGGCCAGCTATGCAGACCGTATTTTGTTTATCAAAGACGGAAAATTGTTTAATGAACTGCACAGAGGAGAAGATTCCAGAAAAGAATTTTTCAATCGTATTATTGAGGTCGTGACTCTTCTGGGAGGTGAGCTGAACGATGTTATTTAGGCTTTCCGTAAAGAATATGAAAAAAAGCTTCAAGGATTATGCCATTTATTTTGTGACTTTGATCCTGGGAGTGGCAATCTTTTATATATTCAATTCCCTGGATTCACAGCAGGCTATGGAGGTTGTCAGCAGTTCCACCTATGATATCATAAAACTGATGATTCAGATGCTCAGCGGCATGTCTGTCTTTATTTCATTTATATTAGGTTTTTTGATCGTATATGCCAATAACTTTTTGATTAAGCGGAGAAAACAGGAGTTTGGTATATATCTGACACTTGGAATGGGGAAAGGGCAGATTTCCAGGATTTTATTAGGGGAGACGTTTCTCATCGGACTGGTTTCTCTGGTTATTGGTCTTCTTCTTGGGATTTTCGGAGCACAGTTTATGTCTCTTCTGGTGGTGAAGATGTTTGGCGGTGTAATGGATGGCTACCAGTTTGTGTTTTCTCAGAAAGCTTTTTTTAAAACCATTTTTTATTTTACTGTGATGTTTGCCATTGTAGCTGTCTTTAATGTGGTGAGTATTTCAAGATGTCGTTTGATCAAACTGCTTTCCGCGAGAAAACAAAATGAGCAGGTAAAGATGAAAAATCCGGTTTTCTGTTTTCTGGTGTTTTTAGTAGCACTCGTGGACCTGGGAATCCAGTATTATCTGGTTTGTCATCCGGACCGGCTGGAGCAATCTCAGATAGGGTTCATTATTCTTGCAGGATGCGTGGGAACTTTTTTGTTTTTCTGGTCACTTTCCGGATTTTTGTTGAATGTGGTGCAGAAAAGTAAACGATTTTACCTGCGGGACTTAAATGCCTTTGTTCTGCGTCAGATTCACAGTAAGGTAAATACCATGGTGTTTTCTATGACTGTGATCTGTCTGATGCTGTTCGTGACAATCTGTGTGCTGGCCGGCGGTCTTGGGCTGAACAATGAATTTCAGAACATGCTGGGAGAACTGACACCTGTGGATGCCAATTATTCTCTGTACTATTCAGAAGAAAATGGTGGAAGTGAGCAGGCGGGACAGAGATTAGATGCATTAAAACAGGAGCAGCAGGAAAATGGAGTCTTTGCTTCGGATGCTGTACAGATTACCATATATAAAACAGAGCAGCTTACTATGAAGGAAACCATGGGGAAGGATATTCTTAAATTTACAGGCATGATGGACTTCCCGGCTTATAAAATGACAGAGCAGATACTGAAAGTATCCGAGTATAATAAGATCGCCCAATTGTATGTAGCAGAGCAGTTGGAAGTGCCGGCTCATACCTATGCCATAGTGAGCGACTACGAAATGTTTACAGAAATCAGAAATCCCTTGTTAAAAGAAGGCTATAAGATTTCTCTGGATGGAGAGGAGTATGCTCCGGCATATCCGGAATGTAAGTACGGTTTTGTAGAAATGATGGCAAATCATGCCAATGGAGGAATCATTATCTTGCCGGATGACAGTGTAAAAGAAGAGTGGAGAAACGAAGAATTTCTGGCAGTAAATTACCGGGGGGAAACGAGAGATGAGTTAAGCGAAGCGGAACGTCAGGCTGTTTCTCTGGAAAAAGATGGGATTTTATTTACAAGTAAAATTCAGATCGTAGAAGTCAGCGGAGGATTGTCTGCTACGATTACATTTATTGCAATTTATCTTGGAATCATCTTTTTGATTTCCAGTGCAGCGATTCTGGCATTAAAGGAGCTTTCAGAGAGCTCCGATAATAGAGAACGATACGATATGCTGCGGAAAATCGGTGTGGATGAAAAAATTATTTCCAGAGCCTTATTCCGTCAGATTGCTTTGTTTTTCTTTCTGCCTCTTTTGCTTGCTTTGGTTCATTCTGTTTTTGGAATGACATTTATTGGATTGATCTTAGAGAATATGGGAAAAATCGGAAGTTTTTCCTCTATTTTAACTACAGCAGGAATTCTTCTTGCCATTTACGGAGGTTATTTCCTGATCACGTATTTTGGCAGCAAACGAATTATAAAAAATTCATAACATAAAAACAGGAAATCTTGTCATACTAAGAAGGTACAGGCAGAGCATATCTGCAAACAAAACACAGGAGGAATGGAATGATGACAGAGATTTCAGTATTAGATTTACAGAACCTGCGACATTTGATCAGCGGATTTGACACCACTCACTGCAAAATGCAGGATTATGCCCATGAGGCTCAGGATCCACAGGTAAAACAGTTTTTCCAGAAGTCCGCACAGTCGGCACTGGAAAGCAAGCAGCAGCTTATGAAATTTTTACAGTAGGAGGGATGAGACATGACAGACAAAACAATGGTAGCAGATACCCTGGCAGGGATTAACGGGGAACTGGTTCGTTATGGAGAGATGATTCCTCAGACAGAGAACCAGCAGCTAAAACAGACATTGAAACAGATGAGAAATCAGTGCGAGATGTCTCAGGAAGAAATTTACCAGATGGCGAGATCAAAAAGCTATTATATTCCGGCAGCCTGTGCAAAGCCGGATGAGGTAGCACATGTACGTTCTGTATTAAGCCAGCCTTCCATGCAGTAAAAACAGAAAATTGATTAAAAAAGCCCTTTTCCGCAAGAATACAGTAGCAGAAAAGGGCTTTTCTGCTGTCATACAGGGCGGAAAAAGGTCATAAAATGCAGAAAAAGGAGCTGAAAAAATTCTTGTGAAATGCAGAAAAATTTGATATCATAATTACATACCATTTAATCAGAGATCGGATTTATTCAAAATCCAACTGATTGAAGATCTGTATTTTTCTCGCTTCGCATCTGGAGCAGTATTCAAAAATGAAATTCAATTCAATCATGAGGAAAGGAGTAGAAGAAAGCATGAGATAAAAAAGAACTTCACAGGAAAACAGTTGACAATGAGAAAAAAATATAATATGATGGAAAACAGAAACGAACATAAGTTCGCAGGCTTATATAGAAAAGGATAATAGGAGATTAGAAATGGCACAGACAATGAAAGAAGATTCCTCTAAAAAGGAAGTTTTAAAAAAAGAAGATAAATTAAAAGCACTGGACGGAGCACTTGCTCAGATTGAGAAACAGTTTGGAAAGGGTTCTGTGATGAAGCTGGGTGATTCTGCGGCAAATATGAATGTAGAGACTGTTCCTACAGGAGCATTAAGTCTTGATATTGCACTTGGATTAGGCGGAATTCCCAAGGGAAGAATCGTGGAGGTATATGGACCGGAATCCAGTGGTAAGACTACCGTTGCACTTCATATGGTAGCAGAGGTACAGAAGAGAGGCGGAATTGCAGGATTTATTGATGCAGAGCATGCTTTAGACCCAGCCTATGCGAAGAATATCGGGGTAGATATTGATAATCTTTATATTTCTCAGCCGGACAATGGGGAGCAGGCTCTTGAGATCACAGAGACCATGGTGCGTTCCGGAGCTGTGGATATCATCATTGTAGACTCTGTAGCGGCATTGGTTCCAAAGGCTGAGATTGAAGGTGAGATGGGAGATTCCCATGTGGGGCTTCAGGCACGTTTGATGTCTCAGGCACTGAGAAAGCTCACGGCTCATATCAGCAAATCCAATTGTATTGTGATCTTTATCAACCAGCTCCGTGAAAAAGTAGGAGTGATGTTTGGAAATCCGGAGGTAACCACCGGCGGTCGTGCACTGAAATTCTATTCATCTATCCGTATGGATGTAAGAAGGATTGAAACACTGAAACAAAGCGGAGAAATGGTAGGTAACCGCACAAGGATCAAAGTGGTAAAAAATAAGATTGCACCTCCGTTTAAAGAAGCAGAATTTGATATCATGTTTGGTGAAGGAATTTCTCGAGAAGGGGATATTCTGGATCTTGCAGCAAATATCGGAATCGTTAATAAGAGCGGTGCCTGGTATGCATATAATGACGGAAAGATCGGTCAGGGCCGTGAAAATGCGAAAAAATATCTGAAAGAAAATCCTCAGATCGCAGAAGAGATTGAAAGAAAAGTCAGAGTACATTACGGTCTTGCGGACGCTGAGACAGAAGCAGAGAGTGCAGCACCGGAGACGGAGACAAGACAGGAAGCACAGATTTCTGAGGCAGATGAGTAAAAATAAGAGGTAGATAAGTATGATCGTTACAGAAATAAAGCCTGTAACCAAACAAAAATTTCAGATTGAATTAGACGGACAGCCCGCTTTTGTATTATACAAAGGCGAGCTGTCCCGTTATCATATTCAAAAGGATGAAGAACTGGAGGAAGCAATCTATCGGGAAATCGTGGATGAGGTGCTTACCAAGAGAGCAAAGCTCCGTGCCATGCATCTTCTCCAGAAAATGGACAGAACCAAAGCAGAACTCAGGAGGAAACTGGAACAGGGCGGTTATCCTTCTGAAGCTGTTGAGACGGCATTGGCATATGTGGAATCTTTTCACTATATTGATGACACCAGATATGCAGCCAGATACATAGAATTTCAAAAGGCAAAAAAAGGGAAAGCACGTCTGAAAATGGAGCTTCAGCAAAAAGGAATTTCCGGAGAAATTATAAACCGGGCACTGGAAGAGGCGGAAGAAACTATGGATTCAAGGGATGCGATTCGCCGTATGCTGGAAAGTAAAAGAAAAAGTGACAAACCTTTAGAGGAAAAAGAAAAACAGAGACTTTATGGCTTTTTTATGCGGAAAGGATTTCCGTCCTCGGATATTCTTGCTGTTTTTCGTGAGAAAGGCGAGAAAGAGTAGGAATACAGCCCACCTTTTTGTTGACTTTTTTATGAATTCAGTATAAAATTATACTGTTGTATTTGTACAATGAAAACTTAATAAGGAGGTGCTCCTGTGGCAATGTATGTAATAATTGCACTTGCTGCTGTGGCTATTACTTTGCTGATTGCCATTCCGGTTACTGCTAATATTTCAGTTAAGAAAAAAACAGAAAAAGATGCAGAAACTATTGGTACTGCAGAAGTAAAGGCAAGAAGCATTATAGATGAAGCATTGAAGACTGCTGAGACAAAGAAACGTGAAGCTCTCTTGGAAGCAAAAGAAGAAAATCTCCGAACAAAGAATGAACTTGAAAAGGAGACAAAAGAGAGAAGAAACGAACTTCAGAAGTACGAAAAACGTGTTTTATCAAAAGAAGAAGCTCTTGACAAAAAAGCAGATGCTTTGGAGAGAAGAGAAGCCGAGTACACAGCAAAAGAAGCAGAATTAAAGAAAAAAGAAAAGAAAGTCGATGAATTACAAGGACAGAGAGTACAGGAACTGGAAAGGATTTCCGGCCTTACCTCCGAACAAGCAAAAGATTATCTGTTGAAAACTGTTGAAGACGAAGTGAAAATTGACACAGCCAAGCTTTATAAGGAATTAGAGAGCAAGGCAAAAGAAGAAGCTGACAAAAAGGCAAAAGAATATGTAGTAACTGCTATTCAGAAATGTGCAGCAGACCATGTGGCTGAGACTACAATTTCTGTTGTACAGCTCCCAAGCGATGAAATGAAGGGAAGAATTATCGGACGTGAAGGACGTAATATCAGAACTTTAGAAACGCTTACAGGTGTGGATCTGATCATTGATGATACTCCGGAAGCGGTAGTATTATCCGGTTTTGATCCGATTCGCAGGGAAGTAGCCAGAATCGCTTTGGAAAAATTAATCGTAGACGGACGTATCCATCCGGCTAGAATTGAAGAAATGGTTGAAAAGGCTCAAAGAGAAGTAGAGACCATGATGCGTGAAGAAGGTGAATCCGCAGCATTGGAAGTAGGAGTTCACGGAATCCATCCGGAACTGATTCGTCTTCTGGGCCGCATGAAGTTCCGTTCCAGCTACGGACAGAATGCATTGAAACATTCTATCGAGGTAGCACAGCTTGCAGGTTTACTTGCAGGGGAAGTGGGAACAGATATACGAATGGCGAAAAGAGCAGGTTTGCTCCACGATATCGGAAAATCCATTGACCATGAAGTGGAAGGTTCCCATATCCAGATTGGTGCAGACTTATGTAGAAAATATAAAGAATCACAGGTAGTGATCAATGCAGTAGAATCCCATCACGGAGATGTGGAGCCGACGTCATTGGTTGCGTGTATTGTACAGGCTGCAGATGCGATTTCAGCAGCCAGACCAGGTGCAAGAAGAGAAACTTTAGAAACTTATACCAACAGATTAAAACAATTAGAAGACATTACAAACTCCTTTAAAGGTGTTGATAAATCTTTTGCTATTCAGGCAGGAAGGGAAATTCGTGTAATGGTAGTACCGGAACATGTTACAGATTCTGATATGGTGCTGCTTGCAAGAGATATTTCCAAACAGATTGAAGCTGAACTGGAATATCCGGGACAGATTAAAGTAAATGTAATTCGTGAGTCACGAGTGGTAGATTACGCTAAGTGATGCAATCGACTTGAGAGGTTTACAAAAGACCTGATTCTATGATGTCAGGTCTTTTTTTATTGCAGAAAACATAGATTTATACAGGGTGAGGAGAATGAAGAAATATCTAAAACAGTTTGTTTTGTTGTATCTTACAGGATTTGGAATGGGAATTTTATGTTATAATCTGTTACTTCGAGAAAAGGGATACTCCACAAGTCTTCTTCCTGTTTATTTTTCTTCGGCTGCTTCTGTGATTGAGAGCAGAGAGTATCTGTTTGGAAGTCTTTTGCTGAAAAGAGGTCTGTTATTCATGACAGGCATTATCTGTGGGCTGACACCCTTTGGAATCCCCATGGTGGTTCTCGGGTTATTATGGTATGGTTTTCTGGCAGGAAATCTGATTGCAGTTTTTCTGACAGAATATGGGATCCGTGGAATTGGAATCAATGGAGCATGTTACTTACCACAGGCACTTTTTTATATTCCCGGCTGGCTCTTTTTCTTTTTTCTTGTGATGCAGATGAGCCAGAAATCTCTGGGAAATGGGAAAAGAGAAAAAGCAGATTACAAAGCCTATTTTTTCTTTCTTACAGGAGCGTTTATCTGCATTTTACTGGGGATCTGGATGGAAAGTTATGTTAATCAAAATCTACTTGTTTTTATTTTGGAGAAATGGATTTAGTTTACAAAAAATTAACATTTTCATCTTTACCACATGTGGTATGAAAAAGGGATGAGCCGTCCGATATATTGTGGACATCGTGAAAAACCTTGAAAAATAAGGATTTTTGTTAAAAATGGGTTTGATTTTTATGTCGAAGTTGATATATAATCGAACTATGCCTATAAGAAGGGGAATAAAATATGAAGTGCGAAATACAAGAGTTTATTGGCTATTTACATAATACCAGAGGCACTTCGAAAAATACAGAAGTTTCCTATGAGCGTGATTTGAGAAAATTGGAGCAGTTTTTGATTCGAGAGGGAATTCAGGACGTAGAGCAGGTTACATCTACGACTTTGAATTCTTATATCATGTATATGGAAAGAGAGCAGTTTGCACCTTCGTCCATATCCAGAAGCATTGCATCCATCCGTGCCTTCTTTCAGTATCTCTGTACGGAAAGGGGCTGGAAGGAAAGTCCTGCGGAGTTATTGAAAGCACCGAAAATTGAGAAAAAAATGCCCGGAATTCTTACTATAGATGAAGTTGATCTGTTATTGAAGCAGCCTAAGGCAAACACAGCAAAGGGAATCCGCGACAGAGCAATGTTGGAACTACTGTACGCCACTGGTATCAGAGTGAGTGAACTGATTCATCTCACCATAAACGATATAAATTTAAAATTGGGATATCTTACCTGCAGCGGGAGTGAAAAGGAAAGAGTGATTCCCTTTGGAAATACCGCAAAAAGAGCAGTGGAACATTACATGGAGGGAGCAAGAGCGGAATTGATAGGTTCCCAGCAGAGTAATCTGCTTTTTGTGAATTGTTCCGGAAAGTCCATGAGCCGTCAGGGATTCTGGAAGGTACTGAAAAGTTATGCTGCTTCAGCGGGAATTCAGCAGGACATTACACCTCATACGCTGCGTCATTCTTTTGCAGCACATTTAGTGCAAAATGGAGCAGATCTAAAGAGTGTACAGGAAATGATGGGACATTCTGATATTTCCACCACACAGATTTATATGAATATGAACATGAACAAAATCAGGGATGTGTATATGAAAGCTCATCCCAGAAGATAAAAAAGAAGTTTCCGTTTTATTAAGTGGAAACTTCTTTTTTGTCATTACGGAATCAACATAATTCCGCAATGGTATATAAAAGTTTTTCGGTATCTTCCCAGCCCAGACAAGGGTCAGTGATGGATTTTCCGAAAATATGATTGGATCCGATTTTCTGACAGCCTTCTACCAGATAACTTTCAATCATAACACCCTTGACCAGATTCTGAATATCCTTAGAAACCAGGCGGCTGTGGAGCACCTCTTTCACGATTCGAATCTGCTGTTCGTACTGTTTACCGGAGTTGGAATGATTGGCATCAATGATGACTGCAGGGTTTGCCAGATTTTTTTGTGCATACATATCCAAAAGACGCTGCAGATCCTCATAGTGATAGTTTGGAATGGTATTTCCATGTTTGCTCACAGCACCTCTGAGAATCGTGTGGGTAAGAGGGTTTCCTTCTGTGGCTACTTCCCAGCCTCTGGAAATAAAATCATGTCCATGCTGTGCGGCAATGACGGAATTTAACATTACAGAAAAATCACCGCTTGTGGGGTTTTTCATTCCCACAGGAATATCCAGACCACTGACCATCAGGCGGTGCTCCTGGTTTTCTACAGAGCGGGCACCAATGGCTACATAGGACAGCAGATCAGACAGATAATGCCAGTTATCAGGATAGAGCATTTCGTCCGCAGAGGTCAGACCGGTTTCTGCCAGAGAACGAAGATGCATGTGGCGAATCGCCAAAATTCCTGCCAACATATCCGGTTTGGCCTCCGGATCAGGCTGATGGAGCATTCCTTTGTAACCTTCTCCTGTAGTACGTGGCTTGTTGGTATAGATACGGGGAACAAGAACAAGTCGTTCTGTAACTTTTTCCTGTATTGCAGCCAGACGATTGGTGTATTCACACACAGAATTTTCATTATCAGCAGAACAGGGACCTACGATCACAAGAAACTTGTCAGATTCTCCGGTAAAAATGGCCTGAATTTCTTTATCTCTTTTTTCTTTTGCTTTTTTTAATGCTTCCGGAACAGGTACCTGTTTTTTAATTTCATCAGGTGAAGGAAGCTGTTTCACAAACTTAAAACTCATGGTATCTCCTTATGCTATGGTACTAATGTTCAGCAGTTTGCTGCTGCATGTTACCAAAGAATTATAATACAGGAAAGAAAAAATGTCGATACTTTTTCAAAAAATACTTTAGAAATTTAAAGCGAAGAACCGAAATAGGGTTTTAAAAAAGAAAGAGACAAGGCGGTGACCAGAAGTTCGCTGACAATTAATCCCCACAGATAGCCGGTGATGCCATATCCTGGAATGATAAAAAATACAAAACAAAGCCGGATACCAAGTCCCAAAATATTAAGAAAAAGTGTCTGGTTTACAGCACCGAGCCCGTTTAGGATGCCACCTAATGTGCCGGAAAGATAGAGGCAGGGACAGATAAAAGATAAGGTTTTGATAAAAGTTCCTGCAAACTCGTTTTTAAAGAGAAAGATTCCGAGAAAATCACCGGAAAAATAAAAAAAGGCAGTAGACAAAAAACCAAGCAGAAGACAGTATTTTATAGAAAGAACAATGCTTTTTCTGATGTTTCGGTGATTGCCAACCGCCTGGCTTTCAGCAACTGAGGGAAGCAGTACCGTGGACAGTGCATTGGTAATGGCACAGGGGAAGAGAATCAGAGGGAGTGCCATTCCGGTCAGAACTCCATATACGGAAAGGGCGGAAGCTGAGTCCAGGCCAAATAGCCGCAGATGACCTGGAATTAATACGGATTCCATACTGTGCAGCACATTTACCAGAAGACGGTTACAGGTAAGAGGAATGGAAAGCTGCAGTATGGTCTTGGTATTTTTATAAGGAGAGGTCATTTGCAGAAGATGGTAGTTGTTTCGGTTAAAATCAAGAGAAACAAAAATACCGGAAAACAGCATGGATACCAGTTCTCCTGCCAACATTCCGGCAGCAGCCAGTACAGGCGTGACAGGGGTGCCTTCTTCTGTCCAGATCAGATATAAGAGATAAGAAGCGGCAACGCGTGCACATTGCTCTAAAAGCTGTGCGGCAGCAGGAATGGACAAATTCTTTCTGGCAATGTAATATCCGCTGACACAGGAGTGGAAGGTTCCCATAGGCAGTGAAATGGCCATGATCTGCAGCAGTGGAGTGCATCTTTCCTCCAAAAGTATATGCAGTGCAAACCAGGAGGCATGTTTATATAGGAAAAAGGAAACACAGGAGGCAGTGAATAAAGAGAGACAGGCGGAGACCAGAAACAGGTCCCTTGCACCCTGTTCATCTTTTACTGCAGCTTTTGCCGCAACTAACCGGGAGATAGCAGTCTGGATTCCTCCGACTGTGAGAGCATAGCAGAGAGTTTGAATGGGAAAGATTAACTGATAGATTCCCATGCCTTGTGCACCAATCGTCTGAGACAGGAATATTCTATAAATAAATCCAATAATTTTTGTGATAAAACCCGATAAGGTTAAGATCAGTGTTCCTTTTATTAGCAGGTATTTATTGTTCATGAATGACGTTGCATCCTTTTTGTCTTTTTTTTAATATATTCTTTTTTGGAACTTGACAGAACTCCGGAAAGATGATATTCTACATTCAGATTAAAATCCGAGTAAAATAGTAGGGATTAAAATAGAAAAGAGGCGATTATTTGAAATTATCCACAAAGGGCAGATATGGACTCCGGGCATTGATAGATCTTGCATTGTACAGTGAAAAGGAAGAGGCTGTTTCCATACAGAGTATTTCTGAGCGACAGCGTATTTCAGACAGCTATCTGGAACAATTGATGCGAAAGTTAAAAAAAGAAGGATTGATACAAAGTATCCGAGGTGCCCAAGGTGGTTATCGTCTGGCAAAACCTGCAGAAGAAATCTCAGTAGGAGATGTGCTGCGAGCCTTAGAAGGGAGCATAGAGGCAGTCTCCTGCGGAGCGGGAAATAACGAACACTGTCAGGGGGAAGACTTATGTGTGGCACGGTATGTCTGGCAGGAAATCAATAAAAGCATCCAGGAAACGGTGGATTCCATTATGCTCAGTCAATTAGTGGAAGAAAGCCGCAGGGTCAGAGAAAAAGGGCAGATTGAAGTACAGAAATGTAATTCATAGAGATAGAAATGAAACGAGATTTGATAGGAGATGAAGGATATGAAAACAAGAATTTATCTGGATAATGCAGCAACCACAAGAACTTCTGAAGAAGTCGTAAATGCAATGCTTCCTTATTTTACGGAAAATTATGGAAATCCATCCAGTATTTATGAAATCGGACAGAGAAGCAAAGAAGCCATTACCACGGCCAGAGAACAGATCGCAGAGGTCATAGGAGCAAAGACAGAAGAAATCTATTTTACGGCAGGAGGAAGCGAGGCAGATAACTGGGCATTAAAGGCGGCTTTTGAAGCATATTCCCAGAAAGGGCATCACATCATCACAACAAAGATTGAACATCACGCAATTCTCCACACCTGTGAGTATCTGGAAAAAAAAGGTGCTGAGATCACCTATCTGGATGTGGATGAAAACGGTTTGGTCAATCTGGATCAATTGCAGAAAGCGATCCGTCCTGACACGATTTTGATTTCTGTCATGTTTGCAAATAATGAGATCGGAACCATTGAACCGATTAAAGAGATCGGTATGATCGCAAAAGAACACGGGATTTTATTTCACACAGATGCAGTTCAGGCATTTGGCCAGGTTCCCATCAATGTGGATGAAATGAACATTGATATGTTAAGCTCCAGTGCTCATAAGATTAACGGACCCAAGGGAATCGGTTTCCTTTATATCCGCAAAGGGGTAAAAATCCGTTCCTTTGTACACGGCGGTGCACAGGAAAGAAAGAGAAGAGCCGGAACAGAGAATGTTCCTGCAATTGTAGGATATGGAGCAGCAGCGAAACATGCAGCAGAGACCATGGAAGAACGGACTGCGAAGGAACGGGAACTGCGGGATTATTTTATTGACCGTGTACAGAAGGAAATCCCTTATGTGAAATTAAACGGACATCCGCAGAAGCGTCTTCCTAATAATATTAACTTTAGTTTTCGATTTATTGAGGGAGAATCACTTCTGATCATGTTGGATATGAAGGGAATTGCAGGCTCCAGTGGATCTGCCTGTACATCAGGCTCTCTTGATCCTTCTCATGTCCTTTTGGCAATCGGACTGCCTCATGAAATCGCACATGGATCTTTGCGGTTATCGCTTGGAGCCGATACGACAAAAGAAGATTTAGACTATACATTGGAACAGATCAAAGATATTGTAAACAGACTACGGGAACTGTCTCCATTATATGAAGACTTTGTACGGAAACAGGAAAAATAAAAAACGGAGGAAATAAGAATGTACAGTGAAAAAGTGATGGATCATTTTCAGAATCCAAGAAATGTGGGAGAAATCGAGAATGCCAGCGGTGTCGGTACAGTTGGAAACGCAAAATGCGGAGATATTATGAGAATTTACCTGGATATTGATGAAAATCAGGTGATTCGTGACTGCAAATTTAAAACCTTTGGATGCGGTGCAGCAGTGGCTACCAGCAGTATGGCTACAGAACTGGTAAAGGGAAAAAGCGTTGAGGAAGCACTGCAGGTAACTAATAAGGCGGTCATGGAAGCTCTGGACGGACTTCCGCCGGTAAAAGTGCACTGCTCTCTTCTGGCAGAGGAGGCGATCCATGCCGCACTGTGGGATTATGCGGAAAAACATGGAATTAAAATAGAAGGATTATCCAAACCGAAATCAGATATTCATGAAGGCGAAGAGGAAGAAGAGGAAGAATACTGATGGAAAAGAAGACAGTAGTGGTAGGTCTGTCAGGAGGCGTAGATTCCTCAGTGGCAGCATATCTTCTGAAAAAGCAGGGATATGAAGTGATTGGTGTGACCATGCAGATCTGGCAGGAAGAGGAACCGGAAGTTCAGGAAGAGAACGGCGGATGCTGTGGTCTCAGTGCGGTCGATGATGCAAGAAGAGTGGCACAGATCCTGGATATTCCGTACTATGTCATGAATTTCCGAAATGAGTTCAAGACACAGGTTATTGATTATTTTATCAGAGAATATCAGGAGGGAAGGACCCCCAATCCCTGTATCGCATGTAACCGTTATGTGAAATGGGAATCATTGTTAAAACGAAGCCTTGAGATCGGGGCAGATTATATTGCTACAGGGCATTATGCCAGGATAGAACAGCTTCCAAATGGAAGATATGCCATTCGAAATTCTGTTACGGCAAGAAAAGATCAAACCTATGCTTTGTATAATCTGACTCAGGAACAGCTTTCGAAAACTTTAATGCCTGTGGGAGCATATACAAAAGAAGAAATCCGGCAGATCGCAGAAGAGGCAGGACTTCCTGTGGCACAGAAAAAAGACAGTCAGGAGATCTGTTTCGTACCGGATAAGGATTACGCCGGATTTATTGAGCAAAGTACAGGAGAGAAAATTCCAAAAGGAAATTATGTTCTGGAAGACGGTACTGTGATCGGAGAACATCAGGGGATCATACATTATACCATTGGTCAGAGAAAAGGGCTGAATCTTTCTATGGGACATCCGGTGTTTGTGACAGAAATCCGACCGCACAGCAATGAGGTTGTGATTGGAGAAAACGAAGACTTATTTGTCAATACGCTGGTTTGTGACCGGGTAAATTATATGGCTATTGACAGTCTTAAGGGTGAGATGCGTCTGAATGCAAAAATTCGCTATAATCATCCAGGTGCAGAATGTACGGTAAGAGCCATAGAAAACGGAAAAGTACTTGTGACGTTTGATCAGCCTCAGCGGGCTATTACCCCGGGACAGGCTGTAGTATTCTATCAGGGAGAATATGTTGCCGGAGGCGGCATAATTCTTGGAAAGGCATAAGACAAAAAGGAAGCAGAGACTTTTGGACAGTGGTCCAAATGCTCTGCTTCCTTTTTGTTCATAGAGAATATTTATAATTTGAGAAATTTCGGTTTTCTGTTCTGGAAAATAGTATAATACCGAAAACCGCAGTTCTGTAAAAGAGTACCGATTTTATTGAAATCATAGGCAAGGTGCTCAGGAGCATGTCCATCAGACCCCAACGTGAGAATCTCGCCTCCAAGTTCACGGTAACGAATCAGGATATCTTCTGTGGGATTGGGATGTCCGAGACCATATTTAAAGCCTGCGGTATTACATTCTAATCCAATGCCTTTTGTGATCAGAACTTTTAAAATTTCGTCCAGGATGTCACAGTAAGCAGTATAAGAATAAAATCTGTTTGTATTTGGACCGTATCGAACCACATAATCCACATGTCCGCAGGTGTCAAAACAGGAAAATGTTTTGAGGTTCTCCAGAAGAACTTCAAAATAGCGAAGATAAGAGTCCTGTTCGCTTCTTCCCTGAAAATAAAGCTTGTCATAGGGATCCATGCGGTCGATGACATGGGCAGAACCAATAAGAAAATCAAAATCATCTGAGGAGGCAAGAGCAGGAAGTTCTTTTAGAAGATGTGGCTGCATTCCAAGTTCGAGACCGTAGAAAAGCTCAATCTGTCCCTGATATCGTTCTTTCAGTTCCATAAATTTTTGTTTGTAAGAAGGAAGATCCGTCAGAAAAGAAAGCTCTTCACCCGGAAAATCCAGATCCATGTGCTCTGTGAAGCAGATTCCGGGAAGACCAAGACGGATCCCCTGTTCAATCATGGATTCCATGGGAGTATGGCTGTCACTGGAAAAGTCAGAATGTACATGAAAGTCGTAATACATGTTACCAGCTCCTTTTATCAAAGTGTATTTTTGTACATTATATCCTTGTCTTTGTATTTATTTCAAGGGATGTTGAATAAAAATACCGGAGAAATCCTTTGAAATTATAAATGGGGCTTGAATTTTCGGAAAAAAACAGGTACAATATGGACAAGGTTGATGTTTCTTTAACAATCTATTTCAGAATTGTTGAAGAACTCACATTAAATCAATCACTTTTAGGAGGAATGAAAATCATGGCAGTAAAAGTAGCAATTAATGGTTTTGGACGTATTGGACGTCTTGCATTCAGACAGATGTTCGGAGCAGAAGGATTTGAAATCGTAGCAATCAACGATTTAACATCTCCAGCTATGTTAGCTCACTTACTGAAATATGACTCTACACAGGGAAGATATGAACTGGCTGATAAAGTTACAGCTGGCGAAGATTCCATCACTGTAGACGGAAAAGAAATCAAAATTTACGCAAAAGCAAATGCAGCTGAACTTCCTTGGGGAGAAATCGGTGTAGACGTAGTTCTGGAATGTACAGGATTCTACACATCCAAAGACAAAGCTCAGGCTCATATCGATGCAGGTGCTAAGAAAGTTGTTATTTCTGCTCCGGCAGGAAACGACCTTCCTACAATCGTTTACAATGTAAACCATGAAACATTAACAGAAAATGATAACATCATTTCTGCAGCTTCCTGTACAACAAACTGCTTAGCTCCTATGGCTAAAGCATTAAATGACTTAGCTGAAATCCAGTCTGGTATCATGTGCACAATCCACGCTTACACAGGTGATCAGATGACACTTGACGGACCTCAGAGAAAAGGTGATTTAAGAAGATCTCGTGCAGCAGCAGTGAACATCGTTCCTAACAGCACAGGTGCTGCAAAAGCTATCGGATTAGTTATTCCAGAATTAAACGGAAAATTAATCGGTGCTGCTCAGCGTGTTCCAACACCTACAGGTTCTACAACTATCTTAACAGCAGTTGTAAAAGGTAACGTTACAAAAGAACAGATTAACGATGCTATGAAAGCAGCTTCTACAGAATCTTTCGGATACAACACAGATGAAATCGTATCCAGCGATATCGTTGGTATGAGATATGGTTCTCTGTTCGATGCTACACAGACAATGGTTCTTCCATTAGACAACGGCACAACAGAAGTTCAGGTTGTATCATGGTATGATAACGAAAACTCTTACACAAGCCAGATGGTTAGAACAATCAAATACTTCGGAAAATTATTAAACAAATAATTCACAGGTATTTATAAGGCTCATAAAGGGGTCCGGTCTATTATGGACCGGATCCTTTCGTCTTTATATGGGCAAAAGACTGAAAAATAATGTAAAGGAGGCATTTCCCAATGCTCAATAAAAAATCAGTTGACGATATCAACGTAAAAGGCAAAAAAGTCCTGGTTCGCTGTGACTTCAACGTACCATTACAGGAAGGCAAGATCACAGATGAGAACCGTCTTGTTGCAGCACTTCCTACTATCAAAAAATTAATTGCTGATGGCGGAAAAGTAATTCTCTGCTCCCATCTCGGTAAACCGAAGGGAGAACCAAAACCAGAATTATCTCTGGCTCCTGTAGCTGTTCGTCTTTCCGAACTGTTAGGACAGGAAGTGAAATTTGCAGCAGATCCGGAAGTTGTAGGACCAAACGCAAAAGCAGCAGTAGAAGCTATGAATGACGGCGAAGTAATCTTACTGGAAAATACACGTTACAGAGCAGAAGAGACCAAGAACGGCGAAGCATTCTCTAAAGAACTTGCATCTCTTTGTGACGTATTTGTAAACGATGCATTTGGTACTGCACACCGTGCACATTGCTCTAATGTTGGTGTTACAGAATTTGTAGATACAGCAGTTGTAGGTTATTTAATGCAGAAAGAAATTGATTTCTTAGGAAATGCGGTAAACAATCCGGAAAGACCATTCGTTGCCATCTTAGGTGGAGCAAAGGTTTCCAGCAAAATTTCAGTTATCAATAACCTTCTTGATAAGGTCGATACACTGATCATCGGTGGCGGTATGTCCTACACCTTCTCCAAAGCAAGAGGCGGTCATATCGGTAAATCCCTGTGTGAAGATGATTACCTGCAGTATGCACTTGATATGATGAAAAAAGCAGAAGAAAAAGGTGTGAAATTACTTCTTCCTGTAGATAACAGAATCGGTGATGACTTTTCTAATGACTGCAACATCCAGGTAGTGAAACGTGGAGAAATCCCGGACGGATGGGAAGGAATGGATATCGGACCTGAAACAGAGAAAATCTTCAGCGAAGCTGTAAAAGATGCAAAGACTGTTGTATGGAACGGACCAATGGGATGCTTCGAAATGCCAAACTTTGCTCATGGTACAGAAGCAGTTGCAAAAGCATTGGCTGATACAGATGCTACTACAATCATCGGCGGCGGTGATTCTGCAGCAGCAGTAAACATCCTGGGATACGGTGACAAGATGACACATATCTCCACAGGCGGCGGTGCTTCCTTAGAGTTCCTGGAAGGAAAAGAACTCCCAGGCGTAGCAGCAGCAAACGATAAATAGGCCGAAAGCAACTTAGCGAAAGCGAGCCGGAGGCGAAGCTTGAGGTTAGTGCGAGGCCCTTCTCGAACCTTAGCGAGCAAAAGTGCGAGCTTAGTTGAGAGAAGATACCCGTAAAGCAACTTAGCGAAAGCGAGCCGGAGGCAAGAAAACATTAGAAAGAAGGATTTATCCCATGGCAAGAAGAAAAATCATCGCTGGAAACTGGAAGATGAACATGACTCCAAGTGAAGCAGTTGAATTAGTAAATACATTAAAACCATTAGTTGCAAATGAAGAAGTTGACGTAGTATTCTGCGTACCTGCTATTGACATTGTACCGGTTGTGGAAGCTGTAAAAGGCAGCAACATTCAGGTTGGTGCTGAAAACATGTACTTTGAAGAAAAAGGAGCTTATACAGGCGAAATTTCTCCAAATATGTTAGTAGATGCAGGTGTTAAATATGTTATCCTTGGACATTCCGAAAGAAGAGAGTACTTCGGAGAAACCAACGAAGACATTAACAAAAAAATGCACAAAGCATTTGAGCATGGATTAACACCAATCATGTGCTGTGGTGAAACTCTGGAACAGAGAGAACAGGGTGTGACTATGGATTTCATCCGTCAGCAGGTGAAAGTTGGATTCCTGGGTCTGACAGCAGATCAGGCAAAGGAAGCAGTCATTGCTTATGAGCCAATCTGGGCAATCGGAACAGGTAAAACAGCTACTACAGAGCAGGCACAGGAAGTTTGTAAAGCTATCCGTGAATGTATCGCAGAAGTATATGATGAAGCTACAGCAGAAGCAATCCGTATTCAGTATGGCGGTTCTGTAAACGCTGCAACAGCTCCTGATTTATTTGCTCAGGCAGATATTGATGGTGGTTTAGTTGGCGGTGCAGCTCTGAAACCAGATTTCGGAAAGATCGTAAACTACAAATAATAAGTGATTGATAAAATGTAACAACGGAAAGAAAGACCTTGTACAGAGAAACTCTGTATGGGGTCTTTTTTAAATTCCCTCCAAATCAAAAGGAGGTGTATATTCTTCTTTTGCACTGCTTTTTTCCTGCATAAATCCGTCTGTAAGCCCAAGTGCAACAGCGGTATCCAGAACCTTATTGTATTCGTAGGTGGTAATTCGTCTGTTGATTTCTGGGTATTCGCAGCTTTTATAAAAAGGTGTGTATTGACTGAGCAGGCTGAGCAGATAACTTCCTTTGGGCAGTGTATCGTTGATCCAATGGAGCAGCCGTATAGAGTCCTCCTTGCAGCCGGGGAGTACCATATGCCGGATAATCACCCCTTTTTGCAGGATTCCATGCTCGTCATATTCCAAGCCGCCGGTCTGCTCTATCATAGAAAGAATTGACAAAGAAGCAACATCAAAATAATCTTCTGCTTTTGAATAACGTTTGGATAATACAGAACTATAATATTTTAAATCCGGAAGATAAATATCAATATAATCTTTTAGCAAGGCGAGGGTTTCCTTTTTTTCATATCCTCCGCAATTGTAGACCACGGGAATGTGAAGCTGCTCTTTTACCATATCAAGAGCAGGGAGTATCAGTGGAAGATACTGAGTTGCAGTAATCAGATCAATGTTGTGTGCACCTTGCTCCTGAAGGGAAAGAAAGATTTCTCCCAATCGTTTTGGCGTGATCTCTTTACCCAGATGTTCCTGACTAATAGCATAATTCTGACAGAAACAGCACTTGAGAGTACAACCGGAGAAAAAAACAGCACCACTTCCCCGGGTCCCGCTGATGCAGGGTTCTTCCCAATAGTGAAGTGCAGCTCTTGCAGCTTTGAGCTGACTGGTGCATCCGCAGAAACCTGTTGTGATATTCCGGTCTACATGACAGTTTCTGGGGCAAAGATTACAATTTGAAAGATCCATTAAAGTGCCTTTCATACAAAATCCTCCATAACAAAAAAATTAAATCGAAAACTCCTCTCCATGTTATACAAAAATTGTAGTTTTTTCAAGATACCTGTAGAAAAGACTTTGATTTTGTCTGAAAAGGTAGTAAAATGTGCGTATATGAAACTAATGGATAAATAAGGAACAGAAAAAGGAAGTTGGATTCATGTCAAAAACTACAAACAGCAAAAAGGAAAGATTAAAAAGTTTAAAAAAAGCAGAGAAAAAAATGAAAACAAAAAAGAGTGGTGCCACAAAAAAGGTTTTGATTGGATTGGGAATCACGGCTGTGGTACTCCTGGCAGCAGGATATGGTGCTGTTGGATATTATTATCAGGATAAATTTTACCCGGGAACCAAGATTAACGGAAATGACTGTAGTGGAATGCAAGTGCAGGAGATAAAGAGCATTATAAAAAGAGGTGCAGAAGAATATACCCTGACCATTCAGGAAAAAGAAAATAAGACGGAGGTAATCACCGGGGAAAGCATAAAGATTACATATCAGGATGACAATAGTCTGAAAAACGTAAAGGCAAAACAGAATTCCTGGTTATGGCCTGTACAGATTTTTCAGAATCAGGAATATCAGGTAAATGCAGAAAATTTTTATGATCCTGAGAGTCTTACAGCAGCGGTGAACCAGCTCCAATGCCTTCAGGAAGGAGCGGGAACACCATCTCAGGATGCAAAACTGGAGGATAACGGAACCGCTTATGTGATTACACCTGAAGTCTATGGAACCCAGTTGGATAAAGAAAAGACAACAGCAGCCATCCAGAAGGCAGTGGAAGAGAGAAAGACAGAACTGTCTCTGGAAGAAGCAGACTGTTACATCAAACCAACGGTATTGCAGAATGATGAGAAACTGACTCAGGAAATGAATCATCTGAATAAACTCACAGGAGCACAGGTCAGTGTGAATTTCCAGGGGACACAGGAACAAATTTCCAGAGATATGCTGAAATCCTGGCTAAAACAAGGAGAAGACGGCACCTATTCTTTTGATGAAAGTATTGTAAAGCCTGTGGTCATTGGCTGGTCCGAAAAATATAATACTTATGGAAAGCCAAGAGATTTTCAGACTTCAGGAGGATATACGGTACATCTTACCACAGGTGATTATGGCTGGAGAGTATGGCAGGATAAAACAACAGAAGCATTGATGCAGGTTTTAAATGCAGGAACTGGCGGCGTGGTAGAAGCTGTATGGCTTCAGCAGGGACAGAAATACGGCGGCAATGATATGAATGGAACCTATGTGGAGGTTTCTATCAGTGAGCAGAGAATGTGGTTTTATAAAAATGGAACCTGTCTGGTGGATACCCCCGTTGTTACCGGAAATCCTAACCAGGGAAACGGAACTCCTTCCGGTGGTGTATGGAGACTGAAAGATAAAAAGAGCCCTTCTGTTCTTGTTGGAAGAAGACCAGATGGAAGCATTGAATATGAAACTCCGGTAACCTATTGGATGCCCTTTAATGGCGGTATAGGAATTCATGATTTATCATCCCGAAGCAGTTACGGTGGTGATATTTATCTTTACAATGGTTCTCATGGATGCATTAACACACCCATGGACGCAGTCCGCACGATTTATGAAAATATTGTGGTAAATAATCCGGTAGTGGTGTATTAATATACATAAAAATATGCATATATAACAGAAAAAAACAGGAGAAAACCATTATTTTCTACTTGCAAAGAAGAATAAAAGCTGATATAATGCAAATCAGTTGAATAAATATGCATAATATGCATGGATAAATGAATATAGAGGAGAGAGTGAAAAATGAAGAAAAAAGTATTAACAGTTTTATTAACTGCTGTTATGGCAATTTCTATGACAGCCTGCGGTGGTGATAAGGAGAAAACAGAGGGCGGAAGTGCTGATAAAGAATCTGCAAAAGGTGTGAAGACTATTGAAATTGATCTGACTAATGAGGAATATGCCTTTGGTGTAGATAAAACTCAGCCGGAACTTCTGGAGCAGGTAAACGCCTTTATTTCAAAAATCAAAGAAGACGGTACTCTGGATGAAATCTGTGAGAAATTCTTTGCCAACGGAGAGCCGACCGCTGTAAAATCAGCAAAGCTTGATACATCAAAAGATCAGCTTGTGGTAGCGACCAATGCAGCGTTTGAGCCATTTGAATATACAAAAGGTGAAGACTACTATGGAATCGACATGGAACTTGCAGCACTTCTGGCAGAAGAATTAGACCAGGAACTGGTAATCCAGAACATGGATTTTGATGCGGTTTGTCTGTCTGTAGGACAGCAGAAATGTGATATTGCTATGGCAGGTCTGACCGTTAATGAGGAGAGACAGGAATACGTTACTTTTACAGATACTTATTATCAGGCTTCTCAGCGTGTGATTGTTCCGGCAGGCGATACTTCTTTTGATGAATGTAAGGATGCTGCGGCAGTGGAAGAAGTTTTAAACAAACTTTCTGAATCTGATAAAATCGGTGTACAGGCAGGAACAACTGCTCAGTATTATATCGAAGGAGACGAAGAATGGGGATTCCCGGGACTGACTGCAGAATGTGTACCATATAAAAATGGTTCTCTTGCAGTACAGGACTTGATCAACGGAAATATTAAATACGTTATCATTGATGCCGCTCCTGCAAAATGTATCACAGAAGCCATTAATGAAATGCAGTAAAAAGAAATTAGCAGAATAAAAAAGAAACAGGCTGTCGCATAAAACTGATAGAAAAGCACTATGCGGCAGCTCTTTTCAGATGAAAAGGGAGAAAAAATGGGTAATTTCGGACAGAAAATTGATAAGTTTATTGAGATTTTTCTGGAGCAGAACGGTTACGTCAAGGTAATAGAAGGACTTCAAAACACATTGCTTATCGCAGTCAGCGGTTTGATTATCGGTATTCTCATTGGTACATTGATCGCAACAGTGCGTGTTCTTCCAAAATATAAACGTCTGCCCAGAATTTTAAACGGAATCTGCAGCTTTTATGTAGCCTTATTCCGCGGAACTCCTATGGTAGTGCAGCTTTTGGTGTTCTATTATGTAATGCTGCCTCTGTTAGGAGTGCATATGACAGGAGTTCAGGTAGCAATGGCAGTATTTGGACTGAACAGTGGTGCTTATATTTCAGAGATCATGCGAAGCGGTATTCAGTCTGTTGATGCAGGACAGATGGAAGCCGGCAGAGCAGTTGGTTTAAGCTTTGGAGTCAGCATGGTGAAGATTGTTATTCCTCAGGCAGTGAAGAATATTCTTCCGACATTAGGAAATGAATTTATTTCATTGATCAAAGAGACTTCTGTAGTGAGTTTTGTAGGTGCAGCAGACTTATATGTTGCATTTAACTATATCGGAAGCAACAGCTATGAATTTATGGTACCGTATCTGGTAATGGCAATGATTTATATCATCCTGGTACTGGTCGTTTCTCTGTTGGTTAAATTATTAGAAAGGAGCCTGAAAAAGAGTGATAGACGTAATTGATCTGAAAAAAGATTTTGGGGATACCCAGGTTCTTAAAGGGGTAAGTGTAAAAATCAATAAATGTGATATCGTGGTAGTCCTCGGACCGTCAGGTTCCGGTAAAAGTACCTTTTTAAGATGCTTAAACTGTATGGAAGACCCTACCGGCGGAAGTATTATCTTCAATGGAGTAGATATTGCAGACATGAGTGTGGATATTAATATTCACAGACGTCATATGGGAATGGTGTTCCAGCATTTTAACCTGTTTGCGAACAAAACTGTGATTCAAAATATTATGCTGGCACCGGTATATTTAAGATGTAAAGATTTAAAGAAGCAGAAAAGAAAGAATTTTGTACGGAAGATAACAAATGTCTTCAGCAAAAAGAAACAGGAACTGGAACCAATCACGACCACAAAAGCAGCTATTAAGGAAGAGGCAAAGGTACAGGCCATGGAACTGCTGAAACGAATCGGCATGGAAGATAAGGCAGATGTATATCCATCTACATTGTCCGGTGGTCAGAAGCAGAGAATCGCTATTGTGCGTTCTCTTGCTATGAATCCGGATGTGATTCTCTTTGACGAGCCTACCAGTGCATTGGATCCGGAAATGGTCGGAGAAGTACTTGACTTGATGAAAGCTCTTGCAAAAGAGGGAATGACTATGATCATTGTAACTCACGAGATGGGATTTGCAAAAGAAGTTGCGAACAGAATCCTTTTTATGGATGAAGGCGTTATTTTAGAGAGCGGTACTCCGGCAGAATTTTTTGATCATCCGAAAACAGACAGGGCAAAAGAATTTTTATCTAAGGTTCTGGCGTAAAAAAGCTATTTACCGATTCCAGGTTTCGTGATAAAATGTCTTTGGAAATAAGACAGATTCTCAGACCAAAGGGAATCGGTATTTTTATACAAGAGAAGGGAGACAATTATGAATAAAAAACCTACAGTATTAATGATTCTGGATGGATATGGATTAAATGAAAAGTGCGAAGCAAACGCTGTTTGCGAAGGAAAAACTTCTGTTATGGACAAGTTAATGGCAGAATGCCCGTTTGTAAAAGGAAATGCCAGTGGTATGGCAGTAGGACTTCCGGATGGACAGATGGGAAACTCAGAGGTTGGACATCTGAACATGGGTGCCGGACGTATTGTATACCAGGAACTGACCAGAATTACCAAAGAAATTCAGGATGGAGTATTCTTTGAAAATGAAGCTTTATTAAAAGCTGTGAGAAATGCAAAAGCAAATGATTCTGCACTTCATTTATTCGGTCTGGTATCAGACGGTGGTGTGCACAGCCATCTGACACATGTGTATGGTCTTCTGGAACTGGCAAAAAGAGAAGGTCTGGAAAAAGTTTATGTTCATTGTTTCCTGGATGGAAGAGATACACCTCCGACAGGCGGAGCAGGTTATGTACAGGCACTTTGCGATAAAATGGAAGAATTGGGCGTAGGAGAAGTCGTTTCTGTTATGGGACGTTACTATGCAATGGATCGTGATAACCGCTGGGATCGTGTAGAACTTGCTTACAAAGCACTGACAAAAGGAGAAGGCGTGCAGGCTGAGTGTCCGGTATGTGCGATCAAAGCATCTTATGAAGCCGAAAAAACAGATGAATTTGTTATGCCTACCGTAGTTGTAAAAGATGGTCAACCAGTAGGAAGAATCCAGGACAAAGATTCTGTGATCTTCTTTAACTTCCGTCCTGACCGTGCAAGAGAAATTACAAGAGCTTTCTGTGATGATGATTTCCAGGGCTTTGACAGAGGAGAAAGACTGGATCTGACTTATGTATGCTTTACAGAGTATGATCCGACCATTCCGAACAAAGAAGTTGCTTTCCATAAAGTATCCATCAACAATACCTTTGGTGAATATCTGGCAGCACACGGTCTGAAGCAGGCTCGTATCGCTGAAACAGAAAAATATGCTCATGTTACCTTCTTCTTCAACGGCGGTGTAGAAGAACCAAATGAAGGAGAAGACAGAATCCTGGTAAAATCTCCAAAGGTAGCTACTTATGACCTGAAACCAGAGATGAGTGCTTATGAAGTTTGCGATAAACTGGTAGAAGCAATTAAATCTGATAAATACGATGTGATCATCATTAACTTTGCGAACCCGGATATGGTAGGTCACACCGGAGTAGAAGCAGCAGCAGTCAAAGCAGTAGAAGCAGTAGATGAATGTGTAGGAAAAGCAGTAGAGGCAATCAAAGAAGTAAACGGACAGATGTTCATCTGTGCAGACCATGGAAATGCAGAGCAGCTTTTAGACTATGAAACAGGTGCTCCATTTACTGCACACACCACAAATCCGGTACCATTTATCTTAGTCAATGCAGATCCTGCTTATGCACTTCGTGAAGGCGGATGCCTGGCAGATATTGCTCCAACTCTCATTGAATTAATGGGAATGGAACAGCCGGAAGAAATGACAGGAAAATCTTTGCTGATTAAAAAATAAAGAAAAGTAAAACTTTTAAGTGGTAAACCCCAATATTTTCTCAAAAGATAAAAGAGAATGTTCAGAAGAAATTACGACCTTGAATAGAGGAAAGTCCTCTATTCAGGGTCTATTTGTTTTTTAAGAAAAGAATTAATATTTCTTCAGAAAGTGAAATAGGAAAGTGAAATAGGTGGGAAAACCGTTTAGATAAGATATAACCTACCAAAAAGAGACTGAAATGGGCCAAAATCTCTCAAAAAACTATTTTGGCCTACAAAAACAAGGAGCATATAGGTGGAAGTCTTCAATTTAATGAAAAAAGCCTAGTGAAACACCTTGAAGGGTAGGCTACATACTTGATTAGGCGTTTTTAAGCCGATTTGCCTGTGAAATAAGTAGGCTAAAAATGATAAGTGTGTTAAAATAGCCTAAGGAGTATCATAAGATGGAATGTTTTTTTGGGAGAGATAGAAACATGACGGAAACCACAAACTGGTCAGATATCTATGGAGGAAAAATAATCATGAGATTATTTAAGAAGAAAACGAAGTTACAGTCATATGATGAGAGAAATCAAAAGCCTGTCATAAAGGCAAGCATTTGCAATGGAGAACAGGTTGCAGGTTTTAAAGATATTCATACAGGGAAATTTGAAGAGGTTATGCTGATCAGAAATTCAGAAGATCTTGAGAAATTTAAGACCATGTATGATATACAGAGAGAAATCGAAAAGGAATATTAAAATTTTAATGAAACGGCATTTTTTTCCGCTTTTGGTTTGGATCTCTTTGCATGGAATCCACGAATCAGGAAACAGTAAACAATAGCAAAAGAAAAAGCAGCGAAACAATCTGCGGGCATACAAAAGATGGGAAAACAGAAAATCAGGAGGTAATCGCTATGAACCGTTATATACCCATCAGAAGCGTATACGCAAGAGAAGTTCTGGATTCCAGAGGAAATCCTACGGTAGAAGCAGAAGTGACTGTGGGAGAAGGGATTGTAGGAAGAGAAGGTTCTACCGGAAGAGCCATTGTGCCTTCTGGTGCATCCACAGGAAAATTTGAAGCCATCGAGTTAAGAGACCAGGAGAAAAGGTATCTGGGACTGGGAGTACAGAGAGCAGTAAAGCATGTGAATACAGAACTGGCAGATACAGTTCTGGGAGAAAATGTCCTGAGACAGGGATGGATCGATAAACTTCTCATTGAGGCAGATGGAACAGAAAACAAAGAAAAACTGGGTGCCAATGCAATCTTGAGTGTTTCTCTGGCAGCGGCAGATGCGGCGGCTAAGGCACTTAGAATTCCGTTGTACCAATATCTCGGTGGAGTGAATGCCAGAAGAATGCCGGTTCCCATGATGAATATTCTGAATGGTGGAAAACATGCAGACAACACGGTGGACTTCCAGGAATTCATGATCATGCCCACAGGAGCCTGCTGCTTTCGGGAAGGGCTTCGGATGTGTACCGAGGTGTATCACAAACTGAAAGAAATCTTGAAAAGGAACGGATTGTCTACAGCAGTGGGAGATGAAGGCGGTTTTGCTCCGGATATCAAAGGTGCTGAAAAGGTGTTAGAACTTATGGAAAAAGCAGTGGAGGAGGCTGGTTATCAGCCTGGACAGGAGATAAGTTTTGCCATGGATGCGGCAGCCAGCGAGCTGTATGATGAAAAGGAAAAAGCCTATTATTTTCCTGGAGAATCCTCTATGAGCGGAGAAAGAGTCATACGGACTGCTGATGAGATGGTAGATTACTATGAAAATCTGATCAGAGAATTTCCGCTGGTATCCATTGAGGATGGTTTAGATGAGGAAGACTGGGAAGGATGGAAACACATGACCAGAAGGCTGGGGGAAAAAGTCCAGCTGGTTGGGGATGACCTGTTTGTGACCAATGAAAAACGTCTGGAAAAAGGGATCTCAGAGGGAGCAGGGAACTCTATTCTGGTAAAGGTCAATCAGATTGGGACCCTTTCCGAATCCATGGCAGCAGTAGAGCGGGCACAGAAGGCAGGTTATACGGCCGTGATCTCTCATCGCTCAGGGGAAAGCGAGGATACTTTTCTTGCAGATCTTGCGGTGGCTGTCAATGCAGGGCAGATTAAAACAGGAGCACCTTGCCGAAGTGAGCGGACTGCAAAATACAACCGTTTGTTGGCAATTGAAGATACTCTGGGAGATCTTGCTGTCTATGAAAATCCCTTTGCCGTAAAAAATAACAGTTGAAATCTGGGCTTTCCTGTGTTACACTTGAAATGCTTGATAATTAGGAGGTGTAACCGTGGAAATATTAAGAACTGTGCTTACAATACTTTTTGTAATAGATTGTATCGGACTGTCTGTGATTATTCTGATGCAGGAAGGGAAATCACAGGGATTAGGAAGTATTGCCGGTATGGCAGATACCTACTGGGGCAAAAACAAAGGCCGCTCTATGGAAGGTACTTTAGTAAAAGTGACAAAGATTATGGGAGTCCTGTTCTTTGTACTTGCATTAGTATTAAATCTGAACTTTTAATTATGACACTCTTGCATCAGCAAGGGTGTCATCTTTATATATGCAAAGGACTCCGCAGACATTAGGAGGTAGACATGAAGAAAAACCAGCATTTAAAGAAAAAAAAGAAGATGCTCTATGAAATCATGTGTTGCAAAGAATATCAGCCCATGAGAGCAAAGGAGCTTGCGATTTTACTTCAGATTCCGGCAGGAAAGAGAGAGGAGCTTCATAAAGTTCTGGATCTTTTGTTGGAGGATGGTAAAATCAGTATCAATAAAAGAGGTCGTTATGAAGCAATCCGAAATACTGAGAAGAAAAAAGAACGTGTAAAAGAACATGATATCACAAAGCCGGAAGCATGGAAAAAAGGTCATTGTTATACAGGGACATTCATCAGCCATCCAAAAGGTTTCGGATTTGTTCAGGTGGAAGAAGCAGAAGGTGCCAGGGATATTTTTATACCAGAAGAAAGCGTAGGATCTGCTTTTCACGGTGACCGTGTACAAGTGGTCGTTACCAGAGAAGAAAAAGAAGGAAAACGCTGTGAAGGTACAGTGGCAAAAGTTCTGGAGCGAGGAATGGAAGAAATCGTGGGAACGTATGAGAAGTCTGCAGGGTTCGGATTTGTGGTACCGGACAATCAGCGTTTTCTCCGTGACATTTTTATTCCCCAGGGAAAGTCCATGGATGCGGAAAACAGAGACAAGGTTTTGGTAAAGATCAAAGATTTTGGGTCTAAAAATAAATCCCCGGAAGGCAAAGTTGTGGAAATACTTGGAAAACCGGGGGATAAGGGACTGGATGTACTCTGTGTGGCAAAAAGTTATGATTTGCCAATGGAGTTTCCAGAAAGGGTTTCCAATCAGGCAGACCGGATTAAAGAGACACTGAACGAAGGAGATTTCTACGGAAGAACGGATTTGCGAGAGATGGCTATGGTGACCATCGACGGAGAAGATGCCAAGGATTTGGATGATGCAGTATCACTTACAAAAGAAGGAAATCTTTACCATTTGGGTGTGCATATTGCAGATGTAAGCAATTATGTGCAGTACAGAAGTGCTTTAGATAAAGAAGCACTGAAACGAGGTACCAGCGTCTATCTGGTGGATCGTGTTATCCCCATGCTTCCTAAGAAACTTTCCAATGGAATCTGTTCTCTTAATGCAGGAGAGGATCGGTTAGCACTGAGCTGTCTTATGGATATTGATGAGAAAGGAAAAGTGGTTTCTCATAAGATCGTTGAAACTGTGATTCGTGTAAATGAGCGGATGACTTACACAGATGTAAAGAAAATCCTGTTAGAAGAAGATGCACGGGTTACGGAAAAATATCGGGAATTCGTTCCCATGTTTTTCCAGATGATGGAATTGTCTCAGATTTTACGAAAACGCAGAAAAAAACGTGGCTCTATTGATTTTGATTTTCCAGAGAGTAAAATAAGATTAGATGAAATGGGAAAACCAGTAGAGATTTATGCCTATGAACATAATATTGCAACGGAACTGATTGAAGATTTTATGCTGACAGCCAATGAGACGGTAGCAGAGGAATATGCACTGCTGGGACTTCCGTTTCTGTATCGAACACATGAGACACCGGATGCAGAGAAGATGGAAGCTGCTCTGGCACTGGTTCATCAGGCAGGAATTAAGGTAAAAAAGGCAAAAGAAGAGATATCACCAAAAGAAATCCAGAAGATACTGAAAGAATTGGAGGGCATGGAATGCCAGCCTTTCCTGTCCAGAATCATACTCCGCTCTATGAAACAGGCAAAATATACGGTGGACTGTAGTGGGCACTTTGGACTGGCGGCCAAGTATTACTGCCATTTTACTTCACCCATCAGGAGATATCCTGATTTGCAGATTCACCGGATTATCAAAGAAAATATCAGAGGGAAAATGACAGATTCTAAAATCCGCCATTATGACCAGATACTAGAAGAAGTAGGAAGACAATCCAGTGCCATGGAACGCAGAGCAGAAGAGGTAGAACGAGAAACCGTGAAAATGAAGAAAGCAGAATACATGAAACAGCACATCGGTGAAAGTTTCGAAGGCATTATTTCCGGTGTTACGGAGTGGGGATTATATGTGGAATTGGAGAATACCGTGGAAGGACTGGTTCATGTAAATACCATGACGGATGATTACTATAGTTATGACCGGGAGCATTATCTGATGAAAGGTGATATGACGAAAAAGGTTTATGCTATGGGACAAAAAGTCCGTGTAAGAGTAGAAGATGCAGATGTGAAGACAAAAAGCATTGATTTTATCTTAGAAAGGGAGGAATAAGTCATGGCAAAAGAGTCAGGGATTCGTCTGATTGCAAATAATAAAAAAGCATACCATGATTATTTTATTGAGGACACCTATGAAGCAGGAATTGAGCTGGCCGGTACGGAAGTGAAATCCCTGCGAATGGGAAAATGCAGTATCAAAGAATCTTTTATTCAGATTGAGCATGGAGAAGTTTTTATCTACGGTATGCATATCAGTCCTTATGAAAAAGGAAATATTTTTAATAAAGACCCTTTGCGGGTGAGAAAGCTTTTGCTCCATACTTACGAAATCAGAAAAATAGAGGGAAAAATCAGAGAGAAAGGTTATACCCTTGTGCCTTTGAAAGTGTATTTTAAGGGTAGTCTGGTGAAGGTAGAAATGGGTGTGGCAAAAGGAAAGAAACTGTATGATAAACGTCAGGATATTGCAAAAAAAGACCAGAGAAGAGAAACTGAACGAGAATTTAAAGTAAAGAATTTATATTAAAAGGGAGATCGAAATATGAAATTTAAAGATATGCCTTATGAAAGAGTAGACTTTGAAAAAACAAAAGAAGAATTAAAAAAACTGATGGAGGCATTAAAAACAGCAAAAAATGGTGAGGAGCAGTTTAAAATCCATCAAGATTTTTATGCATTGAATGACAGAGTGCAGACTCAGGTGACACTGTGCTCTATCCGCCATACCCTGGATACAACAGATGCCTTTTATGAAGAAGAACAGAATTATTATGACAGACAGGTGCCGGAATATTCACAGCTCTGTGTGGAGTATCAGAAGCTTTTATTTGAATCTCCATACAGAAGTGTTCTGGAAGAAAAAATAGGGGAAGTGGCTTTCAAAAATATGGAGATTGCCATGAAATCTGTATCTCCTGAAATCATTCCTTTGATGCAGGAAGAAAATGAATTGACGACAGAGTATGAAAAACTCCTTGCAAGTGCGAAGATTGACTGGGAAGGTGAGACTCTGAACCTGTCTCTTCTGACTCCTTATCTGAAAAACAAAGATGGAGAAATCCGAAGAAAAGCAGCACAAAAACAGAATGACTTTTTCATGAGCATCCGTGAAAAATTAGATGAATTATATGATAAGCTGGTGAAAAACCGTACGCTCCAGGCTCAGAAACTGGGATTTGAAACGTATACGCCACTTGGTTATCTCCGTATGCAGAGAAATTGCTATGGAAGAGAAGAAATCGAAAACCTGAGAAAACAGGTAAAAGAAGTATGGGTTCCATTTGCAGAGAGTATTTTCGAGAAGAGAAAAGAACGCCTTGGACTTTCTGAGTTTTCCTATACAGATGAACTTGTTTTTGGACCGGAAGGAAATCCACAGCCGGAAGGAACACCGGAAGAAATTCTGGCAGCAGGACAGAAAATGTATGAAGAATTGTCTCCTGAGACAAAGACCTTCTTTGATTTTATGATGGAAAATGAACTTTTGGATGTATTTGGAAGAAAAACAAAGGCAGTAGGCGGCTATATGACGTACCTTCCTGATTACAAAGCACCGTTTATTTTTGCTAATTTTAACGGAACCAGCGGTGATGTGGATGTAATGACTCATGAGTGCGGACATGCATTCCAGGGCTATCTTGCAGCAGAAGACCCTATTCGTGAGCACGCAGATATCGGCATGGAAACAGCAGAAACCCATTCTATGTCCATGGAGTTTTTCACAGAACCATGGTATAAGCTGTTCTTTGGTGAAAAAAATACAGAAGCATACACAAAAATGCATTTGGAAGATGCCGTTATTTTCGTCCCTTATGGATGTATGGTAGATGAATTCCAGCATATTATTTATGACAATCCAAATCTGACACCGGATGAGAGAAAACAGGTATGGAAAAAACTGGAGCAGGAGTATAAACCGCATCTTGATTATCAGGGACTGGAATTCTTTGAAAAAGGCTGCTTCTGGCAGAAACAGCATCACATTTACAGTTATCCATTGTATTACATTGATTATGTGATTGCACAGCTCTGTGCTTTTGAATACAAGGCATGGATGGACAAAGACCGCAAGGCAGCATGGGAAAGCTACTTGAAATTATGCAAAATGTCAGCTTCCAAATTCCAGACAGAACTGCTTGAAGATGCGGGACTGGAATCACCGTTTGAAGATGGTGTCATCGGAAAGATTGTAGAGAATCTCAAGGGAAGTATTTGAGGAAAAATTGTGAATTTTGCGAATGGAAAGATATGTGGTAACATGTTAGGATAAGGCTAAGACACAAAAGAGGAAATCTGTATCATTGTGGGTGGTCAAGACACGTTGCCTGTTGTATGTGGCAGATGAAAGAACAAAAGAATGAGCTGGATAGATAATAGAAGGTTTTTGGTCTAAGATTTGGAGGTATGCATATGACAGAAGAAACAAAGATGATTTTGGAGGAACTAAAGAAAATGAATGCCAAAATTGCGGAGGTTCAATTGACACTTGAAAATGAGACGAACAGAAATATTAAACTTATCGCAGAAGGACATTTTGACTTGAGCCGGAAGCTGGATGAAGCTTTGAAAGTGGAAAATGAGAAGGAAATGCTTTTGATTCGGGTCAATCATCTGGAGAGTGAAGTCAGGAGAATTAAAAAACGGGTGGAAGCAATGGCGTAAAAGTCAGGAGATATGAAAAAAGAGTTGTCAGTTCGACAACTCTTTTTTAGTGGACCTGAGGGGAATCGAACCCCTGTCCGAAAGTCTATCCCTTGCGGCATCTCCCATCACAGTTATTCTTTTAACATTCCCTCACATCACCGCCGGATAACAGGCTGTGACACTCGGTAGCTTCATGAAATCTTCCATTCTCTCAAAGCTTTGAGAACGAAGTGCCCCGCAAGGTCGATGCCAGATTCCCAGACAGCGGGTGGTCTGGGGCTGACAAGCTGCAATTAGGCAGCTAACGCTACTTTATTGTTTGCGTTTATATTTAGGTTCCAGGTTGGTACGCAGTCCCGGAGTCTGCGGATGGCTTCCTCAACTTCAAAACCCCCGTCGAAACCAGTACAAGCCCTTATGACATATGCTTATTCCGGTACGCAAAACAAAAGTTTCTACTCGTTTGAGAGTATCTTACATGATATACGGTTTTGAAGAGAATGTCAAGGGATAAACTATATTTTTAACGGCAGAAATCTTTTTTGATGTTCACAATTTTGACAAATTTGACTGCTATAGTAGAAGACAGAATAAAAGGAGGAAGATCCTATGGAAAAAAGAAAAATACTGGTAGTAGATGACGAGAGCAGGATGCGGAAATTAGTACGTGATTTCCTGACCAAACAGGGATTTGAGGTTTTGGAAGCAGGAGACGGAGAAGCTGCTCTTGATATTTTTTATAAAGACAAAGAAATTGCACTGCTGATTCTGGATGTGATGATGCCGAAGATGGACGGCTGGCAGGTGTGCCGGGAAATTCGAAGCCATTCCAAGGTGCCAATCATTATGCTGACTGCAAGAGGAGATGAGCGGGACGAACTTTTGGGATTTGAGCTGGGAGTGGATGAATATATTTCCAAGCCCTTCAGTCCTAAGATTTTGGTTGCCAGAGTGGAAGCGATTTTACGCAGAACCAGCCAGACAGACGAAGATGGTGTATTAAGAGCAGGAGGTGTGGAAATCAGCAAGATTTCCCACATTGCGTCTATTGACGGGGTTCCTATGGAACTGAGTTACAAAGAATTTGAGCTGCTGGCATATTTTATGGAAAATCAGGGAATTGCTTTATCAAGAGAGAAAATTTTGAATTCTGTCTGGAACTATGATTATTTTGGCGATGCCAGAACCATTGATACCCATGTGAAAAAGCTCAGGAGCAAGATGGGAGAAAAGGGAGAATATATTAAGACCATTTGGGGAATGGGATATAAATTCGAGGTGGGAGAATGAAAAAATCCATAAAAATACGGCTGGCCGTAACCTATATTGGGATTATGTGTATTTCTTTGGCAGTTATGCTCCTGGTCAATTCTTTTTTTCTGGAAAAAGTTTATCTGTATAAGAAAACAGAGTCCCTGAAAAAAGTATATAACACCATGAACGATACCAAAGACGCATTGGATTATAGTTCTTTGGCTTCTGACGATGCGTTTAAACGATATTGTGACGAAAAAAATCTTTCCATGATTGTTGTGAACCGTTCCACCTCCAGAATCGTATTTGCCTATGCAAAAAATTCAGAACGTCTGTATTCAGAGATTCAGTTTGGTGTTCTGGATGATTTTATAAGAGGTAAAAGGGAAGTTCTGGAGTCAACGGAAACCTATCTTGTAGAAAAGAAAACAGATGACAGCAAAGCCATGGATTCTCTGAATATGGTGGGAATGCTGGATAATGGAAACGGATTTCTGATCACAACCCCTGCACAGAGCTTGAAAGACAGTGCTTTGATCTCGAATGTGTTTTATCTGTATATCGGTCTTGCCACTATTCTGGTAAGTTCTATTGCAATCTGGTTTATTTCCAGGCATATTACCAAGCCCCTGCAGCAGCTTTCGGATCTATCTATGGAGATGGCAAACCTAAATTTTGAGGCAAAGTACACCAGCACCAGTGAAGATGAAATCGGTGTTCTGGGAAATAATCTTAATCGGATGTCAAAGGCTCTGGAAAAGACCATATCCGAGCTTCAGACGGCAAACAATGAATTACAGAAAGACATTGAAAAGAAAGAACAGATTGATGAAATGAGGAAAGAATTTTTGTCCAATGTATCTCACGAATTGAAAACCCCCATTGCTTTGATTCAGGGGTATGCAGAAGGGCTTCAGGAATGTATCAATGATGATCCGGAAAGCAGGGAATTCTACTGCGAAGTGATTATGGATGAGGCAGCAAAAATGAATAATATGGTGAAAAAGCTGCTTACACTGAACCAATTAGAGTTTGGAAATGATACCGTGACCATGGAACGGTTTAATCTGACAGATCTGGTAAATGGTGTGGTACAGTCTGCTCAGATTCTTGCGTCCCAGAAAGAGGCAGAAATCAGCTTTCTTCAGACAGAACCGGTGTATGTGTGGGGAGATGAATTTAAAATAGAGGAAGTCGTGACAAACTATGTATCCAATGCCCTGAATCATGTAGATGGTGAGAAAAAAATTGAGATTAAAGCTGTGCGAAGAGATGATGTGATCAGATTGTCAGTCTTTAATACCGGAGAAGTGATTCCGGAAGAAGATTTGGAAAAAATATGGATTAAGTTTTACAAGGTTGACAAGGCCAGAACAAGAGAATATGGGGGAAGCGGCATTGGTTTGTCTATAGTAAAGGCAATTATGGACAGTATGAATCAGAAGTGCGGTGTGATTAATTACGAAAATGGTGTAGAATTTTGGTTTGAACTTGCTTGTGGAGATAGATTCTGTTAAACTAAAAAGATGGAATATTATTCAAAATACAAGGGAGGAAGTTTGATGCCGCCATTACAGGGACAATGGCTGGAAGCCTTAAAGCCGGAATTTAAGAAACCATATTATAAAGAATTGTTTGAAAAAGTCGGACAGGAATATCAGCAGAGAAAGATCTTTCCTGCTCCGGATGATATTTTTAATGCCTTTCATTTTACTCCTTTGGATCAGGTAAAGGTGGTGATCCTTGGACAGGATCCTTACCACAATGACGGGCAGGCACATGGACTGTGTTTTTCTGTGAAGCCTCAGGTGGAGACCCCTCCGTCTCTGGTAAATATTTATCAGGAGCTGCATGAGGATTGTGGATGTTATGTTCCTGATAATGGATATCTGGAAAAGTGGGCAAGGCAGGGGGTACTGATGTTAAACACCGTGCTGACCGTGCGTGCTCACCAGGCGAATTCCCACAGAGGGATCGGATGGGAAAAGTTTACGGACGCAGCGATCCGGGTTCTGAATGAGCAGGACAGACCCATTGTCTTTTTGCTTTGGGGAAGACCTGCTCAGATGAAGAAGAGCATGCTCAACAATCCAAACCATCTCATACTGGAAGCTCCTCATCCCAGTCCGTTGTCTGCCTACCGGGGATTTTTCGGATGCAGACATTTCAGCAAAACCAATGAATTTCTGCAGAGCAGAGGATTGGAACCTATTGACTGGCAGATAGAGAATATACAGGGGAATTGAAAGACATGGGAAAGAAAAAAGATAATACTTTGGTAAAAAATGCCTCTTTTTTGATGGTTGCCGCATTGATTTCTAAAATCATCGGATTGATCTATAAAAGTCCTTTGTCCAATACCATGGGAAAAGAAAGCTTTGGCTGTTTTCAGTTTGCACAGAATGTATATTTTATTTTGCTGATGATTGCATCTTTCAGTATCCCACAGGCAGTCTCTAAAATTATGGCAGAGAGACTGGCCTTTCGCAGATATCGGGATGCTCAGAGGATTTTCAAAGGAGCATTGCTTTATGCAGTGATCATGGGTGGTGCCGTGGCAATCTTCTGTGTAGTGGGAGCACCTATTTTGGTGCCGGATAAAATGGCCAATGCAAGACTTGCTCTGCAGTTCTTGGCACCTACCATTTTTATTTCCGGTATTTTAGGTGTGTTCAGGGGATATTTCCAGGCATACCGCAACATGCTGCCTACTTCCATTTCTCAGATCGTGGAACAGATTGCAGTGGCAGTGGTAGCTCTTGTGATGGCCAATGTGATGGTGCATCATTTTGCAGGAGCTGATCCGGATGTGTTGAGAAGCTGGAGTGCAGCAGGTGCTACTATGGGAACCGGTGCCGGTGTGACAGCCGCTCTGGTGTTTATGTTGTTTGTTTATAAGGTCAATCACAAGATCATTCAGAGAAAGATTGCAAGGGATAAAGTTTCCGTAGGAGAAAGTTATAGGGACGTAATGAAAACCATTGTATTGATTGTTGCACCGATTATTTTAAGTGCATTTTTATACAATGTAAACGGCTATGTAAACAGTATGATCTATACCACTGTATCCGGAATGAAAGGATTAAAAAGCAGTATTGTAGAGGGTCTTTATGCAGAGTGTGGATATTTTCTTACAATCATCAATATCCCTCTGACTCTGTCCAGCACAGCACCTACTTCCATGATGCCGGAAGTCTCCGGATATTATGCAAAAGGTGACATTAAGACAGCAAAGGAACGTATCGACAAGGCCACCTGGCTGAGTATGTTTATCTCGATTCCATGCAGTGTGGGATTATTTGCTCTGGCAGGCCCAATTACAAAGCTGTTGTTTTCTACCACAGACGGTACAGCGGGATATCTGATGATGCTGGGTGTGATAACGGTCATCATGAATGGGATGTCTAATATTTCCAACGGTGTGCTGCAGGGAATCGGGAAAGCAAATATTCCAATGATAAATGCAGCGATCGCACTGGTGTGTGATGTTGTGGTTGTAGTAATCTTGATGTTTACCACAAATCTGGGAATTTACAATGTAGTGATAGCCATGATCGTCTATGCACTTGTGATGTGTGTGTTAAACCACAGGGCTATGAAGAGAGAACTGGGATACAAAAATCCATGGAAGGAAGCGTATATTCCTCCGCTGGCTGCTTCTATCCCTATGGGACTGGTTGCATTTGTGACCTACAAAGGAATTTATGCATTGGTGAAAAATTTTCCTGCATCTAATTTCCTTGCACTGGTGCCCGCAATTTTATTGGCTGCCTGTGTTTATTTCCTGACATATCTGATGTTTGCAAAGCCGGGTGAAGAAGATCTGGCAGGAATACCGGGGGGAAGGACTTTAGTGCAGATTACCAGGAAACTGCCTTTTGGAAGATGATCAAAAGAATAGAAGACCCCATAAAGAGAAAACAGATTTTGAAGTCTCTTTATGGGGTATTTCTATTACTGAAGTTTTTTAAATGCAGTGGAAAGCATTAATTTAATACGGTTCAACTGATTGACTTCACTGGCTCCCGGGTCATAGTCTACAGCCACAATATTGGCTTGTGGATAATCTTTGCGGATCGCTTTGATAACGCCTTTTCCCACAATGTGGTTGGGCAGACAGCCAAAAGGCTGGATGCAGACAATATTTGGTGTATTGCCATGGAGAAGTTCCATCATCTCACCGGTAAGGAACCAGCCTTCACCTGTCTGATTTCCAAGGGAAACAATAGGAGATGCCATCTTTGCCAAGTCTTCGATTTTAGCAGAAGGAGTAAAGTGCTTACTCTTTTCAAATTCTTTATTGGCAGCACTTCGGATAAACTCAATGGCAGAAATTCCAAGTTTTCCTTTTTTGGCCAGGGATTTTTTGAATCCCAGATAATCAGATTTAAAATTCAGGTTATAGAAGCAGTAGCACATAAAATCGATGAGATCAGGGCAGACAGCCTCAGCACCTTCTTTTTCCAGAAGCTCTGCCAGGTGATTGTTGGCAGCAGGGAGGAATTTTACCAGGATTTCTCCGACAATTCCCACGCGAGGTTTTTTCTCGTCCGTAATAGGAAGGGTATCAAATTCCCGTATCATCTGGCGGCAAATATGGTTAAACTGGCTAAAACCGGCATATCTTCCGCTGAGGAAAGAGATGCAGCGTTTTTCCCATTTCCGATGCAGGGCATTTGCGGAACCCTTCACGGATTCATATGGGCGCATGCGATAAAGACATTTCATCAGGATATCTCCGAATACCGCACCGTAGGCCAGCCGTGTAGCAAGCTTTGGTGTGATTTTAAATCCCGGGTTTTCCTCCAGTCCGCTTAAATTCAGAGAGATAACCGGAATATGGGCTAAATCAGCTTTTGCCAGTGCCCTGCGGATAAATCCGATATAATTCGAAGCACGGCATCCTCCGCCGGTCTGTGTCATGATAATAGCAATCTTGTCCAAATCATATTTTCCGGAAAGCAGAGCCTGCATGATCTGTCCCACAACCATCAGAGAAGGATAGCAGGCATCGTTATTTACATATTTCAGTCCCACGTCTACCGCTTCTTTGTTGTCGTTTGGAAGAACCTCCAGATTGTAGCCGCTGGCATTAAATGCAGCCTGCAAAATCGTAAAATGAATGGGGGACATCTGAGGACATAAGATGGTGTAGTGTTTTCTCATTTCCTCTGTAAAGACCACCTTGTTAATAGAAGATAGTACGATTTTTCGCTGCATATGCTGTTTTTCCTTTACACGGATGGCTGCAAGCAGGGAGCGGACACGGATTCTGGCAGCACCTAAGTTGTTGACCTCATCAATTTTCAGGCAGGTATAAATCTTGCCGCTGTTGGACAGAATTTCGTTTACCTGGTCTGTGGTCACTGCGTCCAGCCCGCATCCAAAGGAGTTGAGCTGGATCAAATCCAGGTTTTCCTTTTCTTTTACAAAGTTTGCTGCGGCATACAGTCGTGTGTGATACATCCACTGGTCGTTAACACGAAGAGGACGTTCAATAGGAGCCAGGTGAGAGACAGAATCTTCTGTGAGCACGGCAATACCGTAGGAGTTGATCAAATCCGGGATTCCGTGATGGATTTCCGGGTCAATGTGGTAGGGACGTCCTGCCAGTACAATACCACGTCGGCCTGTTTTTTCCAGATAATCCAGGGTTTCTTCTCCTTTTCGCATAATATCTTTCCTGCAGCGATCCATTTCCAGCCATGCTTCGTGTGCAGCTTCCAGAACCTCCCGGGAAGGGATTTCAGGAAATTCTTCCACAAGCCTTTTGGAGATCGTTTCCTCCTCGGTCAAAGCTAAAAATGGGTTATGAAAGCGGATGGAAGGATCCTGCAGCTCATCTACATTGTTTTTGATATTCTCAGCATAAGAAGTTACGATGGGACAATTGTAATGATTTACAGAGTCCGAAAATTCTGTTCGCTCATAAGGAATGCAGGGATAGAAAATATATTTTACTCCGTGCTTCAGCAGCCAGGAAACATGGCCATGAGCCAGCTTGGCAGGATAACATTCTGATTCACTTGGGATGGATTCAATGCCAAGCTCATATATTTTTCTGGTGGATGTGGGAGAAAGCACTACCTGGTATCCTAATTTGGTGAAAAAGGTGTACCAGAAAGGATAGTTCTCAAACATATTCAGAACCCTCGGAATTCCTACTTTGCCACGAAAAGCTTTATCCTCGGTGAGAGGAACATAGGAAAAGAGTTTTTTATATTTATACTCATAAAGGTTTGGAATATGGTCTTTATTTTTTTCTTTTCCAATTCCACGCTCGCAGCGGTTTCCTGAGATAAACTGGCGTCCGCCTGAGAATTTATTGATAGTAAGACGGCAGTTGTTGGTGCAGCCTTTACAATTTGCCATGGTGGTACGGTATTCCAGAGTGTTAATCTTTTCAATTGGCAGCATGGTGGATACTTTGCCTTTTTCATACCGTTCTCTTGCAATCAGGGCAGCACCGAAAGCTCCCATGATACCGGCAATATCCGGGCGGATAGCTTCACACGCTGCTATTTTTTCAAAACTTCTCAGAACCGCATCGTTATAAAAGGTTCCCCCCTGAACAACAATATGTTTTCCTAACTCGGATGCATCAGAGACCTTGATAACTTTATAAAGGGCATTCTTAATAACAGAATAAGCAAGTCCGGCAGAGATATCTGCCACAGAAGCTCCTTCTTTTTGGGCCTGTTTTACCTTGGAATTCATAAATACAGTACATCTGGTTCCAAGATCAATAGGGTTTTCTGCGAATAAGGCTGCTTTTGCAAAATCCTGGACACTGTAATTCAGAGATTTTGCAAAAGTTTCAATAAAAGAACCGCAGCCGGAAGAGCAGGCTTCATTTAACTGTACACTGTCTACTGTCTGGTCTTTGATCTTGATACATTTCATATCCTGTCCGCCAATGTCAAGGATACAGTCTACTTCCGGATCAAAGAAAGCAGCAGCGTAGTAGTGAGAAACGGTTTCTACTTCTCCCTCATCCAGCATCAGAGCTGCTTTGATCAGTGCTTCCCCGTATCCGGTAGAACAAGAATAAGCAATCTTTGCACCAGAAGGAAGCTGACTGTAAATTTCCTGGATCGCTTTGATGGAGGTTGCCAGGGGATTTCCGTTGTTGTTGCTGTAGAAGGAATAAAGCAAAGAGCCGTCTTCTCCCACCAGAGCAGCCTTGGTGGTCGTGGAGCCTGCATCTATACCAAGATAGCAGTTTCCTTTGTAAGTGGACAAATCAGCAGTCCGCACATTATACTGGCTCTGGCGTTTATTAAAGGCAGCATAATCCTCTTTTGTAGCAAACAGAGGTTCCATACGGTCTACCTCAAAATCCATATGGATGGTGGCTTTCAGCCGGTCACGCATGGCAAGGATTGGCACACCTGAATTGTCTGATTTCGCATTCAGTGCAGAGCCAATGGCAGCAAACAAATGAGAATTGTCAGGAACAATGGTGTGTTCATCATCCAGCTTCAGGGTACGGATAAATGCAGCTTTCAGTTCAGAAAGAAAATGCAGAGGACCGCCCAAAAAAGCAACATGTCCCCGGATGGGTTTTCCGCAGGCAAGACCACTGATGGTCTGATTTACCACTGCCTGAAAAATGGAGGCGGATAAATCTTCTTTTGTGGCCCCCTCGTTGATCAGAGGCTGGATATCCGTCTTGGCAAATACACCGCAGCGGGCAGCAATGGGATAGAGTGCTTTATAGGTTTTTGCATATTCATTCAGACCGGGAGCATCAGTCTGGAGCAGAGAAGCCATCTGGTCAATGAAAGACCCGGTTCCTCCTGCACAGATACCATTCATACGTTGTTCTACATTGCCGCCTTCAAAATAAATGATCTTGGCATCTTCGCCTCCCAGTTCAATAGCCACATCTGTTTCAGGGGCTAGTTTCTGGAGTGATGTGGAGACTGCAATAACCTCCTGGACAAAGGGTACTTCCAGATGATTTGCCAGAGTCAGACCACCGGAACCTGTGATGACGGGAGCAACGGAAATGGCACCTAAAGCCTTATATGCTTTGTCCAAAAGTTTTGCCAGAGTATTCTGGATATCTGCAAAATGTCTTTCATAATCAGAAAAGAGCAGTTCGTGTTGTTGGTTTAAGACGGCAATTTTCACTGTGGTAGAACCGATATCAATTCCCAGTGGAAAAACTGCCGGTTGTAAGGTTTTACCTTCTGACATAGTCAGAGACCTCCTCTTCATATGTAGCATGTTTCTACTTATTAAATGTTGTTTACTGGTTTCAAAAAAATCAATGTACATTATACGACAAAAAAATGAAAAAAACAATCGTAAATATTACCAGACCGTTGCGTTTCTAAATGGGGTATGATAGAATGATGTCTGTTATAAAGGAAATAAATTAACTCGTTGTGCTACTTGAAAATTGTACTGCCTGTTAGCTCAAAAT
>NZ_CANTKB010000015.1 GCF_947654165.1 uncultured Blautia sp.
AGTTATTATTGAATTTTCAATGTACATAGGCAATTATTCAAGTGCGAAGTTTGAGATTATAATTTTTGCAATCAATTTATTTATGCAATTAATCAAAAATATGATAAGAAGCTTGAAGATGTTAAAAATGATTTAATGAAGGAAATCATACAAACCAAGAAAAAATTGCATGTAGAGAGATATGCAACCTATGAGTATATGGACGTACGAGTATTCAAAGATGTTGAAAGAAAGAAACATGATGAATTGTTTCCATATGTGCAAAAAGCAATGATGACAGAATATACATTCTAAAGGAATCCGAAAGGGTTCCTTTTTCTTTTGAAAAACTCAAAAAAATTCAAAAGTTTCTCAAAAAAAAAATAAGGGAAAATGGGATAAAATAAGGTCAGAAAGGAGGTCATAAAATGAACAACAGACCATTCTATTATGGAGGACCATACGAGCAACAAATAACTTCGAAGTTAACAGCTATCGATGCGAATGTGTGTGCTCAAAACACTATGCTAAACAGCTATATGCAATCTATGGATAAGAAAATCTCGGAATTAAAAAAATGTAAAAAACGAAAACGCATCAACGATAATATCTGTGTTCAGCAAGATGGGACAATTATTCTTTTAGAAGCATATGACAACGGAGATAAAGTCGGGCTTCCGTTTATTGTAAATTGTTGCGGAGGTTGGGAGGTGTATAGAATAAAGTTTGACAAGATAACCGTTGCTGAAGAATATTTTGCTCTTGTATTCAGAAATCCATCTGTATGGATTATGGGAAAATATAAAAAAAATACGCAAACGGGATTATATAATTATTTCATTCAGTCAGGGGTAAAATTCAATTGTCACATAAATCAAAACAGAATTAAGCAGGCATTGTATATGGAATTTGCGGCACAAATAGAAAATACTACACAGACATTGACTTTAACCGAGCTGGCTGGTTGGTATAATGGCAAGTTTATGTCGGCAGAGAATTTTCAATTTTATGTGGGACAGGATCTTCCAAAACTTCCGATTATGAAAAAGAAATTCGAACGATTGCACAGCACAGACAATTTGAAAAAATATTTGCAAATTTTTCAAAAGCTGCAAGGTTCGAAAGAAAAAATTTTTTTGCAGGAAGTGATGGTATGGGGGTTGCTTGCGAGTGTTTTTGAACAAGAAGGGATGAAAAGCAGAATTTGTATAAATTTGGTTTTCTTGCAGGAATCATTAAGACCGATATTTCCGAAGTTATTACAAGTATTTAACCGCAATATTACAGAGGTGATATATGCCGATTGGACAACTACACAAGTGAGGGAGAATCTTATTTCGTTTAACGATGAAATCCTCATTGTGGATGCAGTTCAAACACTTGGAAATGCGTATGAAAGAAACAAGGTAAAAAATAATATAGAAAAAATCAGGAAAAAAATATGTGAAGAAAAAACAAGAGTTTATGATATTGACCGAGAAATCACATGTGGATTGGTGGTGATGAATAATGAAATTCTTCAAGGGAATGCAATAAACATTTTCGTTACAGAAGATCTATTTGCAGATATAGCAAGTGTTGAAAATCTTTTGAATGAAAAATGCGTAGAGGCATTTTTGAATTATTTTGTAGAGTTTTCTGAAAATAATCTTGAAACAATCAGAGGAATTATTCGAAAGAATCGAACTTCTTGTGAAAACAGCAGATATGGATTGCTACTGGCATCTTGGGAAATTTTGTGTATGTTCTGGCAAGGGGAAGGACTTAATCTTTGTAAAGAGATATCCTTACCAGATGAAATTGACTGGGAAAAATATGTTTCAGAAGTTTTAGAAGAGGATGTGATGGATATTTTTGTTGATGTAATTAGAAAGGAGATTTCCCATGTTTTAGTGTTACAGAGAGAACGGTATGCAACGTATGAAGAAAATGTAATCTATTTTGATGATTCATGGCTTTTTATTCCGACCATGGTTCTGAATCAAATGCTAAAACAAGGAGGATTGCTCAGTGAAAAGACTCATATTCTGTATTACCTAAAAAAATATGAAAAACTGAAATGTGATAGAGAAGGGCTTTCTAAAAAAATTCAAATTGGAAATCAGAGAAAGGAGTACTATTATAAGCCACATTAATTACCTTTATGATTCAGTGTGACAATCCTGATTTTGTTCCTTACCTTTTCTTTTGGTAGGAATGGGTGCACGTTTCCCCTGGTTTTCAAGACTTGCTGCTTTTGCGTTTACTACTTCGTATACTATCTGGCTGACATCTTCATCTTCCAGATGGATGGCATCCATTTTATATTTCCATTTGTATGGCACCGGCACAGTATTTATTTCATCGAAATATTTATAAATACGATCTTTCAATACATCTTTGGAAGGTACACGGATACCGTTAAGCATCTGCCGTGTCATTTTGCTGAAAAATCCTTCTACCATATTAAGCCATGAACCATGCGTTGGTGTAAATACAAATTCAAATCGGTCAGATGTTTCATTCAGATACATCTGGGTTTCTTTTGAAGTATGAGCAGAGTGATTATCCAAAATAATTCGAATTTTATCCCCTTTGGGATATTTTTCATCTAATATCTTTAAAAAGGTTACAAAATCACTACTCTTGTGTGTTTCGCTCACAAGTGGTATCGCTTCGCCGGTAAGCAGATCAATAGCTGCCAGCAAAGATAAGGTTCCTAAACGTTTATATTCATAATCGCGCTTTACGGTAGAGGTTTTTTCCGCACAAGGTACTGGTGCTTTATCTTCAGATGTTGTCATAATTGCCTGTACTCCGGGTTTTTCATCATAGGAAAGTGTATGAATGACGGTTTCTCCCTCTGGGAAAGGAACAAAAATGCCGTTTTCATCAAAGCGAAGTTCTAATTGTTTATAAATAACAAGAACATCATGCATTTTTTTATCAAAATCAGGATCTCGTTTTTCGCAATAATAAGTTATTTTGTGAGGGTTCAGCTGTGCTTCACGGAGAATTTTTCTTATACTGCTTACAGAGGCAGTTGCCATACGTGGATAACCTTCTGTTTCTGCAACAGAATTAATGTATCTTGTCAAACTTGTAGGATACCATAATTCAGCAGATAGGCCAAAAGCTGTTGGTTTTTGACATGCTATGTTAACTACCCAGGCTTTAGCATCATCAAATATTTCTGCTTTTCGTCCTCTGCCCGTAGAATCTTCCAAGGCTGACTGGATACCGGCTTCAGCAAATTTTTGCAGACAAAGTCGAACAGTCGGAACAGTGATATCCAGTTTATCTGCAATGCTTTCATTCGAAATCCCTTGTGATTTCAACAAAAGAATTTTTGCCCGCTTATAAACTCTGACCTCTATGGTTCCTTTCTGGATGATTGATGTCAGATATTGAATCTGTTCTTCTGTAAGCTGAATTGAATTGGCATTCTTAGGCATAAATGTTATCCTCCACGTTTAGTATAAGCATAGTATACCACAAACGTGGAATAACATAAAGCTATTTGAAATCATTTATACTATGTTATTTCGAAGGCTTTTTTTGATAGAACAGGAATGCCTGGAATTGTGGATTTGGGAGGTATAAACGAATGATTCGAGATTTGGAAAAAAGAAAGATTAAAATACTACATAGACCGAACGCACACTTTCTTATTACCGGGAAGTCAGGAACTGGTAAAACGTATTATTGTTGTAGAAAGATAGAGGAAGAGCTTAAGAAAAACAAAGCGATTTTACTTATTGACTTTTCCAGTAGTTATACGGAGAAGGAGTTGCAGAAAAATAAGTTTCAATATCAGAAGAGTACAGAGATTTTTGACATTTCTGATGGGAAAGGAATGAAATGTCTTTTGGATCCAAGAAATATGGCCGGAACAGTAGTTGATTCATTGATTCATGCATTGGATATAAAAAGTTACTACCAGAAAAAAATTTTGAATGAGGCAATTATAAAAACGGTTCGTACTTTTAACTGCTTGAAAATGGAACAATTATTTTTCTACTTGGAACTAATGGAAAAGGTGGAGGATACTAGTGCTGAATACAAGAAAAATGTGGGACATTTGCTGACACGTTTAGTTCCATATAAGAAAGCATGTGCAATTTGTTTTGAGGCTGTAAAGGAAGAAAAAAATGCGAAAGTGGAGGGCTTAACAATTATACAACTTTCGAGCATTCCAGAACTTCAAAGAAAATTTTTGACGAATTTTCTTTTGGAAATAATCTGGCGTGAAATTAGAAGCGGTAGTCAAAAATGGGATTATGTTTTGTTGGATGAATTTCAGAATTTACCCATTAGTGCTGGATCAGCTTTGTCTGCTATGCTTCGAGAAGGAAGAAAGTTTGGGCTTGGTGTATGGCTTTCATCCCAATTTTTGGGAAATTATAGCCAAGATGAGCTTGATACTTTGATGCAAGCAGGAAATATGATGTTTTTTAAGCCGGTAGAACGAGAAATGAAGCTGGTAGCAGGTTTGATTGACTATAATGAAATTTCAACGTGGAAGAACATTTTGCAAAATCTAAAAGTGGGTGAAAGTGTGCTGAAGGGTTGTTATTGTTTAGACGAAAATAAACGAGAAGTGGAAACACCTATCATATGCAAAGTGGAAACGATTAAAGAGAAAATAAGTGATGGGTTTCCTAATGAACTCATAAGAAAGACAAAAAAATATTTAGGAGAAACGAACGATGAATAATTTAACATTTTACAGTGACGAAAGGAATACAATGATGAGAAGAAGAGACTTACGGAGTCAGAGGATGCAGAAAAATAGTTCAACTCAAAGTAAAAAAACTGCACAGCAACAGTTTCGTTTGGTATGTATTTTTCCCGAAAAAACAACAGACGAAGAAAATGTAAAAAAGGATGTAAAGAATATTCTGAGCCTGGAGTTGCAGCACCAGTTACAACAAATGTGACAGCATCAGAGGTTAAGGGAAAAGGGTGCAGGGAGATATCATCCCTGCACCTTTTCAATAGCTAAAAGGGGAGGCCATTATCATGAAAAGAGTCCGTATGTTATTAAGAGTAAGCTCTGACCAACAGTTAGAAGCAGATGGAGATTTATCGATTCAAAGAAGAATCCTTATAGAATATATACAAAAACAGGAAGAATGGATTTTAGATGAAAAGGAATATTTTGAAGGAAGCAAAAGTGCGTATAAAAATACTGCATCGCAGAGAGAAATCTTACAAGAAATCTTGCAAGATGCTCAAAATAAAGAATTCGATATTTTAGTCCCGTATAAAGATGACCGTGTAGGGCGTTTGATGTGGGATACGTCGTCTTATATCATGAATTTAAAGAACTGTGGTGTGGATGTTTATACAGTTAAGGATGGCTGCATTTCTCCTGAAGCAGATGATATTATGGGACAAATGATGCTGACCTTTCGTTATGCAAATGCTCAGAAAAGCAGTGCTGACACAGGAATGAGAGTAAAAGATACAGCACAGAAACTAGTTGAACAGGGAAAGTTTATGGGTGGAAAAGCACCCTATGGATATGAGTTGGAATATTCAGGTGAAGTCAGCAAACATGGAAGAGCTTTGAAACATTTGGTAGTGGTCCCGGAAAGAGCAGAACTAGTTCGATATATCTACAGCTTGTCTTTTAACAAAGAATTTGGGTCATCAAAGATTGCACAGATACTAAATAAAAACGCTCAGTATAAGGAATTAGCACCTAATGGTATCTGGAAATCAGGAACAATCACGAGCATACTTACAAATCCGATTTATGCTGGATATACTGCTTATAAACGCAGGGAGCGTACCAATGGAAAATATAAGCGGCTAGATAATAAAGAATGGGTTTTAGCAAAAGAAGCAAATACGTCTATCCAGATTATAGAGCCAGAGTTGTGGAATCGAACACAGGAAAAAAGAAAATTACGAGGAAAGAAATATGTAGAAAGTCTGGAAAACCAAGATGTTACTGTGATACATAAAAATGAGGGTATGCTTGCCTTGATAGATGTGATATACTGTGGTTATTGTGGAAGTAAGCTTACGAACGGAAGTAAATATAATTATTGGACAATTAAAAACACTGGGGAAAAAAGGGCCAGTAAAACTCCTATTTATAAATGTCAGGGTGCCTGGCAAGGGATTCCTCATAGTGAAGCCAGACAGTTTCGAGCAAAAGAAATTGAACCAATTGTTTTTGAAGCGATAGCAGCCTATATTGGAAAATTGCAAGAAAATGAAAATGTGTTTGATGAAATTCAAAAAAATCAGAATAAAGAGAAAGCTGCCATGGCAAAAGAGTTGAGAAAAGAACAAGAGATAGCAGAGAAAATCAGAAAAAAAATAACAGTTATGGAGGAAAAGATTCCGGATGCCATGTCTGGAGAATATCTATTGTCTCTCGAAGAGTTAGTTGCTTTGATTAAGAAGCAGAAAGAGGCACTAGAACGGCAGGAAATCGTTGTAAAAGAAAAAGAACTGTCTTTTCAGAGTGCGGAGGTATCGGTTAATGACTGGGAGGAACTGAAACAGAAGATACCTACTTGGCAGGAGGTTTTCTTGAATGCAGATGGAGAGGCAAAGAGAGTTTTAGTGAATCGCCTGATTCGGCGGATTGAAGTAAAGAAAGATGAGATTAAGGTGTTCTTTAAAATTAACTTGGAGGATTTCTTTTGCCAACCCCGAATCAGTGATGATTCCGGTACCATTCCGTGTAAACTCTGTTTAGAGTAAAGGACATAATTGCCAGTACATTCGCCCGTATCGTATCATCCGGCCAGGTTGCATAGATTTCACTGCTGGCCACATTTTTGATGTAATCGCGGTAGCGTACATAATAATTCCGGGCAGAAGTGTTGGTTGGAGCACCGTCATGAACCACGATATACTCGGGAATCACCACTCTGCTCAATACGATTTCTCCAGAAGTATCCATGGGTTTGATCTCATCTTCCGGTATTTTTTCCGGATAATTTCCAAAAAGTGTGTGTGCAGGAATGACGATGTTTTCAAAATTATTTTGTGGTACAGCAGGATTCAGAACGGCGCGTTGAATGGAGGTACTGTCTGGTAAGATCTCGGAACCGGAAATGTCCAGGTCTTCAAATCCTTCTTTTGAGATCCGAAAGGTATATTCTGAGTAAGGCTGAAATTCTGAAGGAGCCATGCTGTATTCCAACGGAGGTGCAGGCAGTGTGATTTCAGGGATCTGTCCGTTGGAATCTGTTTGAGTCATCTCTATAACGGAATCAGGGTCTCCGGTGTAGGAAATAGTTACAGAAGCATCCTCAACGGGCTGGCTGCGCAAGGCAGAGATAACCTGCAGACGGAGTTTTCCTTCGTCCGGATGGTCTGTCTGGGAAGCTTTCAAAGATGGTAGATACATATAATGCCTCATAGAAATTCCTTGCTTTACCTTATGCAGCGAACGGAAAAAAGTGAAAATATCGCTTTGTCTTGTAGATGTTGTTGAAAAAAAAACAAATTAGAGGTAAAATACTATCAGAATAGATCTGTCATCGTACAGGCAAAGACAGAACAGAGTGAGAGAGAAGCTGTCAGATTAAGGGAAACAGGGGGTCCTTTTCTGCCAGCTCTTTTTTCGCACAGAAGAATAGGAAAGACAACGTGGGAGGAATAAAACATTATGGGAAAATATGTAATGGCGTTGGATGCGGGAACTACCAGCAACCGCTGTATTTTATTTAATAAAAAAGGAGAGATTGTCAGTTCTGCACAGAAGGAATTTACCCAGTATTTTCCGAAACCGGGCTGGGTAGAGCATGATGCCAATGAAATCTGGTCGAATCAGCTTGGTGTGGCAGTGGAAGCCATGCAGAAAGTAGGAGCAGAGGCATCGGATATTGCAGCTATCGGGATCACCAATCAAAGAGAGACCGCAATTGTATGGGACAAGAATACAGGAGAACCCATTTATCATGCGATTGTATGGCAGTGTCGGAGAACATCAGAGTACTGTGATGCTCTGAAAGAAAAGGGACTGACAGAAATGTTCCGCAAAAAAACAGGACTGATCATTGATGCCTATTTTTCCGGAACAAAAGTAAAATGGATTCTGGATCATGTACAGGGGGCAAGAGAAAGAGCCAAAAGAGGGGAACTCTTATTTGGCACAGTGGAAACCTGGCTGATCTGGAAGATGACAAAGGGAACTGTCCATGTGACGGATTATTCCAATGCGTCCAGAACTCTGCTGTATAACATCAATACCCTGGAGTGGGACAAAGATATTCTTGAAGAACTGGATATCCCGGAAGCTATGCTGCCGCAGGTGAAGCCTTCCAGTTGTGTGTACGGTGTCACAGACAGCAGCTTTTTCGGCGGAGAGATTCCGATTGCGGGGGCAGCGGGAGATCAGCAGTCTGCTTTATTCGGACAAACCTGTTTTTCAGAAGGAGATGCAAAGAATACTTACGGTACCGGTTGCTTTCTTTTAATGAATACGGGAGAAAAGCCTGTGTTCTCCAAGAACGGGCTTGTGACAACCATTGCATGGGGATTGGATGGAAAGGTAAATTATGCACTTGAGGGCTCTGTCTTTGTAGCAGGTGCGGTAATCCAATGGCTGAGAGATGAACTGCGGCTCATCGATTCGGCGGAAGATTCTGAGTATATGGCAAGAAAAGTCAAGGATACCAATGGCTGCTATGTGGTGCCTGCGTTTACAGGGCTTGGGGCACCTTATTGGGATCAATACGCAAGGGGAACCATTGTGGGACTGACCAGAGGTGTCAATAAATGTCATATTATCCGTGCATCTCTGGAGTCTATGGCATATCAGGTGCATGATGTGATTGAAGCCATGCAGGCGGATTCCGGAATCGAACTGAATTCCCTGAAGGTAGATGGTGGAGCCAGTGCTAATAACTTTATTATGCAGGCACAGGCAGACATGATTCAGGTTCCGGTAAAACGTCCGGTCTGCGTGGAGACAACCGCCATGGGAGCAGCTTATCTGGCAGGACTGGCTGTGGGTTATTGGAACAACAAAGACGAAATCATTGAAAACTGGAACATAGATCGTGTATTTCAGCCGCAGATAACGAAAGAAGAACGAGACAGAAAGACAAAAGGCTGGAAAAAAGCAGTGAAATGTGCTTACGGATGGGCCAGAGAAGAGTAGAGGAAACAGTATGAGAATCAGAACAATGCGGGTGAATCATCTGAAAACACCCTTAGGCTTTGCGTGCAGTTATCCGGTATTTTCCTGGATCACGGAAGAATGTCGGGGGAAAAGACAGACACAGGCCAGAATGAGGATTGCCCTTGATCAGAAAATGGAAAAAGTGGTTTATGACAGTGAATGGCAGCAGGAAATCAAAAGCACCGCTTTTTGTCCGAATGTGCAGTTAAGTCCCAGAACCAGGTATTACTGGCAGGTTCAGATACGCACAGAAAAAGGGGAGCAGGGAAGCAGCCCGATCACCTGGTTTGAAACCGGAAAAATGGAAGAGTTATGGCAGGGACATTGGATCAAAGCAGTTTTTTCTGATGAGAATTCCAACGGATGTCCGCTGTTTCAGAAAACTTTTCAGGTACCGGAGGATTTGGCATCTGCAAGGGTGTATCTTACGGGGATGGGAATGTTGGAAGTTGTAGTAAATGGACAGAGAGTCTCGGAAGAATACCTGGCACCGTATGATACAGAGTCCGGACATTGGATTCAATATGTGACTTATGATCTTACAGAACTGCTGAAAAAGGGCAAAGAAAACGTATTGGGGGTTTCCATGGGCAATGGCTGGGATACGGCTGGAATTGGATTTAAAGCAGAATCCAAAGAGCAGCCGGAGTATGAGCCTAAGCTGCTTGCAGAGATTCGTATGGAGACAAATCTCGGAAAAGAGCTGGTGGTTTCAACAGATGATTCCTGGGAATGTGCACCCTCCCCTGTTTTGGAGAGCAGGATGTATGAAACCGAGGTTTATGATGCCAGACGTTCCAGGGCGGATTTTGCAGTTCCCGGTTCTGTGCTTCCTGCTCAGGCAGTCTATGCAGAAAAGCCGGATATAGAAGTGCGAGACAGGCTCAGTCCCCCTGTGATAAATGAGGGGAAAATTCGTCCGGTAAAAAGGAATGTAATGCCTTCCGGAGAATTGCTCCTGGATTTTGGACGAGTTTTTACAGGATGGGTGGAATTTGAATGTCGAGAGCCGAGAGACAGAGAAATATGCCTTGAATATAAAGAGACCCTGGAGGAAAAAGAAGAAAAAGCACAGATGAAGTATATTTCGGATGGAACGCCAAGACATGTGCGTCCTCACTTTACAGTGTTTACATTCCGTTATGTGAAGGTTAGAGGGATCAAAGAGGTGAAACCGGGAGATTTTACCGGTGTTGTGGTACATCCCGGGATTCGGCGTACCGGTGAAATCAGAACTTCGGATTCCAGGTGGAATCGTCTGTTTCAGGACAGCCTCTGGAATCAGAGACAAAACTGGAATCCAGGGACAGCCTGCAGTGCTTCCTGTTTTCACATGTATACACCAGGTTTGTACAGGAATTATTTCTGGGAACTTAAGACAGCAGTGAATCCAGATGAAAGCAGAATACTTCAGAAGAAGGCGGCACAGCTTCCCTGGATGCTGTATCTGTTTTACGGTGATGAAATTCTCCTTGCAGAGCAATATCCGGTTATGCAGACATGTATGGATAAAGAGTCAGTGTTCTCTTATGAGGATGCAATGCTCACCGCAAAAGCAGCCAAAGTGCTTGGACTGGTTCAGGATGCAAAGTTTTACAGGACACTGGCAGATAAAATGCATTTTGCAAAAACAGATAAGAATAAGATGGAATCGGAGATACAGACAGCAGAGTGGATGTATCGTCATTTGTGTGGATTGAACCCTACGGTATCGGGAAGCGGGTTTAAGCGTACAATCATTGCACCAAAACCGGATCGGGAGATGGAATATGCAGAATGTACCTATGATTCGGCTTCCGGCAGATATGCTTCCGGATGGGAATGGACAGCACAGGGAATCTGTTTCCGGGTAACAGTACCCTTTGATGCCAAAGCAAGATTTGAATTGCCCTTTGCGGGAAAACAGGTAAGGGTGAACCGTAAACCTTGCAGGAAACTGGAAAAAACAGGAAAACTGGTGCTGAATGCAGGCACTTATGAAATTACAGTAAGATTATAAAAAGAAAGAAGATGTCAAAATGTTTGGAGAAAACCACGCACATATTTTTATGAATGCGGTGAACTATAGAGAGGCAGTAAAATGCCATGAGCAGGGAGTGGATGAGCAGATCATCCGTGCTCACTTTCAGGCGTATCAGGAGAAAGGAATTACCTTTGTCCGAGATGGTGGAGATGATCTCCATGTGTCTGAAAAAGCCAGAGAGATTGCAGGGGAGTATGGAATCACATATTATACGCCGCTGTTTGCCATTCATAAAAATGGTCACTACGGAAAAATTGTGGGGCGTGGTTTTGACAACATGAAGGAGTATGCACATCTCGTTCAGACAGTGAAATCCATGGGCGGTGATTTTATTAAGATTATGACAACCGGAATCATGGATTTTGCTACCGATGGTTCTGTGACGGAAACGGCACTTCCCGGATGGGAAGTGAAAGAAATGGTTCATATTGCCCATGAAGAAGGACTGGCGGTAATGTCCCACACCAATGGGGCAGAAGCGGTGGCCGATGCGGTGCAGGCAGGTGCAGACAGTATTGAGCATGGAAATTACATGGATGAAGATACCTTAAAGCTTATGGCAGAATCTCAGGCAGTGTGGGTTCCTACCATTACTGTGGTAAAAAATATCCTTGGATGCGGAAGATTTTCAGATGAAGTGCTGAATAAAATCTGGGAGGCAGGCAGCAGAAAGATCAGAAGAGGGTATGAGCTGGGAGTAAACATGGCTCTCGGCAGTGATGCGGGTGCGTATCTGGTACCTCACGGACAAGGCCTTCTGGATGAGTGGAGCTGTTTTCAGGAAATCCTGGGAGATAAAACTGACTTGGAAACACGACTTCTGGAAGGTGAAGCCATAATTCGAAAAAAATTCAAAAAAAGGTATTGACGACTTGGAAAAGTTTTGCTATAATTCGTTTTGTTGTGTGAAAGAATTAAATAGCAGATGCGGAAGTGCTGGAATTGGCAGACAGGCAAGACTAAGGATCTTGTGTCTGTATAGACGTGTGGGTTCAAGTCCCATCTTCCGCAGTCATAAGAATAGTACATTCTTGTGAAAAATCAGCGGAAGTGCTGGAATTGGCAGACAGGCAAGACTAAGGATCTTGTGTCTGTATAGACGTGTGGGTTCAAGTCCCATCTTCCGCAGTGCTTAACCCTGTATCTGAAAGGATGCAGGGTTTTTTGTGATACCGGACAGATTTGAGAGAAAAGGAGATAAACATGCTTACAATAGGTTGTCATTTATCATCAGCAAAGGGATATGAAGCAATGGCAAAAGAAGCCGGAAAACTTCGTGCAAATACCTTTCAGTTTTTTACCAGGAATCCCAGAGGCGGAAAAGCAAAGGAAATCAAGGAGAGTGATGTGAAGGCATATGCGAAAAAAGCAGAAGAACTGGAAATAAAAAAGATTCTGGCTCATGCACCTTATACATTAAATGCCTGTTCCGCACAGGAATCTGTCCGTGAATTTGCGTTTCTGACCATGAAGGATGATTTAGAAAGAATGGAATACACACCGGGAAACTGTTATAATTTTCATCCGGGAAGTCATGTGAACCAGGGAGCTGAAGCCGGAATCACAATGATCTCAGAAATGCTGAATCAGATTCTGGTACCGGAACAGAGTACCACGGTACTTTTAGAGACCATGGCAGGAAAGGGCAGCGAAGTAGGGAGAAATTTTGAAGAAATCCGGGAAATTTTAGACAGAGTGACGCTTACAGAAAAAATGGGGGTATGTCTGGATACCTGTCATGTGTATGATGCAGGATATGATCTGGTACAGGATTTAGACGGTGTGCTTACAACTTTTGATAATATCATCGGTCTGAACAGATTGAAAGCCGTTCACCTCAATGACAGTATGTTTGGTCTTGGAAGCCATAAGGATCGTCATGCGAAAATCGGAGAAGGAAAAATCGGATTGGAGGCTATCGTCCGTATCATCAATCATCCGGCACTGAAACATTTGCCTTTTTATCTGGAAACACCAAATGATTTAGACGGTTATGCCAGAGAAATTTCCCTCTTAAAGGAACATTACAAAGAATAGTGGATTTTTTTTGAAAAAAAAGAAGGAAATCAAAAAAAAATCGGAAATAATTAATATGACAAGGTGTTTTGGAAAGTGGGTGACTGCCTATGAATATAAGAGAACAGACGGAAACCAGAGAATTACAGCTTTTAAGTCCTTATGCTTCCTGCAGTAAGAAATCAAGAGGCAGGGACAGATTGGAGGATGAATGTGATATTCGGACGGTCTATCAAAGGGATCGTGACAGAATCGTACATTGTAAATCTTTTCGCAGACTGAAAGATAAGACTCAGGTGTTTCTTTCTCCTCAGGGAGACCATTATCGAAACCGTCTGACGCATACTCTGGAGGTATCTCAGATTGCCAGAACCATAGCAAAGGCACTTTCTCTCAATGAGGATCTGACAGAAGCCATTGCACTTGGACATGATCTGGGACACACACCTTTTGGACATGCGGGAGAGCGGGCTCTTGACAGGGTGTGCCCTTTGGGGTTCGCACATTATAAGCAGAGTGTAAGAGTGGTGGAGCGTCTGGAGAAAAACGGTGCAGGGCTGAATCTTACCTGGGAAGTCAGAGATGGGATCTTGAACCATAGGACCAAAGGAACTCCACATACGCTGGAAGGTCAGGTCGTGCGGTATTGTGATAAGATTGCATATATTCATCACGATATGGACGATGCCCAGAGAGCAGGTGTGATTTCGGAGGATAATATTCCCATTACACTTAGAATGCTTCTTGGTTATACCACCAGAGAACGGCTGAACACCTTTGTACATGATATTGTACAAAACAGCAGGGGAAAAGAACAGATTTCTATGTCTCCGGAAATAGAAGAGGGACTTCGTGATATCCGCGCCCTGATGTTTCAGGATGTTTATCTGAACCCTGCGGCAAAAACAGAAGAACAAAAAGCAGAACATGTAGTAGAAGAATTGTATACATATTATAGTAAACACCCGGAGAAAATGTCAGCAGAGTATCGGAAATTGCTTCACCAGGAAGAAGAAAAAGACAGGGTAGTCTGCGATTATATCTCCGGTATGACCGATCAGTATTCCCTGGAAAAATTCCGTGAGCTTTTTATACCAAAGCGATGGAGTGTACAGGAGAAGGAGCAGTAGAAATATGTTTTATTCGGATGAAATCATTGAAGAAGTCCGCATGAAAAATGATATTGTGGACGTGATTTCTGATTATGTGAAATTACAGAAAAAAGGCAGTTCCTATTTTGGGCTTTGTCCTTTTCATAATGAAAAATCCCCTTCTTTTTCCGTAAGTCCGGGAAAGCAGATGTATTATTGCTTTGGCTGCGGAGCAGGGGGGAATGTATTTACGTTTATTATGGAATATGAGAATTATACCTTTGTGGAGGCACTGAAGTATCTGGCTGAACGTGCAGGGGTGACTTTGCCGGAAGCAGAATATTCCAAAGAGGCGAGGGATGCGGCAGATTTAAGGACCACCCTGCTTGAGATTCAGAAAAAAGCAGCAGGATTTTATTATTATCAGCTTCGGCAGGATACCGGTAAGCAGGGGATGGCGTATTTAAAAGGCAGAGAACTTTCGGACGAAACCATTCACAAATTTGGGCTTGGATGTTCGCCAAAATATTCCGGTGCTCTGTATCAGTATTTAAAGAGCAAAGGGTATTCGGATGAGCATTTAAAAGAATCCGGGCTATTCAATATTGATGAGCGAAGGGGAATGCAGGATAAGTTCTGGAATCGTGTGATGTTTCCCATTATGGATGTAAACAACCGTGTCATCGGCTTTGGAGGACGTGTCATGGGAGATGCCAAGCCTAAATATCTGAATTCTCCGGAGACAAAGATTTTCGATAAAAGCCGTAATCTGTACGGGCTTAACATAGCGAGAACCTCCAGAAAGCCGTATTTGATCGTTTGTGAGGGGTATATGGATGTGATTGCTATGCATCAGGCTGGTTTTACCAATGCGGTGGCATCTCTCGGAACAGCACTTACCTCAGGACATGCCAGCCTCATGCGGCGTTATACCAAGGAAGTGCTTCTGACCTACGACAGTGACGAGGCAGGACAGAAAGCAGCACTCAGAGGAATTCCTATCCTGAAAGCAGCAGGAATCCGGCCAAGAGTCGTGAATCTGGCTCCATATAAAGATCCGGATGAGTTTATCAAGACAGAAGGAAAAGATGCCTTTGAGAAACGTCTGGAGGAAGCTGCCAATGCATTTTTATTTGAAGTGAAAGTCCTGGAAAAGCAGTATGATCTGTCTGACCCGGAAGGAAAGACAGAGTTTTTCCGTGAAACAGCCAGAAAGCTCCTGGAATTTCCGGAAGAGCTGGAGCGGAATAATTATATGGAAAGCCTTTCCAGAATTTATCACATAAAATTTGAAGATTTAAGAAGAATGGTGAATAACATGGCTCTTGGGGGCACTACCGTGGCTGTTTCCAGGAAACCGGAAATGAAATCCAGGAAAAAGGAGAATAAAGAGGATGCAGGATGCACAGCACAGAAACTGATGCTGACCTGGCTGGCCTCTTATCCGGCTATGTTTGATACTATTGCCGGTTATATCACACCGGCAGATTTTACCACTCCCCTGTATCATCAGGTGGCAGAACTGGTATTTGCACAGCACGAAGAAGGAGAAGTCAATCCGGCGAAACTGCTGAATCAGTTTTCGGATTCTGAGGAACAAAAGGAAGTGACATCCTTATTTCATGCAACCCTGCACCTGGAGCGAAAAGAAGATGCCAGAAGAGCACTTCTGGAAACTGTGTGCAGGATGAAACGGGACAGCATTGCCTGGCAGAGTGACCATCTGCTTCCCACAGACCTTGGAGGGCTGCAGAAAATCGTAGAGGCCAGGAAAAGGCTGGAAGATTTGGAAAGAGGCAGAGTAACCTTGCATATTTCTTTTGATTGAGGAAATCATATAAATTAAGAATTGAGAGGATGGAACATTTATGGAAATGAACATGGCGAAATTCAGCGAAAAACTGGGAGAACTCATGGAGTTGGCAAAGAAAAAGAAAAACGTACTGGAATATCAGGAAATCAATGATTTTTTCAAAGATCTGCCCCTGGATCCGGAGCAGATGGAAAAGGTATTTGATTTTCTGGAAGGAAACGGGATTGATGTGCTTCGTATCCAGGAAAATGACATGGACGGACTGATTTTGAATGATGATGACCTGCCTCTGAGTGATGAGGAAGATGTGGATATGGAGAATATCGACCTCTCTGTGCCGGAAGGTGTCAGCATCGAAGACCCTGTCCGTATGTATTTAAAGGAAATCGGTAAAGTGCCTCTGTTAAGTGCAGAGGAAGAGATTTCCCTTGCCCAGAGAATGGAAAATGGAGATGAAAGTGCCAAGAAACGTCTGGCAGAAGCAAACCTTCGTCTGGTAGTAAGTATTGCCAAGAGATACGTAGGCCGTGGTATGCTGTTTCTGGACTTGATCCAGGAAGGAAATCTGGGACTGATCAAAGCAGTAGAAAAATTTGATTACCGAAAAGGTTATAAGTTCTCAACCTATGCGACCTGGTGGATTCGTCAGGCAATCACAAGAGCCATTGCAGACCAGGCGAGAACCATCCGTATTCCGGTACACATGGTGGAAACGATTAATAAATTGATCCGTGTATCCCGTCAGCTTCTTCAGGAACTGGGAAGAGAGCCGCAGCCGGAAGAGATTGCGGAAGAAATGAATATGTCTGTGGAACGTGTCAGAGAAATCCTGAAGATCTCACAGGAGCCGGTTTCTCTGGAAACACCTATCGGTGAAGAAGAAGACAGCCATCTGGGAGATTTCATTCAGGATGATAATGTTCCGGTACCTGCGGATGCAGCAGCATTTACTCTGTTAAAAGAGCAGTTAGTGGAAGTTCTGGGAACACTTACAGAGAGAGAGCAAAAGGTTCTCCGTCTGCGTTTTGGACTGGACGACGGAAGAGCCAGAACACTGGAAGAAGTTGGAAAAGAGTTCAATGTAACAAGAGAACGTATCCGTCAGATCGAGGCAAAAGCTCTGAGAAAGCTTCGTCACCCAAGCCGCAGCCGTAAGTTAAAAGATTATCTTGACTAAGGATGAAAAGCATGAAGGAAGTACAGATTTCCAGAAGATTAAAAACCGTAGCAGGGCTGGTGGGACAGAACATGGTACTGGCAGATGTGGGATGTGACCATGGGTATATTCCGATTTATTTAATGCAGAAGCGTCAAATACCGAAAGCCATTGCCATGGATGTGAATGAAGGGCCTCTTTTGCGTGCAAAAGAACATATACGGGAATGGGGATTGGACGCATACATAGAAACCAGGCTTTCCGATGGTGTGAAGGCTTTAGAGCCCGGAGAAGTTCAGAGCGTTGTCATTGCAGGAATGGGTGGCCCGCTGATGGAAAAAATTATCCGGGAAGGAAAAGCAGTTTTTGACAAAGCGGAAGAATTGATTCTTCAGCCCCAGTCAGAAGTTGAGGAATTCCGCAGATTTCTGGCTGAGGAAGGCTTTTCCATTGTGGCAGAAGATATGGTAGAAGAGGATGGAAAATATTATCCCATGATGAAAGTAGTCCACGGTACCATGTGTTATGCTTCTGTGGCAGAGTACCGTTATGGAAGGAACTTACTCTTGCAAAGACATCCGGTTTTGAAAGAATTTTTACAGCGGGAGCAGAGGAAAGCAGAAGAGATCGGAGAACGGTTAAAGGATTCCGATACACCTTCTGCAAAGATGCGTAGAATCCAGATGGAGGAAGAGGAAATCATCAGAAAAGAGGCATTGGCTTACTATGAAATGTAAAGAGATCATTGCAAAAATAGAAGAAACGTATCCAAAAGAACGGGCAGAATCCTGGGATAATCCGGGATTTCTGGTGGGAGATGAGGAACAGGAAGTAAAGAATGTTTTTCTGGCTCTTGATGTAACAGATGAAACCCTGGAGGCAGCCGTACAGGCAGGGGCAGACCTGATGATCACCCATCATCCTCTGATTTTTTCCGGCATGAAACAAGTGACAGCACAGGATTTTATCGGAAGAAGAGTAATCAAACTCATTCAAAATGATATTTCCTATTATGCCATGCACACGAATTTTGATGTCCTTGGAATGGCAGAATTAAGTGCAGATTATCTGAAGCTTTCAGAAAGGGAAATCCTGGAAGTGACGTATCAGGGAGAGACAACAGAAGGACTCGGCCGTGTGGGAATGCTTCCAAAGACCATGACGCTACGAGACTGTGCAGTTTTTGTAAAGCAGCAGCTAAACCTTCCGTTTGTGAAGGTATACGGAAATCCTGATGAGCAGGTGAGAAAGGCTGCTGTCTGCACCGGTTCAGGGAAAAGCCTGATCAAAGAAGTTATAAAAAATAAGGCACAGGTTTACATTACAGGAGATGTGGATTACCATTCAGCCATTGATGCAGTGGCCCAGGGGGTAAATATCATCGATGCAGGACACTATGGAACAGAATACATTTTCATGGATCATATGAAACGAGAACTGGCGAAATGGCTGCCCGGGCTGGAGACAGAAACCATGCAGATTGTGCATCCCTGTGAAGTTCTTTAATATGAATCTGGATAGATGAGACAACAGATATTTTCTGAAAGGAAGATGTCTGTTTTTTTTCTGAAATATATCTTAAATTCTCATTAAATTGTGCATAATAATGGAAAAAAAGACAGATTTATAGTAAAATGAGAGAAAGATTGCATATGATAGAAAAGGCACAGGAAAGGAGCGGAGAGATGAATCAGAAAACAATAAAGGTTCAGATTCTTGGTAAAACAAAGGAGTATCCCTACGGGACTTCCTATGGAGAAATCGTGGAGGAGTATCAGGAAAGCAGCAGATACCCCATTGTTCTGGTGATGAAGGACGGAAAGCTCTGTGAACTTCACAAAAAACTGAAACAGGACGGAGTTCTGGAGTTTGTTACTACAGGAGATGAAATCGGTCATAAAACATACAAAAGGAGTGCATCTCTGCTTTTGTTAAAAGCGGTTTATCATGTGGCAGGGCGAAAAAATATTAAGAATATGATTCTTCATTACTCTGTGGCTTCCGGTTATTATTACACCATTGATGGCAATGTGGAGATTACAGAGGGATTTCTTGCACAGGTAAAAGCGTACATGCTGGAGCTGGTGGAAAGGAAAATACCGATTCTAAAACGTAGTGTGGGAACCAGCGAAGCTATGGAAATTTTTCATGAACACGGAATGTACGATAAAGAAAAGCTGTTCCGGTTCCGCAGAGGTTCCAGGGTGAATATTTACAGCCTGGACGGGTTTGAAGATTATTTTTATGGCTTTATGGTGAACCATACAGGATACCTGAAATATTTTGAACTGTATCCATATGATACCGGTATAGTGCTTCAGCTTCCGGAACGTGCAAATCCTCAGGAAGTACCGCCCTTTGTTCCAAAATCAAAGATTTTCCAGATACAGAAGGAATCGGAACGTTGGGGAGAGATGATGCAGGTAGATACGGTAGGCGCCTTAAATGAACAGATTGTCAGCAAAGGCGGAAGCCGTCTTCTCCTGGTGGCAGAAGCACTTCAGGAATCAAAAATCTCTCAGATCGCAAGAACCATTGCAGAGAGTAAAGATAAAAAATTTATCATGATCGCAGGTCCATCTTCTTCAGGAAAAACAACGTTTTCCCACAGACTGAGCATTCAGCTTGCGGCTCATGGATTAAAGCCGCACCCCATTGCTGTGGACAATTATTTTGTGAACCGGGAGGATACCCCACTGGACAGTGAAGGAAATTATAATTTTGAATGTCTGGAAGCCATTGATGTCAAGCAGTTTAATGAAGATATGATCCGGCTGTTACAAGGGGAAGAAGTAGAACTCCCTTATTTTAATTTCAAAACAGGACAGAGGGAGTACCGTGGAAATTTCATGAAACTTGGAAAAGGGGATGTGCTGGTGATTGAGGGAATCCATTGTCTGAATGACAAATTGAGCAGCAGCCTTCCTACAGAAAGCAAATTCAAGATCTATATCAGTGCTCTGACACAGTTAAATATTGATGAGCATAACAGGATTCCCACTACAGACGGAAGACTGATCCGCAGGATCGTGAGAGATGCCAGAACCAGAGGAACCTCTGCAAAACAGACCATTGCCATGTGGAATTCTGTCCGCAGGGGAGAGGAGGAAAATATCTTTCCATATCAGGAATCCGCAGATGTGATGTTTAACTCTGCCCTGATCTATGAGCTTGCGGTGCTAAAGCTGTATGCAGAGCCGTTGCTGTTTTCCATTGGGAAGGATGAACCGGAGTACAATGAAGCAAAACGTCTTTTGAAATTCCTGGATTACTTCCTGGGAGTTCCGGGTGAATCCATTCCGTCTAATTCCATTCTCAGGGAATTTGTGGGAGGCGGATGCTTTGATGTATAAAAGATTTGCATTTTTTCAGATTATGTGCTAGAATAACCCCTGCGTCATAAGTAGAATAAATAATCGCGGCTGACAGGACCGAAAGGGGTCAGGTGAGGAAAGTCCGGGCTTCACAGGGCAGGATGCCAGATAACGTCTGGTGGAGGTGACTCCAAGGACAGTGCAACAGAAATGAACCGCCGGAAGCAATTCCGGTAAGGGTGGAAGGGCAGTGTAAGAGACTACCGCCTCGCTGGTAACAGAGAGGGCACATGTAAACCCCATCCGAAGCAAGACCGAATAGAAAACATTGTGGCTGCCCGTCACGTTTTCAGGTGGGTCGCTAAAGCCTGCTGGTGACAGCAGGATTGGATAGATGATTATTCACGACATAACCCGGCTTATCGTTCTGCTTATGAGATAAAAAAGAGGAATCCACGGAACTTTTACAGTTTGGTAGATTCCTCTTTTTGTATACATAGGATTTTGTGCGGAAAAGGTTTTACTGCTGCCCCAGGAGATAGTCTATAAACTGCTGGGCAGTCCTTCCGGAAAGCCCTCCGTGCTGCAGTTCCCAGGCGTTTGCCTGTAAGAGCAGTTCTTTTTCTTCCATCTGGATACCATGGCGTTTTGCCAGAGTCAGAACGATCTTCTGGAATTCCTTTTTCTCAGGAGAACCGAAGTAAATGGTCACCCCGAAACGTGATACCAGAGACAGTTTTTCCTGTACCGTATCATTGGTATGCAGATCGTCATTTCGGTCTTCTTTGTCGCTGAAACGCTCCCTTACCAGATGCCTTCTGTTGGAGGTGGCATAAATCAGGATATTGTCCGGTTTCCGTTCCAGTCCGCCTTCAATTACGGCTTTTAAATATTTGTATTCGATTTCAAAATCTTCAAAAGAAAGGTCGTCCATATAGATAATAAATTTATAATGCCGGTTTTTGATCTGTGCGATCACATCGTTTAAATCCTGGAACTGGTGTTTATAAACTTCAATGATACGAAGTCCACGGTCATAATACTGGTTCAGGATTGCTTTGATACAGGAGGATTTTCCGGTACCGGCATCTCCGAAGAGAAGACAGTTGTTGGCTGGCTTTCCGGCAAGGAAGGCCTCTGTGTTGTCAATGAGTTTTTTCTTGGGAATGTCGTATCCAATCAGGTCGTCAAGATGTACATGGGCAATTCTTGTAATCGGGATAATATTCACCTCATTGCCGGTTCCATTATGCTCCAGGCGGAAGGCTTTGTGAAGACCAAGTTTTCCAACACCGAAATCCTTATAGAAATCAACCATGTGCTTCATAAATTCTTCCGGGGTAACGGACTGGGCCAGAAGCTGGCTTAATGTACACAGACGATTTCGGATGCGCTCGTTAAACTGTTTTCCACGGTTGTTTCCGCTTTCATAATGATTGATCAGATTGCAGCAGGAAGCAGTACCGTAAAAGTTTTCAAAGGCTGTAAATTCCAGATTATAAAGTTCTTTAAAAATTGCAAAATCGTGGAGTGCAAGCTCATTCAGACTTCCATTTGCCGGTCCTGTGATCTCGCAGGAGGTGCTGAATGCATTTTCGTGATTTACCAGAAGATAAGTCAGATAATTGTTCCACAGATTTCCGGTAAACCCATAGGCATTTGCCATCTCGACCAGACGATTGACACAACTGTAGAAAAGGGGTTTTGATTTTTCCGGGTCTTCCGGTTCGTTACAGCATATTTCCAGAGCTTTTGCCATGTCTTCCAGAATATCACCATTGGAAAAATCACGGTATAAAATACAATTTTCAATATCAAACATAGTTCGGTAACCTTCTTTCTTTAGTAATTTCCATGAATCCTGAGATTCTGCACTTCGTTTTCCAGACCTCGGAGTGCATTTTTTACGGCACTGTCTTTTAAGTTTCCTTCGAAATCCACGAAAAAACGATATTCCCAATTTTGGTTGAGCACAGGTCTGGACTCTATTTTTGTCATATTCAGTCCATTATAGATCAGATGGGAGAGACTGCTGTACAGACTTCCGCTTGTGTGAGGCAATTCGAAGCTTATGCTGATTTTTTTTGCGTCCTTACAGTAGATTTTTTGTCTGGAGACCACAATAAAACGAGTGGAATTTCCGGGGTTGGAATAAATTCCTTCCTGAAGCACTGCAAGATGAAAATACTCTGCTGCATAGGGACTTGCAATGGCAGCCTGGTGTCGATCTTGTTCCAGTGCTACTTTTTTCGCTGCTTTTGCTGTGTTTCCATATGGATGGATATTCCAATCCGGATGCATGTTGAGAAAATCCCGGCACTGCATCAATGCCTGGGGATGAGAGTATACATGTTCAATCTCACCGATCTCTGTTCCGGGCAATCCCATGAGCACATGCCGACACGGAATCAGTTGTTCTCCCACAATCACATGGTCGTATTGTGTGAGCAGATCATAATTGTCCTGTACGATTCCGGCTGTGGAATTCTCAATAGGAAGAACCGCATAGTCGGCACTGCCGTTTTTGATCGCTTCCATGGCTTCCTTCCAGGTGTCTACGTGACGGCTGTTGACTTCGTTTCCAAAAAATGCAATAGAAGCTGCATGGCTGTATGCACCCTCAACTCCCTGGTAGATCACACAAGCCCCTTCCTTTTCTAAGCTGTCAACAGGGGTGAATCTGCTGACGTCCTTTGGGTTATGAGCCTGAAGAAGCTGATACTGGCGTTTCCGGCTGATCGACATGATCTGCTGATAGAGCTGCTGGATTCCGCAGCAGTTAAAGGAAGTATGGGTCTTTTTTCCGAGAGCGTGAAGTTTTTCCTGTTCTCTTGCTTCGTCAAAGACAGGTTTTCCTGTTTCTATTTTATAGCTTGCGACTTGTTCTGCAATGGACATACGTTTTTCGAACAGTTGTACCATTGCGTTGTCGATTTCATCAATTTGTTTTCTTAGTTCCTGTAAATCCGGCATGGTTTGTCCTTTCTGTAAAAAATCAATTACTGCACTCTATAATAGCACTGACGCTTTAGTGAGTGCAAGTGTTTTTAATGAAATCTGCGGAAAAGATATAAAAATAAGAAAGAGAAGATTGGAGAGACGATTTTTGGAGATAGTAAAAATAGAAAAATGAGGAAAAGGAGCAGGGAAATGAAAAGCAATTTTTTGAAATGCGGAGTGATTGGATGGTGTATGGAAATCCTGTGGACAGGTCTTCATGCGGTATGGAGGCGTGAATGGAAGATGACGGGGCAGTCTTCTTTATGGATGTTTCCTATTTACGGGATGGCAGCCTGTATCGGTCCCATTTCCAGGGGATTAAAGAAAGTACCGGTATTTTTTCGGGGAAGTCTGTATATGACCGGAATCTTTGCGGCAGAATTCAGTGCGGGAATGCTCTTGAAACAGTATGATCTATGTCCCTGGGATTACAGTGCATCCCCTTATAATTACAAAGGTGTCATACGGTTTGACTATGCTCCCGTGTGGTTTTTGACGGGACTTCTGTATGAAAAAATATTATCCGGGAAGGGTTGAAAATTGCTTGAAATTACCATAAAACTGTTATATGATAAGAGAAATGCGAAAGCTAAATATACAGGAGGCAATCAATGAGACATTTAATGAGTCCTTTGGATTTATCCGTAGAAGAATTAGCACAGGTTTTGGATCTGGCTAATGATATTGAAAAAAATCCAGAAAAATATGCCCATAAATGCGATGGGAAAATTTTAGCAACTTTGTTTTATGAACCAAGTACACGTACACGTTTGAGCTTTGAATCCGCTATGATGCGTTTAGGAGGAAAGGTGCTGGGATTTTCCAGTGCAAACTCCAGTTCTGCTGCAAAAGGTGAGAGTGTTGCAGATACAGTGCGTACAGTATCCTGCTATGCAGATATCTGTGCTATGCGCCACCCAAAAGAGGGTGCACCTCTGGTTGCATCTATGGCTTCTAAGATACCTGTGATCAACGCAGGTGACGGAGGACATCAGCATCCCACACAGACCCTTACGGATCTGCTTACCATCCGTTCTCTGAAGGGAAGACTGGACAATCTTACCATTGGTCTGTGCGGAGACCTGAAATTTGGAAGAACCGTACATTCTCTGATCGAAGCGTTGGTTCGGTATGAAGGTGTGAAATTTGTTCTGATCTCTCCGGAAGAACTTCGAATTCCTGATTACATTCGTGAGGATGTGCTGAAAGCAAGCGGACATGAATTCGTAGAAGTAGAACGTCTGGAGGAAGCAATCCCAAATCTGGATCTTTTGTATATGACAAGAGTTCAGAAAGAGCGTTTCTTCAACGAAGAAGATTATGTGAGAATGAAAGATTTCTATATTCTGGACAAGGCAAAAATGGCTCTGGCAAGTCCGGATATGCTGGTACTGCATCCGCTTCCAAGAGTAAATGAGATTTCCGTGGAAGTGGATTCTGACCCGAGAGCAGCTTATTTTAAACAGGTGCAGTACGGAATGTATGTCCGTCAGGCATTGATGCTGAGTTTGTTGGGAATGGGGGTAGACTTATGTTAAATGTAGGACAGTTAAACGAAGGTGTGGTTCTGGATCATATCAAAGCCGGAAAAAGCATGACCATTTACCATGATCTGAAACTGGATAAACTGGACTGTTGCGTTGCGATCATTAAAAATGCCAGAAGTGAAAAAATGGGCAGAAAGGATATTATTAAAGTAGAGTGTCCGATTGATACATTAGATTTAGATATCCTTGGTTTTATTGACCATAACATTACCGTAAATATTATTCAGAACGGACAAATTGTTGAGAAAAAAGAACTCCATCTCCCAAAAGAAATCAGAAATGTTATCAAATGTAAAAATCCTCGTTGTATTACATCCATTGAGCAGGAATTAGATCAGGTATTTTTCCTGGCTGATGAGGAAAAAGAAGTGTACCGCTGCAGATACTGTGAAGAGAAATACAGAGGAAGCAGAAATAAATAACATTACAGAGGATAAGACAGAAAGGAACAGGCACCTGATATTCAGGTGCCTGTTGCGGCTTCTCGATCATCAGGACATAGCGAGAGGGGGGTGTTATGAAAAATAACAGTATAAAAAAGACATTGCCAAGAATCATCCGAAATATGGTATTGGTCTTGATCCTTTTGATCCTTCCGGCAAATATCTGGCTGCAGATCAGTATTATCCACGGAAACCAGGAGGAAAGTTCCAGGGAAGTATTCGGACAGTTCCAGCAGTTGATTGAGACAAATAACAGGGATTTGGAACTGAAAAAACAAGAGTTTTCTGAGCGGTGTATTCAGGCTGCTGATGCAGCAGCTTATTTTGTATCACACGATTCTTCTGTGACCTCGAATTTTGAACAGACCAGAGAACTTGCGGAAAAGCTGGATATAGATGAACTGCATTTTTTTACTCCAGACGGAAAGATTTATTTCGGTACACATCCCCAGTACTATGGATACACCTTTCATTCCGGAGAACAGATGGAGTTTTTTCTTCCGATGCTGGAGGATAAAAATCTGAAGCTGTGTCAGGAGATCATGCCCAACACAGCAGAAAAAAAGGAGATGCAGTATGCAGCCGTATGGCTGGAAGACGGAAGCGGTATTGTGCAGATTGGTATGGAGCCGAGACGTTTAATGGAAATTATGGAGGAAAAGAGCCTGAAAAAAGTAGTTTCTTCTTTTCCGTTTGACCTGAGAGGATATTTTCATGTGGTGGATAAGAATACCATGCAGATTATCGCATCAACAGCCGAGAGTATGATTGGGAAAGATATGAGCCAGGAATTGAAAAGTGCCGGAGCACTGAAAAACTTTCAGGCATATCACTATAAATATCATGGAAAGAGATATTGTGTATATTCTCAGGTGTACAAGGATTATATCTTACTTCGCAGTTACACTTCCATTTATCCTATCAAAGAGGTCTTGGTGTCGTCTATGTTGGTGCTTCTGTATGTAGGAGTGGCAGCGGTTGTGGTCATTGTGATCATTACCTGGTATGTGAATAAACAGCTTTCTAATAATCTGACACAGCTTGTCGATGACCTGAAGAAAATTGAAAACGGACATCTGGAAAGCATTCATCTGAAAACCAGAATTACAGAACTTGATGACCTGATTTTTTACATTAATCAAATGATGCAAAGTATCCGGCTTAACTGGAATAAATTATCTCATGTGATTGACAAAGGGCAGCTTCCGGTGGGAATTTTTGAAGATAATGTCTTTTATAAGAAAACATTCCTGAATCAGAGGCTTCTGGAAATCTTGGGCATTGGAGATTATGAAGGGATTCCTTCTGCACAGATAAACCAGATGGTAAAAGAAAGACTGTATCAGGCAGAACAGGGTCTTGTAGATTCAGCAGAACAAATCTACAGATATAATAAGAACGGAAGTGAGGTCTACTTGCGTATAGAGAAGATTTTGGATGAGCAGAGTATGACGTATTATGTTACTGACGTTTCGCTCTGGTGGGGAGAAATCTATCAGCTTAGAGAGAAAAGCAACCGTGATCCCCTTACAGAATTGTATAATCGCAGAGGCTTTAATGACAAGGTCAGCGAACTGTTTAAGACACCGGAGATTCTTGGATATGCAATGATCCTTATGCTGGATGCAGACGGTCTGAAAAAAATCAATGATGTATACGGACATCGGACAGGAGATGCCTACCTGAAAGAAATCAGCGATCAGCTACGTGAATCTGTTGGGAAAGAAGCAGTATGTGCCAGACTTGGAGGAGATGAATTCGTAGCGTTTGTGTATGGGTATTCGTCTTACCGGGAATTGGAAGAAATCATTGCAAATCTAAAGGAAAAACGGGGCAGTGTCTTTATACAGGAACATTCGGAACGAAAAGAAGCTGTGGAATTTTCTCTGGGATGTGCTTTTTATCCTATGGATGGCACGGATTATCATCTTTTAATGCATCTGGCAGATGAGACAATGTATCAGGAAAAGAGAAGCAGAAAATCATTGTGCGGACGGCCATAAATTTTGGCAAAAAACGTCAAAAAGGAAGAAAAAGCTGGACTTTTCCAAGGAGACAAGTTATTATATTGCAGTGTAGAAGTTTACTGTACAGGAAAAGAAAAAATTAGATAGATTTCTAGGAGGATATGTGATGAAAAAAGTTGTGAAGTTTGGCGGAAGCTCTCTTGCCAGTGCAGAACAGTTTAAAAAAGTAGGAGCCATTATCCGTGCAGACGGAACCAGAAGATATGTGGTACCTTCTGCTCCTGGAAAACGGTTTTCGGATGACACGAAGGTGACAGACTTGTTATATGCGTGCTATCGTGCAGCAGATAAGACAAAGTTTCAGGCTGTGCTTGCTGAAATCAAGAGCCGATATCAGGAGATTATTGATGGATTGGGACTGACTCTTTCTCTGGAAGAAGATTTTCAGGTGATCGAGGAGAATTTCAGAAATCAGGTGGGAGAAGAATATGCAGCATCCAGAGGTGAATACTTAAATGGTAAAGTCATGGCAGCGTATTTGGAGTATGAGTTTGTAGACCCGGCTGAGATGATTCGTTTTGACGGAAATGGTCAGTTTGATGCAGAGATCACAGAGCTTCTGGTTCAGAAGAGATTAAAAAATGTAGATGCTGCGGTGGTTCCTGGATTCTATGGAGCTAAGGAAAACGGTGAGATCAAGACATTTTCCAGAGGTGGTTCTGATGTGACGGGCTCCATTATTGCCGGTGCCCTTGATGTAGATCTGTATGAAAACTGGACAGATGTATCCGGTGTTATGGTAACAGACCCAAGAATCATCAAGGAGCCGAAGGTGATTGATACCATTACATACAGAGAGCTTCGTGAGTTATCCTACATGGGTGCCACAGTGCTTCATGAGGATGCGATTTTCCCGGTTCGAAAAGCGGGAATACCTATTAATATTAAGAATACCAATGCACCGGATGCCCCGGGCACTATGATTGTGGAAGATACCTGCAAAAAGCCGCCTTACACCATTACCGGTATTGCGGGTAAGAAAGGATTCTGTTCTCTGTTTATCGAAAAATCCATGATGAACTCAGAGATTGGATTTGGCCGTAAAGTTCTTCAGGTACTGGAAGAACAGGGAATCTCCTTTGAACATGTTCCTTCCGGTATTGATACTATGACGGTATTTATTCATCAGGACGAGTTTACAGAGAAAGAACAGCAGGTGATTTCCGGTGTGCATAAAGCGGTGAAACCCGATTATATGGAACTGGAATCAGATCTGGCTTTGATCGCTGTAGTGGGAAGAGGAATGAAATCAAATCGCGGTACAGCAGCGAGAATTTTTGCGGCTCTGGCTCATGCAAATGTCAATGTGAAGATGATTGACCAGGGTTCCAGTGAGCTGAACGTCATTGTAGGTGTACGCGATGAAGATTTTGAACCTGCTATCCGTGCTATTTATGATATTTTTGTAGAAACACAACTCTAAAAAATGTATAAAAAACCGGTTTTCTCTTGACAAAGGGAGCCGGTTTTTTTATACTTAAAGTGTACTAGGACACATAGTACACACATGACACAAGTGATACAGTGACCGGGAAAGGAGGAAAAAGCTTGATCGTAATCGATTATCAGAATCGGAAGCCTATTTATGAACAGGTAGTAGAGAGGTTTCAAAAGCTGATCATAACAGGTGCTTTGGAGCCGGATACTCAGATGCCTTCTGTACGGGCACTTGCTACAGAACTTGCCATTAACCCCAATACGATACAAAAAGCCTATACGATTCTGGAACAGAAAGGTTATATCTATCCGGTGAAGGGCCGGGGGAATTTTGTCTCAGGCAATGAAGATCTGAAAGAACAGCAGAAGATGGTATTTTTTCAAAAACTGGGGAATCTCATACAGGAAGGAAAGGAAATCGGAGTTTCAAAGGACCTTTGTCTTCAGAAAACGGAGGAGTTCTATGAGGAGGACAGAACATGATAAAAACAGAGAATTTGTGTAAAACATTTGGAAAACTCCAGGCGGTTCATAATGTTACATTGTCGATTGCAGATAACTGTATTTTTGGATTAGCAGGAACCAATGGTGCAGGAAAGAGTACCCTGCTTCGGATGCTTTCCGGTGTGCTGAGGCAGGACAGTGGGAGTATTTCTATAGATGGCAGAGAGGCTTACGAAAACCCGGAGGTAAAGGAAGATATCTTCTTTTTGCCGGATACGTCTTATTTCTTTCAGAATGCGTCCATGGCGGATATGGCAGAGTATTATTCCATGTTTTATCCGAGATATGACAAGGACAGATTTCATAAACTTGTGAATAATCTGGGATTGGATAAAAAAAGAAAAATCAGTACCTTTTCCAAAGGAATGAAGCGACAGGCAGCCCTGCTCCTGGGGGTTTGTTCAGGAACCAAATATTTATTCTGTGATGAAACTTTTGACGGGCTGGATCCTGTGATGCGGCAGGCGGCCAAGAGTATTCTGGCCTATGAGGTGACAGAACGGGAGTTTACCCCGGTGATCGCTTCTCATAATCTGCGAGAATTGGAAGATATCTGTGACCGTGTGGGGCTGTTACATAAAGGAGGCGTGCTGCTCTCAAAAGACGTGGAGGAGATGAAACTTCAGATTCACAAAGTACAATGTGTGATTCCGGAGATACAGGATGAAGAGCAGCTGCTGGGAGAACTGGATGTGCTGCAGATGGAAAAGAGACTGTCCCTGCTCACTATGGTAGTCCGGGGAAGTCATGAGGAAATCATGGCAAAGATTCAGGAGAAACATCCATTGTTTGCCGAGGCGATTCCACTTACATTAGAAGAGATCTTTATCAGTGAAACGGAGGTAGCTGGATATGACATCAAAAAATTATTTATGTAGAGGTATCAAAGAAAATATCCGGAGAAATATGTTTTTGACGATCCTGATTTCACTGGCACTTTTGGTAGTTTTTCCGGTTTACTGTATTACCGGCATGGAAGGTGCAGGTCATATAGAAGCGTATATGGGATTTGACGGCTACCAGAGAATACTGCTTCGCTGCATAGGCCCGGACAGCCCGGCAAGTATCGTGGTAGTGGCTGCTGCGGTTTTATATGCACTGTTAGGGTTTGGATATCTGTATTCCGGGGAGAAGACAGATTTTTACCATAGCCTTCCCATGAAAAGAGAAGCCCTTTATCTGGTATCTATGGTAAGCAGTCTTATCAGTTTCGTGGTTCCCTATCTGGTTTCCATTGGAATGGCTTACATGATCGGTATGGTGAGTGGGGGAAATTCTCCTTATGTACTGAAAATCACCATGATGATCATTGGACTGCATCTGCTGTACTTCCTGGTATTTTATACAGGTGCAGTGTTAGCAATACTTCTCACAGGAAACCTGTTTACCGGAGCACTGGGTTTTGCGGGGATTATGTCCTATGGACTGATTCTGGATGCCGCAGTTACTTATATGAATGACCGTTTTTTCCATACCCTCAGTGCAAGAGCACCGCTGTTTACCTCCTGGTTTTTGTCGCCGGTTGTCGTATATGTTAATTCCTGTATAGGCGGTGAAAATCTGGCAGAAATGTGGAGCGGACAGGGAGTTTTAAGAGGCGGCGGTATTGAAGAACTATACAGAAATGGAATGATTTATGGCGTGGTTATGCTGGTGATGCTTTTGGGGCTTAATATCTGGATTTATAAGATTCGACCATCAGAAAGCTATCACAAAGCCATTGCTTTTCCAAAACTGGAGCCAGTGATTAAGGTGTGCAGCGTGATTCCCATATCCCTTCTGGCAGGTCTGGTGTTCAGTGCGGGGATGAAGCATGTTTTTCCATGGATGGTAGTTGGAACGGTGGTATCTGCCCTGGTGCTTTCCGCAGCATTTGATTTCCTGTACACACTGGATATCAGAAGCTGTATCAAGCCGAAAGTGACAGATGGCATGATCTTAGCCGTATTGGCACTGGTGGTTACAGGATACCGGATGGATATTACAGGTGTAGATTCTTTCCTGCCGGATAAGGACAAGATTGAAACCATGTCTGTACAGTTAAATAGCATTAGCGATGCATTTAGCTACCCGGAAGGATATTATGGAAGGGATGTACTGAATGAGGACAGGCTGGAATCGTTTGATCCTGTTTACCAGCTGGCAAAGACAGGGGTTGCGTATTATAAACAGAATGATGGAAATGAGGAAGGCAAGATCATGGTTGACGTTGATATTGCATTCCATATGAAATCAGGAAAAACCGTGTATCGGAACTATTATATTCCAGAAACAGAAGAGGTATTGAAAGCCATTGAAGAAATCTACGATGACTGGGATTACAGAGAAAAAATCATGCCTACTTACTATGCCACAGCAGAAGAGATTGACTTCCTTTACGTGATTGACCATATGGGAAGAAGGATGCAGATGGATGTTCCTCAAAATAAACTGGAGATTCTTTATAAAACCTATAAAAATGAATTGGAGTCCATGACATTTTCTGAGAGCAGCAAGCAGCGTGTGATTGGTTATATCAGTGCGGAACAGAAGAGGCAGGATAGTTATAGCAGGGAAGATTATATGGCTACCTGGGATCTTCCAGTGTATGAAGGGTTTGAGGAGACAAAAGCCATGCTGGAAGAGCTTGGATATCCGATCATTGATACCATTCCGGCAGAGGAGGTCTTAAGAATCCGGCTTACCAGTTCAGATGACATGGGAAATACGGAAGGGGAAGTGATTCTGGAAAAGAAAGAAGATATGGAACGCATCTTGGAGGCATTATCTTATGGAGATGGCCGTTACAGGGTAGGCAGCCCTATGGAATACGGGGTCAATGTAGAGATTACCTGGAATGACAGATTCAAGGAACAGTGGAGACCGTTATATCTTATGAACAACGGAACAGTGGATGATATTTTAAAAGAATTGCATATTGACTAACCGTTTGCATAAAACAGAGGGCGCCCTGACAAAAGGGGCGCTTTTTCTGATTCAAAGAGCAGAAAGGGAAGCTGTCTGTAGTGCCTATTAGCCGTTGACAAGAGGCTCTCAGGAAGGGTAAAATAAACATATAAGATGTTCGAAAACAACGAGGATGGAACAAAATGAGCAGATTATTAAAGTTAGAAAACGAAAAAGAATTAATGGCACTTGGAAAGGCCCTGTCTTCTGAGAGCAGGATCAGGATATTGGAACTTTTGCAGGATGGCCCCCTCTGTGTCAATGATATTGCGGAGATTCTGGGAATCCCTGCTTCTTCTGCTGCCTTGAATATCCGTGTACTGGAAGAGGCAGACCTGATCCGCACAGAACTAAAACCAGGGGTCAGAGGATCTATGAAGCTCTGCATCCCTCAGGAATTTCAGGTGATGCTGGATCTGGAAAAGAAAGAAGAACAGACAGAAGAAGTGATTTCCATGCCGGTAGGAAGCTATGTGAATTACCGGATCACTCCTACCTGTGGAATGGTCAATGATGAAGAATATATTGACGGTGAGGATGAACCGAGATGTTTTTATGACCCAAGGAGAATCAGTGCAAAACTGGTCTGGTTTTCCTCCGGTTATCTGGAATATCGATTTCCTAATGCGGGCATGCAGAAGGCGGAGGTGAAGTCCCTGGAATTTTCGGCAGAGCTTTGTTCGGAGACTGCAGATTATGATCTGGACTGTCCTTCTGATATTACCCTGTGGATCAATGGTTTCGAGGCAGGCACCTGGAACTGTCCTTCTGATTTTGGGGGAAGGAGAGGGAAACTGAATCCTGACTGGTGGGAGGATAAGAATACCCAGTACGGGAATCTGAAACGCTGGTATATTGATGAGAACGGCACATATCTGGATGGGGAACAGGTAAGCAGCAAGGGGATTCATCAGTATGGTCTGGCAGAAGGTGATTATATTTCTGTAAAGATCGGCATCAAGGAAGATGCAGAGCATATAGGCGGGGTAAATATCTTTGGCAGCTCTTTTGGGGATTATCCTCAGGATCTGGTGATGAAAGTAAAATATGAAAAGAATTTCTAAAAAGGACTTTACAAGCAAGATTTCTATGTTATAATCACAATATAAACATAAATAATGAATTGAAACATGAAATATGTTTTAAAAAATAAATTCAATGGGAGGGTAATACGATGCAGCAAAAATTATTAGAGAAGTTTCAGGAATTATTCGGAGGAGAGGGAGATATTCGTTCTTACTTCTCACCAGGTCGTGTGAACTTAATCGGTGAGCACACAGATTACAACGGGGGACATGTATTTCCATGTGCACTTACCATCGGTACTTACGGAATCGCAAGAAAAAGAGAAGACCGTAAAATCCGTTTTTACTCTGAAAATTTCAGCAGATTAGGTGTATTTGAGACAAGCCTGGATGATCTGGTTTACCATGAGGAGGCAAACTGGACCAATTATCCGAAGGGAGTCGTATGGGCATTTAAAGAAAAAGGATATGTGGTAGATACCGGGTTTGATTTAGTGATGAACGGAAATATTCCAAACGGTTCCGGACTTTCTTCTTCTGCTTCTGTAGAACTTCTGATGGGCGTGATCCTGGTGGATCTTTTTGGATTTGAAGGTCTGTCTATGATCGACCTGGCACTTCTTGGACAGTACGCAGAGAACAAATTTAATGGTATGAACTGTGGTATCATGGATCAGTTTGCCATTGCTATGGGAAAAGAAAACCAGGCGATTTTCCTGGATACCGCAGATTTAAGCTATGAATATGCTCCGATCGAAATGAAGGGTGCAAAGATTGTCATTGCAGCAAGCAACAAGAAGAGAAAACTGACGGATTCCAAGTACAATGAACGCCGTGCAGAGTGTGAAGAAGCACTGGCTGATATTCAGAAACAGATGGATATTAAAGCTCTGGGAGACTTGACAGAAGAGCAGTTTGAAGAAGTGAAGGATGCTGTGAAGAATCCGGTGTGCCGCAAACGTGCAAAGCATGCGGTATATGAAAACCAGAGAACCATCAAAGCCGTTGCTGCCTTAAAAGCAGGGGATTTAGAGACCTTTGGAAAACTGATGAATGCCTCCCATGTTTCCTTAAGAGATGACTATGAAGTGACAGGTAAGGAACTGGATACGTTAGTAGAAGCTGCATGGAAGCAGGAGGGTGTCGTTGGTTCCCGTATGACAGGAGCAGGATTCGGCGGCTGTACTGTCAGCATTGTAAAAGAAGAAGCTATTGATGAATTTATTAAACATGTAGGTGAGATCTACGAAAAAGAGATTGGCTATGCAGCAGATTTTTATGTAGTGGAAATCGGAGACGGAAGCAGAAGAATCGGATAAAGAGAGGGCAGAAGCATGTTAAATAAAAATATCAGAGATTTAGTTGCTTATGGAATGAAAACAGGATTATTACCTGCCTGTGAAAAAAATTATACTACAAATCTTTTGCTGGATTTATTCCATGAGGATGAGTATGAAGAACCTGTGGAAGAACCGGTTTGTGAAGAACTGGAACTGATTTTAAAGGAACTGTTAGACGAAGCAGTAAAAAGAGGCATCATTGAGGACAGTATCGGATATCGTGATCTTTTTGATACCAAGATCATGAACTGCCTTATGCCAAGACCGGCACAGGTGCAGGAAACTTTCTGGAAGAAATATGAAGAAAGCCCACAGACAGCTACGGATTATTTTTATAAACTGAGCCAGGACAGTGATTATATTCGCCGTTACCGGATTAAAAAAGACAGAAAATGGACGGTAGACAGTGACTACGGTACCATTGATATCACCATTAATCTCTCAAAACCGGAGAAAGATCCAAAAGCCATTGCAGCAGCCAAAAATGCGAAGCAGAGCAGCTATCCGAAGTGTCTGCTCTGTATGGAAAACGAGGGGTATGCAGGCAGAATGAATCATCCTGCAAGAGAAAATCACAGAATCATTCCGATTACCGTGAATGACTGTCCGTGGGGATTTCAGTATTCTCCGTATGTATATTATAATGAGCATTGTATCGTCTTTAACGGACAGCATGTACCAATGAAGATTGAGAGAAATACCTTTGTAAAATTATTTGATTTTGTAAAATTATTCCCTCATTATTTCCTTGGATCGAATGCAGACCTTCCGATCGTCGGCGGTTCTATTTTGAGTCATGATCATTTCCAGGGCGGTCATTATACCTTTGCCATGGAAACAGCACCGATGGAAGAAATGGTGACCATTCCGGGATATGAAGATGTAGAAGCAGGAATCGTAAAATGGCCGCTTTCTGTTCTCCGTATCCGCAGTAAAAATGAAAAACGACTGATTGATCTGGCAAGCCATGTATTGGAGGTGTGGAGAGGTTATACAGATGAAGAGGCATTTGTTTTTGCAGAAACGGACGGAGAGCCTCACAATACCATTACACCGATTGCAAGAAAGAAAGGGGAATTCTTCGAACTGGATCTGACATTGAGAAACAATATCACCACAGAAGAGCATCCTCTTGGCGTATATCATCCACATGCTCAGTACCATCATATTAAGAAAGAAAATATTGGTCTGATCGAAGTTATGGGACTTGCGGTGCTTCCTGCAAGACTGAAAACAGAACTGGAACTTCTGGGAGAATATCTGGTAGAAGGAAAAGACCCGGCAGAGAATGAATTATTGGAAAAACATGCAGCATGGGTAAAGGAATTCCTGCCAAAATATGAGTCCATCACAAAAGAAAATGTTATGGATATCCTTCAGGAAGAAGTAGGACAGGTATTTGTTCATGTACTGGAGGATGCAGGAGTATATAAATGTACAGAAGAAGGAAGAAAAGCATTTAAACGCTTCCTTGCTGCACTGTAAGTAAGAAAACGAAAAAGATAGGCGTCTGCCTGTCTTTTTTGTTTTTGTTATGGTATAATGATTGCACGATAACAGAAAAAGTGGTGAAATGATGAAAAAACACGTAGAAGATTCTCTTACAGAACAGACTTATCTTATGCGGCCGAAGTATCTGAACGGGTATGGAAACCTGTTTGGCGGTCAGCTTATGGGATGGATAGATGAAGTGGCAAGTATAGTGGCAATGCGGCACAGTGAGTCCGATATTACCACAGCAGCTATTGATAACCTGAATTTTAAACAGGGAGCTACCGTAGATGATGTAATCGTGCTGAGAGGAAGGATCACCCATGTGGGACATACTTCCATGGAAGTTCGAGTGGACACGTATGTGGAAGACCGGCATGGCATGCGGAAGATGATCAACCGGGCTTATGTGGTCATGGTAGCAGTGGATGAGCACCACAAGCCGATATCGGTTCCTGGTTTATATGTGGAAACAGAGTCCGAGAAGGCAGAGTGGGAAGGCGGCGAAAAGCGGTATGTGCTTCGTAAACAGAGAAGAAAAGAGGGATATTGATGAATCCGGTTTATAAAAAATTAGAACATTGTGTTCAGAGTGTGAGGAAACGGATAGCTTTTGTACCGAAGGTAGCATTAGTCCTTGGTTCCGGACTGGGAGATTATGCAGAGGAAATCCAGATAGAGAGCGTTTTGCCCTATGAAGAAATAGAAGGTTTTCCGGTATCCACGGTGCCGGGACATAAGGGAAGATTTGTTTTTGGATATGTGGGGCAGGTGCCTGTAGTGATCATGCAGGGACGGGTGCATTATTATGAGGGATATTCTATCACAGATGTGGTACTTCCCATTCGCCTAATGAGGCTTCTGGGTGCGGAGATCTTATTCCTGACCAATGCCGCCGGAGGTGTGAACCCACAGTTTCATCCGGGAGATTTTATGATGATCACAGACCAGATTTCCTCTTTTGTGCCATCTCCGCTCATTGGTGCCAATGTGGAGGAGCTGGGAGAGCGGTTCAGTGATATGAGTGAGATTTATGATAAATGTCTGCAGGATTTGCTGATGGATGCTGCACAAGATTTGGAATTGCCTCTTCAAAAAGGGGTTTATATCCAGCTTACAGGTCCAAACTATGAATCACCGGCAGAGGTGCGGATGTGCAGGCTCTTAGGTGCGGATGCTGTCGGGATGAGTACTGCCTGTGAAGCTGTGGCGGCCAACCACTGCGGCATGAAGATCTGCGGAATTTCCTGCATCACAAATCTTGCCTGTGGTATGAGTGATACACCTTTGAATCATAAAGAAGTACAGGAGATCGCAGATAAGCGGGCACCGGAGTTTAAGCGGCTGCTCACAGAAGCGATTTCCCGTATGCAGGGAAAATGAAGAATTAAAGGAGAACAATATGAGGGAAAAAATCCTGCTGATTGACGGACACAGTATATTAAACAGAGCGTATTACGGACTTCCGGATCTGACCAATTCAGAAGGGCTTCATACTAATGCGATTTATGGTTTTTTAAATATTTTATTCAAGATGCTTGAGGAGGAAAAGCCGGACTATCTCACCGTTGCATTTGATCTTCATGCTCCCACCTTCCGGCATCAGATGTACGATGCTTACAAGGGAACCAGAAAACCCATGCCATCAGAGCTGAGGGAACAGGTTCCGGTGATGAAGGATGTGCTGGCAGCCATGGGTGTTGCCGTGATCTCCAAAGAGGGATATGAGGCAGATGACCTTCTTGGTACAGTAGCCAAGAGAAGTGAGGCAAAAGGAATGGATGTTACGGTTCTCTCGGGAGACCGTGACCTTCTTCAGCTTGCCACGGATCACATCTGTATCCGCATCCCCAAGACAAAAGGCGGAAAAACAACCATTGAGGACTATTTTGCCAAAGATGTTCAGGAAGCATATCAGCTAAGTCCTTTGCAGATTATTGAATTAAAGGCACTTATGGGAGATACGGCAGATAATATACCGGGACTGCCGGGAGTGGGAGAAAAAACAGCCACTAAGCTTCTCCTGGAATATGGAAACGTGGAAAATGCCCATGCTCACGCAGAAGAGATCAAGCCAAACAAGGCTAAAAATGCTTTTTTAGAGCATTATGATCTGGCGGTTCTGAGCAAAAAACTGGCAACCATTAACATAGACAGCCCGGTGGAATATGACTGGGAAACAGCAAGGATCCACAATTTATTTACAGAAGAAGCCTATGAATTTTTCAAGGAACTGGAATTTAAAAATTTCCTCTCCAAATTTGAATCAACGGGGACGGAAAAAGAGATTCCCATTCAGATGTCTGTTATAACAGACTGGGCAGAAGCGGAAGAAGTATTGGGGCAGGCAAAAGAAAAGGCGGAACTTGGGTTAGAGCTTTTGGAAGAAAAGAATCATGTTCTTGGGCTTGGAATTGCCTGGAAAGAGGGAGAAGAGGTGAAAGCCTGCTGTTTCCTGCCTCAGGGATTTATGACAGAAGCCTATATTTTGGAAAAAGCCCAGGAACTGTGCAGTAAAACAGCAAGCATTTCTTCTTTAAATGTAAAGGGAATGCTTAAGCACATGGAATTAGAACATCACAGTGCAATGTTTGACGCAGGGCTGGCAGCTTATCTGCTGAATCCTCTGAAATCAGAATACACCTATGATGATATTGCAAAAGAATATCTGGGAGAAATGCTTCCGGCAAAAGAAGATTTATTAGGGAAACTTTCTTATGAAAAAGCAGCAAAAGAACAGGAAGATGCACTGGCAAAGAGTATCTGTTATATGGCTTATGCAGCCCTCTGCTCCAGACAGCCGCTCCTAAAGGCACTGGAAGAGACAGGAATGAAGTCATTATTTACAGATATGGAGATGCCTCTTTTATATACCTTGTCCGATATGGAAAAAGAGGGGATTCTGGTCAATGCAGCAGAGCTGAAAACGTATGGAGAAAATCTCCAGGTACGGATTCAGGAACTGGAAACCTTGATCTGGGACCAGGCGGGGGAAAAATTTAATATCAATTCTCCGAAGCAGCTTGGCGTGATCCTTTTTGAGAAACTTCAGATGTCGGGAGGCAAGAAGACAAAGACCGGTTATTCGACCGCAGCAGATGTGCTGGATAAGCTGGCACCGGAGCATAAGATTGTAGCCGATATTCTGGAATACCGTCAGCTTACCAAGTTAAAATCTACCTATGCAGACGGGCTGGCAAATTATATTGACAAAGGAGGCAGGATACACTCTACCTTCAACCAGACGATTACCGCAACCGGAAGGATCAGCAGTACAGAACCAAATCTTCAGAATATACCGATCCGGACAGAGCTGGGAAGGCTTTTACGGAAGGTATTTATTCCAAAAGAGGGTTTTGTCTTCCTTGATGCAGACTATTCTCAGATTGAATTGCGGGTTCTGGCCCATATGTCGGGAGATGAGAAACTGATTCAGGCATACAAAGAAGCACAGGATATTCACAGAATGACTGCTTCCCAGGTATTCCACATCCCCTTTGATGAGGTGACACCGCTTCAGAGAAGAAATGCCAAGGCAGTCAATTTTGGAATTGTATATGGGATCAGTTCTTTTGGACTGAGCCAGGATTTGAGTATTACCAGAAAAGAAGCGGCACAGTATATTGAAAATTATTTTGAAACTTATCCGAAAATAAAAGGATTTTTAGACGGATTAGTGGAATCAGCCAAAGAAGACGGTTATGTAGCAACCATGTTTGGACGTCGTCGCCCGGTTCCGGAATTGAAATCCAGTAATTTTATGCAGCGTTCTTTTGGGGAGCGTGTGGCAATGAACTCACCTATCCAGGGAACCGCAGCAGATATCATTAAAATTGCTATGATTCGTGTTCACAGGCGTTTAAAAGAAGAACAATTAAAGTCAAGGCTGATTCTTCAGGTGCATGATGAACTTTTGATCGAGACAGCCAAAGAAGAAGTAGAGATTGTCTCACAGATTTTAGAAGAAGAGATGAAAGGGGCGGCAGATCTGTCTGTATCCCTGGAGATTGATATGCATACCGGAGAAAACTGGTATGAGGCGAAATAGAGTTGTACAAAGGAGGCAGAGCTTATGAGGATTATAGGAGTAACCGGCGGAGTTGGTTCCGGAAAAAGTGCAGTATTAAATTATCTTGAAGACCACTTTGATTCCAGAGTGGTGAAGGCAGATGAAGTAGGACATTTACTGATGATGCCCGGAAGAGCTTGTTATGAGCCTGTTATTGAGTTGTTTGGAGAATGGATCGTAAAAGAAGATACTTCTCTGGACCGTCAGGCCATTGCCTCTATTGTATTTCAGGAGCCGGAAATGCTGCAAAAACTGGATGACATTGTACATCCGGCAGTTTATCAGTACATTGTCAGGGAGATTGAACGTTCCAAAAAAGAAGGAACAGAATTTTTCTTTATTGAAGCTGCTTTGCTTTTGGAAGAAAAATATGATGAAATTTGTGATGAGGTGTGGTATATTTATTGCGAAAAAGAAGTCCGTATGGAGCGGCTTCGCCGTGACAGAGGGTATTCAGATGAAAAAATCGAGAGTCTGATGCGAAATCAGCTCTCCGAGGATGAATTTGAATCCAAATGTGACTTCCAGATTTACAATAGTGAGGATGTGGCCTATACCCATCTTCAGATTGAGCGAAGGATGAGAACTTATTATGAATCTATGTAGTATAGCCAGCGGAAGCAGCGGAAACTGTATTTATGTTGGAAGCGATACCACCAGTCTTCTGGTGGATGTAGGAATCAGCGGGAAAAGGATCGAAGAAGGACTTCGCAGCATTGACCGTACCACAGGGGAATGCGACGGAATTTTGATCACCCATGAACACTCCGACCATATCAAAGGACTTGGGGTGATTTCCAGAAAACACAAAATCCCTATTTATTGTACCAGGGGGACCATGGAAGCTATGGAACATATGTCATCTCTTGGAAAAATGCCGGAGGGACTGTTCAGACCCATTGAGGCAGACCATACCTATGCCATTGGGGACCTGGAAATACAGCCTTTTACCATTTCTCACGATGCGGCAGAACCGGTAGGATATCGGATCAACCAGGGAAATAAATCTGCAGGGATTGCCACAGACCTTGGATATTATGATGAATACATAGTACAAAAACTGTCAGGACTTGATGTGCTGCTTTTGGAGGCGAATCATGATGTGAACATGCTTCAGGTGGGAAGTTATCCTTATTATCTGAAACAGCGTATTTTAGGAAAACGTGGACATCTTTCTAATGAAACCGCAGGAAGACTGTTGTGCAGACTGCTCCATGATCAGATGAAGGCAGTGTTTCTCGGGCATTTAAGCAGAGAGAATAATTATGAGGCACTGGCATACGAAACCGTATGCTCTGAAGTTACAATGGGAGAAAATCCATGGAATTCCAGGGATTTTAAAATAACTGTTGCACACAGGGATCAGATTTCTGAACTGGTAACAGTCTAAAAAAGAGAAAAGGAGTACAGTCATGAAAAAAACCATTATCACAGTTGTAGGAGAAGACACCGTAGGAATTATCGCAAAGGTATGTACCTATCTGGCAGAGAATAACATTAATATTTTAAATATTTCTCAGACCATTGTAGATGGATATTTTAATATGATGATGATTACTGATACCAGCATGGCTTCTAAGAAACTTAGCGTGATCGCAGAAGAACTGGATGCTGTGGGAAAAGAAATCGGCGTGGTCATCCGTGTACAGTTAGAAGATATTTTTACAAAAATGCACAGAATCTAAAGCAGCAGGGGAAAGGACAGGAGATTAGACTATGATTAATATGTATGAGGTCAATGAGACCAATAAAATGATTGAGCAGGAAAACCTGGATGTGCGTACCATTACCCTTGGTATCAGTCTCTTGGATTGTATTGATTCTGATTTGCAGCAGGTAAACCGCAAGATTTACGAAAAAATCACCCGTCTTGCCAGTCATCTGGTGGAGACAGGAGAAGATATTTCCAAAGAATTTGGAATTCCTGTAGTCAATAAACGTATTTCCGTGACTCCTATTGCACTGATCGGGGGAGCTGCCTGCAAATCTTCAGAAGATTTTGTGACACTGGCACAGACCCTTGACAGAGCGGCAAAAGAGGTTGGCGTGAATTTTATCGGCGGTTATTCCGCAACAGTGTGCAAGGGTATGACAACAGCAGATGAACTGCTGATCCGTTCTATTCCTGAGGCTCTTGCTACTACAGAGCGTGTGTGCAGTTCTATTAACCTTGGCTCTACTAAAACGGGAATCAACATGGATGCAGTCCGTCTTATGGGTGATATCGTGGTGGAGACTGCACAGGCGACGAAAGAGCAGGATTCTCTTGGTTGTGCAAAACTGGTGGTATTCTGCAATGCACCGGATGACAATCCATTTATGGCAGGTGCTTTTCACGGTGTTACAGAGGCAGATGCGATCATCAATGTAGGTGTATCTGGTCCTGGTGTGGTAAAGACTGCATTGGAGCAGGTAAGAGGAAAAAGCTTTGAAGTCCTTTGTGAGACCATTAAGAAAACAGCTTTTAAGGTTACCCGTGTAGGACAACTGGTGGCACAGGAAGCCTCCAAACGTCTGGGCATTCCTTTTGGTATCATTGACTTATCTCTGGCACCTACACCGGCTATTGGAGACAGCGTGGCAGATATACTCCATGAGATCGGAGTGGAATATGCAGGGGCACCGGGAACGACGGCTGCTCTGGCTCTCTTAAATGATCAGGTGAAAAAAGGCGGTGTCATGGCCTCTTCTTACGTAGGAGGATTAAGCGGTGCCTTTATTCCGGTCAGTGAAGACCAGGGTATGATCGATGCGGTAGTTGCAAATGCTCTGACGATCGAAAAACTGGAAGCTATGACCTGTGTATGTTCCGTAGGGCTGGATATGATTGCAATTCCGGGAGATACCAAGGCGACCACCATTGCAGGTATCATTGCAGACGAATGTGCCATTGGTATGGTGAACCAGAAGACCACAGCCGTGCGTCTGATTCCGGTGATTGGAAAAGGCGTTGGTGAGACTGTGGAATTCGGCGGGCTTTTAGGTTATGCACCGATCATGCCGGTAAATCCCTATTCCTGTGAGAATTTTGTAAACAGGAAGGGCAGAATCCCTGCACCGATCCATAGCTTTAAGAATTAATCCGTTTTGGAATATCTATAGGAAAAAGACAACAGTTATGCATTTTTGTGCATGCCTGTTGTTTTTTTGTTGACATATATAGGGAAACAATATAATATATAGATAAACAATATATAGGAAACCTATATATCATAAAAAGGAGGAGTAGAAAATGTCAGTGAGTAAAAATCTGGTTTCAGGAAGCATGACCATGCTGCTGCTAAAATTATTATCTGAAAAGGATATGTATGGATATGAAATGATTTCAGTTTTGCGGGAGCGTTCGGAAAATGTATTTGAATTGAAAGCAGGGACGTTGTATCCGCTGCTTCACAGTTTGGAGGAAAAGAACCTGTTAGAAGCCTATGAGCAGGAATTTCTTGGAAAGGTACGGAAGTATTATTCGATTACCAAGGAAGGAAGAAAGCTGCTGGAGGAAAAACAGGAAGAGTGGAAAGAGTATTCCAAAGGAATCACAGGTGTGCTGGGATGGGAGGGATGACATATGGAAGAATATATGAAAATATTGTTGGAACAAATCCGGTGTAAATCTGCAAGAAAATTAGTAGAAAAGGAAATCCGGGAACATATTTTAGAACAGTATGAAGAGAATCTGGAGGAAGGAATGGATGAAACCTGTGCCATGGAAGCAGCAGTGGAGGATATGGGAAGTCCGGTCGAGACAGGAGTTGCCCTGGATGCCATACACAGGCCACAGATGTCCTGGAGCATGCTCATTATAATCGGGGTGATCAGTTTTTTCAGTATCTTAATACAAGTGCTTGTTGGAAATGGAAACCCTATGCTGGGAAGTGGACATATACTTAAACATGGGGTTCATGTGATGCTTGGTTTTGCTATGATGCTGCTGGTTTACCGTCTGGATTACAGTAAGATAGGCAGATATGCCAAAAGAATCACAGGTATTGCATGTATCGTTCTTTTGGCAGCGATCTGTCTGGGAATCACAGCAAGCGTCAATGGAGTACGGGCCTGGATTCCAACGCCGTTTATACCTCTGTCCATTCCTGCACTCTTGCTATTTGCAGTGCCGTTATACGGCGGAATCCTCTATTCGTATTACGGGACAGAATACACAGGTCTTTTCAAAAGCATCCTTTGGATGATCCCGCCGATATGGGTGGCATTTCTGGTGCCCAAGATTAGCCTGGCAGTCATGCTGCTTTTTCTTCAGGGAATCTTGTTATCTGTGGCCTTGTGGAAAAACTGGTTTCAGGTGAAAAAATATTGGGTCTTAGGCGGATTCTGGGGAAGTATTTTGACTTTTCCGGTAATCCTGGTGATGCTTGGAAAAAAATTTGGGTGGATTGCACAGTATCAGATGGAAAGGCTGGCTCTTTATCTGGGACAGACAGAATCAGACACTTCTTCAGCGTTCTATTTTTTAAGAGATGGCTTCAAAGAGTACCGGCTATGGGGTGCAGCAGAAATAGAAAATCCCCTGATGGAAACGGGGCAGAGTTATTTTAGTGATTACCTGATTTCTTTTGTAGGTATGAATTATGGGATTCTGGCAGCCGTGCTATTGATTTTGCTGATTCTGGCAGTTATTGTGAAAGGAATCTCTATCGTTGTGAAACAGAAGAACAAACTTGGAAGGATCATGGGGTTTGGGTGTGGAATCGTATTTCTGGGGGAACTATGTTTGCATGTGTTCACCTGTATTGGGCAGCTCCCTTCGGCAGCAAGTTCCTTGCCGCTTTTCTCTTACGGTGGTTCCAGACTGGTGGTATTCTATATGCTGTTGGGGCTGATGCTCAGTATTTACCGTTATAAAAATATTCTCCCCTCCACCGGTAACAGGAAGAAAAGACCGATGAAGAGAAGAATCGCAGAATAGTTTTTATAAAATCACAGGCGGCTTTTGCAGGTCATTGACAAAAGCGGTCTGTTTTTTTGTGCATTTTACAGATTCATATAAATTCGAAAGGAATAAGTCTTTTTCAAAGGCGCTGGCAGCAGAAGGACTTAATTGTTTCTGATAATCAGCAGCTTTTGTGATAATAGGAATCCTGCTTTTTTTCTGCATAGTACGAAGAAAAGCAGAGTGGTCCTTTCGGAATCCCAGAAGCCTTACATAAGAAGGTTCCTGCATCTGCATCTCCTGGGTGATGCCAAGAAGTGCATGGAGCAGTCCCCGGCAGATGCGGGTGTACGTCAGTTCCTTTGTTTTTAATTGAAGGACAAACTGTGAAAAAGATTGAAAGCTGTTCAACTGTTTATAAATCCTCCGACATAAGTCTGGTGATAAATCTGCGAATTGGCACAGGGTTTCTGCCGTGTGCTGCATAAGCTGGTACTTCAGTAAAAGGGAAAAATCATTTTCATCCATGAGAGTTCCGGAGGATACCAGGGATTCCATATAGTCCCAGACCGGCTTTGGCTGTGCCTTGGAAAAGGCAGAGAGACGGTCTGGCTGTCCTGCACGTTGTTTTTTCAGTGCGTTTCGTATGGCGGAAGCACTGGGGAACATGGTGTCCAGTTCGGTACTGTGGTAGGAACCGCCTTTTCGTTCTATGGTGATTGGCCGGATGGGACTTTTTTGTGCCAGCAGTGCCTTGCAGTATTCGATTCCCAGGATATTGTTTGGGGTGTCAAGAAAATCTCCGTTCATAGAAAGGGAAGACTCCAGGTCATACACTTTTAAAGCGGTTTTTCTGGCAGCAGGGAAAGAAGTACCCTGTCTTAGAGCTTCTTTCAGTGCCCTGCGGTAAAGAGGCGGTTCGTCTAATAAGACTTTGGCCGCCTGGATGCAAGCGGAAATATCCCCGGATTCACTTCCAAAAGAAAGAAAATCCATACAGTTTAGAGCATCAAAAATTCCAACACCACCTCTGGCAAAAAATTCTGCACTGCCTGTTGCATAAGAACCCGGCAATTCCAGTACCACATCTGCACCGCCAAGCAAAGCCATCCTGGCTCTTTCGTGCTTGGAAAAGATGGAGGGAGTACCTCTTTGTACGAAATCGCCGCTCATAAGTACAACTGCAAAGTCTGCATTAGTCTTTTCTTTTGACTGTCCAATCTGATAGGCATGTCCGTTATGAAACGGATTGTATTCTGCTATGATTCCTACTGCTTTTTTCATGAAAAAATCCTTTCTGGTGGATGCAGCCTGGTACATTTGAATTTTGCAGGCCGAAAATAAAGTTTTTGATGAAGATATTATACCTTGAATGATGTACAAATAGCAAGCGGATAGGAAAAAGTAGGTTAAAATCGCCGTGAGAAGATTTATGATCGATAAAGCTATATATTTTAACTAAATAAAAAATCAAGGTTGCTTCTTTCCAGGTTCATCTATTATAATGAAATCATAGAAATTTAATGTATAGATATCAGATTTATAAGGAAGGTGATTCAGCAAAGAAATTTCATTTCTACAGAAGAGAAATATATGTGGATTTTTCACATTCCGTAAAAATACAACTAGAAAATACAATCCAAAGTACATGAGATAACACGATATCAGTTATTCTGATAGTCAGCTTGAAATAAAAAAAGAGCGAGGTGTTAATGTGCAGGAAACAAAACGGAATGTAACAAAGGAAAACGATTTACAAAAGATAAAAGAACTTCGCCTGATGGATGATGACTTTTTTTCAGAAGCTCTGGATGGAAAGACGGAAGCAGTTGAGTATATTCTGAATACGATTCTGGAGCGTGATGATATCAAAGTGAAATCTACGAAGGCACAGGTAGAATATAAAAGTGCAACAAAACGTTCCATAAAATTAGATATCCAGGCAGAGGATGTGCATGGAAGACTCATGGATATCGAAATACAGCGTTCCGACAGGGGGGCAGGAGTAAGAAGGGCAAGGTTCCACAGCAGCATGATAGACCGGGCACTGCTCAGCAAGGGAAAGGATTTCGAAGATCTGGTTGATACCTATGTGATCTTCATCACGGAAAAAGATAAATTCGGTATGGGAATTCCACTTTATCATATCGAAAGAAAAATTTCTGAGATGGATAATGCATTGTTCGGTGACGGAGCCCATATCCTATACGTGAATGGTGAATCCATTACTGGCAGAAGAAGTCAGATACTTAAAAGAAACAGAAGGAGGTCGAAGCCAGATGAGCAGACTTTTGGAAGAGATGAGAAATGAAGTAGCAGAAAAAGCAAAAGCAGAAGGAAATCACGAAAAAGCGGTGAACACGGCTCTAAAGATGATAGCAAGAGGACGTGACTCTATAGAAGAAGTCGCAGAGATAACGGGTTTATCTTTGGAAGAGGTTCGGAAGCTGGCAGAGAATCAAAAAGGATAAGATAAACGATTTCCCCGGATATGTGTAAAAACATAGCCGGGGAATTTTGCTTCAAAATTAGCACAAGATTTCTCGGATGTACTTCAAAAAGAAATAACGCTGGTAGATGTAAAACTTATTACAATCAGTTTTCATCTGTTGTTTCTTGTGACATTATTTCTGTTTATGAATATAAGAAAATTATTAAAACTCATTGAAAAAAATGCGTCGCCTTTTCAATATGGTATTGTAAAACAATTTCGAAAAATTATTTTATGGTGGGTTGTTGTTTCGATAATACCTCTTTGGAAAATATCTGATGGAAATTCTATTTTTGGTTTGTTTTATGATCTGATTTTGGCAGCCATTCTTTATTTGATTTCGTTTATCTTTGAATACGGAATCAGCTTACAGACAGAAGTAGACGAGACATTATAGGAGTGTGAGAAAAAATGGCGATTATATTAAGACTGGACCGTATGATGGCAGACCGAAAAATCAGCCTCAACGAATTATCTGAAAAAGTTGGGATTGCAAATGTGAATCTTTCTAAAATAAAGACCGGAAAGGTAAGTGCTATCCGTTTTTCTACTTTAAATGCAATTTGTGATGTGCTGGATTGCCAGCCCGGAGACATTCTGGAATTTCAAAGAGATGAGAAAGAAGAGTAAAGATTTTTTTATGTTTCAAAAAGAATACAAAATATAACATCCTTTTCCATAAAAACACGAAACCATGTCTTGTCTGTCATGAAAAAAGGTTGTATAATAATACCAAGCATGGGCTGACACAGCCCATAATTACAGAGCAGTCTGTATAAAATATCTAATGATATCGGAGGAAAAAACATGAACGTATTAGTAGTGAACTGTGGAAGTTCATCCCTGAAATTCCAGTTGATTAATTCTGAGACAGAAGCAGTAGCAGCAAAAGGTCTGTGCGAGCGTATTGGTATTGACGGAAGATTAGTTTACCAGCCAGCAGGCGGTGAAAAAGAAGTAACAGAAGCTGCTATGCCTACTCATACAGAAGCAATCAAAATGGTTCTGGATGCACTGGTAAATCCATCTACAGGTGTATTAAAGAGCTTAGATGAAGTAGAAGCAATCGGACATCGTGTACTTCACGGTGGAGCTAAGATTTCTGATTCCTGCATTATCAACGACGAAGTAATCTCTGTTATTGAAGAATGCTGTGATTTAGGACCTCTTCATAACCCAGCAAACTTAATGGGTATCCGTGCATGTATGGATCTGATGCCAGGAAAACCAAACGTAGCGGTATTTGACACTGCTTTCCATCAGACAATGCCGGAAAAAGCATATATGTATGCAATCCCATACGAATACTATGATAAATACAAAGTTCGTAAATATGGTTTCCACGGAACTTCTCACAGATTCGTATCCAAAGAAACAATCAAATTCCTGGGCTTAGATCCAGAAAATTCCAAAGTAATTGTTGCTCACTTAGGAAATGGTTCTTCCATCAGTGCAGTAGTAAACGGCAAATGTGTGGATACTTCCATGGGTCTTACTCCTCTTGAAGGTCTTGTAATGGGAACTCGTTCCGGTGACCTTGATCCGGCAGTCCTTGACTTTGTATGCAAGAAAGAAAACATCGATGTTACAGAGATGGTAAATATTCTGAATAAAAAATCTGGTCTTCTTGGACTTTCTAAAGGACTTTCCAGCGACTTTCGTGATTTAAGTGAAGCAGCAGATAATGGAAACGCTGATGCACAGCGTGCGATTGACTGCCTGTGCTACAGAATTATCAAATACATTGGTTCATATGCAGCAGCTATGAATGGTGTAGATGCCATTGCTTTCACTGGCGGTATCGGTGAAAATGCATCTCTGGTAAGAGAAACAGTTGTAAACGGACTGAGCTATCTTGGTGTTACTCTTGATGAAGAAGCAAACAAAACAAGAGGAGAGAACAAAGTAATCTCCACACCGGATTCAAAAGTAACCGTTGCGATTGTTCCTACAAACGAAGAATTAGCAATCTGCCAGGAAACAGCAGCATTAGTTCAGAAATAGTTTTTAAAATAATGGTTGACAAACCGCAAATCCCTATGTATAATTTACAAGGTGTGATTAGGAGACTATTATGCTAATTGATTTATCAGAAATTTTATCCCTGGAAGGAAAGACACAGGTTGTAGAAGCACCTGTTTCCATGGATTCCTTTCAATCGAAACTAGGAGATTTTCCTATTGTTAAGAAGAAGCCCATTTCCATGAAGATTACCAACAGTGGAAAGAAGGTTTTAAAAATTGAAGCCAACGGTTCTATTACCGTAGCCATTCCCTGTGATAAGTGTCTGAAGGAAGTTCCCACAACCTTTATCATTGATCTGGAGGAGGAGTTGGACATGAAGGCTTCGAAGGAAGACAGGATAAAAGACTTAGATGAAATTAATTATGTCACAGGTTGCAGCCTGGATGTAGACCAGTTAGTGCATAATGAGATTTTAATCCATTGGCCTTTAAGGGTTCTATGCAAAGAGAACTGCCGGGGTATTTGTCCAAAATGTGGGATGAATTTGAACGAAGGTACTTGTGACTGTGATCAGTTTGTGCCGGACCCCAGAATGGCGGTAATCAGTGATATATTTAGCAAATTTAAGGAGGTGTAACTATGTCCATCTGTCCAAAAAATAAATCTTCCAAAGCAAGAAGAGACAAAAGAAGAGCAAACTGGAAAATGAGTGCTCCAAACTTAGTAAAATGCAGCAAATGTGGTGCTTTAATGATGCCTCACAGAGTATGTAAAGCTTGCGGAAGCTACAACAAAAAAGAGATTATCAAAATGGAAGAAGCTTAATTCCATTCGTGAGTAGAAGAAATAGAGGGTATTGGCACTTGTGCCTGCCCTTTATTTTTTTATAAAAAATGGTTAATATTTCTGTAATATTTTACAGGAATCTCTTGCGGTTTTTATGGAAATACGTTAATATAGATTTGATGAACAATTTTGAAGGGATACATTTACCAAGGGAGTATAAGGAACTGAGGAGGAATCATGAAATGAAAAATAAATGGGTAAAAAAGGGTATTTTGTTTTTAGCAGCAGGGTGTCTGAGCCTTTCTATGACAGGATGCAAAGGAAAAGAACTGATAGACAAAACACTGGAAAAGGTGCATTTAAAGACTGTCCAGGAAACTGACCCAGAAGAGAAAGAAAAGGAAGTGGAACCGGAAGTTCTTGTAGCTAAACCGGAATTGGTTACAAATTTAAGCGGTTCTGTTACTTATAAGACCGGAGACGAAGCAGCACCTCTTACGGTGGAAGCGACAACCAGCGATGAAGGTGTGATTACATATCAGTGGTATCAGAGCCTTACTAACACTAATGGAGGCGGAACGATCATTGATGGTGCTACTGAGAGCACTTATACCCCGTCCACCCAGGAAGAGGGGATTGTTTATTACTATGTAGTAGCTACCAGCACGATTAAGAGTTCCACAAACCGTGTTACCAGCGATACGGCAGAAGTGGTTGTTTCTAATGAAGTTCAGGAAGGCGAGACAGCCGAAGGTTCAAAAGGAACAGCGGAAGAAGGAGCGGAAGCTGCAGAACAAACACCTGCTGAAAATAGCGGGGAGAAAGCAGAGGAAACACCTGCCCAGAGCAGTGAAGAAACACCTGCTCAATAGTCGGCGGTACAGTTTTATAGAAAAATGCAGGGATTCTCTTTAGGAATCCTTGCATTTTTTTTAGATGTCTAGTAAAATCATTCATAGATACAACAGGAGGCAAGACATGGAAAATAGAATTAGAGTGGCGGTTGATGCCATGGGCGGTGACTATGCACCAACAGAAGCGGTGAAAGGTGCAGTGGCTGCAGTCCTTGAAAGAGAAAATGTAGATGTACTTTTAGTGGGAAAACAGGAAATTTTGGAAAAGGAATTAGAAGCCTGTACTTATCCAAAAGAAAGAATTCGTATTGTTCCGGCCAGTGAAGTGATTGAAACCGGAGAACCTCCGGTAGCAGCTATTCGAGGGAAAAAAGATTCCTCTATTGTGGTTGGAATGAAGCTGGTGCGGAAAGATGAAGCAGATGCTTTTGTTTCTGCAGGAAGCTCCGGTGCGATTTTAGTAGGAGGAACCACAATCGTTGGAAGAATTAAAGGGGTAGAACGAGCACCGCTGGCACCGCTGATTCCTACCAGAGATGGAGTATCTCTTCTCATTGACTGCGGAGCCAATGTAGATGCCAGAGCATCCCATCTGGTGCAGTTTGCACGTATGGGTTCCATATATATGGAGCATGTAGTGGGCGTAAAAAATCCGAGAGTGGGTATTGTCAATATCGGAGTGGAAGAAGAAAAAGGAAATGCTCTGGTAAAAGAAACTTATCCGCTGCTAAAAGAGTGCAAGGATATTAATTTTATCGGCAGTATTGAGGCGAGAGAGATTCCGGCCGGAGCAGCAGATGTAATCGTAACGGAAGCCTTTGTAGGCAATGTTGTGCTGAAGCTTTATGAAGGGCTTGGTTCTACGTTGATTTCTAAAATCAAAGGCAGTATGATGTCTACACTGCGAAGCAAAATCGGTGCACTTTTGGTTAAACCAGCCTTGAAAAAGACCTTAAAGACCTTTGATGCCAGTCAGTATGGCGGTGCTCCTTTGTTGGGCTTAAAGGGTCTGGTTGTGAAATGCCATGGAAATTCAAAGGAAACAGAATTTAAGAATTCTATTATTCAGTGTATTTCTTTTAAAGAACAGAACATCAGTGAACGAATCAGAGAAAATCTGACCGTTGTACAAGAGAAAAAAGAAGAAGTTTAGGAGGAAAAGTCATGGAATTGGAAAAATTACAGCAGATAATAGCAGAGGTTTTAAATGTGGATACAGAGGAGATTACTCCGGATACCACATTTGTAGACGATTTGGGTGCCGACTCTCTGGATGTTTTCCAAATTGTGATGGGAATTGAAGAGGAATTTGATATTGAGATTCCTGCAGAAGAGGTGGAACAGATTGTTTCTGTAGGCGATGCGGTAGAACAGATTAAAAGTTTGAACGGATAAGCCGGCAGCGAGATGCCTTCATGCCCCTGGTCATTAAAGGAGCAGAGGGCATCTTTTGCTGTATTGTTTCCATAAAAATAACGGGTTCAGACAGAAAGGAAGACGTATGAAAGAATCTAAGAAATTTCTTGAACTGGAGAAAAAAATAGGATATAAATTTGAAAACTTTGACCTTTTGGTCAATGCAATGACACACAGCTCTTATGCCAATGAACACCATATCTCTTATACAGGAAATAATGAAAGACTGGAGTTTCTGGGAGATGCGGTTCTGGAAATAACCTCAAGCGAGTTTTTGTTTCATAAATATCCGGATCTGCCGGAAGGAAAGCTCACAAAAAAACGTGCCAGTATGGTGTGCGAGCCAACCCTTGCTCTTTGTGCCAGAGAGATTCCTCTGGGGGATTATCTGCTTCTTGGAAAAGGAGAAGAGGCTACAGGAGGAAGAAAAAGAGATTCTATTGTTTCAGATGCCATGGAAGCACTCATCGGGGCAATCTATCTGGATGGCGGTTTTGCTAATGCAAAAGAGTTTATTAGCCGGTTTGTACTGAACGATATTGAAAATAAACAGCTCTTTTATGATAGCAAGACTACTCTTCAGGAAATCGTACAGGGACAGTTCGAGGAAGATGTACGTTATGTGCTGGTAAAAGAGGAAGGGCCGGATCACAATAAATCATTTTATGTGGAGGCAATCCTGGGAGAAAAAGTTCTGGGACAAGGCTGCGGACATACCAAGAAAGCGGCTGAGCAGCAGGCAGCCTACTGTGCCATTAAAAAATTGAAACGTGAAAAGGGAGATTTATGTATTTAAAGAGCATAGAAGTGCAGGGATTCAAATCCTTTGCCAATAAAATCACATTTGAATTTCATAATGGAATCACCGGGATCGTAGGGCCAAACGGAAGTGGAAAGAGCAATGTGGCAGATGCGGTACGCTGGGTACTGGGGGAACAGAGTGCAAAGCAGTTAAGAGGCGGAAATATGCAGGATGTTATTTTTTCCGGCACGGAAACCAGAAGACCTTTAGGATTTGCTTATGTTGCCATTACCATGGACAATAGTGACCATAAACTTCCCATTGATTATAAGGAAGTAACCATTGCCAGAAGATTATATCGTTCCGGGGAAAGTGAATATCTGCTCAATGGTACAAGCTGCAGGCTGAAGGATGTGAATGAGCTTTTTTATGACACCGGAATCGGTAAGGAAGGTTATTCTATCATCGGACAGGGGCAGATTGATAAGATTTTAAGCGGAAAACCGGAAGAAAGAAGAGAATTGTTTGATGAGGCGGCTGGAATTGTCAAGTTTAAACGCCGGAAAAACACAGCCATCAAAAAGCTGGAGGAAGAGCAGCAGAATCTTACCAGGGTCAAGGATATTCTCTCAGAGCTTACCAGACAGGTGGCTCCGTTGGAAAAACAGGCTGAGACAGCCAAGGTCTATCTGAAAAAGAAGGAAGCACTGAAAAAATTAGATATGCAGATGTTCCTTGCGGAGATGAACCGTATACGTGGGGAACTTGAGGAAACGGAAAAGAAGTACCAGATTGCCAGGGCTGATTTAGAAGATACGGAAAAAAGCTTTGGTATTACAAAAACAGAATACGAAAAACTGGAGCAGGAGCTGGAAAAACAGGAACAGGAAATCCAGAGTCTTCGGGAGGGGAATACTGAGAGAACCCTGGAGAAGCAGCAACTGGAGAATCAGATTCATATACTGAAAGAACAGATCCATTCTGCAAAACAAAACGAATCTCTGTATCAGGACAGAAGCCGTGCATTGCAGGCTGATGTGGAGAAATGGACAGAAGAGGAGCAGGAATATCTGTCTGAAAAAGAGATTGTAGAAGAACAGTTCCGGGCATTTGAGAAAGTACAGTCAGAAACACAGAGAGCTTTTAAAGATTTAGCCATGGAGATCCACAGTCTGGAAGAAAAGGTAGAGAAGGGCAAAAACGAAATCATTGAGATTTTGAATATGCGGGCATCTACCAAGGGAAAATTGCAGCGTTATGATACCATGATGGAGCAGATTTCAATCCGGAAGACCGAGCTGAATCAGAAACATTTCAGGCTGAAAAGTGAGTCTGCATTGCTGAACACAGCGGAAAAAGAGTATCTGGCAGAAAAAGACGAGATTCAGGAGACCATTGAGAAACTGGTACGCCAGGGGAATCGCTGTGAGGATCAGATAACGAAATACCAGGCAGAGATGGCAAAAGCCGGACAGCAGTTAGAAGCCGGGCAGACTGCCTACCACCGAGAAGCATCCAGACTGGAATCCATGCGTAATATCGCAGAACGCTATGACGGGTATGGCAACAGCATCCGCAGAGTCATGGAGCAGAAGAAACGAGTACCGGGTATTAAGGGCGTTGTGGCAGACTTGCTGAAGGTAGAAAAAAATTATGAGACAGCCATTGAAACTGCATTAGGAGGCAGTATCCAGAATATTGTCACGGACAATGAAAATACAGCCAAGACCATGATCGAGTTCTTGAAAAAGAATAAATATGGACGTGCCACCTTTCTTCCTCTTACCAGCATGCAGAATAAAAAGGGATTTGCCAATGCAGCAGCACTGAAAGAGCCGGGAGTCATCGGGGTAGCCAGTGAACTGGTGACGGTTGGAAACGAATACCAGGGTCTGGCGAATTATCTTCTTGGAAGAACGCTGGTGGTAGACCATATTGATCATGGAATTGCCATTGCAAAGAAATATCAATATTCTATCCGTATGGTTACCATAGAAGGTGAATCTTTGAATCCGGGAGGTTCGCTGACAGGTGGAGCATTTAAAAACAACAGCAACCTCCTGGGAAGGCGAAGAGAGATCGAGGAACTTCAGGATGCTGTAGAGCGTTTGAAGACAGAGACGGAAAAACTGCAGCAGACGCTGGAAACTTATCGGGGAAAAAGAAATCATTTCCGTGAGGAAGCTGCAAGTATCCAGGAGAAGCTTCAGGAGCAGTATATCCGGGAAAATACCGTGCAGATGAATTTGAATTCCATGACGGGAAAAAGAGAAGAAATCCAGGCAGGATATGAGGGTCTGAAGCTGGAAAAAGAACAGTTGGAAAAACAGACCAGAGAAATTCAGGATAACAGTCTGTCGATTCAGTTGGAACTGGAGACCAGTGCAAAACAGGAAAAATCACTGGAGGAAGAGATCAGTTCCAGCCAGGAAGTTTTGGAAAAGAAAAAAGCAGAAGAAACACGGCTTTCAAAAGAACTGGAGAAGGCACATGTTGAAACTGCAAATCTTACATCCAGACAAGGCTTTATTACAGAAAATCTGACCCGTATCCGGCGGGAGCTGGGTGAACTAAAGGAGCAGCGTAAAGCCTTAGAGTCCGGGATGGTTCAGGGAAAAGAAGAGATTGCTCTAAAAGAAAACGAGATCAGAGAAATCGAGGAACAGGTTGTTTTGGCAGAGCAGGCTGCAAAAGCGATGCAGGAACAGCTCTTAAAAGAAACAGCAGCAAAAGAGGAGATGAATCAAAAATATAAGTCCTTTTTTGCAAAACGAGATGAACTGTCCGGCAGAATGAATCTTTTGGATAAAGAGTGCTACCGTCTGAATGCTCAGAAAGAAAAGCTGGAGGAAGCCCAGGAAACCCAGGTGAATTATATGTGGGAAGAATATGAGGTTACCTATCGTCAGGCTCAGGAAGAAGCGCAGGAGATCATGAAAGACAGAGCTGAGATCAAGAAGGATATCACGCAGATGCGAAGCGAGATCCGCCAGCTTGGAAATGTGAATGTAAACGCCATCGAAGAATACAAAGAATTGTTAGAGCGTCAGACGTTTATGCAGAGTCAGCATGATGACCTGGTGGAAGCAGAAAAGACACTTCTTGGTATTATTGATGAACTGGATACAGGAATGCGCCGACAGTTTGAAGAGAAATTTGCTGAGATCCGAAGAGAATTTGACAAAGCATTTAAGGAATTGTTTGGAGGAGGCAAAGGCACTCTGGAATTGGATGAGGAAGAGGATATTTTGGAAGCAGGTATCCGTATCATATCACAGCCGCCAGGCAAGAAACTGCAGAATATGATGCAGCTTTCCGGAGGTGAGAAGGCACTTACGGCGATTGCACTTTTATTTGCCATCCAAAACTTAAAACCATCTCCGTTCTGTCTGCTGGATGAGATTGAGGCGGCATTGGATGATTCGAATGTTACCAGATATGCCAAATATCTTCATAAGTTGACAAAAAACACACAGTTTATTATTATAACACATAGACGTGGTACCATGACGGCTGCTGACAGACTGTACGGTATCACAATGCAGGAAAAAGGGGTTTCTACCCTGGTATCTGTAAATCTTATTGAACATGATCTAGATAAATAGAGGAGGAATTATGGCAGAGGAAAAAGAAAAAAAAGGTTTTTTTAAAAGACTGGTAGAAGGACTTTCCAAAACCAGAGAAAATATCGTATCTGGAATTGATTCTATTTTCAGTGGTTATTCCAGCATTGATGAGGATTTTTATGAAGAAATCGAAGAGATTTTAGTCATGGGTGATATTGGAATCAATACAACCACTTCTATTATTGAGCGATTAAAAGGGCAGGTCTCAGAAAAACATATTAAAGATCCTCAGGAGTGTAAGCAGCTCCTGATGGACAGTATCAAAGAACAGATGGCTGTGGGAGAAAAAGCCTATGAATTTGAAAACCGCAAGTCCGTTATTCTGGTGATTGGTGTCAATGGGGTTGGCAAGACCACATCCGTGGGAAAACTGGCAGGGAAACTAAAAGACCAGGGGAAAAAGGTTATTATGGCAGCAGCAGATACATTCCGTGCAGCAGCAGGAGAACAGCTTTCCCAGTGGGCCAACCGTGCAGGTGTGGAACTGATAGGGGGACAGGATGGTGCAGATCCGGCTTCTGTAGTCTATGATGCCATTGCTGCCGCAAAAGCGAGAAATGCAGATGTGCTTATCTGTGATACGGCCGGCCGTCTTCATAATAAGAAAAATCTCATGGAAGAATTAAGAAAAATATACCGTATTATTGAAAAGGAATATCCAGAAGCATATCTGGAAACGCTGGTTGTTCTTGATGGTACAACCGGGCAGAATGCACTTGCTCAGGCAAAGCAGTTCCATGAGGTTGCAAGTGTTACGGGTATTATTCTTACCAAGCTGGATGGAACAGCAAAGGGTGGTATCGCAGTGGCCATTGAATCGGAATTGGATATTCCGGTGAAATACATCGGAGTGGGAGAAACCATAGATGACCTTCAGAAATTTGACGCCAATGAATTTGTCAATGCACTGTTTAATATAGAGGAAGCTGGCACAGAAGACTAGAAACAGAATAGGAAGAGGGAAAACATATGCTTACAGTAGAAAAATTTGAAGAAGCATCTGAAATTGTAAAGAAAGTGACCCAGGAGACAAAGCTGGTGTACAGCGGTTTCTTTAGTAATCAGACTGGAAATAAAGTTTATTTTAAGCCGGAAAATATGCAGGTGACAGGTGCCTATAAAATCAGAGGTGCTTATTACAAAATCAGTACGCTCACAGAGGAAGAGAAGAAAAAAGGGCTGATCACGGCATCTGCGGGCAACCATGCTCAGGGAGTGGCCTATGCGGCAAAGGCATTTGGAGCAAAAGCTGTGATTGTTATGCCAACCACGACACCGTTGATTAAGGTAGAAAGAACCAAGGGTTACGGTGCAGAAGTGATTCTTCACGGAAATGTATATGATGAAGCCTGTGAGTATGCCTATGAGCTGGCAGATAAGCACGGATATACCTTTATTCATCCTTTTGATGATCTGGCTGTGGCAACAGGACAGGGAACCATCGCTATGGAGATTATCAAAGAGCTTCCTCTGGTAGATTATATTTTAGTACCCATAGGCGGAGGCGGTCTGGCTACCGGTGTTTCTACTCTGGTGAAACAATTAAACCCCAATATTAAAGTCATTGGTGTGGAGCCGGCAGGAGCCAACTGTATGCAGGCATCTTTGTTAAACGGAAAGGTTATGACTCTTCCAACAGTAAATACCATTGCTGACGGTACTGCTGTTAAGCGTCCCGGGGATCATATTTTCCCTTATATCCAGAAAAATGTAGACGAAATCATTACCGTGGAAGATGATGAACTGGTGGTTGCTTTCCTGGACATGGTAGAAAATCACAAAATGATCGTAGAAAATTCCGGACTTCTTACAGTGGCAGCTCTGAAACATCTGAAGTTTCAGAATAAAAAGGTAGTTTCTATTTTAAGCGGCGGAAACATGGATGTGATCACCATGGCATCTGTGGTACAGCACGGACTGATTGCAAGAGACCGTATCTTTACAGTGTCGGTTCTTCTTCCGGATAAACCGGGAGAATTGGTGCGTGTGGCAGGCATTATTGCTCAGCATCAGGGAAATGTTGTAAAGTTAGATCACAATCAGTTTGTAAGTACCAACCGCACAGCGGCTGTGGAGCTTCGGATTACGCTGGAAGCTTTTGGAACGGATCACAAAAATGAAATTATACAGGCTTTAGAAGAGGAAGGATACCGACCGAGAGTGGTAATGGCAAATTTATAAGTTGTTTTTATGAAAAAAGACGTTCCTGTGAGTTTCTTTCGCAGGAGCGTCTTTTTGCTGTATAGAACTTATTTTACGGTGATCAGTTCATATTCTTTGTTTCCGATTCCGATTTTTACACCATGTTCAATGGCGGATTCCCAGTTTGTGTCAGGGAAAATGCTGTGGAAATGATCATGGTGCTGACAGGCTCTTTCCTCCTCGCTGCAATCTCCAAGTTTACTGTTAGAAATTACCGGCTGGGCATTCACTGCATCTGCACAGGCAACATCAAGAGCTACCGGGTCAAAGGATGCAAACATACCTACATTTGGTACAATGGCAGCATCGTTTTCACCGTGGCAGTCGCAGTAAGGAGATACATCAATCACAAGGCTGATGTGGAAGTTTGGACGGTCGTCAATCACTGCCTTGGTGTATTCTGCGATTTTACAATTGAGAATATCATTGGATTCATCAGAAGCAGCCAGGATCGCATCTTTTGGACAGACACCGATACATCTGCCGCATCCCACACACTTGTTATGGTCAATAGTGGCTTTTTTATCTTTGAAAGAAGGTGCATCATGTGCACAGATTTTTGCACACATCTGGCATCCAATACACAAATCCTGGTCTACATGTGGTTTGCCGGCAGAGTGCATTTCCATTTTTCCGGCTCTGGAACCGCATCCCATACCAAGATTCTTTAATGCACCTCCAAATCCTGTAGCCTCATGACCTTTGAAGTGGTTTAAGGAGATGACAACATCGGCATCCATTATAGCACGTCCGATTTTTGCTTCTTTTACATAAGTTCCGCCCTTTACGGGTACGAGTGCCTCATCGGTACCCTTTAATCCGTCTGCAATGAGAATCTGGCAGCCGGTCGTGATGGTGTTAAAGCCATTTAAGTTGGCACTGTCCAGATGATCCAGGGCATTTTTTCTTCCGCCTACATATAAAGTGTTGCAGTCCGTCAGGAAAGGCTTTCCGCCTAATTCTTTGACTACATCAGCAACCGCTTTTGCATAATTAGGACGGAGAAAAGCCAGGTTTCCGGGCTCTCCGAAATGCATTTTAATTGCAACATATTTGTCTTCAAAATCAATATCTCCGATTCCTGCAGTTTTGATAAGGCGCTGCAGTTTGTTCAAAAGATTATCACCGTTTTTTGCTCGCAAGTTGGTAAAATATACTTTTGATGTTCCCATAGAATTTATCCTCCTGTGTCTCATGATACTGAATAATATTTATTTTACCATTGGAACGAAAAAGAAACAATGGAAAAAATGTATTTATCCTGTGTTATTTTATCATAGTCATACCGCTTAAAATATGTTAGAATTTACGACAGGAAAAGAAAGGAAAACAGCATGGGAAGAGAATTATATTTAGAATGTCCCTATGGTGCGGACTGTAAAAAAATATGGGAGATTATAAGAACGCTGTCAGGGTGGGGGGAGAAACAAGAAAAGCAGCTTTTGGATTATTTTTCAGTGCTCAAAGGAAAAGCGTTTGTCACCTGTCAGGAAGCAGAAGAAAGAATTCAGAGTTTGGAACTTGAAACAGATATAGAAAAAAAACTGCTCAAAACGTTGCGTATGACGGAGAAGACGGAGTTTTCTTTGTGGTATGGAGAACATGCCTTTTATTACCTGGCTGCAATTGGGATTGGTCTGGACACCCTGGGAATTTCAAATATAAAAGTAAACGCTTTAGGGGAAGGTACGAAATCTCTTACACAGAACGGGGAATCCGCTCAAATCAGAAGAATTTTAGAAAAAAGTAATCTGCAAACAGAATTTCTTCCGGGGGAGGGAGAATTGCTTACCTTGCATTGTGCTGCGTTTCTCGCATCTTTTGCCAGAACTGAACCATTTTCCGGTGCGTATTCAATAAAAAAATCTGTATGTACAGGTGAAACAAATCCAGTCTGTGGTCTTATTCTGGAGAGAAACAGGGATGAGGCAGAGGAAAGAGAAACATACGATACGGTTCAGGTGCTGGAGACCAATGTAGACGATTGCAGTGGAGAACAACTGGGGTATGCTATAGAATGCCTCATGAAAGCAGGTGCTCTGGATGCCTCTTGTTTTCCTGTTTATATGAAAAAGAACCGTCCTGCGTATATGCTTCAGGTGATTTGCACAAAAGAGAAGAAAAAAGCACTGGAAGATATTATTTTTCGTGAAACCACCAGCATCGGACTTCGCAGATACGAAGAAAACAGGAGGATCCTTCCAAGGAGTTTTAAGGAGATCTGTTTAAAAGACGGGCATAAGGTAAAGATAAAAATCTGTGAGCATCATGGGCAAAAGTATTATTACCCGGAATATGAGACGGTAAAGCAAGTCTGCATAGAAACCGGAAGGTCGTACAGAAGCGTATATGATGAGGCGGCAGTAGTTGCAGGAGGATTCAGATGAGACCGTATGACGAAAAAAAGAACTACTTATATGAAAAAATGAAAGCGTATGTCCAAAAGGATGTGTGTATCGCCTTTTCCGGCGGCGTGGACAGCAGCCTGCTTCTGGTTCTCGCAAAAAAATGTGCCAAAGAGCAGACCAGAATCTATGCCGTGACCTTTGATACTATGCTGCATCCATCCTGTGATATGGAAATTGCAAAGCAGGTAGCAGAAGAAGCAGGTGCGATCCATAAAGTTCTGTCTGTGAATGAACTGGAGCAGGAAGAAATACGGTTTAATCCGAAAAACAGATGCTACCTGTGTAAAAAGACATTGTTTGTCAGACTTTGGGAATACGCAAAAAGCCTGGGAGTCACACAGATTCTGGAGGGAACTAACGAGGATGATCTTCATGTATATCGGCCAGGTCTTCAGGCGGTCAGGGAGCTGGGCATCAAAAGTCCTCTTGCCGAGGCCGGATTTACAAAGGAAGAGGTAAGAAGGCTTGCAAAAGAACTTGGGATTTCCGTTGCAGAGCGTCCTTCAGCACCTTGTCTTGCAACCAGGCTTCCATACGGAGAGGAAATCCGTATAGAGGTGTTGGAAAAAATCGCACAGGGAGAGGAATATCTGAAAACGGCAGGATTTCCTACGGTAAGGTTAAGGCTTCACGGAGACGTTGCCAGAATCGAAATACTTCAGGCAGACTTTCCTTTGTTTTTGGAAAAAAGGGAAGAAATCACACAAAAGTTAAAAGAAACCGGGTTTTTATATATTACGTTGGATATGGAAGGATTCCGCAGTGGAAGTATGGATGAAACAAAATAAAATAAATTTGTCAAGAAAAAATACTTGACACCTGTGTATTCTTGTTGTATGATAACCAAGGTGATTGCGGATGGAAAAATTTGTAGAACAAACCTTATTGTTTGATTTTTATGGAGAGCTTTTGACAGCTCACCAGAGAAGAATTTATGAAGATGTGGTTTTAAATGATTATTCTTTAAGTGAAGTTGCAGATGAGCTGGGAATCAGCCGCCAGGGTGTTCATGATAACATTAAGCGTTGTAACAAAGCCTTGCAGGATTATGAAGATAAACTTCATCTGGTAGAAAAGTTTGTGAATATCAAAGGGAAGGTCCGCAGCATTAACCAGATATGCCAGGAATATGAAGAACTGAGCAGACAGGAACTGGTTTCCCAGGTGGAACGTATTTCCCAGGAGATTTTAGAGGAGTTGTAAGATGGCATTTGAAAGCTTAACGGATAAACTACAGAATGTATTTAAAAACTTGAGAAAAAAAGGCCGTCTGACGGAAGCTGATGTGAAAGCAGCCTTGAAGGAAGTAAAGATGGCACTGCTGGAAGCAGATGTTAGCTTTAAAGTTGTAAAGCAGTTTATGAAAGCCGTACAGGAACGGGCAGTAGGGCAGGATGTTATGTCTGGTCTGAATCCCGGACAGATGGTGATCAAGATTGTAAACGAAGAGCTTGTAAAATTAATGGGAAGCGAAACAACGGAGATAGCATTAAAATCAGGAAACGAAGTTACGGTTCTGATGATGGTAGGTCTCCAGGGTGCAGGTAAGACTACGACTACAGCAAAACTTGCCGGCAAGCTGAAATCAAAAGGGAAGAAACCACTGTTAGCTGCTTGTGACGTTTATCGGCCGGCTGCAATTAAACAGCTTCAGGTAAATGGAGAGAAGCAGGGTGTAGAAGTCTTCGCTATGGGAGATAAGAACAGTCCTGTAGATATTGCAAAGGCTGCATATGAACATGCAAAAAAAGAAAAATTCAATGTTTTGATTCTGGATACTGCCGGACGCCTTCATATTGATGAAGATATGATGGCAGAGCTTGCAAATATCAAAGAAGCTATTACTGTGGATCAGACAATTCTGGTAGTAGATGCCATGACCGGACAGGATGCCGTGAATGTAGCAGATACTTTCGGCCAGAAGGTAGGGATTGACGGAGTCATTCTTACAAAAATGGATGGTGATACCAGAGGTGGTGCAGCTCTTTCTATTAAGGCAATCAGCGGAAAGCCGATTCTCTATGTAGGTATGGGAGAGAAGCTTTCTGATCTGGAGCAGTTTTATCCGGAACGTATGGCTTCCCGTATTTTGGGTATGGGAGATGTGATGAGTCTTATTGAAAAGGCTCAGGCAAATCTGGATGAAGAAAAAGCAAAAGAGATGGAACAGAAGTTCCGCAAGAACACATTCGGTTTTGACGATTATCTGGAAAGTATGAATCAGATGAAAAACATGGGCGGCCTGTCCAGTGTGCTGAGCATGCTCCCTGGAATCGGTTCTCAGGTGAAAGATCTGGACAGTATGGTAGATGAGAAAGATATGGCCAGAAAAGAAGCAATCATTCTTTCTATGACACCGAGAGAACGTTCTCATCCGGAAATCTTAAATCCTTCCAGAAAGAACAGGATTGCAAAAGGTGCCGGTGTGGATGTGGCAGAAGTCAACCGTATGGTAAAACAATTTGAGCAGGCAAAGAAAATGATGAAACAAATGCCGGGGCTCATGGGTGGAAAAGGTGGTAAAAGAGGAAAATTCAAACTTCCCTTTTAACATATAGAACAATCAGTTAACTATAACCAGGAGGTGAAAAGAAATGGCAGTAAAAATCAGATTAAGAAGAATGGGACAGAAGAAAGCTCCTTTCTATAGAATCATTGTTGCAGATTCCAAATCCCCAAGAGATGGAAGATTTATCGAGGAAATCGGTACTTATGACCCAACTCAGGATCCAACTGTTTACAAAGTAGACGAAGAAGCAGCGAAAAAATGGCTTGCAAATGGTGCTCAGCCTACAGATATCGTAGCAAAAATCTTCAAACAGGCTGGTATCGAAAAATAATCCGGGAGGTGTCTTCTAATGAAAGAATTAGTGGAAGTAATTGCAAAATCTCTCGTAGATTGTCCTGACGAAGTCGTTGTGACAGAAACAGAAGAAAGTGACGCTATCCTTATAGAGCTTAAGGTTGCTCCTGCTGATATGGGAAAAGTAATCGGACGCCAGGGGCGTATCGCCAAGGCTATCCGCACAGTCGTAAAGGCAGCATCATCCAAAAGCGATAAAAAGGTAGTCGTGGATATTTTACAGTAAACCACAGAGCACAGTTATGTGCTCTGTTTGTGTAAAGGGAAAACGAGAGAGCTGCCGCATGAAAATGCGACAGCTTCTTTCATATTTATAGAAAAACTACGGTTTGGCAGGAGGAAGAAAATGGAAGATTTACTGCAGGTAGGTGTTATCACTACAACCCATGGAATCAGGGGAGAAGTTAAAGTGTATCCAACCACAGATGATGCTCATAGATTTGAAGATCTGACTTATATTTTACTTGACACAGGAAAAGAATTGTGCGAACTGGAAATTGAAAAAGTCAGATACTTTAAGCAATTCGTAATCTTAAAATTTAAAGACGTGGATAATATTAATGACATTGAACCATATAAAGGCAAAAGCCTTTATGTGACACGGGAGTTTGCGGTACCATTAAAGGAAAATGAATATTATATTGCCGATTTGATTGATATGGAAGTCTGCCTTGAGGACGGCAGTCTGTTCGGAATCTTAAAAGATGTTATGGAGACCGGGGCAAACGATGTCTATGTTATCAAAACAGAAACAAAAGGTGAAGTCCTGATTCCTGCTATTAAAGATTGTATTAAGGCAGTTGATGTGGAAAAAGGGACTATGATCATACACCTTCTGGATGGTTTGTGCTAAGGAGGAAGAAAATGAAGTTCCATGTACTTACATTATTTCCCCAGATGATTGAAAATACGGTGGAGACCAGCATCACCGGACGTGCAGTGAAAAGCGGAAAGATTTCCCTTCATACGGTTAATATCAGGGATTTCTCAGACAATAAACACATGCGAGTAGATGATTATCCTTATGGCGGCGGTGCAGGGATGGTGATGCAGGCAGAACCGGTCTTTCGGGCCTATGAGTCTGTAAGAAAATCATCTGAGGCGGCTGCAAAAGGGAAAAAGCCCAGATGTATTTATCTTACGCCTCAGGGTAAGGTGTTTCACCAGACCATGGCAGAGGAACTGGCTCTTGAGGAGGAATTGATTTTCCTTTGCGGTCATTATGAGGGGATTGATGAACGTGTTCTGGAAGAAGTAGTCACGGATTATGTATCCATCGGAGATTATGTGCTCACAGGCGGTGAGCTGGCTGCTTCTGTAATGATTGATGCTATTTCCAGGTTTGTTCCCGGTGTGCTCAACAACGAAGAATCTTCTCAGTTTGAGTCGATACAGGACAATCTTCTGGAATACCCACATTATACAAGACCGGAGATCTGGCATGATAAACAGGTACCGCCTGTTCTTTTGGCAGGTGCTCATGACAAGATTCAGTCCTGGAGGCTGGAGCAGTCTGTGAAACGTACCAAGGAACGCAGACCGGATCTGTTTGCACAGAATCGTCCGGTTACCATTGCTTATTTCAGTCCAACCAAGGGTACCAGACAGGCGGCAGAGCTCCTGGCAGATGGACTGACCCAGAATCCTGTTTATCTGGACTTGACCAGAAGAAAATTCCGGAAACAGGTAAAGTATTTTACACAGCAGGAACTTCTGGTGGCTGCCGCACCTGTATATGGAGGACAGCTTCCCAGGATACCGGAAGGATTGTTTACGAATCTGAGAGGAGATCATACGCCATGTGTACTTATGGCAGCTTACGGGAACCGTCACTATGATGATACTCTGGCTCAGATGAAGCAGATTTTGACAGAAAGAGGATTTGTCTGTATCGGAGCCATTGCACCGATAATTCCTCATATTTATTCTGAAAAACTGGGAAGCGGAAGACCGGATCAGAAAGACCGGGAAGTTTTCCGTAAGTTTGCTGTCTTGATCAAAAAGAGAATCCAGAAGGCAGAAACACAGGGGTTCCGTGAGATTTCTGTTCCGGGAAATCCTAAACCGGAGCCCAAACTGATGAAACCTGTGAAAAAAGAATTTGAGCAGGAGAAGTGTAGAAAGTGCCAGTCCTGTGTGCAGAAATGCCCGGTGAATGCTATTTCCAGAGAAACTTTAGAAATAGCAGAAGAAACCTGCCTTAACTGTATGCGTTGTGTGAAAAGCTGTCCTGCAGGTGCCAGATCTTTTGATGCAGGGGAAGTGAGACAGTATCTGGAAAATAATTATATGAAACCAAGAGAAATTGAGTATTTTTAAACTTGACAAGATTCTTTGTCCATAGTATAATTTTATCTGTTGTAAAAAGAGATGGTCCTCTGTTGCTGATTGCATTAAGAACATCCAGGATTAAAGGAGAAAAATCATGAACGAAATTATTAAAAACATTGAAGCTGCTCAGATGAAAGCAGAAGCACCACAGTTTAACGTAGGTGACACCGTAAGAGTACACGGAAAAATCAAAGAAGGAAACCGTGAAAGAATCCAGATCTTTGAAGGCGTTGTATTAAAGAAACAGGGCGGAAGCAACCGTGAAACTTTCACAGTAAGAAAGAACTCTAACGGAATCGGCGTTGAAAAAACTTGGCCATTACATTCCCCTAACGTAGAAAAAGTAGAAGTAATCAGACGTGGTAAAGTAAGACGTGCGAAACTGAACTACTTAAGACAGCGTGTAGGTAAAGCAGCGAAAGTAAAAGAATTAGTTAAATAATAACGGTAACATGACAGGGACACATACTTTGGGTATATGTCCCTGTTTCTTCCATATGGGTTTTAGGAGCAGATGAAGAACATGAAAAAAAACAGGAAGAAAAGCAGAAAAAAGAAGAGCACTTTGTCAGGCATGGAGCATTTTCATAACATAGAGATTCAGAAAGATGCTGCACTTGAGTTTATAAAAAGCAGAAAAGGACGCATTGTTTTTCAGTGGATATTTCAGACAGCCGTAGTTCTGGCTCTTGCAGCGGTGACGGCGATTTTTTTCTTTCAAAGTATTGGAATGCAGGAGAGCAGCATGGAGCCGACCATTCGGACCGGAGAGCGTTTTTTCATGAATCAGTTTGTGTATAAGTTCGGCAGTCCGAAACGGGGAGATATCATTGCTTTTACGAAGGACGGAAAGGAAAATGCAACCATTCACATTAAGCGTGTCATTGGTCTTCCGGGAGAAACCATACAGATTAAAAAAGGGAAGGTCTACATTGATGGGACCGTTTATAAAGAAGACGGAAAATTTTCCGAGATATCCAACCCTGGTCTGGCAGATGAAGCGATTACCTTAAAAAAAGATGAATATTTTGTTTTGGGAGATAATCGGAACAACAGCGAAGACAGTCGTTTCGCAGAAGTGAAAAATGTGAAGAAGAAAAATATAGAAGGGAAGCTCTGGTTTCAGGCTGCACCTTTTAGCAAAATCGGATTTGTAAAACATGAGATGAAGAAATGAGGTAGTGTATGAATTATCAATGGTATCCCGGTCATATGACAAAAGCGAAACGTATGATGCAGGAAAATATCAAACTAATTGATCTGGTAATTGAAGTGACAGACGCAAGAATCCCCCTTTCCAGCAGGAATCCCGATATTGATGAACTGGGAAAGAACAAGGCAAGACTGATTCTTTTAAATAAGGCAGATCTGGCAGATGACAGCAAAACAGAACAGTGGATGGAATATTTTAGGAGCAAAGGTTATTATGCTGTGAAGATCAATGCCAGAAGCGGTGCCGGAATGAAAGGGATTCTCCCGGTCATCATGGAATCCTGTAAAGAAAAAATAGAAAGAGACCGAAGAAGAGGCATTCTAAACCGCCCGGTACGTGCTATGGTGGTGGGAATCCCCAATGTAGGGAAATCCACGTTTATTAATTCTTTTGCAGGAAAAGCCTGTACGAAAACTGGAAATAAGCCTGGTGTTACAAAAGGAAAACAGTGGATCCGCATTAATAAAAATGTAGAATTGTTAGATACACCGGGAATTTTGTGGCCGAAATTTGAAGACCAGGAAGTGGGAGCAAAACTGGCTATGGTGGGTTCTATTAAAGATGAGATTTTGAATCTGGAAGAACTTTCTCTGGAGCTGCTTGGATATCTTCACAGGGAATATGAAGGAATCCTCAAACAGCGGTATCAGATTACCGAGTCAGAAAACAATGTAACCATGCTGGAAGAGATTGCCAGAAACAGAAAATGTCTTCAGAAGGGACAGGAACTGGATTATACGAAGGCGGCAAATATTCTTCTGGAAGAGTTCCGAAATGGAAAAATCGGAAGAATCACTTTGGAGAAAGCAGAGTAAAAGCAGAGTATGAAAAGTATTCAGGAAATTAGGGAAGCATTTAAAAAAGCATCACAGACAGAGATACAGGAGCTTATTGAAAATTATGCACAGGACGAAAGAAAAGGAGTGCAGGCAGCCGTTGCACAGGCTCAAAAGAAAGTAGATGCTCTGGAAAGAGAAAAAAAGCGGATTGATGCAATGAAAAGCTTTGAGCGAAAATATGAACATCTGGGCTATGTGTGTGGTATCGATGAAGTGGGGAGAGGGCCATTTGCAGGTCCTGTGGTGGCAGGAGCAGTGATTCTTCCAAAGGACTGTGATATTTTATATATCAATGATTCCAAAAAGCTTTCAGAAAAGAAAAGAGAAGAATTATATGGAGAAATCATGGAAAAGGCCATTGCTGTTCAGGTAGGGTATGCCAGTCCTGCACGGATTGATGAGATTAATATTCTGCAGGCTACATACGAAGCGATGAGAGAGGCAGTGTCAAAACTTACAATCACACCTCAGGTTTTGCTCAATGATGCAGTGACCATACCTGGTATCACAATTCCCCAGGTTCCCATTATCAAAGGAGATGCAAAAAGCGCTTCTATTGCAGCGGCAAGTATCGTTGCAAAAGTTACCAGAGACAGGCTCATGAGAGAGTACGATAAAATAATGCCGCAATATGGTTTTGCTTCCAATAAAGGATATGGATCCAAGGAGCATATTGAAGCACTTAGAAAGTATGGTGCTACACCGATTCACCGGAAAAGTTTTATTAAAAACGTATTCGGAGAACAGGAATGAAGTCCGATACAGGCACCGGTTCATCCAGGGCAGTAGGAAGATACTATGAGGAATTGGCATCAAGATATCTGGAAGAGGCGGGATATCATATTCTGGAAAGGAATTTTCACTGCAGACAAGGGGAAATAGATATCATAGCACAACAGGAAGGATATCTGTGTTTTGTCGAGGTGAAATACAGAAGTTCCGGAGCCTATGGAGATGCACTGGGAGCGGTATCTTATAAAAAGCAAGAAAAAATATCCAGGGCGGCATTGTATTATCTTACGGTACATGGCTATAGCGAATCTTATCCGTGTCGGTTTGATGTACTTGCAATAACCCAGGAGCAGATGACACTGATAAAAAATGCATTTGAATACAGAGGTTAAACATGGAACTTAAATGGAAAACAGAAATTCCACAGCATATGAAAGTTAACAAAAATAAGGGAGTGACGTATCTGACCTATCCGGCATTTGAAGCATTTCCGGAATTTTACCACGGATTTTCTACCAGATTAGGCGGTGTAAGCAAGGGGATTTATGCCTCTATGAATTTGAGTTTTTCCAGAGGCGATCAGGAAGATGCGGTTTTTGAGAACTACAGGCGAATTGCAGATGCTATTGGATTTTCTTTGGAGGGAATTGTGTGTTCTGATCAGACTCATACGGTTCAGATCCGTCAGGTTACTGAGGCGGATAAAGGTAAGGGGGTACTTCAAAGAAAAGACTATACAGATATTGATGGACTGATCACGAATGTTCCCGGTCTTACACTTACTACTTTTTATGCAGACTGTGTTCCGCTGTTTTTCTTAGACCCTGTGAATAAGGCGGTTGGTCTGGCACATTCTGGTTGGAGAGGCACTGTAGGCAGAATGGGAGAAAAAATGGTAAAAGCTATGGGGGATGCCTTTGGTTCAAAACCGGAAAATCTATATACAGGAATCGGACCCTCTATCTGTCAGGACTGCTATGAAGTAAGCGAGGATGTTGCAGACAGATTTCGGGAAGAATTTCAGGGCTACGAAGAGGAGAAAACGCTTCTGTATAAAACAACCCCTGGGAAGTACCAGTTAAATCTCTGGAGGGCTAATGAAATTGTTCTTGCACAAGCCGGAATTTTGAGAGAACATATGAGTTTTCCGGGAATCTGTACTTGCTGTAACCCGGAATTTTTATTCTCACATAGGGCAAGTCAGGGGAAAAGAGGCAATTTATGTGCTTTTTTGGGAGTTAGTGTTACATAATTATTACGAAAAAGTAAAAAAAAGGCTGTTCATTTTGTTTCTTATATGTTATAATGAGTACCGTTAGAGAAAAGGAGCTTTGATTTATGAAGAAAAGATTAAATACTCTTCTCCTGGCTGGTATTTTATCTGTCAGCATAGCGGCGGCACCGGTTTATGGTGCGTCTACCCAGAAAAAGATTACAGATGCTCAGAATACGAAGCAGGAACAGCAGAAACAGTTAAACGATACACAGAACAGGCTGAACAGTCTGGAGGCAAAAAAAGGAAATCTGGAATCCTACATCCGTGAACTGGACAAGCAGTTTACAGAATTGGGACAAAATCTTCAGGAAATTCAGGACAAATCAGAAAAGGCACAGCAGGATTTGGAAGACCTTCAAAATGAGCTGGTAAAAGCAGAAGAAAAAGAAGCGAAGCAATATTCCAGTATGAAGCTTCGAATTCAGTATATGTATGAGAATTCGAATCAATCTTACATAACCATGTTTTTAGAGTCAAGGAGTTTTTCTGAGTTTTTAAGTCAGGCAGAAAATATGTCTCAGCTTACAAAGTATGACAGAAAGATGCTGGAAGAATATAAGAAGACAACAGCAGAAATCAAAGAGAAAGAAAACAGCATCAAGGAGCAGCAGAAAGAGCTGGAAGTTCTGAAAGCAGAAAGTCTGGCGAAACAGGATGAAATCTCTGCTGTGATGAAAACAACACACGCACAGATTGCAACCTATGAAAGCGAAATCTCTGCACAGGAAAACAATGTACAGAGTTTGATGAGTAAGATTGAAAGTCAGCAGAATACAATCAATAATCTGATCAAACAGCAGAAGGACGAGGAAGCGGCACAGGCTTTGGCACAGCAGCAGAATAACAGCCAGAGCAGTCAGAACAGTACACCTCCTGCACAGGAAACTCAGAAACCTTCACAGGAAGTTCAAAAACCTGTGGTGAAGCCGGAAGAAGATCAGTCACAGGAAACCCAGAAACCTTCCGAGAATACACAGCCGGACAACAGTCAGAACAATTCTTCTAAGGGAAAATATCTTGGCAAGTTTCGTCTGACAGCGTATTGTCCTTGTGCAAGCTGTTGCGGTGTTGAGACGGGAATCACAGCAAGCGGTACAACGGCATCACAGGGAAGAACCGTTGCAATGTATGGTGTTCCGTTTGGAACTAAGCTGCTGATCAATGGAAATGTTTACACTGTCGAGGACAGAGGAACACCTTATGGACATGTAGATATTTTCTTCAACAGTCATTCTGCAGCTCTTCAGTTTGGAAGCCAGTGGGCTGATGTATATCAGGTGAATTAAATGAGCGGTATGATTAGTATACTGGTATGCATAGGTATCCTTTTAGGTGGAATAGACGAAATAAGAGGAAATAAAACAGGATATGGGGCAAAATTCAGAGAAGCTTTTGAGCTTATTCCATCCATGGCATTTTCTATGGCGGGAATGATCTGTCTTACAAATCTGATTGCTTTTGTATTAGAAAAAGGAATTGCCCCTTTTATGAAAGGAATGCATATGGACCCGGCTATTTTAGCCGGGTTTTTAGCTGTAGACATGGGAGGATATCAGTTGGCGGAAAAACTGGCGGTCAATCCAGCTATGGGAAGTTATGCGGGGATTGTTCTCGGAGCCGGTTTAGGATGTACGCTGGTGTTTACGATTCCGGTAGGAATGGGAGTGGTAGAAGAAGAAAGCAAGCCGTATTTTGCCAAGGGAATTGTGCTGGGACTCATGGGGCTGCCGATCGCACTGCTGATCGGCGGAGGGTTATCCGGTCTTCCCATAGGAATGATTTTATGGGAAAATATCCTTCCAATGTCCATAGCAGCGGTCTGTGGAATCGGTCTTGCAAAATTTCCATGTCTTACCATGAAGATTTTTGGCGGTTATGTGAAAATCTTGAGAGTGATTCTTCTGGTGGGTCTTATGCTGGGAGCTGTTGCCCATACCCTTCAAAAAACAGAAGACTGGGGACTTACTCCTTTATTGGATGCTATGGGGGTGGTGTGTTCTATTGCAGTGTTTCTTTTGGGAAGTCTTCCGATTGCCATGCTGCTGCAGAAACTGCTGCAAAGACCGTTTACCTGGCTTGGCAGGAAAATTGGGCTGGATAGTGTCAGTATGACAGGCTTTTTGCTCACTTGTGTCTCACCCTTGCCTACGCTGGCTTTGTTGAAGGAGATGAATCCCAAGGGACGGCTTTTGAACGTTGCTTTTATGGTCAGCGGTGCTTCTGCGATTGGTGCACATCTGGCTTTTGTAAGTGCTGTGGAGCCTGAGATGATAGGAGCCTTGTTAGGGAGTAAGCTTCTGGGAGGGATCTTCACGGTTGTGCTGGCTTACTTTGTTGTGAAAAAAGATTCATAAAAAAACTGGAAATGTGACAGGGGGACTGCCGCATTTCCAGTTTTCTTAACCTCTTGTTTTCTTTAATAACTGATTAATCTTAGATGTGGTACTGCGTACTTTTTCAACAGATAAATCGTGATTTAAAATATCCATAATACTTGCCAGATATTTGCTCATATCTGCTTCCAGATAATATGGACGGGTCAATAATTCCGGGTTTCTATAATTTAAGTTTGTAGTAATGACACGGTGGATATATCCTTTTTCGTAGTATTCATCAAACTTTTCTAAACCATCTGTGAACAGTCCGAATGTAGTGCAGACAAGAACACGTTTTGCTTTCCTGTCTTTTAATTTTTTGGCTACATCCAACATGCTTTCCCCTGAGGAAATCATATCATCGATTACGATTACATCTTTTCCTTCTACAGAATCTCCTAAAAATTCGTGAGCGACAATGGGGTTTCTTCCGTTTACTACAGTAGAGTAATCACGGCGTTTATAGAACATACCCATATCCACCCCAAGAATATTAGAGAAATAAACAGCTCTTTGCATAGCACCTTCATCTGGGCTGATGATCATCAGATGCTCATTATCTATTTTGAAATCTTCTACAGAAGTGCAGAGAGTTTTCAAGAACTGATAAGTAGGCATAAAATTATCAAAGCCAGATAATGGAATGGCATTCTGCATTCTCGGGTCATGAGCATCAAAGGTAATGATATTTGAGACACCCATGTGAACCAGTTCCTGCAGAGCAAGAGCACAGTCCAGAGATTCTCTTTTGCTTCGCTTATGCTGACGGCTTTCGTACAAAAATGGCATGATCACATTGATTCTGTGAGCTTTGCCGGCAGCAGTAGCAATGATTCGTTTCAAATCCTGATAGTGATCATCTGGTGACATGTGATTCTCATAACCGCACATATTATATGTGAGACTGTGATTGCATACGTCAACCATGACATACATGTCAGTACCTCGGATGGATTCGTTGATAACTCCTTTGGCCTCTCCTGAGCCAAAACGAGGACAATTGCATTCAATCAAAAAAGTATCTTCAGCGTATCCTCTCAAGTTCAGTCCGGATTGATTGTGAGAATTTAATTCCTTTCTGAACTGTACCAGATGTGCATCTACCTGTGAAGCTAACTGGGAGCAGCTTTTTAACGCTGCAATCTTAATCGGAGCTACTGGAATGGACTTTTCCAGTAAACTGATATTGACCATAATAACCTCCATAAATAACGTTTTTTGACATAAAAATACATATAGTACACATAAGTTATAACATTCGACAGACAGGGAAGTCAAGGAAATTATTGCATTTTTCCGGTAATATTGGTATTATAAAAATTAACGGGCATTTACAGGAGGGATACCATGAACCATTGCCGACATAAAATCAGCCAGGTAAAAGAGGGAAGTATTGCCTGGGAAATGGAAATAGAACCGGGAGATGAGCTGCTTTCCATCAATGGAGAAACCATTGAGGATGTGTTTGATTATCATTATCTGGTAAATGATGAATATATAGAACTTTTAATTCGAAAGCCTGATGGGGAAGAGTGGGAGCTGGAGATTGAAAAGGAGTCCGAGGAAGATCTGGGACTGGAATTTGAGAACAGCCTGATGGATGAATACCGTTCCTGCAGGAATCATTGTGTATTTTGTTTTATTGATCAGATGCCTCCGGGTATGAGAGAGACACTTTATTTTAAAGATGATGATTCCAGACTGTCGTTTCTCCAGGGGAATTATGTCACACTGACCAATATGAGCGACCATGACATAGACAGAATCATTCACTATCATCTGGCACCCATCAATATCTCATTTCAGACAACTAATCCGAAGCTGCGTTGTGAGATGCTTCATAATCGTTTTGCCGGGGATATTTTCCCGAAAGTGCAGAGGCTGTACGAAGCAGGGATTGAGATGAACGGGCAGATTGTCCTTTGTAAAGGACTTAATGATCAGGAAGAATTGGAAAGAAGTATTTCTGATTTGACAAAATATCTTCCATATTTGAAAAGTGTATCCGTTGTTCCGGTGGGATTAAGTAAATACCGGGAAGGACTGTATCCTCTTGTTCCATTTACCAAAGAGGATGCACAGCAGGTGATAGATACGATAGAAGCGTGGCAAAAGAAGCTGTTCCCACAATATGGGCTTCATTTTGTACATGCCAGTGATGAATGGTATCTGCTTGCCAAAAGAGAATTGCCGGAAGAAAGCCGTTATGATGGATATCTGCAGTTGGAAAATGGAGTAGGAATGCTTCGGCTTTTGAAAGAAGAAATCTGTGCAGAACTGGAAAAACACAAGGGTGATGAGAGAAAACGAAAGATATCCTTTGCCACAGGGCGTCTGGCATACCCATATATTCAGAGCTATGCAGCTCAGATTCAGGAGAAATATCCAAATCTGGAAATTCTGGGATATGAGATCCGCAATGATTTTTTCGGAGAGAGGATTACGGTTTCCGGTTTGTTGACAGGTCAGGATCTTCTGGAACAATTGAAAGAAAAAGACTTGGGAGAATGCCTGTTGCTGCCTTGTAATCTGCTGAGAAGCGGCGAAGATGTTTTTTTGGATGATATAAGAGTAAAGGAATTAGAAAACCAGTTCCAAACACCGATCAGAATCGTGGAAGAAGACGGTGCAGACTTTGTGGCTGCGGTTCTTGAAAGGGATACGGAACCAACACATAAAAGGAGACAAATGTATGAGCAAACCGATTGTAGCAATAGTTGGAAGGCCTAATGTAGGAAAATCAACACTCTTTAATGCACTGGCAGGAGAGAAGATTTCTATCGTAAAGGATACCCCGGGAGTGACCAGAGACAGAATTTATGCGGAAGTAACCTGGCTGGATAAAACCTTTACCATGATCGATACCGGCGGTATCGAACCGGAAAGTAAAGATATTATTCTTTCTCAGATGAGAGAACAGGCACAGATAGCCATTGATACTGCAGATGTGATCATTTTTATGACGGATGTAAAACAGGGGCTTGTAGATGCGGATTCTAAGGTGGCAGACATGCTCAGAAGAAGCAATAAACCGGTTATTCTTGTAGTGAACAAGGTGGACAGCTTCCAGAAGTATATGCTGGATACCTACGAATTTTATAATCTTGGTATCGGAGAGCCCATTCCTATTTCTGCTGCTTCCATGCTTGGGCTTGGGGATATGTTGGATAAAGTAATAGAACATTTTCCTCACCACGAAGGGGAAGAAGAGGAAGATGATATTCCAAAGATTGCTGTTGTGGGAAAACCGAATGTAGGGAAATCTTCTCTGATCAATAAAATTGTGGGAGAAGACCGTGTGATTGTCTCTGATATTGCAGGTACGACCAGAGATGCCATTGATACAAAAGTTGTTTATCAGGGAAAAAAATATACCTTTATCGATACAGCCGGTCTTCGGAGAAAAAATAAAATCAAAGAAGAGCTGGAGCGGTACAGTATTATTCGTACAGTGACGGCAGTAGAACGTGCCGATGTAGTGGTGATGATGATTGATGCGACAGAGGGTGTTACTGAGCAGGATGCAAAGATCGCCGGCATTGCCCATGACCGGGGAAAAGGAATTGTTATTGCAGTAAATAAATGGGATGCAATTGAAAAAAATGACAAGACCATTTATAAGTTTACAAACAAAATCCGTGAAACACTTTCTTATATGCCATATGCAGAAATCATGTTTGTCTCAGCCCAGACAGGACAGAGGATTCCAAAACTGTTTGAGACTATTGATATGGTACTGGAAAATCAGACTCTGCGTATCCAGACTGGTGTACTGAACGAGATTATTACAGAGGCGATTGCCATGCAGCAGCCGCCGTCTGACAAGGGAAAACGTCTGAAGATTTTCTACACCACACAGGTATCTGTGAAACCGCCTACCTTTGTTATTTTTGTCAATGACAAAGAATTGATGCATTTTTCATATGTTCGATATCTGGAGAATAAGATCAGAGAGGCGTTTGGATTCAAAGGAACTTCCCTGAAATTTATTGTAAGGGAAAGGAAAGAAGGGGAAAAGTAATTATGTTACCACGTATCATCTGTCTGGCAGTGGGCTATGTGTGCGGACTGTTTCAGACATCCTATATTTATGGAAAGAAAAACGGGATTGATATCCGGGAGCACGGTAGCGGAAATGCGGGAACGACCAATGCCCTGCGAACCCTGGGAAAAAAAGCCGGAGCATTGACACTTCTTGGGGATTGCTTAAAATGTGTCCTGGCAGTTGTGATCGCAAGGCTTCTTTTTGGATCTCACCAGGGGAATGACCTTCTGGCACTGGAATTGTACGCAGGTGCCGGATGTGTTCTGGGACATAATTTTCCTTTTTATCTGAAATTTAAAGGTGGAAAAGGGGTGGCTGCTTCTGTAGGACTTCTTCTGGCTTTTGATATCAGGATTTTTCCGATTTGTGCCGTGATGTTTTTTGGGACATTTTTTCTGACTCATTATGTATCGCTCAGTTCCTTGCTGGCATACCTTGGATTCTTTGTTTCTATTGTGATTTTTGGACAGACAGGAATGCTGGACTGTACACAGCCGGTTCTTTTTGAGGTCTATGCACTTTCGGCAGCATTGACTGTATTGGCATACTGGAGGCACAGACAAAATCTTGTGCGTCTGATACATGGAAATGAAAATAAGATATTTCTGGGGAAAAAGAGGTAAAGAAAATGGCAAAGGTAAGTGTAATTGGTGCGGGAAGCTGGGGCACTGCCCTGGCCATCCTTCTTACAGGGAATGGTCATGAGACCATACTCTGGTCTCACAGAGAGAGTCAGGCTTTGGAACTTTCCGAAACAAGGGAGCATAAGGCGAAACTTCCGGGAGTGAAACTTCCGGAAAGGCTGGAAATTACTGCTGATTTGAAAAAAGCTGCTGTGGGCAGAGATGTACTGGTACTGGCGGTTCCGTCTGTGGCAGTGAGAGAAACAGCAAAAAAACTCCGGTCCTATGTGTCTTGCGGACAACTGATCGTAAATGTTGCAAAGGGGATTGAAGCCCATACGCTCACGACACTGACCGATATGATTGAAGAGGAGATACCAGGTGTACATGCCTGTGTCCTGTCCGGTCCGAGTCATGCAGAAGAAGTGAGCAGGGGTCTTCCTACTACCTGTGTGGTTGGGGCGAAGGATAAGGTGACAGCAGAGTATCTTCAGAATATATTTATGAGCCCGGTATTTCGAGTATATATCAGTCCGGATATTTTAGGGATTGAGTTGGGCGGAGCACTGAAAAATGTCATTGCACTTGCAGCAGGAACTGCAGATGGACTTGGTTATGGAGATAATACCAAAGCGGCTTTAATCACCAGGGGAATCACAGAGATTGTCCGTCTGGGCGTTGCTATGGGTGCAAGGGCTGAGACTTTTTACGGTTTATCAGGAATTGGGGATTTGATCGTTACCTGTGCCAGTAAACACAGCCGCAACAGGAAAGCAGGGTACCTTATGGGGCAGGGAAGAACGATGGAGCAGGCAATGGCAGAAGTAAACATGGTGGTAGAAGGTGTGTATTCTGCAAAGGCCGGTCTGGAGCTGTCCGGAAAGTATCAGGTGGAAATGCCTATCGTTGAACAGGTGAACAGAGTGCTTTTTGACGGGAAAGATCCTGCGGAAGCAGTGAGAGAATTAATGGTCAGAGATAAAAAAATAGAATCCTGGGACAGTTCCTGGAATTAGAGGATATTCAGGTGATAAAGACAGTGGCAGCATCTTTCGATTTATAGTTGGAAAGATGCTGCCACTGTTTTGAGATATGATTTATTTTGAAATATAAGGAATCATATCTTCTGGAATCCCGGCGGTTCGGTGCTGAATATCCATGGCTGTAATAGCAGCCATTTCTTCTTCTGTAAGCATAAAATCAAAAATCCGGCTGTTTTCTTCAATGCGTTCTTTATGTATGGATTTTGGAATCACGGAAATTCCTTGCTGTATCAGCCAACGAAGACCAACCTGTGCAGGTGTTTTCTGATGATTATTTCCGATTTCTGTCATGAGCGGGCTGTTCAGGTAAGCACCTCTTGCCAAAGGTGCATAAGCCTGGACTGCAATGTGATGCTCCTTACAGTAAGCCAAAAGCTGCGGATGATTGAAAAGTGGGTGGAATTCCACCTGATTGACTGCTGGAACAAGGTCGGTAGATTCCTTTAAAGTTTCCAGGTCCTGAATCGAGAAATTAGACACTCCGATGGATTTGATCCGTCCATCTGCCTGAAGACGTTCCATAGCTCTCCAGGTATCACAAAAACAGCCTGGTACAGGCCAGTGTATCAGATATAAATCCAGATAATCAAGACCAAGACGTTCCATGCTTCTGTTGAAGCTGTCTTCAATGTCACCGATACGCTGTGCAGTGTTCCAGAGCTTTGTGGTAATAAAGATTTGCTCTCTTGGTATTCCCAGAGATTTCAGCGCTTTTCCCACACCTGCTTCGTTTTTGTAAAAAGAAGCAGTGTCTATCAAGTGATAGCCGGAAGAAAATGCATCCCCAATCGCCTGTTTTAATTCAGCATCATCTGTAGTTTTGTAAACACCAAGCCCTAGCAGAGGCATTTCTCTTGTGTCGTTTAGTTGAATCACATGTTCGCCAAAAGACATAAAATTACCCTCCTTAATATGTCTCAATCAGTATAGCACGAAAATGTGAAAAATGTTAGTCAAAATTATTAAATATATCTTTTGTACAGGATTTATGAAAAAAAGTTTGTTTAAAAATATACAGAGTCTAAAGGAATACATGGCTTTTTGGTGTTTTGCACAAAAACACAATAAGATTCAGAAAAAAATATTTCAAATAATAATTTTATGAAGTAAAATGATAATGTACAAAAGCAACAAAGAGACGAAAAAAGAAGCAGAAATTATAGAAAAAATTCACGGTATGGACAAGGAAAAATACATAAAATATCTTGATAAAAGCATGAAAACCATGTATAATTAAGATAATTGATAAATTATTGTCATTCATTATGCCCAAATAGCTAGGTTGGGCAAAGAAAGGATGGAAATATGCATTTAATTAAAGATGAAAATGGAAATGTAATTCCTCATGGAGGCGAAGGACATCATCATGACCATGACCATGCTCATGAACACTGCCAGGCATGTGGTGAGGGATGTGAGAAGAACTGTACAGATGAAGTAGTGGCACTGCTGAACTATATGCTTTCTCATAACCAGCATCATGCTGAGGAATTAGACCAGATGGCTGAAAATCTGACAAAACTCGGAATGGAAGATGCAGCAAGAACCATTAAAGAAGGTGTGGCTGATTTCCAGAAAGGGAATATGCGTCTTGGATTGGCACTGACACTGGTAAAAGAACATTTGAAATAGGCTTGTGAAGGAGGCTTGAATTATGTGTCTTGCAACCGTACAGAAGGAAAGTGACAACACAGTGATCTGTAAGATGGTGAGCCGTATTGATGTGGATGGAGATCAGGTGATCCTCCGTGATATCATGGGTGAAACAAAAGTGATCGAAGGAAAAATCCTGATGGTAGATCTTGCAAACAGTATTGTGAAGTTGGATTGTGAATAAGATTTTAAAGGCGAATGCCTTGAAATAATAATGTTATGCGAAGGCAGGGGGTGGTTTCGCATAGGCAGGGATCTTGCAGCAGAAGTTTTTTGGAAAGGTCTTTGCATTGTGTATTGGGAAAAGAAAAGTACTATAATTGATTAGGAGGTGCCCTTCATGGCACATGTAATTGCGGTCGCTGGAAAAGGCGGCGTTGGAAAGACAACATTGACTGGATTGATCATCCAGTATCTTGGTGAAAAGGGCAAGGGTCCTATTCTTGCAGTTGACGCAGATGCGAACTCAAATCTGAATGAAGTGCTGGGTGTTAAGGTAGAATCCACACTGGGCGAAGTCCGTGAAGAGGTTGCCAGGTCTGAAATGGCCAAAGATAATCCGATTCCGGCAGGAATGACCAAGGCTGATTATATGGAGTTTAAGTTTGATGATGCTTTGGTGGAGGATGATAAGTTTGATCTTCTGGTTATGGGACGTACACAGGGAAAAGGCTGTTATTGCTTTGTGAATGGTCTTCTGCAGGCTCAGCTCCAGAGATTAGAAAGAAATTATCCGTATATTATTGTAGATAATGAAGCTGGTATGGAACATATCAGCAGAGGCGTGCTTCCGAGCATGCAGACAGCGATTCTTGTCAGTGACTGCTCCAGAAGAGGTGTGCAGGCAGTTGGACGAATCGCAGAGTTGATCAAGGAATGCGATATGCATCCGAAACAGGTAGGCCTGATTATCAATCGTGCTCCGGGTGGAGTGCTGAATAAGGGAACAAAGGAAGAAATCGAGAAACAGGGACTTCATCTGCTTGGGGTAGTTCCCCAGGATGAGACAGTTTTTGAGTATGACTGTGACGGTACACCTACGATTCAGCTTCCGGAAGACTCCCCGGTAAAAAAAGCAATCCGTGAGATTGTAGATAATTTAGGCTTATAAAGCGTAAGCTTTTCCTCTTTGCCAGGTGTTCTGTTACCTTGCATCACAAGAAAGGAAATGGTTCTTAAGGGCAAAGAGGCTTTTTTATAAAGCTTTATAACCCCCGGGGGCGGATAAGGAAATGGGGGAATGCCCCGAAAAATATGAAGTGTGCCGACTTCAAAAAAATGAATAAGAGGCGATAGTAAAAGGAGGATATTCATGAGTGAATTCAGATTAGCTACAGTAGAAGAATTTGAAGCTGCTACTGCGAGACTCCTGGAAACAGCAGCAAAAGTAGGCGCTGACACCTGGCAGGCTCGAGTAAAAAATCAGACACCACATTGTAAATTCGGAGAAGAAGGAATCTGCTGCCGTATTTGTACTATGGGACCTTGCCGTATTACAAAGAAAGCTCCAAGAGGAATCTGCGGATGTGATGTTCATGGTATCGTTGGTCGTAACTACCTGAAATTTACAGCAGGTGGAGCTGCTACACACTCTGACCATGGCCGTGAAATCTGCCATACCTTATATGAAACATCAGCAGACGGATGCTACAAAGTAAAAGATCCTGAAAAACTGATCCGTATTGCAAAAGAGTGGGATATCGAAACAGAAGGAAAAGATATCTATGACTTAGCACATGAAGTTGCTTTGGCAGGTCTGAATGAATATGGTAAACCATTCGGAACACAGAGATTCTTAAAGAGAGCTCCGGAATCACAGCAGAAATTATGGGAAGAGAACGAAATTGCTCCTCGTGCAATCGACAGAGAAGTAGCTAGTTCTATGCACATGGCACATATGGGATGTTCTTCTAAACCAGAAGCACTTGTAAAACAGGCTCTTCGCTGCGGTCTTGGCGATGGATGGGGCGGTTCCATGATGGGAACAGAATTCTCTGACGTACTTTTCGGTACTCCAAAGCCAATCGAAACAGAAGCAAACTTAGGTGTTATGGTAGAAGAAAACGTAAATATCGTTGTTCATGGACATGACCCAAGTCTTTCTGAAATGGTCTGTGAAGTAGCTGACAGCCCGGAAATGATCGCATACGCAAAAGAAATGGGTGCAAAAGGCATCACAATTTCTGGTGTTTGCTGTACATCAAATGAAGTTGCAATGCGCCGTGGTATTCCAATGGCTGGTAACTTCTTACAGCAGGAAAACGTTGTGCTGACAGGTGCTTGTGAAGCAATCGTTGTTGATGTTCAGTGTATTTTCCCAGCTTTGGGACCTCTGAGCAAATGCTTCCATACAAAATTCATCACAACATCTCCAATTGCACAGATGCCGGATTCCGAATTTATCCGTTTTGATGCTCACACAGCAGTAGAAAAAGCTACTCAGATTGTAAAATTGGCAATTGAAAACTTTAAAAACAGAAAACCAGAGTTGGTACATATTCCTCAGCTGAAACAGAAAGCAACTGTTGGATATTCAACAGAAGCAATTGTAAAAGTTTTGGATGGTGTTACAAACTCTCAGGTAGATGTAACAGGAACTACAAAACCGTTATTACAGTGTATTACATCTGGTGTACTTCGTGGTGCAGTTGCTATGGTTGGATGTAACAATCCAAGAGTTCGTCCTGACTTAGCACATATTGAATTAATGAAGAAGATGGTTGCAAACGATATTATCATCATTGCTTCAGGATGTTCCGCACAGGCTGCTGCAAAAGCAGGTCTTATGGATAAAGCTGCAAAAGATGTTTGCGGTGCTGGTCTTAAGAGAGTCTGTGAATTAGCAGATATTCCTCCAGTCCTTCACATGGGATCTTGTGTAGATATTTCCCGTATGTTGGTTCTGGCTGCAACCCTTGCAAAAGATGCAGGTCTGCATATTTCCCAGTTGCCAGTTGTAGGATGTGCTCCTGAATGGATGTCTGAAAAAGCCGTTTCTATTGGAAACTATGTAATTGGATCCGGTCTTGATACATTCTTAGGTGTTGATCCATATGCATCAGGCTCCAGCGAAATGGTTGAAATCCTGACAAATGGTACAAGAGAATGGTGTGAAGCAGCATTTACTGTAGAAAAAGATATTGATAAATTAGGTGATGCTATGATAGCAAGAATCGAAGAGAAGAGAGCTGCACTTGGTATCTAATCTTTGATGACACTGAAATAACTCTAGAAAGGTGAATGACATGAAGATAGCAGTTACAGGGAAAGGCGGCGTAGGAAAGACCACCTTTGCGGCAACCCTTGCCAGATTATATGCAGATGAGGGAAAGCATGTGCTTGCAGCAGATGTGGACCCGGATGCAAATCTGGGATTGGCTCTTGGTTTTGATGAAGAAACTCTCGATTCAATTATTCCCATTACAAAAATGAGAAAGCTGATTGAGGAGAGAACAGGAGCCGGAGCAGATAATCAGTTTTATACACTGAATCCGAAAGTGAGTGATATCCCTGATACCTATTCTAAAATGGTAAACGGAGTAAGACTCCTGGTATTAGGCACTGTGGAGACTGGCGGAGGCGGATGTGTTTGTCCGGAGCATGTGATGCTCCGAAGAATCATCAATAACCTGGTGCTTCACAGAGACGATGTAGTGATTTTAGATATGGAAGCAGGACTGGAGCATTTAGGAAGGGGTACAACAGAATCCATGGATCAGTTCATTGTAGTGATTGAACCTGGTGCAAGGAGTGTACAGACCTACAAGAATGTGAAGAGGCTTGCAAAGGATTTGGGAGTAAAGCAGGTTCGGGTTGTGGCCAATAAGGTGCGGAACGAAGAGGACGAAGCATTTGTGAGAAGCAAAATTCCTGCTGAAGATCTTCTGGGCTTCATTCACTATAACACAGAAGTTATTGATGCTGACCGTCAGGGACAGTCCCCGTATGATTTCAGCAACACAGTGAAAGAAGAAATCACAAAAATCAAATCTATAATCGATCAAGGATTATAAAATGTTAGGAGGATAAAACATTGACATTATTTGAAACAGTATTTAGTGGAAATGACGCTGTCTATGGTTTGACAGAAGGCGCAATCAACGCTGCCATTGAACAGCACGGAGCTGACAAAGCAGTTGGCTTTCCAAACACAGCTTACAGCTTACCATGCTATTACGCTGTAACAGGTGTAAAAGTTGGCACATTAGGAGAATTAAAAGAAGCTTTAGGTGTTGTAAAAACACTTATGACCAGAGAAATGAGAACACATGATGTATTTATGTCAGGTGTTGCTACTGCTCTGTGTGCAGAGTTTATTGAAGTTCTGAAATATATTGACGGAGCAAATCCATACGAAGAGCCATGCTACGGACATTTAGCAGATGCTATTATCCGTGAATCCGGTGTACCTCTTGTTACAGGAGATATCCCAGGTGTTGCTGTAGTTCTTGGTAAAGCTCCTACAACAGAAGAAGCTGTTGCATTAGTTAAGAGCTATCAGGCACAGGGTATCATGGTTACTTTAGTAGGTGAAATCATTGATCAGTTAGCAGAAGCTGGAATGAAGACTGGTGCAAACGTACGTGTAATTCCATTAGGAAAAGACGTTACATCTGTAATCCACATTGTATCCTTTGCTTTAAGAGCAGCCCTGATCTTTGGTAACATTACACCAGGTGATGCTGCAAGCTTAATGAAATATACCTTTGAACGTGTTCCTGCATTCGTTAATGCATTTGCACCATTAAATGATGTAATCGTTGCATGTGGAGCTGGTGCCATTGCACTTGGTTTCCCTGTAATCACAAACCAAGAAGGTGTGTCTGAAGTTCCTAAGAGCTTAATCGTTCAGACAGATGTAAGCAAATTCAATGCAACTTCTCTGGAAGCTCGTGATATCAAGATCAAAATCACAAACATTGATATTCCTGTTGCTTTCGCATCTGCATTTGAAGGTGAAATCATCCGTAGAGGTGATATGCAGGTAGAATTTGATGGTTCTCGTGTAGACTGTGCTGAGTTAGTACATACCGTAGAAGCATCTGAGATCGAAGACCACAAGATCACTGTTGTAGGACCGGAAGCAGATGAGATGGAACTGGGAAGCAAAAACAGCATTGCATATGTTGTTAAAGTTGCTGGTAAGAACATGCAGCCAGACTTTGAACCGGTTATCGAGCGTAAATTCCATAACTACATTAACTGCATCGAAGGTGTATATCATACAGGACAGCGTGATATGCAGCGTATCCGTATCAGCAAAGATGCATTTAATGCCGGATTCCGTATCAAACATATCGGTGAAGTATTATATGCTTCTGTTAAGAATGAATTTGATGCTGTTGTTGACAAATGTGAAGTTGTCATCTACACAGATCCTGCTGAATGTACAAGAATCCGTCACGAAGTAGCAATTCCTACTTTCAACAAACGTGATGACAGACTGAAATCTCTGACAGATGAATCTGTAGATGTATATTACAGCTGTATCCTTTGCCAGGCATTCTCCCCATCTCACGTATGTGTTGTAACACCAGAACGTCTGGGACTTTGCGGTGCGGTTTCATGGCTGGATGCAAAAGCTACAAATGAGCTGGATCCAAACGGACCTTGCCAGGTAATCACAAAAGAAAGACCAATCGATGAAAGAATCGGTGAGTACGAAGACGTAAACGAAGCAGTTCGCAAATTCTCCCAGGGTGCTCTGGAAGATGTATCTCTGTACTCAATCATGGAAAAACCAATGACATCCTGTGGATGCTTCGAATGTATCTGTGGTATCGAGCCATTCTCTAATGGTGTAGTTATCACAAACCGTGAGTATGCAGGTATGACTCCTCTTGGAATGACCTTCCCTGAACTGGCTTCCATGACAGGTGGTGGTGTTCAGACACCAGGATTCATGGGACATGGTAAACACTTTATCGGTTCTAAGAAGTTCATGAAAGCAGAAGGCGGTATCGAACGTATCGTATGGATGCCAAAAGAACTGAAAGAATTTGTTGCTGACAGAGTAAATGCTACAGCAAAAGAACTTTACGGAATTGACAATTTCACAGATATGATCGGTGATGAAACCATCGCAACAGATCCGGAAACACTGGTTGCATTCTTAACAGAGAAGAACCATCCGGCACTTTCTATGGAACCAATGATGTAATAATAAGAAATGGGAGCCTCTTTTCTCGGGGAAAGAGCTCCCGTTTCCCCTGTTTGGGAAAATTGACAAAAACAATCTAGTATACAAAGGGATGTTTTTGTCTAAAAAAGAGACAAAAGTTTTCCAGAATAGTCTGGGGAATCTTGTCAATATCTCTTGTTATGTAGTATAATGTAGGCGACAAATACGGATTGCCATTAAGTATTTGTCGTTTATAAAAAATATGAAGGAGGCTAACTGAAATGCCGTTTAATCAGAAACCACAGAAATTCAATGCAAACATTAACACAGTTGAAATTGGATGCGGGGACAAAGCCATTAAGTTAGGAGGAGAATGTACATTTCCTTTCTATACTTTTGACGCTCCAATGGAAAATGCACCAAAAGTAGGTGTGGAAATTTCCGATATGGGTCTTGCTAATATTCCTGGAATCCAGGCATATTATGCTGGTGCTGAATCCATGGCAGATGTTGCTAAAAAAGCAGAAGCTATGGAAGGTGCAGATTTTGTATGCTTACGTTTGGAAGGCGGAGATCCAAACGGAGAAAACAAATCTGTTGAAGAATTGATTGCCGTTGTTAAAGAAGTTGCTGAAGCTGTTACTTGTCCATTAGTAGTAGAAGGATGCAAGAACGTAGAAAAAGACTCTGAACTGCTTCCAAAAGTTGCTGAAGCATTACAGGGTAAAAACGCTTTAGTTCTTTCTGCAAGAGAAGAAAACTACAAAGCAGTTGGTGCTGCTGCAGGTCTTGCTTACAACCAGAAGGTTGGTGCTGAATCTGCTGTTGATATCAACCTTGCAAAACAGTTAAACGTTGTAATGACACAGTTAGGTGTGAAAGCTCAGGATATCGTAATGAACGTTGGTTCTGCTGCTGTAGGTTACGGATTTGAATACGTTGTTTCTACTATGGACCGTATCAAAGGTGCTGCATTATCTCAGAATGATAATATGCTGCAGATGCCGATCATCACAACCGTAGCTGATGAATCCTGGAGTGTAAAAGAAGCTATGGCTTCTGAAGAAGATATGCCTGAATGGGGAGCTCTGGAAGACAGAGGTATCAGTATGGAAGTTCAGACAGCAGCCGCTGTACTGGCAGCCGGCTCTGATGCTGTTATTTTGAAACATCCTCAGTCCGTTGCAACTATCTCAAAAATGATTAAAGAATTAATGTAATCGTAGAACAGGAGGATTTAAACAAATGGCTTTAACAGGTATTCAAATCTTTAAAATGACACCAAAGAAAAACTGTAAAGAGTGCGGATGCCCTACATGTATGGCTTTCGCTATGAAAGTTGCTCAGGGTGCACTGGAAATTTCCAAATGCCCTCATATGTCTGAGGATGCACTGGCTGAATTATCCGAGGCTACAGCTCCGCCAATGAAGACAATCAAAGTTGGTGCTGGTGAAAACGAATACACCTTAGGTGGTGAAACTGTTTTATACAGACATGAGAAAACTTTTGTCAGCAAGACAAGATATGCAGTAGCTGTTTGCACAGATATGGATGATGCAGCAGTAGATGCAAAACTTGCTGAACTTCAGAAAGTTGATTATGACCGTATCGGTGAAAGAATGTACGTAGAAATGGTATATGTAAACTTCAAAGAAGGTGCAGACAAAGACCGCTACGTAGAAATGGTTAAAAAAGCAGCAGCTACAGGAAGAACTTTAGTTCTTGGATGTAAAGATGTAGAAGTTGCAAAAGCAGCTCTGGAAGTATGCAAAGACGGCAAACCGGTATTAAACGGTGCTACAGCAGCAAACTACACAGAAATGAACGAAGTTGCAAAAGCAGCAGGTGTTGTTCTCGGTGTAGCAGGTGCTGACTTAAACGAAGTTTATGATACCGTAGCTGCATTAGAAAAAGCAGGAAATAAAAACTTGGTAATCGATGCTACAGGTGCTTCTATTAAAGAAGCATATGCAAACGCTGTTCAGATTCGTCGTGCTGCGTTAAAAGATCAGGATAGAACATTTGGATATCCTACGATTGTTAATACAGCAGTATTGGCTCATGGTGACAGAAACTTACAGCAGGCTCTTGCTTCTCTGTTCACAATGAAATACGGTTCTATCGTTGTTATGGAAACTCTGGATTATGCAGAAGCTCTTCCATTATTCGGTTTAAGACAGAACGTATTTACAGATCCACAGAAACCAATGAAAGTAGAACCAGGCGTATATGCATTAAACGGTGCAGATGAAAACTCTGTTTGTCTGACAACTGTTGACTTTGCTCTGACCTACTTCGTAGTATCCGGTGAACTGGAGCGTTCCGGTGTTCCATGTAACCTGATCATCTCTGATGCAGGCGGACTTTCTGTATTAACAGCTTGGGCTGCTGGTAAATTATCTTCCACATCTGTTGCAAAATACATTCAGGAAAATGTAGAAGATAAAGTAAAATCCAGAAAACTGGTTATTCCAGGAAAAGTTGCTGTACTGAAAGGTGACATCGAAGCAAAACTTCCAGGATGGGAAATCATTGTAGGGCCTATGGAAGCTGTACAGTTAGTAAAATTCTTAAAAGATTTAACTGCTTAATGTTTGTATAACAGCTATGGCAGGCTGTGCAATGCTACAGTGAAAACTGTACATATGGAGAAGCCGGTCCGCATTATGCGGGCCGGATATTCTCTCACATCTTACGTTTCTTCTAAACTTCCCCGATTCCATACCAGGCAGAGGGAGAAGTATAAAATGAATAGAGTGAAAACAGGTGTAAAAAAATTATATATATAGTAAAAGGAGAACTATTATGGCTAAATTTGTTACAATTGGTGAAAGAATTCACTGTATTTCCCCAGCAATCCGTAGAGCAATGGCTGAGCGTGATCCAGAACCAATCTTAAAACGTGCAAAAGAACAGTTAGATGCTGGTGCTACTTATCTGGACGTTAACATCGGACCTGCTGAAAACGATGGAGAAGATTTAATGAAATGGGCTGTTCAGTTGATTCAGTCTAACTTTGACAATGTTCCATTAGCTCTGGATACAGCTAACAAAAAAGCAATTGAAGCTGGTATCTCCGTATATAACAGAAGCAAAGGAAAACCAATCGTAAACTCTGCAGATGCAGGCGGAAGAATCGAAAACATCGACCTTGCAGCAGCAAATGATGCAATCGTTATTGCACTTTGCTCCGCAGAAGGTATTGCAGCAGACAATGATGAACGTATGATGCACTGCCAGAACATGCTGGAAAGAGGTATGATGTTAGGTATGGAACCAACTGATTTATGGTTCGACCCATTATTCCTGGTTGTGAAAGGTATGCAGGACAAACAGATGGAAGTTCTGGAAGCAATCAAGATGTTCAGCGATATGGGACTGAACTCTACAGGTGGTCTGTCCAATAACTCCAATGGTATGCCAAAACACATCCGTCCAATCATGGATTCTGCTTTAGTAGCTATGTGCATGATGCAGGGTCTTACCTCTGCAATCGTAAATCCATGTGATTTAAGACTGATGGAAACCATCAAATCTTGTGATGTATTCAAAAACAATACATTATATGCAGATTCCTATCTGGAAATCTAATTTTATAGAAGATACTTTATATGAAGGCTGCTGCAGATTTGCAGCAGCCTGTATAAAAATCAGAGAAAGGCAGAGTTTCTATGTTTAAAGTAACTTTTAAATTCGAAAGCGGCGAGGATGTCACGACCTTTGCCCAGGAAGGTGAAAATCTGTTGGAAGTAGCTCGTCTCACCAATGTAGCGATTGATGCCCCATGCGGCGGAAATGCTTCCTGCGGAAAATGTAAAGTAAAATTAGTAGAGGGTGAACTTCATTCTCCTAAGACCCGTCATATTTCTGACGAAGAATATCAAGGGGGCTGGAGACTGGCATGTGTAAGTAAGATTACAGGTGATGTTGCGGTGGAAGTACCTGATATTGCATCTGCTTACCGTAGTCGGATGAAAGTTGCGGATTTAAGCTCCAAAGAGGAAATTGCCATTTTTGAGAATGCAAAGAATGATATTGAGTCAGCAGGGCTTGTACTGAAAAACAGCATGGATCTTTTGGATGTGACCATGGATGTTCCGTCTTTGGATGATACCATGCCGGATAATGAGCGTTTTATTCGGGCAATCAAGAAGACAACCGGTGCAGAAAAGGTAAAACTTCCGTTCCAGGTTCTCACAAAAATTGCCAGGGTATTCCGAGAAAGCGATTTCCAGGTTTGTTGTGTAGTGCGAAAAGATGCTGCCCAAAAAGATATCTTTGTGTATGACGTATATCCAAAAGACGCAGAAGTAGTGATCGGTGGACTTGCTATTGATATCGGAACAACAACTGTTTCCGCATTATTGATCAATATGCAGACAGGAGAGATCATCGGAAAAGCTTCAGCAGGAAATGGCCAGATCCGTTATGGTGCAGACGTCATCAACCGGATCATTGAGTCCATGAAACCGGGCGGAAGCGAGAAACTTCAAAAAGCGGTAATCGAGGAGACCATCAATCCAATGATTCAGCAGATGTGCAGAGCAAATAACTTTAATCCTGATCACATCTACCGGATGGCTGTGGCAAGCAACACAACCATGAATCATCTGTTGGCCGGTATGGAAGGGGATCCAATCCGTATGGAGCCATATATTCCTACCTTTTATAAGACAAATTCTCTGTTTGCATCAGATATCGGCATTGCAATCAATCGTGATGCTCATATCATTGTGGCACCGAATATTGGAAGCTATGTGGGCGGAGATATTACAGCAGGTGCTCTGGTAAGTATGTTATGGAATCGCCCGGAGTTTTCTCTGTTCATTGACTTAGGTACCAACGGTGAGCTGGTGTTTGGAAACTCTGATTTTATGATGAGTTGTGCATGTTCAGCAGGTCCTGCATTTGAAGGCGGAGACATTAGCTGCGGTATGCGTGCAACAGACGGTGCGATCGAAGCATGTACCATTGATAAAGAAACCATGGAACCATCTTTTCATGTGATAGGAGAAGAAGGGCAGAAACCCATCGGTCTGTGTGGTTCCGGTATTATTGATGTTATTGCAGAACTTTTCCGTACAGGAATTATCAATCCAAAGGGAAAATTTGTCAGAGAAGGCAAACGTGTTCGCCATGATGCATATGGAATGGGCAGTTATGTTCTGGCTTTTGAAGACGAAGCAGGTTCTGTTAAAGACGTAGAGATCAATGAAGTAGATATTGATAACTTTATCCGTGCAAAGGGAGCTATTTTTTCTGCAATCAGAACCATGTTGGCATCCCTTGATTTTGATGTGGAAATGATTGACGATGTATATGTGGCAGGTGGTATCGGAAGCGGAATCAACATGAGAAACGCAGTGCGAATCGGTATGTTCCCAGATATTCCGATGGAGAAATTCCATTATATCGGAAACTCCTCCTTGTCCGGTGCATATACCATGCTTCTTTCCAGAGATGCGGAGAGAAAATGTTATGAGTTGGCAGCGAATATGACTTATCTGGAACTTTCTGCAGTTCCGACGTATATGGATGAGTTTGTGGCATGCTGTTTTATTCCTCATACAGATACAACATTATTCCCATCCTGTACACAGGATGATTAAGATATCCGAGGTGAACATATGAATTTTGATTATGCAAAAGACAGCAAAGAACAGCGGCCCTATGAGCATTATTTGGCAGCATATAAGGAATTGGATCCCAAAGAGATCAGTGAGCGGACAGGATTTCCTTATGACGAAGAGACACAGAAGTTTACAGTGCATTTCATGGGAAGCACGTATCTTGTTTCATTCCCGGATTATGAGATTCGTCATGTGGAGGATTCCATCGGAGTGTATCCTCTGGATGATGCAATGAATGCGAAAATTTTAATTGCCCGTTTTATGACGGAGAGACACATTGCTCTTTCTACTGGTAAGTTTATTACTTATCATGATGTTCCGTGGGGCGAGGTGTATTTCAGACAGTTCCAGGGCAGATGCCTGATGCGTTTTGCCTTTTCTTATGGAAATAAACTGGAGCAGTTTCAAAAGGTAATGGAACATTTGGGAGCAGAAAAATCAACCGAAGGAGATTGTTCTTATATCCTGGAATTTATGGACAATCTGTTTGTGAAGTTTATTCTGTGGGAGGGAGACGATGAGTTTCCACCTTCTTCACAGATTCTGTTTTCCGATAATTTTGCAGTATGCCTGGCTGCAGAAGATTTAGCTGTGGTGGGAGATATTTCCATCAATATGATGAAAGCAATTGAAAAAAAACTGTCTTAAAATAAAGCAGCGTATTAGTAGAGTAGGTATTGTGCGTTAAGTGTCATGGGATGGGAAGTTGCCCATGAACGAAGGTAATCAAAAGATTATCCACGATGCAATATTGCATCCGCTACTACATTAAAGGTAGGTTCTTCTCTTTGGTGTAGTAAACTACTATGCCAAAACTCTGATTTCTGACAGTGCTGGAGGAGGATTTATTACAAATGAAAAAAGAAAACAAAGTCAAGATTATGGTTTTTGCAGGTGCATTGATTGCAATGAACATTGTGCTTGCAAGATTGCTTGTGATCAACATTGGGCCGACACTTCGTATTACAGTGAGCCAGACCCCTGTATATCTTGCAGGATTTTGGTTTGGTCCTGTGGTGGGAGGAATCTGTGGATTTTTGGGTGATCTGATCGGCAGTTTGCTGCAGGGTTATGCACCAAACCCGTTTATATCAGTCTCCGCAATTCTTACGGGTGTTCTTCCCGGACTTATGATGCATTTTATGAAAAAACGAATGGAAATCTGGCATGTACTGGGGGTACTGGTGGTGAACGGACTCATCGGTTCTCTGGGTTTTACCTGTATTGGTTTGCATTTATATTATGGAACCCCATGGGCTGTACTTTATGCAGGACGTGTGATCCAGACTGTTTTACTGACTGCTGTTAATACGGTACTGGTGTTTTTCCTGTACAGAAGCCCATTGACTGCATTAGTGAAAAAAAGCATCGGAAGCAATGCTAAAACACGAGAAACACATTTGGCCGACAAAGGCTGACTTTGAATATAAAAGAAAATAATATGGTTCAGCCATTTTATTTATATTACTTTTAAGGGAGGTTTTAGAAATGGGATTTAAAACTGACATTGAAATTGCACAGGAGTGCACCATGGAGCCAATCACAAAAATTG
>NZ_CANTKB010000016.1 GCF_947654165.1 uncultured Blautia sp.
AATGCTTTACTGTTTTTCGGTTGTTATACTGGGGACTCCAGCTTTCTGTATAGATCACATCTTCTGCAAATATATCATCAATCCCCATATCCTGCTGATTGAGCCACATATCAAACCATAGTCGGATCGTTTTTTCTCGTTCATTCATAATATAAACACCTCACCACTCTATGAAAACACAGCCGTTTCCCTACATTATACGATATTCAGAACAAACATTGAAGATAAATGAATTAAAAATGGAGGCCTTGCTTAACAAAGCCGCCGAATAAAAAAGCTTCATTCCACAAAGAACAGAACCCGCCGGATCAGCTCCGGGATATTGACCGGGGCGGTGATGTAGTCGTTCACGCCCTCATGCCGGTATTCATATTCCGTGGCAAGGTCATTGTTCTCGGTGAGGATAAAGAATGGCAGAAGCCGGACAGGGGGATTCTTCATTTGGAACATCCCCGCCACCCGCCGCAGCGTATGAAACAGCTCCATTGCTGTGCCGTCCGGCAGTTCCACATCACACAAGATTAGGTCTATTTCCTTATCCTCAAAAATCCGGCGCTTGGCCTCCCCAATCGAGGGAACCAGAATCAGATCAAAGCCCTTTTGCAGCATAGCAGCCCGCAGCACTTCGGCGTTGGTATCTTCCGCATGGACAAAGAGCAGCTTGTGAAAAGTCGGGACCTTTTCGCCGGATAACTGCCGGTAGGCGTATTCCACCAGCTTATCTTGCAGCAGCCCTTTCATTTTGTCCATGCACAGCGTCGCGCCCCGGCGCATAGCCTCTTGTTCGTAGTCGTCCTTGTCATGGCAGGACGCCAGAATAAAAGGCAGCTCCTTGTCTGCGGCCCGCACCTCGTCCAGAAAGTCCATGCCGGAACCGTCCGGCAGGTCGAGATCACAGCAGACCACCAGCGGCATTTCCTCTTGGATGGCGGCCCGCGCTTCTTTCAGCGTGCAAGCCGTTTTCACCGGGTAGCCCCGGTGCTGTAAGTATTTTTGCAGACACCATGTATAGGTGTCGCTGTCGTCAATCAGCAGTATCTTTTTCATGTGTCCTCACCCCCAATATTGATTTACCACAAGCATAAACTACAAATGTTACACAAATGTCCGAGGTGCCTTTAATTTCGACAGAAAAACAGGCTGAATTGTTACAAAGCTCGGACATTTCAAAAATTTCTTTGAGAAATGGCGGAAAAAGCGGGGCAGCACACGCCGCCCCGCCGATCTCAAAAGGTCATTCCATCGCCCGGATTTGTTCGATCAGGGATTGTTTTTTCTGTCTGTGGATTGTCCATACAGACAAGATCAGCTCCATTCCGAACAACACCAGAATGAACAGCCCCATTTCCAAAACCGGGAATTTGTAAGGCACTACATTTCCGGCAAAAGCACCTACACTCATTTTTCTGCAAGCAAAGATGGAAGCCGGAAGCCCAACGATCAGCGTCGCCAATGTTGCAAAGAGCGCATAGCACAGCCCCTCACAGATGTTCATTTTACATAGCTGTTTTTGTGTTAGGCCGCTAGAACGCAGAATACTGTTTTCCTGCTTTCGGGCTATCTGGTTAGAGAGTGTCGTATTGATAAGGTTGATAACGCCAAAGAGAAATACCAACCATGAAAGTATCTCCATACTGCCAAACGCAAAAGAATTTGTCATTTCTTCATATTCAATCACTGTATTGATTTCATCTAAGGCAATATTACTATGGCTGGCAACAATATTTTTCAATTCAGCTCCCACATAGTCCGTTTTTTTAGGGGCATTTACAATGCTCCATGAATAGTCAAAAGAGGTGATTTCCGGGTGCAGTTCGTGGAACAACGCTTCTGGTGCAAAAAGAGTTGCCCCATCTAAGTGCATCCTGCCATGTCCTGAATATACCTTTGCAGGAGCGTATAACCCCGATATGGTAACAGAAACGGATGGCTGTTCTTCTCCCAAAGAAATCTCAACCGTTGAACCAACACCCATATCCTCATTCTGCTTTAGCACATTATAGTCAATTACAATACTACGGGAATCTGTTGGCATGGTTCCCTCTGTCAGAGCCGCTTCAACTGCCGCATAATTCAGGTCGGTCAGCATATCGCACATACCACCAGCTTGATGAATCTCTGTTTTATAAGTTGCATGGAGAGATTGCCTGCTTGGAATTATATCTGTAACGCCATCAATAGATAAGATTTCCTGCTTTAATTCCTCATTCAATGGATTTCCCGCTGCCATAACCTTTTCTTCTGTCATTTCAGAATCCAAATAAATTTTATAGTCGCCGTCTGGGAAAAACTGTCTTGCAAGTGCCTCTGGTGAGCGCAGCAAAACAATGGAGGATACCACAAGCAGGATAATTCCGCCCAAACTCAATGAAGCTACAATAGCAACGGTCTTTTTTCGGTCACGCTTAAAATTCGCAATTCCCATTGAAATAGGATTGAGCTTGATATTCTTTTTGCGGCTGCGGATGTCCTTTTGCGCCGGGGTAAAACGGACGGCTTCAATGGGGGAAATCCCTGCCGCAATTTTCACCGGCTTACGGATGGAAACAGATACAATGATCCAACTGCTTATAAGTGTCAAAATAACCGTTGCCACATAGGAAACAGCGTTAAATCCCTTGGAAAACAGGAGAAAACCAGTGCATACGCCCAGCACTGTACCAATCAAAATTCCGATACTGCCGAGTTTGCGTCCCTCTCGCTTTACAATCCGCTTGATTTGCTTTGGCGTTGCACCAATCGTCCGAAGCTGCCCGTAGCTCTTGATTTTGTCATTGATGGAGATACGGAAGATACTCTGGATCACAATATAGCCGCCGATCAGAACAATGGCAATCACGCTAGCCATCAGTGCAAAATTAAAGGATTTAGAAGCATAAGCAAAATACTTGTTGTTCATTTTGGGTATAGGAAGCTGATATTCCTCCGCAATCTCCCTACAATAAGAGGTCATCAGTTCTTCGTCCAACTGGTCGCTGTTTTTGAAATGGGCATAGGCACGATACCCAGCCGGGTCAAACCCAGCCCATTCTGTCAGGGCGGCTTTGGAAAGAATGATGGCGCAGGTATTTGCTTCTTTCTCATTTACACTGTCCATAATGCCGGTAACAACATAATTACCATGAAAGCTCTCGGTGTCTAAGGTCACAGTGTCCCCAATTTTGGCATTGTTTCCATAGGTGGAAAGAAAGTATTCGCTTACGACAACTTCATTTGCTTTTTCAGGAACCCGGCCCTCTAACAGATTCATTTGCGCCTTGGTAATCTCCATCATTTGTGCGTCACAATACACATAGGACGCATGATAGCCCTGTTCCGAAAGTTCCTCACCGAGCATATAGTAGCCGCCTACGCGCTCAAACTCCGGCACTCCTTTCAGGGTTTCAATGTCGTTTTCCTCTACGCCCAGCCAGACCGCCTCATAAGTATCGACAACCTGATTGCGCTGCATTTGTGTCAGGGAAGTAGATACAATTCCCGTAAAGCAGATTAGAAACGCCGCCAGCGCAACGGCGATCACCACCATCAGATTCCGGCGCTTTTCACTTTGTAAACTTTTCTTTGCCAGCTTCTTTGTAATGGCGCTGGTATCATTTTCAAAAGGCCATGTCATAGCTTGCCACCTCCTTACTCCACAATCTTTCCGTCCTCAATGCGGACAATCCGATCTGCAAGGCGGGCAATGTCGTTGTTGTGGGTAATCATCACGACAGTTTGCCGGAACTCCGCACTGGTACGCTTGATAAGCCCCAGCACCTCGGCGCTGGTCTTGCTGTCAAGGTTGCCGGTCGGCTCGTCGGCCAGCACAATAGCCGGTTTGGTAATCAGGGCGCGGGCAATCGCCACACGCTGCTGCTGGCCGCCGGAAAGATTGTTCGGCATATTATTCAGTTTATCTTCCAGCCCCAGCAGGCGAACGATCTCGTCCAAAAACTTCTGATCCACCGTGTCCCCGTCCAGCTCCACCGGCAGGACGATGTTCTCATACACATTCAGGATAGGAACAAGGTTATAGTTCTGGAAGATAAAGCCGATGTTGCGGCGGCGGAAGATGGTGAGCTGTTCGTCGTTCATTTTCGACAGCTCTTTGTCCCGGACAATCACATTGCCGGAAGTAGGGGTGTCCAGCCCGCCCATCATGTGAAGCAGGGTAGACTTGCCGCTGCCGGAGGTTCCCACAACGGCCACAAATTCACCGTCATTTACGGAGAAGTTCACACCGTCAAGGGCGCGGGTGATGTTCGGCTCTGTGCCGTAATACTTTTTCAGGTCGATAGTCTGTAAAATGCTCATAAAATTCAATCCTTTCTTTGTTTGTTGTAAATGCGGAACGCTGCTGCGCCGGTGGCTGCCAACTGTACCAGAATCAGCACAGCGAACAGGCCGAAACTCTCATAGTAGAACAGTTCATTCCAAAACAGGAGAACATCACAGAGAGCAGTCAAGGCAACCACCCAGCGAATGTGCTGGGCCAGCCATTGCCGGAACACCAGCACAAGGACAACGGGCGGGACGATCAGCAGCGCCAGATTCAAAATCAAGGTCGGGGTCAGTTCCATTGCGTCGCCTCCTCGCTTTTGTTGATAAGGTCATTGTAAAACCCAAATGTCCGCTAAATGTTACAGCCGTTAAAAAATTTCATTGAAAATCGGGGTGAAATGTTACAACGCTCGGACATTTCAAAACCATTTACTTACGGCGAGCAGCCGGGAATGGTCGTCCGCCACAATAAATTTCCATTATTCCGAAAGCCTTAAAACTTTATCGGCGATAGCCGCCATTTCTTGATCGTGTGTTATGATAATGCACATTTTTTCTGCAAAAATAGAGTGAATAGACTGTTTAAGTAAATTACTTGTAGCGACATCTAAATTTGAAGTTGCTTCATCAAAAATCATTACATCTGGATTTTTAACAATCATCCTTGCAAGTGCGATCTTTTGTCGTTGTCCCCCTGATAAATTTTTTCCGTTTTCATTTATTATAAAATGAAGTCCACCTGCAAACTCTGATATGTCAAGTCCTGCTTTTTCAAGAGCGTTCATAACTTCCTGCTCACTCGATTCGGGCGAAATATATCTTATATTGTCTAGTAATGAGCCTGAAAACAGAAAAATGTTTTGAGCCACAATACCAATTCTGTTTCGCAAATCGGTAACAGAAATATCGCGCAATTCAATTCCGTTAATCTGAATTGAACCAGTGTAGTTTTTGTAAAACCCAATCAAAAGTTTTGCAATCGTTGTTTTGCCACTTCCATTTTTACCAAACAATACGATTTTGTCATTCTTATGGGATTGCAAATTAAAGTTTTGAACAACTGGCTTTTCTGTATATGCGAAAGAAACATCAGAAAAAATAATATCCTCAATTTTTCCTGTTTTTTTGTCACCTGATACTTGATCTTCTGTTTTAAGTTTTAACAACTCTCCAATTCTTGATAGTGCAGCAAGTCCCGGTTGTACCATAATGCTGATACTGGATAAAAGCTGCATGGGTGCGAATACTAATAAGGCATACTGTGAAATTGCCCAATAGTTTCCCAAAGACATTTTTCCGTTCACAATCAGTAATCCAGAACAAACAACAAGAATTACTGATGAAATATTAGAAATTCCTAATACTCCCCCCGAAGCTAAATTCATCATCTTGCCACGCTGAACAGATTTGTCGGCAACATTTTTTAATTGTTTAGAAATTTCCGAAGCGCGTTGCTGTTCTATTTTCATTTCTTTAACAGCAGAGATACCGCCTATATTTTCTTGTACTTTTCCAGATGTTTGAGCTGTTGATTCCAGCAAGGCTTTTGATGCCTTTTTAATTTGGATGCTTGAATAATTTGTAAAGTAATATATTAGTGGCAGAAAAATAAGCAAGACAATCGCCAATTCCCATCGAATAGAAATAATGAGCGCCAATGCACCAACAAACGAAAATACGCTGGTTATAAATTTCAAAAATACTGGTGAGAAAAATACATTCAGTGTATCAGCTTCTTTAATGCGTTCCAAAATATATCCTGTTTGTTGATTGTCGAAAAATTCCATAGGTAGTTTTAGAATTTGCGTGAACAAATCATTCTTCAAGTTTGCAATAAAATAGCTACTGGTTTTAGTTAGCGTTTGGCTGATAAAATAATTGACAGCAAAACTACCCACATATATACATATCAGAAAAACGCCACCTCCAATAATTATTTTAGGAGACATTTTAACAACGCCATTATCCAAAATGAAGCTGATAATATAAGGTGGACATAGAGCCAAAATAGATGAAAAAATCATCAAAAGAACAAGGGATAGCATTTTCTTTTTTTTGAAATACGAAAGTGCAAAAAAGTATTTTCTCATACGAACTTCCTCCTATTGTGAATCGTTTTACAGTTTCCCTATGGGGTATTGTAAAACCCAAATGTCCGCGAAATGTTACAGCGGCCAAAAAATTTCATTGAAAATCAGGGTGAAATGTTACAACGCTCGGACATTTCAAAAAAAATTTACGGCGGGCAGCCGGAAATGGCCGTCCGCCGCGATAAAATCAGCAAATCGAATTTCCATGTCCTGAACCCAATTTATTTCTTCACTGGCTTGCCGATTTTCGGAATAATATCCATGTACTAATAAAGTAACTAATTAAAAGGACGCACAAAATGGCCAACACAATCAAAAGCTGCTGTACCAACCGCTGTACCCCGATATACACTGCAATCTGCATATGGAATCCTACAAACAAAAATACAAGAAATGCGCCAGACAAGATAAGGGCCAGTATAATCGGAACACCAAACCATACAGCTAATTGTTTCAAAATCAACTTTCGTATATGGGATTCTTCAACGCCCATATTTCTTAGAACCCGAAAACGATATTTATATTTCCCGGAATCTGATAATTGCTGCAAAGCCAAGATAGTAAAACAGGTTACAAACAAGATGATTGCGCTATATGTCAATCCAGTTTGCATAATGAAAATGATAGCAGAATTATCATTTACCTCGATTGTCCGCATGGTAATGTTATAAGTTACAAGCGAACCAGTAAGACTTGAATTTTCAAAGTATGATTTTAATTCTTGAGCAATATCATAAGAAATTGTTTTATCTGCCATCATATACCGGAATGTATTAGCTGATGTCAGTTTATTGCAAATGTGATCTGGTACAATATATATCACACTTTGAAAATTATATAAATCTTCGCCTAAGTCTACTGTATGTGCAGAAATATCAGCAAGCTGTAAATCGCCTCCATCAGTTTTAATAGATTTGTGAGCTTCAAGATACGCCGAAATTGAATCTTGGGGCGTTATTGAAAGCCACTGGGTTGTAAATTCATGATCCCGTAAAGAAATTTCATCATAACCTGCCATCTTTAATAGATGGTTATAGTCGGACAAAGAAATCGCTGTGATGGGTGAGGCATTTTTCCTGCTATTCTCCAGTTGGTTATAAAAGTCAGTTTTGTTTACAAAGTATGTCTTAAAAGAGCAATCATCACGAACAGAAATATTCTTTTCAATGAAAGAATCAAGAAAACTATAATCCGTTACAGGCAGCTCTTTTTCGGACTGTATGCCGATATAACCAGACTGCATACCAATGTAGTCCGATGAAATTTGTATATCAAAAGGAACTCTTTTTTCCAAAAAACCTTGTGCCCATCCAACAAGGAGCGGTGTTACAAAAAACAATGCCATGGACAATGTAAGTGTGAGGCAAATCAAAGTCATTGAAAGTGTTTTCGATTTTAATTTAGATAACAGTTGTCCAAAAAAGAACAGATTTTCTTCTTTATACTTCTGGCGTTCTTTGATAACCAACAAGTAATTACTAAACAAAACGAAAAATACACTCACTCCAAATACAACACACCAAAACAGAAATCCCATATAAACATTAAAAGCACCTTTATCCATCGGCATTGCAAGGTACACTTTGAAAACTGGCAATATGGAAAGAATAATCAGTTCCAACAGGCAAATACATTCAATCAAAAAGAGCTGCTTTACTGTGTTTTGTTCTTTTCTTCTGAATCTTTCCCTTATATGCGTAATCAACATCAGAATTGGTACAATAATGCTGATTGCAGACCATATTTTGATTACCAGTTCAAATTCTCCGTTAAAGTAGTAAGACAGGGTTCTAATATTATAAAAGGTAATCAGCAGATAAAGGACAAAATTTACTGGAAAGAGTTTGTATATCCATTTGTGGGGGGTTCCCAATATATCATTTTTTCGTTCTGCATTTAGCATATCAATTATCTTTATTTTTCGTATCGTGCGAACTTGAGATAAACCAACTGTCGCAAAACATATGCAGAAAAATAGAATCGTCAAAATGATTGTATCTGGAAAAAGCATAAATGAAAATTCAAATGGTTTATGATACATTTGAAGCAGCATAGCAGTAATGAATTGAGAAAACACACCACCTAATCCTATCCCCACAATAAGCGAAAAAATTCCCATTATTAGTGATTCTACAAAGAAAAGTCGAGCTATCGTTGATTGCTCCATTCCAATAATACTCTGAATTGCAAATTCTCTTTTTCGCCGTTGTATCATAAAGTGGTTTACATACTGCATAAGGAACATCAGCAATACGGTAATCAATAGAATCGCATATTTTATTCCATCACCTAATATATCTAAATTAAATTCTGCTCCTATATTCGGCTCATAATAATTGCTTGAAATGGAAAGAAAAGCATAAAACATAGATATACACGCCGTCAGAGTGACAATATATATCAAATAGTCTTTTGTAGATTTCTTTACATTTTCAAGTGCTAATTTAGCGTACATCATTCACGCCTCCTCCCATCATGGTAAGGACATCCAAGATTTTTTCAAAGAAAACCCTACGAGAATCACTGCCTTTGAGAATTTCCGTGAAGATTGCACCATCTCTTAAAAAGAGAATACGATTGGCATAGCTTGCCGAAAAAGCGTCGTGTGTTACCATCAGGATTGTGGCGTCAAGGCTTTCGTTAATACTCTGGATTGTGGAGAGCAAGGCTTGTGACGAGTGACTGTCTAACGCGCCGGTAGGTTCGTCCGCCAAGATCAGCTTAGGCTGGTTGATAATAGCTCTGGCACAGGCACACCGCTGTTTCTGGCCGCCGGACACCTGATAGGGGTATTTATCCAGAATATCCGTGATATTCAGCTTTCCGGCCATTTCCCGCACCCGCCCATCAATCTCGCCTGCGGGAACCTTGTTGATAGTCAGTGCCAAGGCAATGTTTTCCGAGATTGTCAGAGTGTCCAGCAGGTTAAAATCCTGAAATACAAATCCAAGATTCTCCCGACGAAACCGGGCAATCTGTTTTTCATTGATTTCCGTCACATCGGTCCCATCCAGATAGATATGTCCCGCACTGACGGTATCAATGGTGGAAATACAGTTGAGCAGGGTAGTTTTACCGGAGCCGGATGCTCCCATGATCCCTACAAATTCCCCCTCCTGAACGGAAAAGCTGATGTCCTGAATTGCTTTTGTAACATTCCCGCCATTTCCGTAATATTTTTGGATATGATCCAGTTTCAAAATTTCTTTCATTGTTATCACCTCTGATCTCTATTGTAAAATAAGAGCGGCTTCGTTTGTATCAAGTTTTCTTACAAAGTTCTAACAAAAATGTAAGAAGTGCAGAACGCCTCTCAGCTCTGCACTTCATGAATCAAACAGTTAATATGGAAAGAAAGTGAAATGGCTGTGCCATGTTCCGACGACTCCGCCGTAATGCCAATGCCCAGCTTTTCACAGAGCCGTTTGCACAGATACAGACCAATTCCTGTGGATTGCTGAATCAGACGACCATTCTGACCGGTAAATCCCTTTTCAAAAATACGGGGCAGATCGGACGCAGCAATCCCGATTCCGTTATCCTCCACTACAAGGACAACCTGATCTTGCCGTTTATGGGTAGATAGGCGAAGAACCGGCTGTTCAGTACGATACTTGACCGCATTGGCAATCAGTTGGTTCAGAATAAAGCGCACCCACTTTTCATCTGAATAAACCGTATCCTGCATTTCCTCCACTTCCAGACGCATACCACTTTGGAGCAGCAGATATTTATTATCTGCAATCGCCCCATGCACCACTTGGGACAGCGCCATTTCCCGGACAGAATAATCTTTCTCTGTATGCTCACTACGGGCGTAATAAAGAGCCTGTTCGGTAAAGCGGTTGGTCTTTTCCAGTTCCAGCAGAAGTTCTTTTGTCCAGTCCATCCGATGGTTTTCACATAGAAGTTTCATGGCAGTAATGGGCGTTTTGATTTCGTGAATCCATTGCTCAATGTATTCTTTGTACTCCAGGCGTTCCCGCTCGACCTCTCCAATCTGCTCCAACATGGATTTTCCTGCCATCTTCAACAGCTGATAGTAAACCTGATCCTCGGCCTGTTCCGGCAGCTCCATCACTTCGGAAATGAGGTATCGTTCTGAAAGTTGTTCCGCCATATCCAGAAGTTTTTTCATCTGCCGCTTCCGTTTCCAGTAAGTGAGGATAAGTCCCGTCAGCAAAACCAATGCCCATACGATCAGGATCAATACTACTGCGGAAACCGAATTGCCGCACACCAGCAGAAATACAGTGAGCGCAGCCATACAGACCAAGTTCGTCAGCAGAAATGGCAGCCTGTTTTTCCAATATCGTTTGCTGTTCATATCGTGTACCCCTGTCGGTGCTTTGTCTTGATAAAATCCGTCAGACCGATGCCCGCCAGTTTTTCCCGGATACGGTTGATATTGACGCTCAAAGCATTGTCATCCACATATAGCTGATTGTCCCACAAATACTCAATAATATCTCCGCGAGAACAGATTTTTCCTCCGTTCTTGAAAAGGTAATAGAGAATTTTCAATTCGTTCTTGGTAAGTTCTACGCTCTGTCCATGATAGTCCAGACTGCTGGATTCCAGATGCAGCACCGCATCTCCATAGACGATCTGTTCCCTTTGCTGTGTGGGATAGACTTTTTTCAACAGAGAAGCAATTTTCGCAAGCAGGATCGCTGTATTATAGGGCTTCGTGATAAAAGCGTCTCCGCCCAGCATAATGCTGTTTAATTCATCCATATCTGTATTACAGCTCGTTACAAAAATAATCGGCACCTCGGAAAATGTGCGGACCTCGGTGCAGAGAGAAAAGCCACTGGTTCCCGGTAGCTTGATGTCCAGTAAAATCAAGTGTGGCTGTTCGGCTTTGATCCGATCAATCACATCAGAAAAATCTTCCGGAGCCGCCGCTTCATAGCCATTGCTTTGCAGCAGCGTTTTCAATTCATTCCGTATCAACGGATTATCTTCTATTATCAATATTTTTTCTTTCATATCAGCCTCCGTGAAAAAAATAATATTCTATGATATAGTCGCTCATGCTCCCATTGACATTTGCATCAGGCGAATATAAAAATGCAGCCTTAATGCGTTAGGAACCTTATCCCTCAACAAATGAAAAATGGTAAACTTATATTTCTTCAACATCAATGACATGATATCCTTTTTGTTTTAATGCCTTTGCAAACAAACCCATTCCAGAAACTAACTTTCCAGTGAAGCTACCATCATATATCTGATTAACACCACAGGTAGGGCTTCTGGATTGTAATATAACTAAATCAATCTCTTCATTCTGAATTTTCGATAATGCAACTGCCACTGCCTTATTATATTCTAAACTAACATCATTTCCGTTTTCATCAACTACTCTCCCATTCACAATTTCTGCGCAGGGTCTGGGAGTTTCCATTCCTGCTAATACTTCCGGGCAGATAGAAATCACTTCTTTATCTTTTAAAAAATGGATAGCTGCTGAATTTTTGTTGTTTTTCCCATTATATTTACAGTTCTCTCCCATAATACAGGCACTAACCAATACTTTCATATTTGTCACCTCAAAGCCCAATGGCTTGCTCGAACAGTCCACAATAAAGTCCTTTAACGAATAGTCGAGATTACCAGTCTGTCAACGCACCATAGACGACAGTTCAAAAGCAAACTATGTGTTAAAGCAAACTACCCTTTAACCCTTTTTTGAAAACCAGTACAGCTCTTTCGGTTCCCCAAAAAGACATCGTAACAAGTCGATAGCTTTCCTTTTCCATTTCTTCTATTTTTGCATTGATTTTCTCTGTTACATTTTCCACGGTAATTCCTTCTACTAATTCTGTCCGATACATCATATTTTACCTCCATAAGCACTCAATCAAAACCAATTCGCTTTGTCTGCTCTGAATTGAGGGGTATCGCCTTCCTGGTATGGATTATAGGTATTGCGATTACACCCAAATTCTTTTAACGCCTTTATTTTATTATCCTCTGTCCACTCAACCAGCGAGATTCCATCAAATTCCTCTATACTTCCATTGTTCATTTCGTTTTTGAAATACCACTCCACAATCGTTTGATCTCCCTTATGAAAAAATTGCTTGACTTCCCAAATGACCACCTTGCCACGGGTATTCCATTCCTGAAACCAATGCTTTACTGTTTTTCGGTTGTTATACTGGGGACTCCAGCTTTCTGTATAGATTACATCTTCTGTAAAAATATCATCAATGCCCATATCCTGCTGATTGAGCCACATATCAAACCATAGTCGAATCGTTTTTTCTCGTTCATTCATAATATAAACACCTCACCACTCTATGAAATCACAGCCGTTCCTCTACATTATACGATATTCAGAACAAACATTGAAGATAAATGAATTAAAAATGGCGGCCTTGCTTAACAAAGCCGCCGAATAAAAAAGCTTCATTCTACAAAGAACAGAACTCGCCGGATCAGCTCCGGGATATTGACCGGGGCGGTGATGTAGTCGTTCACGCCCTCATGCCGGTATTCATATTCCGTGGCAAGGTCATTGTTCTCGGTGAGGATAAAGAATGGCAGAAGCCGGACAGGGGGATTCTTCATTTGGAACATCCCCGCCACCCGCCGCAGCGTATGAAACAGCTCCATTGCTGTGCCGTCCGGCAGTTCCACATCACACAAGATTAGGTCTATTTCCTTATCCTCAAAAATCCGGCGCTTGGCCTCCCCAATCGAGGGAACCAGAATCAGATCAAAGCCCTTTTGCAGCATAGCAGCCCGCAGCACTTCGGCGTTGGTATCTTCCGCATGGACAAAGAGCAGCTTGTGAAAAGTCGGGACCTTTTCGCCGGATAACTGCCGGTAGGCGTATTCCACCAGCTTATCTTGCAGCAGCCCTTTCATTTTGTCCATGCACAGCGTCGCGCCCCGGCGCATAGCCTCTTGTTCGTAGTCGTCCTTGTCATGGCAGGACGCCAGAATAAAAGGCAGCTCCTTGTCTGCGGCCCGCACCTCGTCCAGAAAGTCCATGCCGGAACCGTCCGGCAGGTCGAGATCACAGCAGACCACCAGCGGCATTTCCTCTTGGATGGCGGCCCGCGCTTCTTTCAGCGTGCAAGCCGTTTTCACCGGGTAGCCCCGGTGCTGTAAGTATTTTTGCAGACACCATGTATAGGTGTCGCTGTCGTCAATCAGCAGTATCTTTTTCATGTGTCCTCACCCCCAATATTGATTTACCACAAGCATACACTACAAATGTTACACAAATGTCCGAGGTGCCTTTGATTTCGACAGAAAAACAGGCTGAATTGTTACAACGCTCGGACATTTCAAAAATTTCTTAGAGAAATGGCGAAAAAGGCGGGGCAGCACACGCCGCCCCGCCGATCCCATACGGTTATTCCATTGCCCGCATTTGTTCAATCAGAGATTGTTTTTTCTGTCTGCGGATTGTCCATACAGACAAGATCAGTTCCATTCCGAACAACACCAGAATGAACAGCCCCATTTCCAAAACCGGGAATTGATATGGCACTACTTTTCCGTGTAGGGTAGCGCTGCCCATTTCTCTGCTTACGACGACAGAAATAGGAAGTCCGACAATCAGGATTGCCAATGTTGCAAAGAACGCATAGCATAGGCCCTCGCAGATATTCATTTTGCATAGCTGTTTTTGGGTCAGGCCAATGGAACGCAAAACACTGTTTTCCTGTTTTCTGGACATCTGATTAGAGAGGGTCGTGTTAATCAGGTTGATAACACCAAAGAGGAATACCAGCCATGAAAGAACCTGCATACTACCAAACGCCACAGAATTTTGTGATTTTTCAGCCGCAATCGCTGTATCTATTTCGTCTAAAGCAAGGTTACTATGTTCAGCTACAATATTTTTCAGTTCAGCTTTTACAGTTTCGTCTTTTTTCGGATCGCTTACAATGCTCCATGAGTAATCAAAAGTAGTAATTTCTGGGTGCAGTTCGCAGAATAAATCTTTTGGAGCAAAGAAAACCGAACCATCTGTATGAGAGCGTCCATGTCCGAAAATCACAGGCATTTTTGAAGCGGAAAACATTCCCGATATTGTAACAGGAATGGATTGCTTACCATCCACAGAAGAAAATTCAACGGTGGAACCGACGCCCATATCTTCAAAATGAGCTGCAATCTTGTCGTGAATTACAATACTATGAGAATCTGTCGGCATCGTTCCCGCTGTCAATGCAGCCTCAACCATAGCATAATTCTGGTCGGTCAGCGTATCACATATTCCCGAATTTTGGTTAGCATCTGTTTTAATGCTGGTATAGAGAGACTGTCTAGCTACGATTATATCCGTGACACCATCAATAGATAAAACTTCCTGTTTTAGTTCCTCATTCAGCGGATTACCTTTTACCAACATTTCTTCCGATAGATCTTGGAGATAGATTTTGTAATCACTGTCTGGAAAATATAGTCTTGCAATTTGTTCTGGTGAGCGTACTAAAACAATGGAGGATACCACCATCAGCAAAATTCCGCCGATACTCAAAGATGCAACTATACTAATTGTCTTTTTTCGGTCACGCTTAAAATTCGCAATTCCCATTGAAACAGGATTGAGTTTGATGTTCTTTTTCCGGCTGCGGATGGCCTTTTGCGCCGGGGTAAAACGGACGGCTTCAATGGGGGAAATCCCTGCCGCAATCTTCACCGGCTTACGGATGGAAATAGATACCATGAGCCAACTGCTTATAAGCGTCAAAATAACCGTTGCCACATAGGAAACAGCGTTAAAGCCCTTGGAAAACAGAAGAAAACCGCCGCATATGCCCAGCACTGTGCCAATCAGAATCCCGATACTGCTGAGTTTGCGTCCCTCGTTCTTTACAATCCGCTTGATTTGCTTTGGGGTCGCGCCAATCGTCCGAAGCTGCCCGTAGCTCCTGATTTTGTCATTGATGGAGATACGGAAAATACTTTGAATTACGATATAGCCGCCGATCAGAACAAGGGCAATCACACCTGCCATCAAGGTAAAGTCGTCAAAGGGTTGTTTGGAGGCATAAGTGAAATACCTGTTGTTCATGCTGGGGGTAGGAAGTTCATATTCCTCTGCAATCTCCCTGCAATAAGAGGTTATCAGTTCTTCACCCAACTGGTCGCTGTTTTTGAAATGGACATAGGCGCGATAGCCAGCCGGGTCAAACCCATTCCATTCTGTCAGGGCAGCTTTGGAAAGGATGATCGCGCAGGTATTCGCTTCTTTTTCATTTACGCTGTCCATAATGCCGGTAACAACATAATCACCATGAAAGCTCTCGGTATCTAAGGTCACAGTGTCCCCGATCTTGGCATTGTTTCCATAGGTGGAAAGAAAGTATTCGCTTACGACAACTTCATTTGCTTTTTCAGGAACCCGGCCCTCTAACAGATTCATTTGCGCCTTGGTAATCTCCATCATTTGTGCGTCACAATACACATAGGACGCATGATAGCCCTGTTCCGAAAGTTCCTCACCGAGCATATAGTAGCCGCCTACGCGCTCAAACTCCGGCACTCCTTTCAGGGTTTCAATGTCGTTTTCCTCTACGCCCAGCCAGACCGCCTCATAAGTATCGACAACCTGATTGCGCTGCATTTGTGTCAGGGAAGTAGATACAATTCCCGTAAAGCAGATTAGAAACGCCGCCAGCGCAACGGCGATCACCACCATCAGATTCCGGCGCTTTTCACTTTGTAAACTTTTCTTTGCCAGCTTCTTTGTAATGGCGCTGGTATCATTTTCAAAAGGCCATGTCATAGCTTGCCACCTCCTTACTCCACAATCTTTCCGTCCTCAATGCGGACAATCCGATCTGCAAGGCGGGCAATGTCGTTGTTGTGGGTAATCATCACGACAGTTTGCCGGAACTCCGCACTGGTACGCTTGATAAGCCCCAGCACCTCGGCGCTGGTCTTGCTGTCAAGGTTGCCGGTCGGCTCGTCGGCCAGCACAATAGCCGGTTTGGTAATCAGGGCGCGGGCAATCGCCACACGCTGCTGCTGGCCGCCGGAAAGATTGTTCGGCATATTATTCAGTTTATCTTCCAGCCCCAGCAGGCGAACGATCTCGTCCAAAAACTTCTGATCCACCGTGTCCCCGTCCAGCTCCACCGGCAGGACGATGTTCTCATACACATTCAGGATAGGAACAAGGTTATAGTTCTGGAAGATAAAGCCGATGTTGCGGCGGCGGAAGATGGTGAGCTGTTCGTCGTTCATTTTCGACAGCTCTTTGTCCCGGACAATCACATTGCCGGAAGTAGGGGTGTCCAGCCCGCCCATCATGTGAAGCAGGGTAGACTTGCCGCTGCCGGAGGTTCCCACAACGGCCACAAATTCACCGTCATTTACGGAGAAGTTCACACCGTCAAGGGCGCGGGTGATGTTCGGCTCTGTGCCGTAATACTTTTTCAGGTCGATAGTCTGTAAAATGCTCATAAAATTCAATCCTTTCTTTGTTTGCAGTAAATGCGGAACGCTGCTGCGCCAGTGGCTGCCAACTGTACCAGAAGCAGCACAGCAAACAGACCGAAGCTCTCATAGTAGAACAGTTCATCCCAAAACAGGAAAACATCACAGAGAGCAGTCAAGGCAACCGTCCAGCGGATGTGCCGGGCCAGCCATTGCCGGAACACCAGCACAAGGGCAACGGGTAGGACGATCAGCAGCGCCAGATTCAAAATCAATGTCGGGGTCAGTTCCATTGCGTCGCCTCCTCACTTTTGTTGATAAGGGTATTGTAAAACCCCAATGTCAGCGAAGTGTTACAGCGGCTAAGAAATTTCAATGAAAATCGGGGTGAAATGTTACAACGCTCGGACACTTTTATATTAGTTGGGTCTACTTCCTTAGTCTACAATCCGTAATCTCTCAACCAACGGAGTTTTTTGTAAACTGTAAAAAGCGGAAATAGTAATCATCAAAATAATCAGAACCACCACAATGCAATATACAGTAAACAATGCTAATGGAAATGTATATGACAAATAGAAAATCCCTGCACTTATCAAGCCTTTTATCAATATCTGCCCTAAAATAATTCCCAATATCAGAGTAAGTATCAGGCTCCCTATCGCCAATACACAACTTTCGCATAGTGCCATTTTTTCTGTTTGTTTCCTAGTCATACCGATGGATTGAAACATAGCGTATTCCCGCTTTTTTGTTGCTATATTTGTAATGATTGTACTTGCGAAAGTAATGATACTAAAAAGCAGCAAGAATAGTGTTACGCCTATGATAGATATTCCTACCTGCCTTATAGTAGCTTCTTTTGAAGCAATCGCTTCTTGCATAGTCGTCAGTGTTAATCCATCTGACATATCCACTAATTTCTCTAAAGATATTGTGGTGTGTTCCAATCCGGTATCATTTGCCTTTACAATCAACCTAATAGAAACATTAAAAGAAACCGAATTTTCTGCTATCAATTCAGTGGGCATTAAAAACCAGCCGCCATAAATTGCTGTATTTGAATACAGATCACCATCTAATATGCCTCCCACTGTATAAGTTTTTTGGGTGCCATCCCCAAATGTAAATTCTACTGTATCGCCTTTAGAAATACCTTCTACACCATTTACAGCAACGATCTGGTTAGATTGAACAAGCTGTTGGTAATCCAAATCGCCTGATTCGCTGAATTGCTGAATAGAAGCAAAGTCATTAGCGGTAATAATAGAAAGTTGATCTTTGCCTGTGCTATTTTTCCCTGCCCAACTAATATCTGTTTCAACAACTTGCTTTATATTGCTAATGTTTGGAAACTCCATTATCTTTTGTTTGAAGTTTTCAATCTCTGAAACTTTCTCGCTGTATTTACCAGTAGTTTCAATCGCAAATTGTCCATACTGGTAGACATCTTTCTTTACAATAGACTCTGGATCAATGGAAGCGGTGTATGTCGCAGCTAAGACGAATAAAAGCCCGCTTAGGCCCAAAGAAAGCACAGAAACTAAAATGCTTTTCCAGTGTGATGTTATGCTTATGATTGCTAGCCCCAAAGAAGATAATTTTCGTTTTTCTTTGTTAGTAACCTTACAATCAAAGCGTTCCATCATATATTTGCTGGAAAGGATCGGGGAAATGCTGAGGGCTATTTTTGTAGGTCTATTTAACGATACTTTTACAACGAAATTGATGATAAGACTAATGATTATCCCCCAGAATACCGCAGCGATCCAATCCCAACCATCAGGTTGCAACAAATATCCAGCAAGGCCGCCAATCAGTAGACCAATCGGAACCCCAATTCTACATAAAATTTTTCTTTCGTAGCGGATGATTTTCTTTGTTTGCTGCTGTGTCATTCCGACAGTACGAAGCTGCCCAAATTGCCGCACTTGATTTACAACAGATAAATAGAAAACATTGTAAATTACTAAAGCACTCACAATTATAATGAAGATTGCCACCCCCATAAGAACCATGTTTTTCTGATTTAATAGTCCTCCGTTGGGCAAACTATCCATGAATAAGTCGTTTCTTGTTACATGATGAATGTCATATTTTGAAGATATATTATCGACCGCAGAAGAAAAACCATATTGCGTCATTTTTGTGGCATCAACAATGGTAATTGAAGCATCGTACCCGTTTTCTGTTTCAGTTACTTTGATGGATTCGATATTTTCCTCTGAATACAACAACTCAATTTGCTGCTGGGAAAGATCATAAAAAACAACTTGTGGCTGCCCTTCTGCCATTCTATCTTTTGTAGTTTCATATCCGCTTTCAAACATAATCAACATCATGAGTAGTGCTGTTGCAAAGACTATCGTAGTAAGCGAGAAAACCTTTTTAACTCGGTTTTTATCTATATCGTTTTTAGCAATTTTTTTCGTGATAGCACTGGTATCATTCTCAAAAGGCCATGTCATAGCCTACCACCTCCTTATTCCACAATCTTGCCGTCCTCAATGCGGACAATCCGATCTGCAAGGCGGGCAATGTCGTTGTTGTGGGTAATCATCACGACAGTTTGCCGGAACTCCGCACTGGTACGCTTGATAAGCCCCAGCACCTCGGCGCTGGTCTTGCTGTCAAGGTTGCCGGTCGGCTCGTCGGCCAGCACAATAGCCGGTTTGGTAATCAGGGCGCGGGCAATCGCCACACGCTGCTGCTGGCCGCCGGAAAGATTGTTCGGCATATTATTCAGTTTATCTTCCAGCCCCAGCAGGCGAACGATCTCGTCCAAAAACTTCTGATCCACCGTGTCCCCGTCCAGCTCCACCGGCAGGACGATGTTCTCATACACATTCAGGATAGGAACAAGGTTATAGTTCTGGAAGATAAAGCCGATGTTGCGGCGGCGGAAGATGGTAAGCTGCTCATCGTTCATTTTTGACAGCTCTTTGTCCCGGACAATCACATTGCCAGAAGTAGGAGTGTCCAGCCCGCCCATCATGTGAAGCAGGGTAGACTTGCCGCTGCCAGAGGTTCCCACAACGGCCACAAATTCACCGTCATTTACAGAGAAGTTCACACCGTCAAGGGCGCGAGTGATGTTCGGCTCTGTGCCGTAATACTTTTTCAGATCAATCGTCTGCAAAACGCTCATACTCAAAACTCCTTTCAAGGCTTTCTGCCTGTTGATAAGGCTATTGTAAAACCCAAATGTCCGCGAAATGTTACAGCGGCCAAAAAATTTCATTGAAAATCAGGGTGAAATGTTACAACGCTCGGACATTTCAAAAAAAATTTACGGCGGGCAGCCGGAAATGGCCGTCCGCCGCGTTCTATTTTGTAGGCAGCATAATGGAAAATTCCGAACCCTTGCCCGGCTCCGAAACTACCTTGATATAGCCGCCTTGCCGCGTTACGATCTCGCGGGCCAGATACAGGCCAATGCCCACGCCCTGCTGTTCGTGTACTTCTTCCTCACGATAGAAGCGCCGGAAGATGGCGGCCTGATTGCTTTCGGAAATGCCCTTGCCGGTGTCGGTCACTTTGATCTCCACATACATTTCCCACAGCACCACCGACACAGCGATTTTCCCGCCCGCCGAGGTGTACTTCACCGCATTGTCCAGCAGGTTAAAGAGGGCTTCGGATGTCCACTTGCTGTCATGGGAAACGGTCAAATCTTCCGGGCAGTCCACGGACACGGCAATTCCCTTTTTCTCCGCTGCATACACGATCCCACTCATGGCCTGCGCCACGGTATCAAAGAGGCGGCCCGGTTTCTTATCCAACTGGATCACGCCCGTTTCCAGCCGGGAGGTTTTCACAAGGGCCTGAAAGAGAAAGTCCAGCTTATCCGTCTGGCTGCGGATTCCCCGGATAAAATCGGTGCGCTCTGCCTCGGTCATAGGCTTTTCCAGCAGGGTGTCCGTCGCCATTTTCAGATTGCTCACCGGCGTTTTCACCTGATGGGAAATATCTGATACAAGGGTCTGTAACTCCTGCCGTTCCTCGTCCACCCGGCGGCGGTTCTCCTGCATGATCTGGTAAAGCCTTGCCAGCCGGTGTCCGATTCTGGCAAGCTGGGTTTCGCTGTCCTCCGGGCGCTGGGGTGCTTCATTCCCGGCGATCATGTGGTCTAAGGTCTGGCACAGGTCAGCGGTAAACTGCGACAACCGCTTTCCAAACGCCTGCGTCAGTACAAAAATCCCCACAAGGGCGCACAGCAGCAGCGCCCCGCCCGTCAGCAGCACCGCCGTCTGTTTTGTCACAAGAAACAGGGCTATGGTGATTCCGGACATGGAGAGGACAAGACCCAGTGCCACCCGACCAAACAGCCGCTTTACCGAGAGGTTCTTAACCTTCATTTTGCCTCGCCTCCCGTCCATTGATAGCCCATGCCGTAAACAGTTTTGATGTAGGGCGCGCCGCCGTCGGATTCGATCTTACTCCGAATCCGGCTGATGGAGGTTGTCAGCGTGTGTTCGTCCACATACTTCTCGTCTATATCCCACAGCTTTTCCAAAAGCTGCCCACGGGTCAACACTTGCCGGGGATTTTTGCAGAACAGGTTCAGCATTTTGTACTCCATCGGGGATAGGGTCAGGGGCTTGCCGTTTAAGGAAGCCGTCTGCTCCGAGAAGTCCAGAAACAGCCGCCCGTCGTCGTAAATGTCCTTGGCCGGTTTGTGGTGTTCCAGCATGGCGAACATGGCTTTGATTTTTCGCTGCAAGGCCCCGATCACAAAGGGCTTTGTGATGTAATCCACCGCGCCCACCTCATAACCCCGTATCTGGTCGCTCTCCTGATCGTTGGCGGTCAGGAAAATCACGATGGTGTCCGGGTGCTGGGGCTTTATCAGCTTGCACAGCTCAAAACCGTTCCCATCTGGCAGGTTAATGTCCAGCAGCACTAAATCAAATTTCCGCTGGCGGATGGCGTCGGCTGCGGTTCTGGCATTTAGGGCAGAAGTCACGCCGTAGCCGTCTGCGGTCAGGTTATAGTCTAACATCTTATTCAAAAAACTGTCGTCCTCGACAATTAAAATCTGCCTCATATCCTCACTTCCTTTGCTTTTTGCAGATAGTATAACAGGCAAATGTCCGCGAAATGTTACAGCGGACGGATTTTTTCAAAAAATCTATCAGCAAAATATAGCTCTATTAAAAAACAGCACCAAAGAAGATATTTACATATTCCTCCCGGTGCTGTTTTTAAATTATTTCAGCATATCCTTATTATCATCAGTAATAACAACATTCCCCTCATTATTTAACAATGGGGTAATTCCCGTATCATGCACCAGATAATTCACTCCTGTTTCAACATCCACGACAATGCTCCACGAAGCCCCTTGTGTATAAATCGTTTCAAACCGCTTTTCTTTGTTTACCATATTCATTCTCCTTTTTAAGTCATATCCTTATTTATAATTTGTTTTCTCGAAATCAGCCACGAAATCGCATAAAGTAATACACCTACAATAGTCACAAGACCACAAGCGAGCAACTTGTTGTCAATTAGTAGCGCAGCTCCTACAAATACGAAAGCGGAAAGAGGGTACGCAATGATTAAAGCCAACATACTTTTTTCTTCACTAAGCAGGAATGTGAGTGGTATTGTCATGCTTCCAGAAAATAATGCCATAGCAACGCTGATACCAACAAATAGCATCATAGATTGATAGTCAATTTGACCTTTTATAATGGATGCCACAACACCCAGAATGACACCTAAAAGCAAACCGATCCCACTAAGTAGTAAATACAAGACATATTTACAGTCTAAAACAGCCGTTCTGGATACAGGTAAAACAAGCGAAACTTTTTTCCAACCAGAGTTTCTGTCCATATTTATCGTCGTTACAGAGATCATTCCGAGCATAACAGTTGCAATTACAGTTAAAACCCATGTAGAAGTCAAAAAAGACATTCCTATTCCAACCACTGCAAAAACTACGAGTATGATATATAGCACAGATTTGATTAAATAATAATCTTTAAGTAATAAGCCTTTCATTTTATCGCCCCCTTTCTCCTTTTACATAGAGAAGCATAATTTCGTCAATCGAAGCAGAATCAATCAGTGCTTTTGGATATTTTTTCTTCATGGCAGCCCGATCAGCAACCAACACCTGCCATTCATAATCCATCTTGCGATATACGATGATGTCCGATTTATCCAATGCCTCGAACTGTGCGGCTCCACACTTAATGATACCATACTGCTCTATCATCTCATCCTTCGGCTTTGAGAATACTACTTGCCCCTCGTGAATAAAAACAATGTAGTCAGCAATTTTTTCAAGGTCAGTAGTGATGTGCGAAGAAATCAAAATAGAATGAGTTTCATCCTGTGCAAAGTCCAATAAGATGTCTAATATATCATCTCGTATGACGGGATCAAGTCCACTGGTGGCTTCATCCAAAATCAGTAGTTTAGAATTATGGGACAAGGCGACTGCGATTGCCAATTTCATTTTCATTCCTTTTGAAAATTGCTTAATCGGTTTATCGGTAGGTAAAGAAAATTTTTTCAAAAGGTTCAGAAATGTGTGTTCTTCCCATGAATGATAAATGTCTTTCATAACCCGGTTGAGTTTTCGGGTGGAAAAGATTTCAGGATAGTTGTTGCCGTCAAATACGACACCAATCTGTTCCTTGATTTCGTTATCCAGTTGCTCTTTACCTAAAACACAAATGCTGCCAGCCTCTTTCTGAATAAGCCCCAACACTGCATTGATAGTTGTACTTTTTCCAGCTCCATTTTCACCAATCAGCCCTACAATAGAACCACATGGAACAGAAAATGAAACTCCATTCAACATAAAATCTTTATATGTCTTGGTTAGACCTGAAATAATTAAAGCATCATTCATTCTCCATCATCCTCCTGATACATAAGGGTTAGTAAATCGGTCAACTTATTGAGAGATATTCCGCTTGTGCGTGCAATCTCGATTGCCTCTGCAAATTTTTCCTCTATTTTCTTTTGTTGTTCTTCAAGATAGAAGTCTTGGTTTTGTGCCGACACATAGCAGCCTTTTCCAGCAGTTGTTTCAATAAAACCATCTTCCTGCAAAGCTGCATAAGCCTTTTGTACTGTAAGAATACTGATGTGCAACGATTTTGCCAATGAACGCACAGATGGAATCGCTTCACCGGCTTTCAGTTCTCCACTCATAATAGCCGCTTTAATTTGTGAAGAAATTTGCTCATACAGCGGTCGGCTTGCTTTATTGCTTACGACTATTTCCAAATTCTCACCGCCATTTCTGTTTATACTGTATTGCCATTACAAGTACAGTATAATACGCGCAAGAACGGTTGTCAATATGGTAGACAGCCCTATCATATAAATAATTTGTATCCGTTTGCGCATTTAGGGCGGTAAAAGTCCAGGGAAATCAAGGGTTTTTCCGCATGGTCGGCAGGCAGGTGGATAAAGTTATCCTGTTCCCCTTAAAACGGGGTTCTAAATGCGGGAAAATGGACAAAAAAGAAGCGCCGGACGCAGAGGCTTTAACAGCCCCCGCGCCCGGCGTTTTTCAACGCAATACTTAAATAACATCTTATTCGGAATTAAATTTATAACCATAGCCAATTACTGTTTTTATATACTCATGTCCCTTGCAATATGGTTTTAACCTTTGCAGTACACCATCAGCCGCAGTGCCACCGCACCGGCCACGCCCACCACCAGATCGAACAGGTGGAAGCTGGGGGCGGCGCTTTCAAAGGCAAGGGAAAAGCCGTCCGCAAGGTGCAATAGCTTTTCCGACAAGTCCGCCCCAGCCGCCAGCCGGTAGGTCTGTCCCAGCTTGCCGAACAGGTAAACAAACAGCAGGTAGGGCAGGTTGGCGATGATCAGTTTTTTCATTTCCGGCTTCATCGTGACAGCCCCCTTTCCTTGATTTTCTCCTTGGCCTGCTGGCTGCTTCTGGCCGCTGCCTTTTCTTTCAGGACGGCAAGGGTTTTTCGGATGGAGAGGCGTTCCTGCTGTTTGAGTTTCTTGGCCGTAAACTCCTTAAACGCCTGTTCCAGATTGTCCGCCTGCTTGGATTTGAAGATCACGATATACCGGGGCGGATGGGTGGTGCGGTCTTTCCGCAGGGTAAAATCAATGTCGTATTTCTTGGCGCAGGGCTTAAATAAGCCAATGTTGGCGTCGGTGATCTCAATGTTGGACAGGGCGGAACCGTCCTTTTTGAGCTGCCGTAAGCTCTGCTGGCCGTGATGGGCCTTGCCCGTCCCTTTCTGCCGGGCGGCCAGATATTTTCGGATGGCCGCTTGCAGCACTTGGGCGGTGAGCTTGCCCGTCTTAACCGCTAACGCTATGGTTTTCTGGTCTACTTCTTCCTGCAACTGCTATCCCTCCTTTGGAAAGTCAGCGGGCAGGCGGATGGCTTAAATCCGCACCCGCAGGCCGGAGAGGTCGTCGGCATGGATTCCCACCAGATACCAGTTCTCGGCCATTTCAATGCGGGTCGGCCTCCATCTGCCGCCCACCATCACATCAAAAGTTTCTCCGCAGTGCAGGCCGCCGTAATAGTCCGCAAGGTCAAAGCGGATGTCGTAGCGGTCTGTTTGCTCGTCAAAAATCAAAGCACCCTGTTTCATCGGGCCGTCCTCCTTTCAGATTTTTCCAGTGTTCATGTCGTGAGCCACCAGCGCCGTGTAATAGCCGTTGATGGTGCTTGGGGCGTTAAACAGAACCGCCAGCAGGTATTTTTTGATGTTCCGTATTTCCGTGGTGTTTTTGCTGATACAGTCAAAGACAAACTCAATGTGAGAACTGTTCAGCTTCATCAGCTTGGATTTCACCAGCTCGGCGGGGTAACCGTCCCCGGCAATGCGGATAGTCTTTCGGGCGCTGCATACGGTTTCCACCAGCAAGTCCACGATCTCGTCCAGCATATCCCGGTCAATCCCCTTGGCGTACTGGCAAAGGTGTTCATACTCGATGTTGTCCTTGATGATCTCCCGATAAATCTCTACGGCGCTCTGTGATTTCGCTCCCGTTCCTTTCCGTTCCGGCGGCGCAGCCGCTTCTTCCCCCAAAGGAGAGGGAGGGGAAAGGATAGGAATGGAATCGGTATTTGATCCATCCGTAATTGATTTCTCTTTACTTGATCTATCTTTATTTAATTGCGTTGGTTTTTCCTGCGTAGGCTTTTCCTGCGTTGGATTATCCAATGTTGGATTTTCCAATGTAGGTGAATCCGGCACAGGCTGGGGCTGTTCGTAAATGATGTAATCCGCACCGCGCAGGCGGCCTTGACTGTCACGCTCACGGGAACGCACGATATAGCCCGCCTGTTCCAGCTCCCGGACAGCCGCCCGGATCGCGTCGATCTGCTCCCGGTTGATAAGGGACAAGCCTTTCAGCGTAAAGTCCCAATCCTCCGGCAAGGACAGCATTTGCGACAGCAGGCCCTTGGCTTTCAGGGACAAGTCCTTGTTCCGAAGGTGGTGGTTGGACATCACCGTGTAGCCCCGGTTTTTCTCCACTCGAAAAACTGCCATCTCGTCGTCCACTCCTTTCACTTGAAATTTCACCGCGCCGTCAAGGGCGGTGAGCTTGCCCGGCTGGTAGGGACATTCCTCATACACACAAAACTGGTACTTCCAGTGCGGGCGGTAGAAACGGCAGGTGCCGCAGTCCTCCGGCGCTCCGGCCTCGCCGCTGTCAAAATGATCTGCGCCCGGCCTCGTCTGCATGAGCTGTTCAAAGGCCCGGTCGCTGCCGGAAGTAAAGTACATAGGCGGTCGCCTCCTTTCTGGTTTTGGGCGCAAAAAAAGCGGCGTCCTGATCTCCCCAAAGGGGAAAAGAGAACGCCGCTGTCTGCGGTGTCGTATTCAATTTTCGATGTGTCACTATTTGGGCGGTGGGCTTCACGGGAGGCAGAAGCGTGTCAAAGCTCAATCCGAAAGTAGTAAATCGGTAGTAAATTCAGTTCTTATATCCCGTGAAATGCCCGTATTTCCGGGCTTTTTGGAGATAATCAGAGTTGTTTATAGAAACATTCAACTGCAAACTATCTCGTGACTTCATAACGGTATGAAGCAACCCCGTCCCGACACCTTTCGATTGTTCCGCTGCTCTTACAAAAATCCCTGCAATACAGGTATCAATCAAACCGATAAATCCTCTGATCTGTCCATTTTCTTCTGACACAAATACTTCAGCTTTTGGAAGCATTTCTCTGACCATTTCATAATTATTTTTCCAATAATCTGACTCTATAAAAGAATGTGACTCCATATTGGCCTGAAGCCATATGGACATTACCTGATCCAAATCCTTATTTTCAAATCTTCTTATCATTTCCGCAATCCATCAATCAAATCATAACTCATATCCAGAAAATCCAATATTTTCGATTCTCCTACTGTTCCATCCAACAAAATCGTAATCCAATGCTGCTTATTCATGTGATAGCCCGGCAGAAAACCATAGGTCTGGATAATCATTCCTGTCATTTCCGGATCACATTTCACATCTATAATTTCCACGGTATCATCTCCATCCAATCCAAGTTTGGATCTCTCAACATTCATGATCACCGCATACCATTTTCCATTATGATGGCGAAGCACTGCACTATCCGGAGAACTGCTCCACAAATATTCAGGTATTGTTCCATACTGCTTCTTCACATATTCAAAAATTTCTTCTCTATCCACTCTTTTTTTCACCTCTGGATGTTCTCGTATCTTGACAATAATCATACCACATTTTCATGAGCTGCACTACCTGTTCAGTTTCTCAAATTCTTTTGCAATTCTCTATTTCACCTGAATTTATCTATTAGAGGGTAGAACAGCAAGGACAGGAAGTGTATATACACTTCCGCAAAAATGACAATTTAGGGAACCCTGCCCTAAATTGAAAACCCCGAAGCACCCCAAAACCGAATTACGTACAGAAGGAGAAAATAGACATGTCAAACAGAAAAAGAAACATCCAAATATTATTTTGTGTTACCCCAGAGGAAAAGAAGCTGATCCGCCAAAAGATGATTCTCTCAAAGACCAGAAACATGGGAGCCTATCTTAGGAAAATGGCTATCGACGGCTATATCATCAACACCGACACAGCCCCGATCAAGCAGGTGTACGAAGAGATGCACAAAATCGGTGTAAACATCAATCAGATTGCAAAAAAGGTAAACACCACTGGTGATTTGTACCCGGAAGAAATGGAAGAATTGAAAAGGATGGTAAGCGAGATATGGCGTATATTAAAATCTTCCCCATTAAAGTAACTGACAAAAAAGCACTGGACTATATTATGAATCCGGACAAAACCGAAGAGAAATTACTGATTTCCAGTTTCGCCTGTTCCCCAGAATCTGCTGATCTGGAATTTGCTTTCACCAGAGAAGAAGGTAAAAAGAATGTGATGGACAAAGGCAGCAATCTGGCATTTCATTTAATTCAATCTTTCAAGCCTGGAGAGGTTGACGCTGAAACTGCACATAAGCTCGGCAAAGAATTTGCTGACGAAGTACTAAAAGGGAAATATGAATATGTCATCAGTACCCACGTTGACCAGGACCATATTCATAACCATATCATTTTTAATGCTACCAGCTTTGTTGACCATCATAAATATGTCTCCAACAAACGCAGCTATCATAAAATCTGCCGGATCAGCAACCGTATTTGTCAGGAAAACGGTCTTGTCACCAGTATGCCAACCGGCGAAAAAGGAAAATCTTATAAAGAGAATATGGAATACCATCGTGGTAACAGTTGGAAAGCAAAATTAAAAGTCGCTGTAGATAAAGCAATCTGGTCCTCTATCAACTATGATGAGTTTCTTCAAAAAATGAAGCTTGCCGGATATGAGATCCGCCAGGGAAAGAACCTGGCGTTCCGGGCATCAGAGCAAAAAAACTTTACAAATATGAAATCTCTGGGTAGCTATTATACTGAAGAAAATGTATTACTCCGCCTTGAGAAAAACCGGCATAAAACAAAAAATCCACGTAACGTCTCCAGAGAAGTACGGCTTTTTATCAATATCTCATCTTATGTAAGTACAGGCAATCGTGCCGGATTTGAACGGTGGGCACAACTCAATAATCTGAAAGAAGCAGCCCGAACCTTCAACTATCTATCCGAAAACAATTTGTTGAATTACGAAGACTTCAAACAGCATATTGCTGATATTGATAATTCTATAATTGCTACGGAACAACGAATTTCTGAATTAAGCTCCGAAATATCCTGTCAGGAACTTATTCAGAAGCATTGTTCATCCTACCGTACCTGTAGAAAAATAGTAGAAGGTGCAAAAACAGCACCGGATCCCCAGAAATATAAATCTGCTCACCAGTCAGAATATAAACTGCACGATTCCTTAAAACAGCAATTACTGGAGCTGGGCATTACAAAATTACCTTCCCAGGAAAGGCTTCAGAAAAAAATAGATACTCTAAAAAATCAGCATTCCTTTGTTATCAAGGAAAAGCAAGATTTAGAAAAACGGCGTTCTACGTTAAACACCATATCAGCAAATTTCAACACCCTGTTATCCAATGACACACATTTCAAGGATACTTCTGAACAACGACAATCGGAACATGATTTATAATAATCTTCATATGTAATGAGCTAAGGTCAAGAACACTGTGCTTCACTGACCCTAGCTCATTTTTTGCTCTTCATCAATTCCAAGCAAAAATCCCTCCAAACTCAAAACGGGTTTATTATTGATGACAACTTAACTTATCGCAGTAATTTTGTAACTGTTCAATAGCTTCGGATTTGCTAAATCCCAAGGCAAACATCTTCACTGATCTGTAAAAGTTGATCTGGCAAAAGCCCTAATACGCTTGATAAAATGGAAATCCCATTCAAAAACGAAGGAATAAACAGTAAAATAAATGGGATGGTTACCGCCAATACTGTGGAGCGTGTCTTGGCGGTAACAAGCATGGAAAACGTCAAAATAAATAAACTGCCCAGGTATCCTCCGATCATTGTTAAGAGATAATCCTGCAGATAGCTGATATTGTAAAAGCTCTTCCATCCACCCAGGCCCGTCTGAATTGCGCAGCTTGCTCCATCCGTTCCCAATGAGATGAGAACAACTGCTGAATAAACCAGCATTACTCCCCAGTAAATGACTGTAACCATAAGAAATCCTGCTTTTATTTTTGCAACGGTCCCTCTATTTCTTCCTAATCTTGTGGAAAAGAAAATAGAATCTGCCTTTAGTTGAAACTCACTTGAAAAAATACCAGACACAAGAAATCCCATAATAAGTACAATCAACATGATTATCGTAGGTGCATATTCCAACAGAGCTTTCCAGCCATCAAAAAGGGGAATATGGTCACCATTATGAATAATCATCTGCTCCTGCAGGTGGATCTCCAAACTGGAGAAGGTAAGTACGTTTAAAGAATCTGTAGTTAGAGATAAGTTCCTGACATGACAACTCGTTTTCTCGCTCAGGAACGTAACCACATCCTGTAAAATTGTGTCTTCCGCTTCAATCATCAGAATCTTCATTTTACTATCATCTCCTTACAAGGGGTACTTCTCCTTAAGTTGTTTACTTCAGGGTATACTTTCTTTTTTTACTAATACATAAATCTGATATGCTTCCAATTCCATGATTTCTGTAATGGACATATCCAGACAGAATACCGTGGTCTGTATAAGCGAACGGGTTTTCTCCCAATAAAGTGAGTCTGTGACAAAATACGCTTGGTTAAGCCAGTAGGACAAGAATTCCTTGTTGCTGCTGGTTTTTCTCGTTATCTGCCATTATAAAACACCGGGTTATGAACGAGTTATGGATGAGTTATGAATGGTATAATATTTTGAAAATCGTTCGATAGAATGTGACAACGAATTTTTTTAACCACAATCGCAACTGGTGTGATAATCTAAGATTATGTTATTGGATAATTTTGAAGATTTCATAAAGATTTGCACAAAAAAACGGGCAGTGTTCTTCTTACTGCCCGTAATGCCACTAACATGGGATTTTTATAATCACATTTGCCCCATGTGTTTGTTTTGAATTCTCTAATATCAAATTTCCTCCGTGCTGTTTTACAATAGATTCTGCGATATACAATCCCATACCAAAATGCATCTTTGAACCGCGACTTTGATCATCCATAAAAAATCTTTCATGGGCATGTTTCAATGCTTCTTTAGAAAATCCATTGCCTTCATCCGCTATTGAAATTTGCGTATTACTTCCCAAATTACACACTTCTACATAAATTGTCCCTCCCTGCGGTGAATAATCCAAAGCATTATTTACGATATTCATAATCGCACGTTCCAATAACATACCGTCAATTTCTAAACTTTGAGGTACGGACAATATATTTTCCTGCAAATGTATTCCTTTTATCTTACACAAAGATCCAATCTGTACATTTAATTTTCGTATGTACTCGCGGAAGTCCACCTTTTCTTTCCGAAACTGGTACCCAACTGCTGCCCTGGATATGTCAATCAATATCTTTATATAGGACTGCATCTGTTCCGAACTTTCCGTAATATACCCAGCGTATAATTTCTGCTCTGCATCCAATTCCGTTTCACTTATCAAATCAATATTTCCTTGAATGACGGTCAAAGGTGTTTTCAAGTCGTGAGCGAGTGCTGCAATCTGTTCTTTTTGTAATTGTTCCGCATGCCATTGCTTCTCTAAAGATATTTTCAGATTGTCTTTCATATTAGTAAAAGAACAAAGTACGTCCTCAAATTCTTTGATTTTTGAATGTCCCACTTCAAAATCAAGATTTTGTTCGGCAACCTGCCTTGTTGCTTCAAAAAGCGGGGAGAGCTGCATCCGCATATTTTTTGCAAACTTCGCTGTCAATATCACACATACCGCAATACAGTTGATTGCTATAAGAATATAAAGCAGAATTTCCGGTGAAGGAAAATGTTTATAAAGCCATTCATTTATAAATTGTGAGCCGATGTAATATTGCAGCACCACATATTCATTTTCGCGGGTCACAAGCAAATACTGTTTGTTGAGGTTTGTATTTATCTTCCCGGATATTGCGTATTCCATAGCTCGGTCTAAATCGTCGCTCTCTAAGGTCGTTTCTGTCACTTGATAATTCTTATCCAGCACCAAATACTTGCAGCCCATGGGAAGCTGCACATCTGTCAAATCCGGCGTTGTAGCAATAACAGGAACAATGTTTTTTGCACTGCGTTCTGAATAATCTGCATAGGTAATAAGTCCCGTACTGGTTCCTGCTAAAATAAGACTGAATGGTATCACCACTGCACCTATTAGCCCAATCAGCAGCATACATAAGAATTTCCAAAAAGACGCTTTCAATGATGTTGTTTTCTTCATTCCCATTTATATCCAATCCCCCAGACTGTCGCTATCGGCTGAATATCCAGTTTGTTCAATTTTGCCCGGATATTCTTGATATGAGTAGAAATTGTAGAATTATCACTGTCGCCCTCTAAGCTGAAAACCGCTTCGTAAATCTGTTCTTTTGAAAATACCTGTCCTTTGTTCCTTGCAAGATATTCACAAATCAGATATTCGCTTTTGGTTAAGGCAACGGTCGTGTTATCTACCCGTAATTCTTTTGCAGATAAATCAATTTTTATCCGGTCAAAAGTAAGTGCGGTATGTCGTTCCCTGTGTTCACGTCGTAAGTGGGCGTTTACCCTCGCCCGCAATTCTGCAATACGGAATGGTTTTGTCAGATAGTCGTCTGCACCCAGACCAAGCCCAAATGTGATATCATGCTCCATTGTCTTTGCTGTCATAAAAAGAATAGGGCAGTCCACAAGGGAACGGATTTTATCACAATATGAAAAGCCATCTATATCCGGCATCATAATATCCAGTATAATCAAGTCGTACCTATTCAGTTTATCAAGTGGCACCTGTGCAGCAGAAGTATAAGCGGTCACGAAATGCCCGTCCTTTTGCAGCCCGTTTTTGACAAGTTCTAAAATAGCCCGTTCATCATCAATCATAAGGATCGCTGCCATATTGTCGTCTCCTTTCGTTGTCCTTTTTAGTATAGCACAAGCTACAAGGGCAGGAAAGCTGTCATTGCCGCTTTGCAATATAGTAGTTATTATTTACCTTGACTGCAACCGCTTCCGCTTTATCGGTTCCGTAAATCTCATAGACATCTGTGTAAAACCAATACTCTCGCCCCTGTCCGGCATTTTCCCCGTACCAGTCAATATTGCTTAAATCTTCCTTTGACAAAGGCATTTTCGTTTCTGTATCGAATGTAACACTTTCCGCAAGAATATCAATGTAGCTGCCTAATTCATCATCTGATACCATATCAGACGTTACTTGATAAACCGTCTCGCCACAAAGGAGCTGTGTCGCATTTTCCGGATTGACTTCAAAGCTGTCATTTATAGATTCTTCTGTTTCCTTAAAATCAAAAACAGTATCGCTACCTTTGACATTCTCGCTGATAACAGCTTTATGATACCCTCCGTTTACATCTACAATCAGATAATCGTCTGCGTTAGGAGCTGCATATACATTGAGAAAAGGAATAATGTAAACGGCTTCCGGTGCTTTCTCTGCCAAATCCGCTAAGGATTGAAAAGTCGCCGTTTCAACATTTTCTTGCAGCAGTATTTTTCCGCTCTCATCTATGGCGGCAAGCTGCCGGATATATCCAATCCAGTCTCCAAGCCCACCATTTGATACGGTATCTGCCAAAATCGTGTAATCGTTACCCTTATAGGAAAAACGCGTTACGTTTTCCGTATTCAGATAGCATTGTTCCTTGTCACTGGAATATTCTTCGATTCTGTCCCGTAAAGAACAGCCTGCAAGAGCCACACAAACGATAAAGGTAAACAGCAAAAATATAATTATTTTTTTGTTTTTATTCATAATTTTTTCGTCCCTCCCAATGAGAAAACCATAATAAAGTTAATAATACACCGCCTATTGTCAATACAGCAATTCCTATCCATTCTGTCCCATGAATGGACAGCACGTTGTTCATAACATCATGCACCCAGTTCATAGACCATGCAAAGGGGATATATCGCCCTATACCTTTTAATTCGATATTACTGTATAGAATACATTGCAGGCTTTCAAATACTCCCCAAAACAATGAGATACCCAGTCCAAACCGAAAGCTAAGGAATAAATGCAGCGCATAAATAATTAAATTGCAAAAGGCCATTCCTGCGGCTGCTTTGACTAACATACTAAGTTGTATGGTATCATCTATTCTCAAAAAATGAACGCCAAGCAGAAAGACAAGGAACAGACAAAACAGCGCGGTTATTCCTGCTCCATATAAAACGGCTAATTTTATCAGTACAACTTTATACCGGTTAGGCACTCCAAGCAATATTTGAAAGTGTGAAGCCTTTTCTTCTAATAAAACATTCAAGCTCACAACAACACTTATCAGCAAAGGGAAAATGGTCGCCGTAAGCTCTAATATCATTTTTAATTTTTTGTAATCCGCTGTGTTTCCATATAGGACATAATAAACAATAAACAGCAACGCCCCAAGAACAGGTACGCATAAATGAATTACTCCAAAGGACGTATGCTTTACTTTTATCAGTTCGGAACGAACCGTCCCCAGAACCCCCATCTTATCTACCTCCTTTTGCAAAGTCCTTTGCGTCTACAAAAGATAAGGCAATAAATAAGAATATTGATAGTGCGACAGGGATAAAAATGGTACAAGAAAAGCCGGGATTTCCTGCAAAAGTTCCATTTAATTCAATCCCCATAAGCGGCTCCGCCAGCTTCGCCGCCCAACAATACGGCATGAGCCACCAAACGGCTGTGTTTCCTAACAGGATAGGAAGAAATATACCAAGTACAGTATTTAGCATTATCGGTACAAATAGTCCTGTTTTACGCGCAAGGTACAGGCACAACGGGATTTGCCAGACGGACGCTATCACAATCGCTATACTGCCTGCTATACTCTGCGGAACAGAATATACCGCTGTTGCCGGGGAAATGATATTGCTGATTGAGATAAGCAATGCTAAAAATACTCCTGCCACAAGCAGCTTTTCAATCAAAATCATTCCTTTTGCCATTTCAAATTTTGAAAGGTTCAAGGGCATAGAAAATACAGAATAATATTTCCCCGCGCTTTCTTCTTTCCGGTGTGATAAGGAACATAAGATTGCGATTGCTCCTGGAAGTAGGAACGCATACCACCAGTAAAGCGTTGTATATTGAAACCCGATAAAGCCGCCCACTATCCATGCAAAAATAGCTGTGATTAGCGGAATGATGAAAAGCAGCTTGTTTGATATTGTCCTTTTGAATTTCAAATACTCTGATTTTAAGTAATTCATACTTTATCCCTCCCTGTGATTGCTTTTCACAACGTCCATAAAAAGCTGTTCCAAATTTTCATTCGCATTAAGCTTCCCCTCATAGCCTAAGACACCACCCGCAATAATGCCGATATGGTCTGCTGTCTGCTGCACCTCGGAAAGAATATGACTGGATAAAATAACGGTAATTCCCTTTTCCGGAAAAGAACGAATTAGTTCACGAAGTTCCTCAATCCCTAATGGATCAAGGCCGTTTGTGGGTTCATCCAAAATAAGGAGCTGCGGATTATTCAACAGCGCAATTGCAATGCCAAGCCGCTGCTTCATACCAAGCGAAAACTGCCCTGCCCGCTTCTTGCCAGTATTCATAAGCTGGACAATTTGCAATACCTCGTTAATTCGTGCATCATCCAAGCCAAGCAATGTGGTTCTCACTTTGAGATTTTCGTATGCAGTCAGATTTTCGTAAAGCGGAGGCATCTCAATCAATGCGCCGATATGCTCCAAATCATTCCGTCTCCACGGATGACCGTCAAACTCAACACTTCCCGATGTAGGGCGCAAAATGCCAGTTAGCATTTTTAAGATCGTAGATTTGCCAGCTCCATTCGGCCCCAACAGACCATAAACCGAATTGCGCCGGATGTTCAGCGACACATTGTTTACCGCCATCTGCCCTTTGAAGTTTTTACAAAGATTTGTTGTTTTCAAAATCATATCCATGTAATCAAGTCCTTTCTTGTGATTTCATGGATAGCATACAGGGTAATTTTGAAGATTCCATAAAGATTTCTTCTTGATTTTTTATCAGAGTACATGAAAACGTCCCAAAGCAGCAATCCTACATTGCTACTCTGGGACGTTCGTTTACCCCACAAACCGATACCCGCTCCCAACCACAGTTTCTATGTACCCATCTCCGATCTTCCGTCTGAGCGAATACACCACATTCGCCACCGCCGCCCCACAATGCTCCGGGTCCGCTTTCCAGACCGCTTCGTAGATCTGCTCTTTGCTAAGAACCCAAGATGGGTGAGAGGGACGGGAATGTCATTGTGGTAGACAGTCTGTTCGTTGATACGGATTTCCAGGTTGGGGAAGGTGAGGATGTCGGAACTAGGGGTGGTTTCCTGGGATTCCGCACCCGGCAGTGAAACCAGGACGGTTTCTGAAACGCTCCCGGTGGGAGCAATCTTCCTCATCACAATTTCTATCGTTCCAACCAATATCACCACCCACCATTTTAATACTCAATAACCAATGTCTCCCGTCTGCCATCAGGAAAAGATACTATGTTTTCATGCAGCCACCAGAAAATGCCGTAGCTGCATGAAAGGAAAATCTTATTCAGTAGCTCTTAACCGTTCCACAATGCTTTGTTTCTCCAGGTTTTTAAAGCAAAGATATGGAATCAGAATCGCAAAAATAATTAAGATCGGTGTGCAGATCACAAGAGGCATAAGTGTAAAATGGAATGTAGAATATCCCTCGGCAACCATTGCACGAACACCAATCCCAACGGCCAACACACTAATAATATAAGATGCTATCAAGGTAAGCCCTGCGTAATCGAGTCCCTCCATAATCAGCATCTTGCGGAGCTGCCGCTTTGTCATGCCGATGCTCTGTATCATAGCAAATTCTTTTCGGCGGCTCACAATAGCCGTTACCATGCTATTTACAAAATTAAGGATGCCAACCAAAGCGATTACTACACTGATCGTATTTCCCATGACCGCAGAAGAACGTGTTTCGGATTTGTATTGCTCGATCATTGTTTTGCGTGAAGTAACTGGCAGCCCACTGTCAACATTTTCCGTATAGTCATCAAGCATTTTCTGTGCAGTATCTATCTCCTCATCAGCGACATTAAAAAACAGTTTTCGGATTGTATTATCAGGCCACAATTCCCGGAAAGTGTCTGCTGGCAAGATGAAGCCTAAGTTAAAGTCGGTTCCTGCACCTGTTTCCAATGCTCCATATTCAATCGAGTTTACAGGGTAAACAACCGCCATCACCGTATATTGCCGCCCCTCTATTGTAACCGTTGCACCAACAGAAGCGGTCGGTAATACAGTACCGTTTTCAAATTCTTCTTTCTCCGCAGCAGGGCCAATCGCCAAGACATAATTCCCGGTTGCAAATTCATCCGCATTATAGGTTCCCGCAAGCAGGTATTGCTTTTGAACAATCGTTTCCAGCGGAATACCATCAAGGCCATACATGACCGTGTCAACCTTTTCGGATGTAATTGCATCCTGTGTTGCCTGCGCCACATCCGGCGCATAACCTGCGATATCAGCAAACAAATCCGATGAACAAAAATCTTTCAAATTCTGGACAGTTTGCGTATCCATATCCCAACTAAGCTGATGGGAATACAAATGCCCCATCTTTTCCAAACCATCTAAAGTTTCCACTTTTGAAATCAAATCATCGTTCAAGGTGTTTCCGTAGGGATTATAACCGCCGATAAAATCTCCGTCTGTTGCATCCGATAATTCAAAGTCTGCTATCGTCAATGCGGACAGATACTTTTCCATATCAAAAGATGCGTTTTTCGCATAGAAACAGCTTAATAGAACAAGGCCAAGTGTCAGTGAGCAGATCACCGTAACCGTTCTTTTCTTGTTGCGTCCTAAATTCGCCCAGGCCATCCCGGATAAAGACGCTCCCCATTGACCTTTCTTTGCTTTTTTCTTTATGGATGTGCTGGTATCATTGTATCGCAATGCTTCAATCGGAGATACCTTACCCGCTAAACGAGCCGGACGCAGGCAGGAAAAAACCACTGTGAGCCATGCAAATAACGCAGATCCAATAAAAATAATTGGATTCACCGCAACAACAGCACGATTGCTGATCGTTCCTACAAGCACTGGCACAAGTACTGCGCCGAACAGATAACCCAAAAGTAATCCAATAGGAATACCAATCAGACACAGCCTGTTAGCCTGCCCGTAGATCAGGCGTTTTAACTGCTTCTTTGTTGTACCAAGCGTTTTCAGTTTTCCGTAAAATTGAATATCCGCCGTAACGGAAATCTGAAAGATATTGTAAATAATCAGATAGCCCGCCAGGAACACCAAAATCATGCCGAAATACATAGGGATATTTTCTTGTAATGCGGTAGTGCTTATCTCTGACGAGTATGCCAGATTTACATTGTATGTCAAGTCAGTCAATCCAGTATCAGACAAAATGGTTTGTATATCCGCTTCAATCTGGTTATCTCTGAACAAGTTTACCTGCGCCATGTGCGTACCAAGAAGCTGCCCCTGTGCATTACCATCTACACCGTTTGTCATTTCCTCAGCATAATCGCGGCTGACCCATGCCATACTTGCATAGACGGATTGGTTCCCCTCCCAATATCCACATAGCTTAAACGTGGAAGATAAAATCTCATTTCCCGATAAGTCTTTGCGCCATTGCAGCGTGACGGTCTGACCAAGCTCATGCGGAATCCCTAATCGGTCAAGGACAAGTGTGTCCAATGCGATTTCATCTGCTGCCTGTGGCAAAGTTCCGGTATCAGGCATTGCAAAGGAATGTTCTGCATAGCTGTCATCTCCCCATCGGATTTCTACCTGTCTGCCTGCTAATTCTTTATTTTCAGCCAAACCAAGAATAATGCTTTCTCCAATTTCCGCTACATCAGGATGAGATGCAATCAATTTTACCTGTTCATCTGTAATAGACTTAAAGGAGACCTGGGCATTATATCCAGTCTGGCGAAAAGTCATTTCAACCAAATTTTTGCTCATGCTCTGCGAGAGGACAAACAAGGTGGTAAACATTAAAGTTGTCAGAATAATGGCAAGAACCGCCACAATGTTCCGGCCCCGCTTTTGCTTAAACAATCTTTTGGAAAGTGTTTTTATTGGTTTGAACATATAGCACCCTCCTTACTGCAGGGCAATCCGTCCATCCTCAATACGGATGATCCGGTCTGCCTGCTCCGCAATTTCAGGGTTATGGGTAATCATCACAATCGTTTGATGAAATTCCCGGCTGGTTACTTTCAGCAGTTGAATCACTTCATCACTCGTCTTGCTGTCGAGATTTCCTGTAGGCTCATCGGCCAGAATGATAGCTGGTTTACTTGCTAAAGCTCTCGCAATAGCAACACGCTGCTGTTGGCCGCCGGAAAGATTATTGGGGAGATTATCTAATTTCTTTTCCAAGCCAAGCAGCTTGACAACCTCCATGATAAACTGCTGATCTGGCGTTTTCCCATCCAGCGTAATAGGGAAAATAATATTTTCCCACACACTCAATACGGGAATCAAATTGTAATTCTGGAAGATAAAACCGATACGCTGGCGGCGGAACACGGTCAGGTTTTCATCATTCAATTTCCCCAACTCAAAATTGTCTACCTTTACGCCGCCGGAAGTAGGACGGTCAAGACCACCTAACATATTCAGCAGAGTAGATTTGCCGCTGCCGGATGTTCCGATTATGGCAACGAACTCGCCTTTATCAACAGTAATAGTTACACTGTCAAGAGCCTTTACGATATTCGGCTTCTGACCGTAGGTTTTGCATAGATTGGTTGTTTGCAATATGCTCATCGTAGTATCCTCGCTTTCTAAAAATGGCAATTTCATTTACCTAATGCCAGTATAAAAAAGCGTGGAATCGGATTCAATCTCTGCTGCCTATTCTAATATTCACGTTGCCTATTCTAAAAAAACACCATGCGAACGTTTCTCCGCATGGTGTATATCACTCGTTTTATTTATGGAATCGGTATAATGATTTTTAGAATAAAGCTGCCTTGCTCCTGATGGATTGCAAGCTGTCCTCCGTACTTCTCAACAGCCTGCCGAATATTTTTCAATCCGAACCCATGCAAAAACAAATCCTCTTTTGTGGTAGTTAGTCCAGCATCCTCCGTTGTAAGACAATTGTTCCTGATTATGATAGACAGCATATCCCGAAAGCGATTTGCTTTGACCGTAACAACCCGTTCATCCGCAGGTAATTTCAAACTGGCTTCTAGGGCATTGTCAATCGCATTACCGAAGATGGTACTAATATCCAATGGCACAATAAAGTCCACATCTTCAAATCGGATCACCGCATTAAAATCAATGTTTTTTTCCTTTGCTTTTTTCGCTTTGTCACGAATGATTATATCCAAAAATTCATTTCCAGTATGCTGATAATCTTCAAAGGTTGAAATCTGCTCTTGCAGGGAGGCTATCATCTGCTGTGATTCTACATTGTGTTCCTGCTGTGTCTGAAGAATAAGGAGATGGTTTTTCAAATCGTGGTAAATTTCCCTGACTCGTTCCTCGTCTTTGAATTTATCCTCATAATATGCGTATTTTAATTCCATTTCCCGTATCTGCTGCTGTGCCATGCTTTTTTGCAGTTTCAAGTAGGTACTATTCTTCTGATACAGGAAAAGTAATAGAAGCAGAACCCCTAACAGCAATCCGCTAATACCAATCGTAAAATCAAAGTAATCGGCATCGCCTGAAAAGAACCCCTTTCCCGTACTATAATACAGCACTAAGTAAGTGACCACTCCATACAACAATATGATAACTGCATCCTTGCGCTGTATCTCATAGCTGAAATTGCGAAACCCCTTGTAAAGTAAAAATATAATAACGCCAATCACAATAAATTTTAGCAGAAAGTATTGCCATACGTTCACAACATTATTTTCCACCATAACGCTGGTATATCCTAAAACTGCATCCGTTACAACCAGACAGGCAAAATCACTTATGATAAGCAAAATGAAAAACAAGGAAAATGCCATAATCAGCTTATGCCAGTATTCTTTTAAGAAAAATCTCTGCACTACAATGAAATACGCAGCAAAGACCAATGTCTTTATTGCTCCCAATGGTATGATCCATGTCATAGCGCATACAATCAAAGCTGTTGAAATATATGGAAATAATTTTATAATTACATTGTCACTCTTTTTACAAAAAATATCCGTACAGGCATAGAGCAGGCACATTTCTGATACTGTACCAATCAAATCTAAACAGATATAGAATATCGTCTGCGTCATAGCCAATCCCCCCAATAGTCTGCCAGCCGTTCCATAAATTCCTTTCGTTTCGGTTGACTTATGGGAACCCTTTCACCAGTAGTCAAAATAATATCCAGCTTTTCAATCCTCTTCACATAGAACAGATTAACAAGATATCCTGAATGACAGCGTACAAAACCATGCTGCACTAACTCTGCTTCAAGCTCTTTCATCTTCTTGTAGCAGATAATATTTTCCTGATCCGTGTGTAACAAAAGGTTGCGGTTAAAAGTTTCACTAAACCGCAAGCTCTTTAAAAACACTTTGAATTTTCCGGCATCATTTACCACAACAATAAATGGGCTATCATCTTGCCTGTGTCGTTCCAGCCATTGCTTCATTTCTTCTTTTAAACGGGCATACTTAATTGGCTTAATGATGTAATTGGTGGCTTGGTATTTATATCCCTCTAAACCGTATTGGGTAAGAGTGGTCAGAAAGATAATGCCAACCTTTGTATCCATCTGGCGAATTCGTTCAGCGGTACGCAAGCCATTGACTAATCGCATCCGAATATCAAGGAAAATCAGATCAATGGTGGTATCGTACTTTTCAATCAGCTCCATACCATCGTAATAAGCAGTCACCTTTATTTCTTCGCCAGTTTCAGTAGCGTATTGATCTAACAAGCCAGTCAAATATGCGACAAAATCTTTCTCGTCATCGCATATCGCTATATGTATCATTGCAATCACCTCAAAGTGCAAAATTTCCATTAAGAATTATACCGTAACTTTGCAAATTTCTCAACGAAAGTATCAAAATAGCCACTCAAATCCTCTTTTGCGAAAAGGTACAACCGCATTTTCCGTTTTGCGGAAAAGTTTGGACACCCTCTTAGTTATGCGAAAAGGTGGGGGCTTCTTTTTCAGAAGTTTACCCCACCCTGTTATTTTTCCATGAGTATGAACCGTTCGTCCAAGAAACACACAAATTTTATGTACTCTGATTTCTGCATGAGCCGGATTTTTCCCACATATAGGGCTTATTTCGGGCTTTCCCACCATATAATGTACCATCAAATCGTTTTCAAGCCCGATACTTCGTGAAATCAGACACCGCTATACGCAAGTGTTATATCCCTCATCAGTTTCTGCTATCCTCTCCGCTTCCTCCATCGGAAAGTTGGGTATCTCCTCCAGCAGTTTCAAAATAATGGATTGTTTCATATCCTCGTCCACAAAGGTTCTCACGCTGCCGTCCGGCTGCCTCTCTTTCACTGTGGCAAGCTCTGTCATATAATCATCGTAATACGCCATAATTTTTTCCGTTGCCCACTTCTCCCCGGCAACCGCCGCTTTGATAATTTCATAAGTCAATGTATTCTGCTGATCGTCCATGCTCCGTACCTCCAAGTTGATATACTGCTAACAGCATACCATATCTGCGTAGAAAAAGCACCCGCCAGTCGCTGACAGATGCTCTCACTCCATCTAATACACCTCATCAAAATACCCAATAAACACCGACATTCTCAACAGCCCATCCCTAATCGAAAATGTCACATTCTCCGCCCGCTCTGCGATCTCCTTTAGCAACGTCAGTGCCTCCCGGTCACAGAACTCAAAATGCTCCAAGTACAGATCAATGGTTGCCTGCCATTTCTGGTAATCCACCTCGCCTCGGATTTTTCCTCCGAACTGCCGGGCATAAGCATCACACTCGCCAAGCAGGTATTCATAATCCGCTTTTTCTTTGGGAACTACACGCTTTGGAATTTTGTCCATTTCTTCCTGGTACTTCTGAAAGAATCCAACCTCCATTAATGTATCCAGAAAATCCTTTCCCTCTGACTTATCACTTCGTTCCCGGAATTCCTCTCCATAATCTTTTTCGTATACTTCATTTTCCATGCTTCGCACCCTTTCCTGTAGAATAATTTACCACTACGGATAGGATGTTACCATAGATTTCTTATTATTCGTTGTCATGAAAGATAACTTTATGGGTCTATATTGATAAGTTTATCAGTCTTTTCTATGTATCTTAAATTCCAAACCCTTCTGCCCATGCTTTCAGTTCTTCCGCACTTGCATCCGCAGGGAATCGCTTTCCTTCCTTTAATTCTGCTCCCGGACAGGAAACCGCCAGTTCCTTGTTTGTGTTCCCCATACCACTGCTGCCCGAAGTTGCCAGAGGAATAATCGTCTTTCCTGTCAGATCGTATTGCTCCAGAAACGTGTTCACAATAGTCGGGGCGACGTACCACCAGATAGGGAAGGCTGTGAAAATCACGGAATACTGCTCCATGTTCTCTACTTTGTTTGCAACAGCCGGTCGGAATGACTTATCATTCATTTCCACACTGCTGCGGCTCTTTTTATTCATCCAGTCCAGATCAGCATCAGTGTATGGAACCTCTGGCTGAATCTCATATAAATCTGCCCCGATAGCCTTTGCAAGCCGTTCTGCCAGTTTCGCTGTTACGCCGCTGGCACTGAAATACGTTACTAATACCTTGCTCATAATCAATACCTCGCCTTTCCTGAAAATCATATTTTATCGCTGTGTTTTACCATAGAATACCATAAATCCGAGGCAAATGCACCCTATCGTTTTTTGAGTATGGGTAATCGTTAAAAATGCACCCTCTGACAGCCAAGGGTGCATTGTATCAATTTATGGTACGCAAGCCAAATTGGGAATCCTACAAAAATCATATCATACTCCGACATATTATCTCTTTTATAAGCAATCTCCGGTCTGCAGCTTTCATTGCTCATTTCCACGCTACTTCTGGAACTTTTGTCCATCCAATCCAAGTCTTCTTTTGTGTAACCTGTTGTAGGTATAAATAATAGCAAACAAATCCGCTCCGATGGAATCTGCAAAATTTTCTGCTATTCTCGCAGTTATACCTGTTGCTGAAAAATATGCTACCAGTTTTTTACTCATTTGTATCACCGTCCTTTTCATTCTGTTTCAATAATCCGATATGCTTCTTGAGTTAATGCCTTTACAGCACGTTTATAATCTTTATCTTTTACTAAAATATAATCCGTATTAAATGTAGAAATTGCAAATAGTCCGACCTCATATCTAGCCAATGCTCCAGATATTTCCGCTAAAATACCAATCAAAGAAAAATCCAATACTCCCTGTATGCGAAACGCTCTCCAGCCGTCACTCTGCTGTATCGTATTATCCGGTACATCCTCTGTACGACATACCAGAGATTTTTCCTCATCTGTTTTTCCTATAAAACAGTAATCAGCATCCAAATTGACTTGCGAATAGTCCTCCACCTGGCAGACACTAAATAAACCCGGAAGTACCAGCATTTCCGGCATCTCATCATCCCAGTCATTTTCTTCCTCTTCTGTTATAGAATAATTGCCCTCAGCCAGACGCTCAACCTTTTCTTCAAGCGGGAGTTCCGGATCAATTCCCATTTCTTCCCAGGTAGTACCATAAGGCGCTCCTCCAGACGTATACCCGGCAATAAATGCAAAACGATCATCACAATCCTCATATATAGTTTCATACTTTTCACGTTTCTTTTTTTCTTTCTGTAATCGCTTTTGTTTTAATCGTTCTTCTTCTGCACGTTTTATATTATCCAATTGTTCCTGCGTATAATTAACGCCCAGTTCCTGCAAATCCTTTACTGCTGTCATAGAATCCACATGGAACCTTTCCCTGTAATGTTTTACCATGTGCTTCGGTGTGCCCTGATAGGTAAGCAGCCACTGTTTACCTTTTTGAAGGCGGCGGCGTTTTCGTTCCTCTTTATTCAATTTCCTTTTATTTGCCATCTGATATTCTCCAATCAATATTCTGTTTTTCACTCATTTCATACATATCCAGACGCATTATATCAAACTCCGGACAATATTGCATACTTTGCTGTTATCGTGTCAGATATATAGAAATCAATCGTTACCTTCTGGCTGTTCATTTATGGCTTGTCTGTAAAACTCAATTTTATCATCCAAATTCTGTAAATACTCATTCCATTTTTGCCGTTGTTCTAACACATACTTTCTATGTACTTCCAATATTTTCATCCGCTCCGGCATTGTACTTTTTCCACAGTACCGCAGTTCAGAATATTTCTGAATATCTCTGAGATGCATACCTGTCTCTTTTAGTCGTCGGATAAACTTTATCCATTCAATATCGTTCTCCTCATATTCACGCCTGCCACCACTGTCTCTTGCTACTTTGATTAATCCTTTTTTCTCATAATACCGTAACGTGCTTTCAGGCAGGTTCGTTTTTTCAGAAATCTCGCCAATTAACATTTTTAAAATCACCTCAAATTGTTCTTGACTTAAACTATGGTTTAAGTCATATGCTCAAATTATAAAACTTACAGGAGGTAAATGCAATGAGCAACGCACGTTTTGAACTGGGGGCTGAGAAGCTTAAAGAAATTGACGGTATCGGAGGTGAAAATGTCATACAATCGTTACAAGATATTGCCCCGGATGTAGGAAAATACATCATAGAATTTGCTTTCGGAGATGTCTATACACGGCCTGAACTTAGTATGCAGGAACGTGAAATGATAACAATTACAAGTTTACTGACTACAGGAGGTTGTGAACCACAGTTAGAAGTACATATCAATGGCTCCCTTAATGTTGGACTTTCTCCCGAAAAAATCATCGAGACATTTATCCAGTGTATTCCTTACACCGGTTTTCCCAAAGTTTTAAATGCCATTTATACCGCAAAGAAAATATTTGCAGAAAGGCATATCTATTAGACAAATTGTATTCTCAACAATACTTGAGGTAATGGCACATTACAGAAGTGCAAAATCCTGAAGCAAACCATATGTCTTACGGCTAGCTTCAGGATTTTTGTGTGATTCATTTTGCTACTGTTTTCCATTTGGATGTAATTATCTATAAGTCCTGGAAAGGCACAAGCGCAGAGTACGGCAACAATAAAGAAGAACACCAAAACACCCATGAACCAGTCATGCTCCACAAGCTGATCTGTATACTGCGATAGTAAAATAAACGCAAACAGTGCAAAGCATACCAGAGTCCAGAATAATGAAAAGCCACTCCACAGCGCCCGAGGATCACGCACCATAATTCCAATAAATGCAAACATCGCTATTAAGAATATTCCAAAAGAAATCCAGCACATCCTTTTATCCCCCACCATGCTTCTCGGAAATATCGCTGCCGGACAAGGTATTTTGCTGTCCGGCAGGATACTTCAAATTTTATAACTCGTTGATTGTTGCAGTAATCGGCATGTTACAGATGCGTTTTGCCGGAGCGAAGGGTGCAAGAAGAGAAGTGAACACAAGCAGCACCAGTATTCCTCCAATAGATGTTAAAGGGATTTGCCATGCCGTTCCCCAATAATTTGTAATCATCTGAGAATAGAGGAAATGATGCAGCGGTAACCCCAGACCACAACCTGCGAGGAGTCCAAGCGTTGTGTATGTGGCGGCTTCCATGATAATCATCTTCTTGATTTGTAAACTATCCATCCCCACTGCACGCATGGCTCCGTATTGCTTTGTTCTTGCAGACACGCTCATAGAAATACTGTTTACCGTATGAATAATAGTAATCAATGTGATCACGGCGAGGAATCCATAAACAAACAGGCAGAACATAAAATAGGTATTTTGTGTGTCTTTGTTTTGTGCCAGTCGATCATAAAAGCGATAATGTCCATCTGCTAATGCGTGAAGCTCATTTACATTCTGCTCTGTTGCTTTTTTGGACAGCTGTACGTCAAGAACAGCATAGGCATCTTTGCCTGTAATCTCCTTGAACCTTTTCTCTGAGCAAATCACAGTTGGCTGATCCGATGTATCAAAGGGACTATCTTTCAAGACTCCAGCCACGTTAAGCTCTGTCTGCTCCAGCTGAATCGTATCGCCAACCTTCAAAGAGTTGCTTTTATCAAAAACCGTCAGTACACCGTTGCCTTCGGAGACAGCCGATATATCACCTGCAATCAAATCTTCTGCTGCCCACTGAAACTGCTGATTCTCATAAGAAATCAAATCAATTTGCCCCAATTCCCCTTCATATTCTGCAGGAAGGCTTTGATACATCCGCCCAAATACCCGCTTTACATACGGCCGGCTTTCCACCTCTTTGGCAAAACTTTGTTTAATTTCGCACAGATTATCAGGACTACTATAAAAGACATCTGGTGCCCATGGCTTTAAGGGATTGAGTGCCATATTCACCCATTGTATAAGAACGGAAAAGCTCAAAATCATAATGATGCTGAGTGCAAAGGAGCCAGTCATGAGAAGTAGATTTTTGGGAGAGGATACGGCATGATGAATCCCCAAGTCCATCTCAATTTTCAAAAAGTTCCTCTTGATTGGCCGAGATGCGTTCCCATTTTCGGAAAGATTTCCGGTAACAGCCGCAACCGGAGAAACACCTGCCGCCCGCCTTGCTGGAGAGATGGAAGATAACAGCACGGTCAAAACACCAACGACAATTCCGCTGATGATACCGACACTACTAATCCCAAATAGCGGAATCTGTACAAACTCAGTGCCCGCACCAAACCGGAGCAGTGCACAAAGCATCCATGTACCCACAATCCCTACTATCACGCCAATCGGAACCGCTGTTTTGCACCAATAGAGCGCTTCCAACTTGACTATGTGCATAACTTGTGCCCGGCTTGCTCCAATACAACGAAGCATTCCAAAAAATTGTGTTCGCTCTGCGGTTCTGCTGTTCAGACTTCCCGCAATCATAAAGACTCCCGCAGCCAAAACCAGAACAAACAAGATTGTAGCTACAAGGTACATTCCCATGATGTAAGAATCACTGCTGAATCCAGTTAATCCCAGCAAAGCCGTGTTTTCGGATAATGTTTCATCGGTAAAGCCATAGGTTTTCCGCAGCTCTGCAATTACCTTACGAATATGGGTATTCTCGTCAAAGCGCACAAAACAAACGGGAGCAAGCTTACTTCCTTCTGCTTTTGCAAGACTTTGGAAGGAGTCCCAATTTAGAAAAGCCCCCACAATATCGGCATCTGTGGTAATGGTAACATCTCCTCCAAAACCGGAAATCGTATAGTCAAAATCTCCAGCTGGTGTATGTACGGTAATCGCATCTCCAATCTTCAGAGAAAGCAGTTCTTTTGCACGATTCGAAAGTAAAATTTCATCCTCTTTTGTAGGATATCGGCCCTCCGTCAAATTGTCATAGATCTCCGTTAGAATCGCATTATCACCACCTACGATGACGCAGCTTTTTCCATTGATCGTATAGTCTTCGGATAAATCAAAGTTCAGTCCGTCATAACGGGAGGACGCCATCACATCTGTTTGCTGTGCGATTTGCTCAATCTGCTGCTCAGATGGCTCCTTCAACATGATATGCCAGTTCCCATGTTCTTCGATCACTCGTGTCTTTTCCATGCGGATCGCCATATCTGCCATACTGAAAATCATCGTAACCAACAGCACTGAAATGATGATGCACAGCATCGTCATCCGATTCTGTCTCTTCCGCACCTTTGCAGAAATCGGAATAAGACTAAGATAGCTTCTCATTCACGGCACCTCCCGAAATCGGTCAGTACACCATCCGATACCTGCAATACCCGATCAGCCGTTTGTGCGATACTGCGGTTGTGGGTAATCATAATAATGGTCTGCTCGTATTTTTGGGATGCCTCTTTCAGCAGGGCAATTACCTCGCTGCTGTTCTGGCTGTCCAGATTGCCTGTCGGCTCGTCAGCTAATATCAGGGCTGGCCGGGTAATGAGCGCACGGCCAATCGCCACTCTCTGCTGCTGGCCACCGGAAAGCTGGTTGGGCAGATGGTTCCGGCGCTCTTTCAGGTTCAACACCGTCAGCAGCTCTTCCAGATACTTCTTATCCGGCTTCTGGTAATCCAACAGCATCGGGAAGATGATATTCTGCTCCACGGTCAGCTCCGGGATCAGGTTGAACGCCTGAAAGATAAAGCCGATGTTCCTGCGCCGGAACACGGTCAGCTTTCGGTCGTTCATAGAAAAAATGTCCTTGCCGTCAATCAGTACCTTACCCGAAGTCGGCGTGTCCAAAGCACCGATCATATTCAGTAGCGTACTTTTACCGGATCCGGATTCCCCGACGATTGCTACATACTCGCCCTTGGGGACAGAAAAGCTGACATCCTTCAACGCCTTTACAGCGGTTTCTCCGCTGCCATAGGTCTTACTAATTCTTTTGACCTCTAATAAGTTCATAGTGCAAACACCTCTTTCTGAATGATTCTGCTATATAGGCAGGCTGTCTTTGTTTGTCCTGCCTATGTTTGAAAGAATAGCACCTGAATATTACTGTAACCCTACAACCAGCCTACAATTTTGTAGGAATCAGAAAATTCATTGTGAAAGTTGTCCCTATGCCTAATTCGCTGTCAACCTCAATGGTGCCGTTATGTGCTTCAACGATTGCTTTTGCCAGAGGTAAACCCAGTCCAATCCCTTGCTTGTCCTTGGAAAAACGGCTACGATAAAACCGCTTGAAAATATGGTGCAAATCCTCCGGGTGAATACCACAGCCGTTATCTTTTACAGCGATTTGAACAGTGCTGGACAAGGCTTTCCATTCAATGCGAACCGTGTCTCCTTTTTCCGTATGGTCGAGAGCATTTTTTACAATATTATCTATGGCTTCGATCAGCCAGTCACGGTCACAAAGAAGTAAAACATTATCTGAGCCAGACAGGATGATTTTTTTCTGTTCCTGTCTGGCTCTATATGCGAAATGCAGTTCGATGTCCCGCATCATATCGGCTACATTCTCTTTTGTTTTTTCAATCACGATAGAACCGGCATCCAGCTTTGTGATTTTCAGCAGATTTTGTACCAGCGTTTCAATACGGTCAAGTTCCTGCTCCGATAATGTGGCAAATTCTTTCACAGTAGATGATGCTTCTGCTTCGTCTTGCAGTAGACCATTATAAATATTCAGCGCCGCCAGCGGTGTTTTCAGTTGGTGGGAAATATCGGAGATTGTATTTTTCAAAAATTCCTTTTCCCGTAATTCATTATCTGCATGAGCATTTAACACCGCCGCCAGTGAATTCACAGAATGAAACAGCCGATATAGCTCTCCCTCGTTATCACATTCAATACGGGCATTTACATCGCCAACAAGATAAGCATTGATTTGTGCTACCGCCTGTTCCATGACTCTGTTTTGCCTGCTGAAATAGTTGAAGCAGACCACCCACATAGCACCTGCTGCCAGTAAAGAAAGCAACAGTAGGCACAGGGAAAACTTTTGAAAAAGCAACCACACCAAGCCCTCGGCCAACAGGAGAAACACAGTCCAAATAACAGATATAGCAAGAAAGAAGTTTTTTATATCTTTATTCGCAAATATTTTCATAGGCCACCTCACCTCAATCTATGACATTCCATTTATAGCCCATGCGCCGAACAGTTAGGAGCATTTGCGGCTCACTTGGGTTGTCCTCAATTTTCATCCTAAGACGCCGCATATATACAGTGAGTGTGCTGCTGTCAATATAATTGCCCTCGCAATCCCACAGCTTATCTAATATTTGCTCTTTGGTAAGCACCATATTAGGATTTTTCATAAACAGACACAGAAGTTTATATTCTGCGGCGGTCAAATCCAACAGTTCGCCATTTTTGAACGCTTGTCCTTGCAATAAAAGAACTTTAATTCCATTTGATTGTAGTTCTGTACCCACCGAACCAAAGTCTTTTGTTCGTCTTAGCAGGGCATTGATTCTTGAAACCAGAACCCCCAGCTTAAAAGGCTTTGTGATGTAATCATCACCACCAATATCCAGCCCCATAATGATATTCATTTCCTCGTCAGAAGCAGTCAAAAAGATAATAGGCACCTTGGAAACCTGCCGTACCTTTTTGCAAAACTCAAAACCTGTACCATCAGGCAAAGATACATCCAAAACCAGCAAATCATACTTGCCGTCAGCCCATAACGTATTTGCTTCAACAATTGTTTGGGCAACATCTAACTCATATCCCTGCTTCTGAAATGCAAAGGTTAACCCATTAACCAAACTCAAATCATCTTCAAGAAGTAAGATTTTACTCATGCTTTAGTTCCTTCCTTTCTTTTTTCTGACATCAATCAGCTTCTTTGCGTTCTTTGGCACAAACTGAATAACGGCTATTTTCACAGCACCGGAGATACGCCCGCCAACGCAATAATAATGCACCCTACAAAGTAACGCACCCCATTTCTCGGCAACCTCTTTCAATGTTATATAATTCATAATTGTGCCTAGCATCAATATAAGTATATTGCGACCATTCGCAGTACGCAACTTACAATATTGTAATATTTTAAAAACCTAATCCTTACCGTTTTAAGGAAATATGTGAAATTGTGCAAAAAATAATACTATCTCAATAGAATTCACTTTGAAGGGGGCAGGAATGATTTATCATAAAACATTCCTGCTCGCTCTAACTTTTACACCACTTTACTTTATCTACTATAATACAAAAAAGCAAATCTTTTGAACGAGCTACATTTCAGTGTTTACGCAAGCTCAACCCCTTTCTCTTTGCTATCTTTTCCCTGCTGTCTGGCAATGATCTCCTTATTGATTTTCAATCGCTCATGGATAGACTTTCTCACCGTTTCCACAGTTTTTGACTTTTCGTTCCCCACAGATGCTATTATCTTCCCGGCTTTCACTTCTGATTTTGACATCATAGTCGGTTCTATCGATCTCTCAGGTGCTTTTTCTTCCAAACTGCAGAAACTCTGCAAATACGGCAGCACATGCTCCTGCATATCCGTAAGATCCGCCATATATGCCTGAAAGAATTCTTCTCCCTTACCCTTCTGGTAATTCAGCCAGCTTTCATCATGCAGCTTCATTTCATTCTGATTCTTCAACTGGCTCACAATACCGCCGTTTCCATCTCCGATATTGATTTTTCCCTTTAATTCCTGCATCTGGTCATGATCTGGGTAGTAAATTGTAAAGTACATCTGTACAGTTTTCTCCGGCATTCCAGTCTTTGGATCTGCTTGTGAAGCCAGTTCTTCATCCATTTTGGCGGTTATTTCATTCAGGCTTCCCAGATTCTGATAACCGGAAATGTCCATTTCCTTATCCTCACAAAAATCGATGCGGACAACCGGTACTGCTGTCTCCGGTATCTCAGGCTGATAGGCTTTCAATTTCTCCAGAAGTTCTTCTGCCCGTGGAGATTCTTCGCATTCCTCATCTATAATATCTTTCAAAAACGGAATGTACCTATGGGCATATCCGCATCTTAATTCCAGTGCAACAGTTTCCACCATATCTTCCTCCGGGCTAAAATTATCATGATAATCATAATGATCAAAGTCTTCCGCTAATTGATCCAGTGCTGCAGCAAGTTCATCCGCAGTCATTTTGTCCGGATAATAATGGACAATTAATTCCTTTGGAGGATAATACCGAAAATCTGGGAACGCTTCTACAATCTTTTCCAGTGCTTCATGTACCATTGGAATGGCTGCCAGGAATGCCACCTCATCCAGGCTGTCTCCCCGGATCGCTTTCCGACTGACCAGAGATACCTCCGCCTCATCATAAAAAGTATCATTCGGGTCACGGTAAATAATGCCCATGCCGTTTCCATAGTAGCTTAACGATGGGTCATCAATTATTTCCCGGTATTTTGCAAGGATCTCATCCAGATTGGTACTCTTATAAATGTTGCCAAGGCTATGGTATTCATCACATTCTGCAGCATAGTATTCCAGATACGGCTCTTTCTTCGGTGGCATATTGTTCAGGACATTATCGATCATGTTGTAGTTTGCTTCCTCCAGTTCTTCCACTTTCGCCAATGGCTTGTACTCCCCTCTGGCTTTCATCTGCTCCATTTTTTCATCCAGATACCGATCTGATTTTTCAAGAAATTCTTCCAATGCGCCCGTTTTGTCCGGTCTGATCGGGTTCATATCCACTTTCATATTTCCGACCTTATACCCAGCTTCATTCAATACAGAAAATAAATCATCCTCTCGTACAGTTCCCTCATAAGCAATTACCACATCCACATCAGAATCCTCATTATATAGCCCATCCCTTGTACGGCTTCCGTACACACGCACAGCCTGTATCCTGGCATCCAGATCATTTTCAATAATCTCTGCCTGTGCAATCGCCCATACTGTCTCCTCGATTTCTGACCGGCTCATTCCATTTAATCCGGCTTCCGCTTCCGTATGATCCGAAATAACCGGTACCCGATTTCTCTGGCTTCTTGCTTCCAGAAGGATCTCTGCCTCTACTTCTTCTGCTTTTTCCAGCAGTTCATCATAATCTACCGGTATCCGTTCTAACTGATCCAGACCTTCATCCTCTAAAATATCCTGAACAGCCTCTCTCATAGAAATATCCGGATTGTCCAAGATCCCTCCGTCCATGAGTTTATACTCCTTATCGTAAAAGGAATAATCATATCCTTCCGTTGCCACCTGAATAGCAAAATATTGATCCCCGATTCGGTAAGCCACTTCCTCTTGGTTCAATTCCGGCTCTAATTGCAGAAAATCCGGCAATTCACGGAAACTGATACTGTCTACAAAATAAGCTTTTACATTCCCATTCTCATTGAGGACTACAATATCACTGACCGATAAGGAATGCCCGGTATAATCTGCCGGATGGGCAATATTGAACTTTTCATACAGAGAATCCAGTGTATCGCCATATCGCATTTCATCGGAATAGATTAGCTCGTAGTCCTCTTTTTTCACCTGATACCCATGCCTTTCAATAAAATTTATATCCATAAATTCATATTCTCTGCCGGGACTGCCGTCTATGATCTGGTATATTCCATATCTGTTTTCTGTCCCCAGAAGAAGTTTCGCCTCTTTCAGTGACTTTATCTGTGGATACTCCTGCATCCGTTTTTCCAACGTCCTGATCCGTTCCACATCCACTCTCTCCATCTGGTAATGCTCCGGTCCTCTCTCAATCTCCATCCGTTCACGCACCGCAATCGGTCTTGGATAAGTAGTAATCAGAAATACTGTCTCCTCCGCATCGAACATCCTTAATGCTTCATCTTTATCAAGATCTGTCATTGGAGGCTGATACAATCCAGCTTCCTCAAAATCTATTTCGTCCTCCTGTTCCTGCATACGATGCCACGCCTCTTTTTCAATTCCATAGAGACCTTCATGTTCCAGTATCATCTCTCTGCTGGCATAGTCCCCATGGTAACCATCTGACTGCAGGCAGAACACCTTTTCCCCGACACGATGAAGCTCCAATGCCATCTCCTGACGAAGCGGAAACATGTCATCTGCGGTATAGCCATATCCTTTTAGCTCTGCCATTCCTACGGAACGGTCTGGGAATCCGTCAATTTCCTCTCTGGCATCCCCCAGGATTTCATCCACCTTCTCTTCATCCGAGGAACGGACAGCGTCTGCAAGGTCTCTGACCATTTTTCTTATTTTATAATCATCCCCGGTCATAGCCGCATACTCCAAAACCTGTTCTTTCTGTTTCTCCGTAAACACAATATTTTCCCGCTGTTCTGCCCGTTCCATCTGTCTCTGGGCATAATCCCGAACTTCTTTTTCTGCCATTGTCATATTCCTGTTCATTGCCATACGCATTTCCTCCCTATGCTCCAATTCTTCTGGCAAGTACAATTAGCCTGCCGTTGGTGCTGGAATATTCACAGGTAGATAAAGAAAGCAGCTCATCATCCTCCCTGACGGTAACCCCCGTCGGATAAAGCTGATAAGCTGCCATTTTCTGTAAATAATCCATCTGCTGTTTTCGTGTTTCTTTGTGTAAAAAATCATAATAACCACCGCTTTGTGCCACATTCGTCACATACACAGCAGCCACTTCATACTGGTATTTCTGGTTTTCCAGATATAGTGTGATCTCCTTATGCTCATGATAAAACTCTTCTTTTTTATATCCATTCAATTGCTTGAACATACTGCCATCTTTCATTTGGTGACCATAAATAATCAAATGTTCCTGCCCGGCATCAATATCATTCCGGCAGTCCAGCATTAAGGTTCCACAGATGGCATAATTCTTTTGAAAATCATGGCGAAGATAAAACTCATTGTCTTCTCCCTGCACGACCGGATAACTGATATCGGTTCCATCAATCTTCAGCCACCCGATGCAGTCTGCATTTTCATCCAGCAAAGCCTGATAATCAAAATCATCTATCTCTGTCATTGGATTATCCGCATTGGAACCAGTCCCGTCTTCCTCTGTATCCTTTTCCGGGAATGCTATCTCTTCCACCTGACGGTAATTCTGCCTGTTGTCATAAGAATCCTGCCAGTAATCCAAGAGGTATTTCCCACATATCAACGAAACAACCAGAAACACAATCAATAATACTTTCTCTGTTCTCTTCACATAGCACCTCCTTCCGGGCATGAAAAAACCGGCAGGTATTTCACTGCCGGCGAATATCGGTTATAAACCATGATCGAATTTAATTACTTTTGAGTTCCATTGTCATTAAATATTGCATCATAGAAATTTGAGGTAAATAAATGTTTGACTTATTGATAAAATTGCTTGATTGCGTTTGCAAAAAAATCAGATGCCCCTTCACCATAATCTGCATCAATTTTTTCTCGCACCCTCGTATCACGATATGATTCTGCGACAGAAAGCATAACTGGTTTTTCATCTTTAATCTGATAAAGCATTTTCATAATAAATCCATACTCTGCTACTGCTTCTTTGATTTCAAAAGAATCCAGTGGATACTCTCTTCTTGCCAATAATTTTCTCAAAACTGTATCGATTCGTTTATTAAAGCATTCTGCTGTTTCCTTACTGATTGGATTGTTAGCAAAAGACAAAAATGCTTCTTTACTTCCATACCAATCGATAACTTTTGCATATCGCTCCTGCATATCTTTTGAAGACATAACCTCAATATAATGCTGTTTCCATTCTTCTTCACTTCCAAACTCGTTAATTGAAATCTTTCTTATATTTTCAGGCATATGATCAAACATAGTCTGAAACATTTCTTCGATTTCCTTCTCATTGAATACTGAAAAATCCATTTTGTTCTCTCCTTTCAGAATATCATCAATACTTGCAATTAAACGCTCCATACGTTCTTTTTTTGCAACAAGCATTTTTCTCTGCATCTGCAGAATTTGGTTTCTATCAAAATCAGGAGATGTTATAATAGATTTTATTTCTTTTAAAGGAATATCAAACTCACGAAAGAACAGTATTTGCTGTAATGTTTCTAAAGCTTTGTCATCATAGAGTCTGTATCCCGCCTCACTCTTTGCTGTCGGCTTCAATAATCCAATCTCATCATAATAATGAAGTGTACGTGCACTGATCCCTGTGATTTCTGCAATTTCCTTTACGGTCATCATTATCATTATCCTCCTGTCTTTGATAATCTGAATATACTCTATGACGTTCCGTGAAGGTCAATACTTTTCTTTAAAGTTCTGCGCTGAAAAACAGAATCATTCCACTCAAAGAATAATAATTATTCAGTTCTACAAACTGGAAGTTGTTAATGAATCACTTTATAACGCAATCTAATATATGACTCCTCCAAAACCGTACATTCTTGTAATTTCAACACGCCTAATTGTGATAGTTCACTTTTTGATAGTAAGGATTTTCCATCAATCAAAGTGGAGGTATCTTTACCTCCAATTAAAACAGGGGCAACAACAATATCAATATAATCGAAAAGTTTTTCCCGAAGGAATAACCCATTTAACGTACCACCGCTTTGTATAGTGATCCTCTGACAGCCATATTCTGACTTAAGTTCTGTAAGAGCATCTGCCAAAGATAGTTCACTTTGATAAATAATATGAAGATTGGTTTCCTTTATCTGAAATGCTGGATGGTCTTTATTGGAAGTAATCAACACAAATTCTTTTGATAAGGCACAAAAATAGCGAATACCATGTTCAGTCAAATGACTGTTGTCAATTATCACAAAGGAAACAGGTGACTTGTTCGGCAGTTCTTTCATGTTAATACCAATTTTTTCCTGTACTCTGCCAGAGTTGAGCGACCATAAATCTGTTGTCTGCTCTATCTCATAATATTGGTGTAGTCCTTCCTGAACGCCCATAATTTTAGGGAAATCTTTGTCCACATCTAAATCATCTGTTGCTCCTGTGCTGATTTTTCCGTCAACAGACATCAGCATAAATAATGTCGTAATAGGTCTGTCCATTTTATCCCTCCAAATACCGATTTATCTAACTCTTTAACCTGAAAATAAAGTGATCAATCAACTTTATCCTCTGTTGCTGCAAATCATTCTTGCATATTTATTCTTTGAATCTTCAACAACACGAATCTCCCCCTGTTTAATATAATACTCTATTCTTCGATGGTACCACCAGTCTCCCACCCCAATTTGCGACTGACCAAGGATATCCCCAATCAGTCTGGCCTCTTTCAATGGAACATTTTTCAGCCTTTTCCATATTAGGAAATCATAGAAATCTTCCTGAACGCTAAGGACTTTGCCATTAACTACCGCGCGAAGCGGGCTGTTCTCTTCAATCAACTCACTCCATAACATAGCATACATACGAACTTCTTCTTTTGAAAGCGCTTTTTCATATGGTAAAAATCCTGCAAATTCTTCTGCGGATACCTCACTCCAACTTTGGTAAGAGACAATGCAATTCTCCCGAACGATATGCGCTGGAAGCTTTACTGCTGATATTTCGTTTTCATACCCTTTTAATATCTGGCACAAGCTATAAAAACCGCATCTGGAATAGGGAGTATCACTGTACCATATCCTGACAGCTTCTCCGTGATCCAGAAATTCCATCAATCGATATAATTCTTTTGCATAAACATCTCCGGCATTTTTCAGTTCTTCCTCTGTCTCTCCATCCTGTTCCCACTGATTTTGCGCATACATAGAATAAATCAGTTCCCTGCGGTAAGGACTGTCCATTTGCTCTTTGATGTTTCCAATATCCATCATAAAGCCAAGACAAATCACTTCCTCCGATGTCCCCTCTATCCATCCGGTAAAAGGTTTTTGTGGCGGCGTCTTTTTCCCTGCCATCCATACAGAAACAGGACCATTAACCTTACCAACCACTATTTTATTTTTTGCTGCTTTCATGGAACCGGCTTCGCTGTCACCAAACAATATTTCAATCATTAACCCCATTTCCTCTCTGGCTAAACTCACTTTTGGATACATTATCCGAATACCCTTGTCTCCTCGACTTCCAATTTGTTCATTTTAAGGGGCACAACCCTGTGTCCCTATTTTACACCTTATAACCTGTCTTGTATATCAAAAGATTACCCGATACACGCTTCTGTAGTTCTCATTGTCGGCTCTTTTCCCTCCTGTTTCTGGCTGTTCTGCTTGATGGCAGTAATTCTGTCATGAAGGGACTGGTGTTCCTCTTTTTCCTCGTCCTGCTCTTCTTCCCCCTCCATCACAGTTTCCTTTTCGTCCATGTTCAGCAATGCATTCAGTTCCGACAGACGCTCCAGTTTCTGGTTTAGTTCTTCCTCTTTCGGAAACGGTTTTTTCACCTCTTCCATCGCATTCTTCAGCTGTCCCTGCACTGTCTCAAGCTTTTGCTCTGCTTCCGCCAGTTTTTGTGGGATTGCCTCCAATGCATTATTGATCCTGATGATATTTCCGTTTTCATCGGAGCCAAGGCTGACACGATATACATTTTCATTTTTCAGGAAAAGGATAAATTCCTTGTTCCAGGAATCAAACTTTAAGCGAATTGAAAATCCCTGATACTGTCCGACATTGATCATGGCATCTGCCTGTTTCATGGACTGACAGACGGCAAGAAGGGCTGCTCCCGCTTCTTTTTTCTCAGAGAATACTGTCCCACCGACTTCCATCACAAATTTCTCCGGATCCGTGATCTTATTTGCCTGATACTTTTCCAGATCCGCCCTTAATCCTTCGATACTTTCCTTCAGCTTTGCGATCTGCTGTGGATAATTCTTTGCAATATCATCTTCCAAACGGTAATGGTTGCTCACAAAATTGGCTTTCAGCAGTTTTAACTTTGAGACTTCTATATCCAGTGACATTTTCTCCTTAATCGCCGGATTCCCCGTTGCCAGGGCTTTTACTTCCGCATAGGACAATGCCGTATCATCCACATCCTCACAGCTTCGTACCGGAGATTTGCTTGTCATGATCTGGGAGATGAATTTCTGCTTGCTTTCGATCAGCTGCCACATAAAGCTGTCAAAGGTTCCTTCCGTCACATACCGATAGATATGCACTTTCTGATTCATGTTGCCCTGGCGAATGATACGGCCCTCCCTTTGTTCCAAATCGGAGGGTTTCCAGCCCACGTCCAGATGGTGCAGGGCAATCAGCCGGTCCTGAACGTTGGTCCCAGCGCCCATCTTAGCAGTGGAACCTAGCAAAAAACGGACCTGCCCGGATTTTACTTTACTGAACAGCTCCGTTTTCTTTACCTCTGTATTGGCAGCATGAATAAATGCGATTTCCGCCTCCGGCACTCCCTTGGCCATGAGTTTCTTTTTCAGATCATCATAGACGTTAAAAGTGCCATCCCCCTTTGGTGTGCTAAGGTCACAAAAAATGATCTGGGCAGACCTTTTTGATACCGTCTCCTTCCAGATGGCAAAGCTTTTCTCCACACAGGCACAAATTTTACTTTCCCCATCATCTGGGAGCATTGGATTCACAAGGCGCTGATCCAACGCCAGCTTTCTTCCGTCATTCGTCACCTTAAGCATGTTATCGACGGAGGAATCCACAATACCATTTCGGATCACTTCTGCCCGCTCTCCAAGACTTGCAACAATGTCTTTCTGATATTCTGTCGGCTTTAACACCACGGTCTCATACTCTGCTTCCGGTACTGGCAGTTCCAACTGGTCTGCCGTCTTAATATCGGCAATCTCCTTAAACATACTCATAAGTTCCGGGATATTGTAAAATCTGGCAAACCTGGATTTTGCCCGGTATCCGGTACCTTCCGGAGCCAGTTCGATACTGGTCACAACTTCACCAAAGGTGGATGCCCAGGAATCAAAATGTCCCAGTCCCATCCGGTTCAGTTTGCCATATTGCAGGTAACGCTGCATGGTATAAAGTTCTGTCATGCTGTTGCTGACCGGTGTGCCCGTTGCGAAAGTAATGCCTTTCCCGCCGGTGATCTCATCCAGATACTGGCATTTGTTGAACATATCCGCCGATTTCTGGGCTTCATTCTGGGCGATGCCTGCCACATTCCGCATTTTTGTGTAAAGGAACGCATTTTTGTAATAGTGGGCTTCATCCACATACAGACGGTCTACCCCAAGTTCCTCAAACGTTACCACATCATCCTTTTTCTCTTTGTTCTCCAGCTTTTCCAGACGTCTCCTGAGACTTTTCTTTGTCTTTTCCAGCTGTTTTACTGTAAAACAGCTTCCATCAACCTCATACTTTGCCGCCTGAATCCCTGCTTCCAGTTCTTCGATCTGCTCTTCGATGACCTTTTTCTGGCGTTCTTCCGATAAGGGGATCCTCTCAAACTGGGAATGCCCGATGATCACTGCATCATAGTTGCCCATTGCGATTCTGGCACAGAACTTCTTGCGGTTTGCCGGTTCAAAATCTTTCTTTGTTGCCACAAGGATATTGGCTCCCGGATAAAGCTGCAGGAACTCGGCTCCCCACTGTTCCGTCAGGTGATTTGGAACTACAAAAAGGCTTTTCTGGGCAATGCCAAGACGTTTGCTCTCCATAGCTGCGGCTACCATCTCATAGGTCTTTCCACTTCCCACTACATGGGCAAGCAGGACATTGTCCCCATAAAGCTGATGGGCAACCGCATTTTTCTGGTGCGGACGGAGCTCTATTTCCGGATTCATTCCCGGAAAGGTCAGATGGCTACCATCGTATTCCCTGGGGCGGATAGAATTGAAGCGTTCATTATAAATCCTGCACAGCTTCTCCCTCCGTTCCTGGTCCCTGAAGATCCAGTCCTTAAATGCTTCCTTGATCGCATCCTGTTTCTGGGTTGCCAGCATCGTTTCTTTTTTATTCAAGACACGGATTTCATTTCCCTCTGCATCAATCTTTGTGTCATAGATCCGTACATCTTTTAAATTCAGGGTTTCTTCCAGAATCTTATAGGCATTGATCCGGCTGGTACCATACGTTGCCGTGGTCAGCACATTCCGGTCACTGTCTGCATTTTTACCACTGATATTCCATGCACCGCTGGCTTCCGAATACCGGATATCAATTACCCTTCCGACCAGATAACCCGGGGTATCAAATAGTTCTTCCATAAAATCCCGGTATATTTCCGGGGCGATCCACGTGGCTCCGATACGGACTTCAATCTCTGACGCATCCAGGTCTACCGGCTGAACCTGTTCCAAAGCATGTACATTGCTGGTAAATTCCGGGTGGTTTTCCGCAAAGATTCTTGCTGTTTTCAGCTTCTCCCGGACATTACCGGATAAATATTCATCCGCAGTCTCCCACTGTCCATTGACCGGATCCCGGAAAATAACACCTGTCAGTTCTTCTGCAACTTTCTCTTCCGGCTTACCTGTCAGCCCTGCCATATAAGGAAGGTCAACCCTTGCTTTTTCATTCAGGGAAATCGTCAGGGCTTCCGCCGCAGTTTCCACACTGGTCACAGCCACTGCTTTCTTAATCGTCCGCTTGGTAAACATATCCGCTTTCCGTTTCAACGTACCATCTTCATTAAGATCCTCCAACGAACAGAGCAGACAATAAGAAGAGTCATCGGAGAATGCCCGTTTGTTTGCATTGCTTCCGATGACCCCATATTTTTCCGTATAGGCATCATAGACCTGATTCAGTTTGACCTGAAGCTCCTGTATCGCCTCATCTGTTGCATTTTCCTCCATCTGCAGGGCGATCAAGTCCCGGACTACCTCACGGATCTCAACCATACCTTTCACACGTTCCGCCGTGGCTGCCGGCAGCTTCACCGGATTCATCAGGGAATTTACCCGGTAATAGATCTGGTCATCCACCACAGTAAAACTGTAGTTCCGGACAGCCAGATCCGCAGGTATGCTTTCCATGATCTCATCCAGTTCTGTTTCTGCTGTTACTGCCGGAACCATAGTTCCATGAATTTTCGCTGCGGCATCTTCCAGCTGTTCCGCCAGGTCTGCCCCTTCCAGCGGAAGGCAGGCAGTCTCCATGCCATATGGTCCTGACACCTCTGCCATCGTTCCAAGCACCATTTCCGGGTGGGTAATAAAATACTGGTTTATGGTAATCCCATTCCCATCCTCTCCAAGAGCAACCCATTCCGGCTCTTCCATGGAAATGCTCTCCCTCTTCTGGAAAAACAGGATGTCTGCACTGACTTCGGTTCCTGCATTCGCCTTAAAGGCATTGTTCGGAAGACGGATCGCACCGAGAAGTTCTGCCCTCTCTGCAAGATACTTCCTTACCTCCGGCGATGCTTTATCCATGGTTCCCTTGGTTGTGATCAGGGCAGCCACGCCACCCGGTCGTAACTGGTCAATGGTCTTTGCAAGGAAATAGTCGTGGATCATAAAATGATACTTGTCATACTGGCGGTCATTCACTTTATAGGAACCAAAAGGGACATTTCCGATTGCCACATCAAAAAAGTCATTGGGATAATCGGTCTTTTCAAAACCTTTGATCTGGATATCAGCGTTCGGATAAAGCAGTTTTGCGATCCTTCCGCTGATGCTGTCCAGTTCAACTCCGTAAAGCCGGGACTGCTGTAATTTATCCGGAAGCATTCCAAAAAAGTTTCCTACACCCATGGACGGTTCCAGGATGTTTCCCTTTTCAAATCCCAGATTCTGAAGCACCCGGTACATGCTCTCGATGATAACAGGCTGTGTATAATGGGCATTCAACGTGGATTCCCTTGCCGCCGAATATTCTTCCTTGGTAAGCAGATCTTTCAGTTCCTGATACTCGTCACTCCAGGAGGCTTTGCTTTCATCAAAGGCATCCGGCAAGCCTCCCCAGCCAACATAGTTTGACAGGATATCCTGCTCCTCTGGTGATGCATACCGGTTCTCGCTTTCACATTTTTTCAGAACCCGGATTGCCATCACATTAGCTCTGAATTTTTCTTTTGCTGTTCCGTAGCCCAGCTGGTCATCCGTGATATGAAAATTGACTGCCGGTATCTCCGCAGATAATGCACGTTCCCTTTCCCCATACTCATTCCAGACACGTTCCGATATTTGCCGGAAATAGATGGATTCATTTTCCATGATACTGTAGCTGACTTCCTGGAGTTCTTCCAGGTTCGATGCATTTTCAATATCCTCATGGTACTGAAAATAAAGGGCTTCCCGTTCCAGTACCCTCTCCAGCCGTTCCAGTTCCGGTTCAGACATCCGCTCCCAGATATCATCTTTTTCCGTATGGATAGTAAACCCTTCCCCGTCATCGTGGTATTCCACCGTATAATGCAGGATATCCTGCTCCCCACGTATCTCACAGGTAAAGCCATACTCTGTTGTCCTGCTCACAGAGGAATACTGGCGGTTTACTAAGACCAGGTTCTGCACGTCTTCTGCCCTTAATGGCTGCCCGTTTTCTTCCGGCTTATCTTCCATATTTTCTTCTGCAGGAACTTCTTCAGGAACTTCCTCAATCTCTTCAGGAACCTCCTCCGTTCCCAGTGACTGCTTTACTTCCTCCATATCAGCAAGACGCTGTGCTTCCTGCCGTTCTTCATACTTTTCCAGTTCTTCCGGTGACAAAAAATCATCCATCCGGATCAGCTGCCTCGTCCTTGAAGCTGCCTGTTTCCACTTGACAAGTGTTCTCAGGCTCGGGTTGGAAATCTGCCCTTTGCTCAAACGGATTCCCTTTGCATCATGCCACTCATCGGAAAGATCGCTTCCCTGGATGCCTGGCGTGCATCCTCCGTCTCCATACTCATGTTTTAAAAAGTCAGCTGCTTCTTTTTCATCGTGATGTTCCATGAAAAATTCATAGATACGGTTCCTTCCGCCAGCTACATTTCCACCTCTTCGTAAAACAGAATCAATCTCATCCTGCGTAATAAAAGCTATTTCCGGCGGTGTTACGGTTTCTTCCTGCCGACTCCAATCGAGCGTCCTTCCAAGGTCATAGACCCTCTGCTTGTATATCGGATTATTCCGGATCTGGTACCTCATATAGTTTTCCGGATGACGTTCCATATCCCGTTCCAGTTCCACAAGCATCTGGTAATACTCCCTTGTCTGCTCCCGGTCATCCAGACCTGCACGGAACCTTTCGGTCGTTTCTGTATGGCTGTATATTCCCCTGATAGCCCCGGTATCCCGGAAATGGAGTGCCAGCTGGCTGGAAAGTTCATCACATTCCACTTTAATGGAGTTCTGCATAATCACGTTGGAGACATAAGTCCCCGCATCATACATATCCTGAATGCGTTTTGCCGCTTCTTCCCAGGTAAGCATACGGTCATAATTGTGTCTTGCGGATTCCCCACGTCGGAATCGCATCCCGTCCACGTCATACCAGATACTGAATTTCTGTCCGGAAAACTCAAACCCTTTCCCGCCGGTACCATATTCCTGGATGAGAAAACTTCTCAGTTCCTCATGGTCAATTCCTTCCACAAGTTTTGCAGTGATATGGAATAACGTATTCTTCCGACCGCTTCCGGTACGAAGCACATCATCCACGATCTCATCCGAAACAAAAAAAGCGGCTGGCTGTGTGAGTGCAGCTGCCGCTTTCCTGATCTCTCCAAACTGTTCTTCCTCTGTGGGAAACAGGCTTAATTGTATATAATCTCCTGAACCACCAGTTCCTCTGCCTGCGCCCGGATCCGGTTCATGTGACGGGTCCATGCCATGCAGTCGGCTGATTTCTCCGGTGCCGGGTCTTTCTCCAGAAGCTGCATGGTCAGGTCTTCCACTCTCTGTCTGGCTTCGCTGTCCACTTCCATCAGATGGCTGTCCAGCCTGTTCTGCAGAGCCAGTATGCTGAATCTGGCTTTCTTGTGGTTTCTCAGATATTCCTTCCGCATCATCCCGTATTTCCCGATGTTCCCCCTGGTCTCCTCCAGTTTGATATCCGGGATCAGATAATCCCCGTTCCTGCTGTAAGTGATCTCTCTCATGCTCTGTTTCCTCCTTGTTTTCTTCTATCTCTGGTTCTGGTGTAATTTCTTCACTTTCACGAATTAACGTGTTAAATTCATTATAGACCACTTCCGATTCTTTTGCAACCGTTTTCCTGTCATTTTCCAGATCCATAAGGACATACCGTCCAAGCTGCATCAGAATCGGTCGGCAGATCTCATTAACCGCTGTGCCAAGGTGCCCAAGCACACGGAGGTCATTAAAATCCGTGATGTGCCGCAGGCTGTCCGCAGACAGGTATGCTTCCGTATCCATCCCGCACCGCTTTAAAAGTACATACCATACACTGTCCGTCATAAGGTCCCGGAACTCCACTTCCTGGTTCTGCTCATCCAGTTCTTCCAGAAATGTCCCCTGCACGTCCTGTTTCAGTTCATCAAACGCATCCGGAAGCCACTCCCGCACACTTTCCTGTGCTGCCTGATGAAGTGTTCCGGCAAGCCCGCCATCTCCTTCGTCCAATCCATACGCTCTCTGCAGATAATCTGCCGCAAAGGAATGTTCATCCTGTGGCAGCACCCACAAAGCCGGGTCTTTCCCCAGATTCCGCACCTTATAAGTATCCGAAATGTCAAACACATACCGCAGGCGGTTTTTCGGGCCGGATGTATAATCAATCAGGGCAATCCCTTTCGAGCCTTTTTTGATCCATCGATACATCCGCTTATTCCATACCTCCATGGATGCCACGGCCGTTGCTTCCGGTCTCTGGGCAAAGATCAGGAGCTGTTCATCAAAGGTGTATTTATATAACCGGGATGCGGTATCCAGAAAACGCATCCACTCTTCCGGCTTTGCTGCGATGTCCTTTGCGACTTCTTCCGTAAGCTGTTCCATGGCATATAATTTATTTGCCATATCTGTTCATCCTCCTCTCATTCTATTGTAGTTTCCCGTTTTTTCTTCACACCGGATGTTTTCTGACCGGATGTGATCTTTTTCCGGTTTTCCTCTAAGGATTCCCTGATTGATTTTTTATGTGGTTTCTCATATCCATAATTCTCTGCTTCCTTTTCTGCCACTTTCAGATTGATATCATTCAAATCCACAGAGTATTGAATCTGCTCCATAGGAAGGATCTTTTTTTCCCGGAAAGAAAAATAGGACTGGTCATTGCCGAGAATCACATGGTCAATCACAGGGATACCAGCCAGCATACAAAGCTGCTGCATTCTTCCCGTGAGTGCAATGTCATCCTTCGATGGTTTCAGGCTGCCACTTGGATGGTTATGAAACAGAAGGATAGAAGCTGCATTCGACAAGAACGCCGCCTTTAATACTTCCCTCGGATGCACCAGTGACTGGTTCAGTGTCCCCATACTGATGATGGACATGTTGATGGGAACATTATCACTCCGCAGATGGACCACTCCTACCACCTCCCGGTCATAGTCTTTAAAGGCATCTCCCAATACCCGGATCGCATCTTCCGGTGTAGAGATCTCTTCCTCACTCAGGATCGGTGCTTCTTTCACAAGTCGAACCGTTACCTGATCAATTCCGTATTTTCTTTTCACTTTCTGATGCACCTCTCTTTAAGGGGATTTGAAGAATAAACTCCTGGCCCTTTTGTGACTCCAGCCATTTCCGGATATGTCCGGATAACTCTTTTCTTTTTCCCTCAGTCGTTTTGTTTCTCATATTCTCCTTCTTCCAAAAGCGGGAACCACAGCTGCAGTTCCCGCCCTAAAATATTTACCTACATTACCATAGCCGTATCTCTCGTTTTACCCTTGGGTTTTCCCAGGATATCTTCCGATTTCATTTCTTCCTTCGCCTTTTCCAGCTTTCCATGAATCCCTGTTTTCTCTGCCGGCTTTTCTGCCGCAGCCGCTTTTTCTTTTTCCAGACGTGCCTCCCGTTTCTCCGCATTTTCCATGACGGCTGTTCTGCCATCACAAAACTGCACTTTATCCGAAAGCTGCTCCTCCAGTGACACCTGTGTTGCATTGACTTCTTTTACCATGGCATTCAGGGCTTTCACATCAAAGTCCCCATTATCCGGTAAAAGAAGTATTTCATGGATGGAGGAAGGCAAGATATAAAAATCACCCTTCATAAACTCCCCAATCTGTTTGCGGATATCCTCATGCAGGATCAGGGATGCTCCATTCATTTTCCCTTCATTTGTCATACAAAACATCGGCTGTGCGAAGGAATCCACATCCTTTTCCCATTCAAATAGGTTCTCCGGCGGTTCTCCTCCATAAATCATGCTCTCAATCATCTCTTCCATGGAATACAACACCGGTCCTCGATTTTTATCCGCTGCCATTGCATCCTGATGGAGAGTCTGGACATCAATCTTCCACGCCTCTAAAAGTGCTTTGGTCACGGAAACAGAAGCAATGCCATCTTCATTTTCCGACAGGTTGACTGTATAATAAGCTGCAAAATCCCCATGCATAGTCACAGCTTTATCTTCCAGCCATTCCCTGTTCTTTTCCGGGTCACACATCCTGATCTGCAGCTTATCCCTGACACTCCCGTAATCCATCATGCCATTCACATCAACGTTCAGATCCGTATCCATTTGCTCAATCCAGAGGTCTGCCACATCCCCCACACAGGCATCCGGATTTTTCCCATTCCGGTATTCCTGGTAAAAGGAATCCAGATATACATTCGGTGTAATATTGCTGTCTTTTTCAGGAATGATCACCGCCGTCAGTGTCAGCCCGTTCTTCTTTACTACTTCCTGCAGATGGATATTGGCATCCGCATATTTTTCCGGAAGATACTCCTTCAGATTGTCTTTTACATATTCAAAAAAATCTTTTCTGTTCATCATACACAATTACCCCCTTCTGATCATGTGCTGGTTCATTCTCTTTTTGTTGACTGCCTGCTCTGCTTTTTTCTGGTATGCCATCATTCTCTTGAATGATCTCTCCTGCATCTCTCTCCCTGCCTGCACTGTGTTCATTGTTTTCTTCATATTCCTTACCTGTCCTTTCCTGATTTTTGCTATGATAAAAGGGAGCCCTGAATTAAGGCTCCCTGCTCATATAAGGTTACTATTTTCTTTTTCTCTTTCTTCTGGCTGCCAGAAGTCCGGCAATGCCGCTTACAGATACTGCCAGCAGTACCACCGGAAGCCAGAGATTCGTCTCATCCCCGGTCTTCGGGTTACCGGCTGACGGTGTTCCAGGCGTACCCTCCGTTGTCTGTGGCACTTCCGGCTTGTCATTTGTCAGGTCAAAAGTCACTTCCACAATCGGTGTACTGTCATCTTTGTAAGCAAATACCACCTCATGCTCGGTCTTATCCAGTGTGTATCCATCCAGCGTCTTGGTTTCCACCAGATAATATTTCTTCTCACCGGCATATTTACCGTCTTTGTAATCAGCGATCTCATAAAGGATGCTTTCCGCATGACCGGCAGCATCCGTCTTTAAGGTCTCCAGTACCTTTCCCTTGCTGTCACGAAGTTCAAATTCCACGCCTTTTAACGGCTCTCCGGTTTCCTTATCTGTTTTATTCAGGATCACTTTACCTTTTGTGGCATCATCCTTCATAACAACGGTCTGGATCTCACCGGTATCTTTCACTTCAAAGGAAACATCTGCTGTCAGGATAAACCCTTTCGGTGCCTGTTCCTCTCTGAGTGTGTATCTGCCAATCGGCAACTTCTCCACATAATGCGGCTCCTCTGTGGAAGTCCAGCTTTCCACTACCTGGTCATTTTCGTCCAGGATCGTCAGCTTCGCACCCGGAATCTCCTGGTCTCCGGCGATATCAGTTTTGCTGATCTGCACCTTTGTCACATCGTCCTTCATCTCATGCTTCTGGATTTCCGCAGTATTCTCGATGGTTAATTCGATGCTTTCTGCGGTTACATATCCATCTGCAGGTTTGGTTTCTGTCATGGTGTAGGTCTTGCCGACTACCAGTTCTTTGATTACATGGGCTTCTTCTGTGGATACCCATTCATCCACAACATTTCCGTCCTCATCGGTCACTTTCAGGTGGGCACCGGGAAGTTCATCCCCTGTTGTCAGGTCGGATTTTGTCAGCTCCACGGTTGTTGCCTCATTTTCAAAGGTAAAATCATAGCTTACCTCTGCCTGGTCCGCACCGGCGTATTCAAAGGTGAAATCCTGTTCCTCATTGGTGGTCACAAAACCATCCGGGGCATACAGCTCTTTCACATAATAGTTTCCGTCTACCGGCAGGTCTGCCGTAAAGGTGATCTGACCATTTTCATCCGTGGTCTTAAGCTCAATGAGCGTATCTGTTTCCATCAGGACATCACCGCCGGCATTTTTGATATCCTCTCTTGTAAACAATCCGAAGATACCGCCTGCCAGTACACGTTCCGTGTCTTTTTCCTTTTTCAGGACGGTCACTTTGACTTTCTGGCGGTTATTCTGCCATGCTTCATCATACGTTACCACCGGGGTATCCTGGTCACGGTAACTTAAATCCACAAACTTAGGTTCCCCATCCAGCACATAACCATGGGCAGTTTCTGTCTCTTTCACATAGTATTTTCCAACCGGGAGATCCCCAAGCTGTGCAATACCATTGGTATCTGTGGTAATGGTTCCCACCAGTTCATCTGCTTTGAAGTAATCCTCGCTGACACCATCTGCCGCTTTGATATCTTCTGCAGCATAAACGTTGAAAGTAACTTCGGTAAGGCTTCCTGTGATATACTCAAACAGATGCTCCACAGTGCCTTTTGCGTTATCCAAAAGCGTTACTTTATCCAGGAATTCACCCTTCTTGTTGATGATCAGAAGCCCGGTCGGCACTTCATCTTTCATTTCAATCTTCTGGACGTCGCCGTTATCCTCAACTGTAAATGTGATATCCGTTGCTTTCAGGTAGCCATACGGTGCAAATTCTTCCCGGAGTGTGTAAGTCTCACCTGCCACCAGACGTTTGATCACATGCGGGGCATCCTTAACAGAAGTCCATTCATCCACAACATTCCCGTCCTTATCCAGCACTTTCAGGCTTGCACCATCCAGTTCTGTTCCTGTGGTAATGTCAGATTTTGTGATCTCCACTGTGGTCGGCTGGTTTTTCTTTACGGCTTCCAAAACAACTGTTTCCACATCCTGTCCCTGATAGGAAGCATCAAAGTATAAGACTTCATTGGAGGAAACGAATCCTGCCGGGGCTTTCAGCTCTTTCACATAGTAACTTCCAAGCGGAAGATCCAGTGTACAGCCTGCCTGTCCCTTCTCATCTGAAGTCATTTCCTGAAGCAGGGTATCTGCCTCAACGATTACTTTGCCGTCTGTGGTAATATCTTCTTTGTTGTAGATACCAAATACGGCACCTGCCACAACAGCACCATTTTCCGCATCCTGTTTTTCAACCGTAACCGCTACCTTCTGTCTCTCATCACCGACGGTCACTTCCTGCTCTACCACCGGAGTATCCTGGCCTTCATAGACAAAGACAACTTCAGAATCTTCCGGATTTAACACAAACCCTTCCGGGGCTGTTTTTTCTGCCACCCGGTAAGCACCAAGCGGAAGGTTTTCTGCAACTGCCATTCCATCCTCACCGGTTGTGATCGTAGTCACCAGTGTATCCTTTGCATAGACTACAATCCGATTTCCAGCTGCGTCTTTCTGATAATCCGGGGAGTAAATATCCTCCGCCGCATACACTTCAAAGACGGCATCTTTCAGGAACTGCTCTTTGTAAATAAAATCCTTGTTAAATCCAGCAAGCATCTCACCTTTTTTGTAAACAGTCAGCTTTCCTTTGACCGGATGGTTTTCGTAATCTACTTCAATCACCACATCCCCGCTGACAGAATCCACCTGGTATGCAGTATTGGAATCCACTGCGATCTCCACGTAATTCTGGTTTAAGGTATAGCCGTCCGGAGCTGTCACCTCCTCGATCCGGTAGTGTCCGATGCTCAAATTGTTCGGAAGGATCAGATAACCCTGACTGTCTGTGAAATAGGATTTGTGGGTAACAGTGATCGGGTAAGTCGTAACCTGTTCCACATATTTCTTATGGTCAAGGTCATAAATCTTAAATTCTGTACCTGCCACCAGCACCGGTCTTTTTGTTTCATCGTCTTTCTTCACGATCTTTAACTTTGCTTTAAATTCATCATCCAGAAGGATCCGCCAGATCTGCGGTTCATCCGGATGGTTTTCACTGATGGTAACAATAAAATCATCCACCGGCTTATAATTGTGCGGTGTTGTTGTTTCCTTCACAAGGTAAGTACCATACGGAAGCGGGATGCTGCAGGCATATCCTTTGGCATCGGTAAACATCTCTGTTTTTCCATCTGCGGTCAGCACTACCGGCTTGGAAGATGCAAAATCGTAGCTGCCGTCCGGATTGGTCTTTAAGCTGCTCTTTAAATAAGCAGTAAATCCGGCACCTTTTAACAGGTCTGCGTCTGTCTTTCCATTATTCGCCGCTTTAATTACCTGGAACGGCTGTTTCATGACCTGTTCCGAAGATTCCGTACTGCGCTCCACGGTCTTTACAAGGTCTCCCTCATAACTGCATTCCAGGTCATACGCACCCTCGTCGATCAGATATCCGGTCGGCGGTGTGATCTCTTTCACATAGTATTTTCCAAGGTACAGGTCTTCTACAGAAGCATCACCCTTTTTATCAACTGTCATGGTTGCCACCTGGCTTCCTGCTTTATAAAGGATGCCGGTTTTTCCATCCGGATGGATGATGTTTTCCCTTGCATACACTCCGTAAACAGCACCTTCAAAGGCTGCATCCCCCTGTGTTTCCCTTCCGGTCTCCTTATCCTTCTTGACCAGATGGATCGTTGCATTGACACGTTCATTCTCAAACGTATGGGTAAATGCGACGGATGCCTGTTTATCGTTGGTGTACTGAAATCTGAAAGAGAATACATCCTCACTGTTTCGGAAGTAGTTTACAGGTGCCTGCAGCTCTTTCACATAATAGCTGTGGTTGATCGGCAGGTCTGCCTGATATACAGCGTTTCCATCGTTTCCGGTCGTTGCTTTTTCAATCAGGGTATCTTTTCTTACCACAACATTCCCAGATACGCCAGCGATATCCTCCGCCGCATACAGTCCATAGATTCCTCCGGACAGCGGGTTCTTTGTGGTATCGTCCTGTTTCAGCACAGATACGCTTGCTTTCTGGCGGTCATTGGCAAAGGTCACATTTCCTACTGCCACTTCCACGTTCTGCCCTGCATAGCTTAAAGTGACGGTTTTGGATTCCCCTTTGCACACATAATCTGCCGGGGCTTTTGTTTCTGTTACAACGTAAGTGCCAAGATGCAGGTTCTTAAGGGTTGCACTGCCATCCTCACCGGTGGTCAGCCCCTCTTTTACCAGGGCACCCTTTTGGAAGATAACCCTTCCATCTGCCGCTTTAATATCCGCTCCGGCATACACGTTATACACAGCGCCTTTCAATCTCTGTTTTGTGTACTGGAACACCACACCGGAATCTGTGACAGAAGCACCGGTCAGCACTTCCCCTTCCTTGTAAACGGTCAGGTCTGCAAACTGTTCCTTGTCAGTCACATCTTTCTTTGTGGTCCCGCCGATGACCAGGTTGATCCCATAGGCTTTGGTATCCAGCACATATCCGTTCGGTACGGAAATCTCTTTCAGGTACACGGTATTCTGTGTCTTTTCAATCGTGATACTGGATGCGCCATTGGCATCGGTTGCAGGCATCTTTGCGATCAGGTTTTTTCCTGCTTCATCACTGTAAATGCCATAGACCGCACCGGCTACCTTCGCATTGCTTCCGGCATCCTTTTTCACGATCTCAATCTTTGCCATCTTGACCCATTCCACACTGAAATCCACATACTTCTCATCTGTGACACCTTCTCCAAATACCAGTGCCAGGTCCTGTGTGGATGACCCTGTGGTGATCTTATAAGCGGAATAATCCTTGGTGATGCTTCCTTTCATGGTCACTGCCCAGGAACCGCTTACATCTTCCGCCTGTGTCAGAGGTGCAGAAAGATAAAACTTTGTGCCGCCGGATACTTCTACGCTTGCCCCTGCCGCACTGGTCTTTCCGGTTGAAACGTTGTGGAATTTCACGCCGGACGGAAGCTTCATCGTAATCGTCTGAAGCACATCTGCCTTAAAAGTGATCTCTTCCGTTCTCTGGGAATTGCCGTCAATATAGGCTTTTACCTTCGCATTGGAAAATGACATTGCCACATCCGGGATCTCCGGCTGGCTCACACAGTAGTTATAGAGTTCCATGGCCAGCGCCTGTCCGGTGGAGTTGGTGCCGGAAAAGGCATCACTGCTTCCATTTGCATAAGCAGCTGCCAGATGGGTAATGATAAAACGCTTTCCGGTAGAGAAATCCGGATGCTTTTCTGCGAAAAATCCCTCATCCCCGCTGGCTTTTGTACCGTAATAGCAGACTTTCGCTAAAGTCTTTCCGTCACTCAGCTTTGTGATCGTATAAGTTCCATCTCCCGGTCCCGGTTTGGATGGCTGTACGCAATAGGCAGTTGCAGTAACATCACCAAACTTTACGGTATAAGGTGCGGTCAGGTAAGAACCCAGACCATAATCTGCATAATAGTAATATGCCCCTCTGGTTACACTGACCGAGGTCGTGGATCTGGCACTTGCAAACAGTGCCTGCGCCTGAAACTGTACCGTTTCGCCTTCTTCCAGGCTCAGCATATCAATTCCCTGTTCTTCGCCTTGTTCCAGTACATCAGATACGGAAAGCCCGGTCTCCGGATCAACGGTTTCCTGCTCTTCACTCTCTTCAAGTGCTGCATCCAGTTCCTCTTCCGGAAGGACTTCGGAGCTTTCTACTGTTTCTGATTCAGTCTCTGTTACTGATTCTGTGGCGGCTTCCGTCTCCGTAGAAGTTTCAGTTTCTGCGGTTTCACTCTCTTCTACAGATAACGTCTGCGAGTCTGCCTCTCCGTCATCTGCTGTTTCCTCGGTACCGCCGGAACCGGCATCTTCACCGCCTCCTTCAGAAGCAGCCTGTACTTCTGTTTCCGCCTCTTTTACGATCAGGTTTCTGCTGATCTGGTACTTCGGATGTGCCTCATTGACCGGCTCCACATAGTAGACGGCTTTATAGCTGTCTGCATGGTCTGCAGCAAAATCCTTCCCCTCTCCATTCTTAGCTTCCTCAAAAGTGACTTTCACTTTTTTGTCATCTTTGATCTCCAGCCCGGTAAAATCACAGGTGACATCAAATTTACTGCCAACAGTAATTTCATAATCTTTGGCTTTTACCACCTCATCTTCGTCCAGCAGGTCCTTGACCTCTTCATAAAGGGGCGGCTTTTCTTCCGCTTTGGGTTCTGCCGCATAGGCTGTCATGGGCGATAACACTGTGGATAACAGCGTCATCCCTGCCAGAAATCCGGATACGAGTCTCCTTAAATTTCCTGTTCTTCTCATAGATCATGTCCTCTCTTTCATTTTTTTATGAAAACAGACAGCCTTCTGGCTGCCTGGTCCTCAACTAACGCTGGGGAAAATGCAGGTTAAACTGTGCTTTTCCCTCACCATCGGCTACCATTTCAACAGTAGCTTCATAACTTTTCCCGGTTCTTTTCGATACCAGGTCTTTGTAATGGACTTTGCCTTTCTTCAGGAATTTTTTTGCCGTTGCTTTGTCCATCTTCTTCCCCTGGCTTGCAAGGAAATGGTCATCCTTCCACAAAGAAAAGCGGCATTCCTTCCCGGTACAGTAATAATTCTTCTTACCTTCCCGCACATCACTGCCGCAGACCGGACATTTCCCGATCACTTCTCCCCTTGCTGTTCCCGGAAAACGGCTGCTCTCCTCCTCAGAAATCGAATGGTAACGGGAAATCAGTTCTCCCAGCATATCTGTAATCCCATTCAGGAAATGCTCTGCCGTCTCTGTCCCCTGTGCGATATGGTTTAATGCCATCTCCCACTCTGCTGTCATCTTCGGGGACTTAATCTCATTCGGAAGGACTGTGACCAGGACATTCCCCGCATCTGTCGGCACCAGATTCTTCTTTTCCCGTTTTACAAAGCCGGACTGGATGAGTTTTTCAATGATCCCGGCTCTCGTTGCCGGTGTTCCCAGACCTTTCTTTTCCGTATCCTCTGTCAGTTCTTCATTGCCTGCCCTCTCCATCGCCGCAAGAAGAGTGTCTTCTGTATACTGGCGGGGAGGCTGGGTAAAGTTTTCTGAAACAGAAGTGCTGCACGGACCGATATTCCTTCCAAGGTAAAGGTCAAACTCTGCTTCCTGCTCCGGTTCCCTGACATCCAAAAACTGTTTCAGTTTCTTCTCTATCGCCTGGAACCCTTCCTGCTTTGTCTTCCTTGCATTGAAATAAAACGTATGGAAGTTGCAGGTCAGCTGGCACTTATGGGTCTCATAAATATAGGCATCTGCCGTTGCGGTGAGTACTCTGGCACTGATCAGATACAGGATGTTCCTCTCCTTTTCTTTCAGCTTCTGAAGGTCTGCTTTCTCCACTTCCGAAGTGGGGATAATTGCATGATGATCTGATACCCTGTTGGAGTTCAGTACTTTGGAGACCTCCGGTTCATACTCCATCCCCTCTGCGAAAGGCATCCTGGATAACAGCACCTGAATAAGCTGTTTCGTACTTTCCCCCATCTCATCCGTCAGATACTGGCTGTCTGTCCTGGGATACGTCACCAGCTTCTTTTCATACATTTCCTGCACTGCGTCCAGCGTCTGCTGTGCCGTATAACCAAAGATCCGGTTGGCATCCCTCTGAAGCGACGTCAGGTCATACAGTTTCGGGGAGCGGACCGTCTTTGTCTGGATATCTTCTTTCTCCACCTGGCACATACGTTCACTACAGTCCGAAGCCACCTTGTCTGCTTCCTCTTTTTTCTGGAAATGACCGGAAACTGCATCAAACTCCCCGAATGTTAAGTGGGCTACATAGTATTTTTCTTTTACAAACTCCTTCACCTTCTGGTTCCTGTCCACGATCATGGCAAGGGTCGGGGTCTGCACCCTGCCCACTTTCAGGTTCTGGTTATAAAGGACAGAGAAAAGACGGCTCGCATTGATCCCCACCAGCCAGTCTGCTTTTGCCCTGCATAAGGCTGACTGATAAAGGTCTTCATAACACGAACCGTCTTTCAACGATTTAAACCCTTCTTTAATTGCACGCTCTTCCATGGAGGAGATCCAGAGCCTTTTGACCGGCTTTTTGCATCCTGCCTGCTCATAGACCAGACGGAAGATCAGCTCTCCTTCCCTTCCGGCATCTGTGGCACAGATGACCTCATCCACTTTTTTGCTGTTCATCAGTTTCTTTAAAATCTGGAACTGCCTCTTTGTCCCGTCAAGGACTTTCCTTTTCCATTCTTCCGGTATAATCGGGAGGTCTTCATATCTCCATTTTTTGTAACGTTCATCATATTCCGATGCGTCACAAAAAGCTACCAGATGCCCGACGCACCACGAAACCAGATACTCCTTTCCCTCTACATATCCATCCTTCCGTTCTCTGGCTCCGACCACCTTCGCCAGAGCCATCGCAACAGACGGCTTTTCAGCAATCACTAACTTCATCTCACTCTTCCTTTCTGCTCTCCATTTCAATATCGGATTCGACTTCATTCCCCCAGACATCCCATCCGGGCGTCTTCTGCCTGGCAAACAGCTCAATGCGGGGAACATCCCCCATCAGCTGTACGATCCTCTCCCTTGCTTCCTGCGGCTTTTTGCTGTGCTCCTCGATGTGGGAGACAATCACCTGATGGACTCCGGCAGACTGCCGTTTCGGTGAACCTCTGGTTGCCATGACACAGAATTCGGCATTGCTCCTTGTCCAGTACCCCATTCCCCAGAACAGGCTGTCCGCTTTCTTATTCTGCTTGATCCAGACAAAAGCAATAGTCTTATACTGGAATCCCCATGCCTGCAGGACGGTAAGCCCTTCCAGCAGGCACGGGATCGTCACCCATAAAAACAGGGCACAGTCTTTTTCTGCAATCTCCGCCACCGGCAGGGCACGGATCTCATCAATCCCCATTGTGGGGTAATGGCTCTCTGCACTCCGCCCTAATCCTTTTTTGGAATACACACGGTACTGCCACGGCGGGTCTGCGTAAATAACCGGATATTTTTTCATCTGCATCAAAACACCCCATTATGATTCCTCCTCATCTTCCAGGACTTCCTCCGGATCCTCTTCCTCCGGAAGTGTCTCTTCTTCCGCATCATCCGTCTCCTCAGGCTCTTCCGCTTCTTCGGTCTCATCGTCCTCGTATTCATCCTCATCATCGTATTCATGCTTCGGCTTATAGACCTTGAAGTAATATCCGGCACCTAACGCACCGGCAGCTGCCAGCCCGATCAGAAGATAGGAACCAACCGGGGATTTATCCTCTGGCATCTGCACTTCCTCTGTTTCCTGCTCTTCCTCTTCCGGCTCCTGCGTCGGCTCCGGTTCCTCTGTTTCCGGTTCTGCATACACGGTATCCACTTCCGGGAGAGTTACCGTATCGGAAAGCGTAAAGTTCATCAGGTCTTTTTCACTGACTTCCGTCAGGAAATACACATTGTCCTGTGACTTGGAATTATCAATGACCAGATAAAACACCTTGCCGCTTTTGGTGGAAATGGTGTAAAACTCTTTCGTCCCTTCTGTTGCTGTCTGGGTAATGTTTTCTGCATCTTCCCCGGATGCTGCCAGTTCTTCTTCAATCCCCGTCACAGTACGGTCATCCACGGTTCCCCTTGCCTCCGTCGGTTCCGATGCCTGTGCATCCTGCGGAAGCGGAGATGTGGTCGCTTCTTCCGTTGTAGAAGCAGTGCCCGTGGTACTCATATCGTTGTTCGCTGTATTCTGCTGTTGTGCCTGACGCACCGCCCATTCATAATACGGGTTCTGGAGGGTGTACTTATCGGAAGTATTCCCGGCACCATCCGTCACTGTGATCTCAATCTGCTTTGTGGTAAAGTCTTTCTGTGTGAGCTGGATCTTCAGTTTTCCATCCGAAAGGTCCGTATAGGTAGTCCCGTTGACGGTTACCGCAGAGATCCCGGATACCGCATCATTTCCCTGGATGGTCAGCACACCATCCGTGAGGGAAGCAGAAAGGGTTGGTTTTTCCGTATCATAACAGCGGATGGAACGGTTCTGTTCATACACCGTTCCTTCTGCATCTGTCACCCGCACATAAACCGTCTGGTTTCCGTTGATGGTAATGCTTCTGGACTCTGTAACATCCTGCCAGCTCCCATCTTTTCCAGCCTTTGCTTCGATTTTTGCGACTTTGAAGCCTTCCCCCATCTGGCTGGCATCTACAGTAATGGAAACGGATGTATCTCCCTGTTTCCACCCGTCCGGCTTTTCAATGGCGATGGCAGGGTTCGTGTTCTCCGCCGCATAAATGCTCTGGGCAGAAAAAAACGGGGTTGCCATACATAAAAATGTGGTAACTGCAAAAATTCCTCTTTTCACGTTACTGCCCCATTTCCTGTGCTTCCCCGGTGCCCCCTGTTCTTTCATTTTCTCTAAATTCATCATCAGCTCTTGTTTCCTCCTTCTGGAATCCTGCCAGTGTCGGCAGTTCCGTTTTCATTCTTTCCCGGAACGCATTCAGTTCCGGTATGGTCATATCCATGCCACGGATGATCCGCACGATCTCCAGGTTCTCTGCTTCTGTCTTTGCCGCTTCCGCAGCCTTAAACCGCTTCAGGTCTGCCTCATACCGTGCCCTGGATGTCTCCATTTTTTCCTTTGCCTTTTCATAATCGGCAACTGCTTTTTCAAGGCTCTTCATACTGCTCCTTTCCGGGCGGCAGGATCACCGCCCTTTTTTACCATCTTCCAAATCCATAAAAATGGCTCTGCCAGTAGGATGAATAAATGGATGTGTACTGTACCGGATGCCCGCAGTGGATCATCTGCCCGCCGCCTACATAGATACCGATATGCGTTACCGGCACACCTGCATCATAGGTTCCGGTAAAAAAGATCAAATCTCCCGGCTGGACATCGGACTCTGATACCGGTGTACAGATATCATAAAGCCCCTGGGCGGTCAGCCTTCCGGTATTCCTTACCCCTGAATTGGTCAGGCAGTAGCTTACAAATCCGGAACAGTCGAACCCGCTTGGCGAATATCCGCCCCATACATACGGGGTTCCCAGATATCTGGCTGCTTCCTGCAGAAGCCTCTGTGCTGCTTCACTGGTGTATTCATTTCCACCAAAGATCGCCCCTTCTCCTGTTTCCAGATAAAAGATGGGGTTCATCCGCTCCCCGTTTTTTAGAAGTTCCATGTGGAGATGGCTTCCTGTGGAATTGCCGGTATTTCCTGCAAGCCCTATCACATCCCCTTTGGTAATGGCATCCCCGGAAGAAACGCTTCTGCTTTTCAGATGTGCATACCGAAGTTCATAGCCTTTACTGTCTTTGATCACCACATAATTGCCATAGCTGTCATTATACGCAGAGGTTGTTACCGTACCGGTCAGCCCTGCCAGTACTTCCGTACCTTCCGGCACTCCGATATCCACTCCATTGTGGAGCTGGTTTGCACCGGAGATTGGATGGATCCGGTATCCGTAATAGCTGCTCACGTTGTAATACCAGTTGAAGTCAAATGGTGTCCCGAACATCTGCAGGTTGCCTTTTGTTTCATTGTAGGCTGAAAACAGTTCCCTCTGGAAAATCCCCAGACGGTTCTGGCAGATGCCCGTCAGGCTGCTGGAATTTAAGGTCACGTTCAGCACATCCACATCCCTGGTCCTAGTCACTTCCACTTCCCTGCTTCCATTCGCATCCGCAAGGAAGCATTCCCAGGTCTGGTGCCCATGTGCGGATGCCGCCGAGTGGCTGTCATAATACACATCAAACTGGACACCGTAACGGGCAAATGCCCCGGTGTCTTCTACCGTGTATTCCACACCATTCATGACCACTTTTGTCCCCATTGGAACAAACGGGTTGGATGCATCTACCGCAAGGGTATGGTTCGCTGTCGGGTACACCCCGGATGCCGTCGGTCCTCCTGACCAGATGCCGCAGCAGATTGGGCAGTTGCAGTAACCGCTCGTCACAACATTTCCAAGAGATTCCCCTACCCGCACTGTCGTTGTCTCCGTCACCGTCTCATTCACAGCTTCTGTCTCCAACTGATACTGGAGTGCAAACAGCCTGTCCAGTTCCGGCTTGACCTGTTCAAAGGTAAACTCTTCATATTTGGCAGACAGGTAGCTGATTAAAACAAACGGGTCATGCTCAATCGGTCCGATATTGTACCGGTATTCGTCATGACCAGGCTCTTCCGCTTCCATCTGGTTGATTCTCTCCTGCAGGTTTGCTTCCAGCTGTGTGTAGTAAAGGTCTGCCTGCCGGATTGCCTCATCCGAAGAGATATAGCTGGTTCCGGTGTAATTGATCAGGCTCTGCATAAATGCCGAGGAACAGGACGTTACGCTGGTCATGATGAGGAACATCATCCCGATCAGGGCTGCGATGCTGATATAAACCTTCCGGTGTTCCTTGAAAAAGTTGGTAACTTTGCCGCCGATCTTCTTGATATAGTCAATCGTGCCGACCGCTGCAGTCCCCATTGCCTGCTCACTCTGTTTTGCTTTGGCATATTCCTTTTTGATCCGTTGTTTCTGGATCAGCTTCTTCAAATAAGACCGTTCCTGATTTACGGAAGACTCTGCCGCAGCCTGTGCTGTTTTCTTTGCCTGATAAGCACTCGACCTGCTTTTTCTCCGGTTCCGCCTTCTGGCACTTTGCTGTTCCAGATGGTAAAGCCCCTCTGAACCTTCAGCTAAACTGTTTGTGCCTTCCACCGCTGCATTGCCATCATCATTTTTTCTGACCTGGCGGTGGACAGATACTGCCACAGCGGTGCCTGCTTTTTTGACAAGGGAAGCGTCTTTGGGGCTTTCCCCTTCAAATTTCAGCCGGCTTTTCTTTTTCGCCCCTGCACTTTCTGCATTTTCCTGATAGACCTTTTCTTTCATGGAATGCTTCTTTGGTGCGTTTTTCTTTTCTGTCTCCGTGTGGGCAAGCTTCTGGTTCCGCTTCTTCTGGGCATCATGGCGGAAATTTACACCGTCCGCATCCATCCGGTTCAGTTTGGCGGAAGAATCGCCATCCCTGACTGCCTCCGCCGTCTCCTCATAAGCAAACTTCAGTCTCTGCTTCTGCCCCGGCTTTTTACTGCCTCCGGTCTGTTTCTTTCTTGCATCTCCCCTTGACTGGGCAAGGTCTGTATGCTTCTCCTGAAGTTTCCCACTGCCATTTTTCTTCTCTTCCAGTGACAGTTTGGAACCGGCACTGCCCTCTGCCTGTTCCCGGATCATTTTTCTGGATTTTGCTTTATCTACCGTCTGTGCCTTTGCCGGTGCATCCCTGGAATTCTGCACAGAATGCCTGACCGGATCGCTGCTTTCCTCTTTGGCCCCTCTTCGGTTGGAAAGATCCAGCCCTTTTCCGGTATCCTTTTTTGACATCTGCACATCCCGGGTACGGCTGCTGACACGAACAGTGGATTTATCTGCCAGGTTTTCTTCCACCAGACCATCCTTTGTCATCTTCTGGACGGTTTTCTCCCTGGCTTTCATTCTCTGTTCTGCCATCTGTTACCTCCTTCATTTTTTCCCTGCCTGCACGATACAGGTAAGAACCAGACCACATACCATGCCTGCCGTAAATGTCAGAAAATATGCTAATACGTGCATTGTTTTTCCTCCTATGCCTGATCTCCCGTCTCTTCCGGGCGGGTCGTTAATAACTGATACAGCCTGTTCTTCGGGAACCTGTCCACAAACGGGATGATGACATTTCCATAGAACAAAAGCCCCTCACCTTCATTGCTGTTCGTCACATAGGACAGCTGGGTCGGTGAAATGTTCAGCTGCTTTGCCAGGATCTGCCGGTCACCGGATGCCTGGTTGAGCATATAAATGAAATCTGAGTTTTATAGTGATAGGTAAGCCTCTGATATCATCTCGGGCTTTTCCCCCACTCCACACCGTGCATGCGACTTTCACCGCACACGGCGTTCCATCGGTTAGTATTTTTCATTGTCTAAACAATCAACCTTTGAATAGAATAAAAACTGTAGTAGTTGAAATAAGATTAAATAGGTTGCTTGGAAGCCAACTCACGAAGGTGGTTAACCTTTATAAGCTGTTTGATATCTAGCTGTAGTAAATCCATATATTTGTAAATAGTTTCCGCTTTTGAAGCATGAATGAGTTTATGTACGGAATTCTTTATGAGAATAAGATTCTCATAGGCATCCGTACCGCCTAAATGTCGGGGTAACTTATGATGGCAATGAATTTCCCCAACAGAGGAGAATTCAACACCTGTTATAGCACATTTTCCCCATTGGGCTGAGAAGAGAGATATTCGATTGTCTGCGTATTCCGCACTATTGGAATAGGCTGGTTGACGCATGAGAGCCAACATCATAGGGATGTTGATTCTCAGACAGTTGTGAATACCTTCTCGTCCTTCGGGAGTGTAATAATTCCAGCTCTTCTTACGGAAAAGTGGGTTTTTGTGCTGTGTGTATCCTATTGGATACACGGGCTCATTCGTACCAGCGACATATCGCATCATTTTGGATTTACCAAAACGGGCTTTTTCAAACTCCGTAAGCTCTCGCCCTGTTTTCACAAGACGGTTGCCTGTGCGAGTGCTAAGCCTGTTTGTCAGCAAGGTCATGACTGTGCGGTTTAGGGAAGCACAATCATGATTAACATGTGTGGCGATGCAGTAATAATTCTGCATGCCAGTAACCATACTGTTATAGAGTCTGATTTCCCCCTGTTCGCCATATATTTTGCGAGGGTGAACGATTCTCTTTGCCTGTTCTTTAAGCTTCTCCCTTTTGTGCTCGAGATTTTTATCTGCGATATGAGATATAACCACGAGTTTGTTGCCTTTTCTGTGAACTTTCATTTTGAATCCGAGAAAATCAGAGTAATGATTTCTTACATTGACAATCCTCGTTTTCTTTTCAGAAATTTCCAGTTTGAGCCTTTCTTTCAGCCACAGAGTGACTGCACATTTGGTGCGTTCAGCGGAGTCCTTTGTCCTACAAAAGATTCGAAAATCATCTGCATAGCGAACAATGAACATTTCCTTCAGGTTAGATTTCTTAGCCTGTCGAAAGCCGTTTTCAGGTCTAGCATTCCGTTTGCAAATCGGACACCATTGCCATTGACTTTCTACCCAGTGGTCTAATTCGTTAAGCACGATATTAGCCAGAAGTGGCGATATAATACCTCCCTGTGGGGTTCCTTTGTCGGGTGTGATAAAAGTCCCATCTTCCAGTTTGATTGGTGCTTTGAGAATTCGTCTTATGACAAATATCAGTTGCTTGTCATGAATACCCATAGCCCATATCTGTCGTATCAGCTTGGCATGATTCACGTTATCAAAGAACCCTTTTATATCGAATTCAATGACATAGTGAAGATTGGCATGTTGAAGTAGCTGATAACTTCTTGCTATAGCGTTCTCAACCGAATGGTTCGGTCTGAATCCATAGCTGTTTTTGCTGAACTTAGCCTCACAAACAGGTTCCAATACCTGTTTGATACATTGTTGAACAAGTCTATCCCATATACACGGAATCCCTAAGGGTCTCATTTTACTTGGGTCGTATGGTTTTGGAATCTCCTTACGCCTTACAGGTTTTGGGCGATACCCATGTTCACTTCCATTAATAATAAATCTAACTTTTTCAACAACCTCATCGGGGGAACATCTTCCAATGTCCTCGATTGTGAGATTGTCTGTGCCACTTGTTTTACTTCCCGTATTTTTCTTGATATTTCTGTACGCTAGAAGAATGTTTTCCCGTTGAAGAATGACAGACATTAAATCTGTAAAAACTTCTCCGTTCAAACTTGCCTGGTATAGATTATCAATCGTATTCTGCATTCCGTAATACTCATTGTGACGCAGATTATCCTCACAGAGCAGTTGCTTTTTCTTTTTCATGGTCATAAGGCATCACTCTCCTTTCTTGGGAAAGTGTCCCTTTTTGTCATACTCGTAATCCTTATAAGATTGAATGACAACAATTGTTTCTAACCGACTAAAGCCCATTCCTCGAGCCCGCCTTTTTCGTAGGGCTGTCGTAGGTTCGAGCTTCGCTTTTCAGCACAGATTAGGCGGCTTATATGATTCGTCCGCAGATTGCTTATGAGCAACTCTGTACCTTTCCACGTTCCGATAATTCTATCTGTGCATATATCCTTAGGTGTCCGCTATAGTCCTGTCAGCTTGATTGTGCCTGTAACACAATACGGAGTTTCATATTTTCGATTCTTACTACACCGCACTGACCCACAATTAAGTGTCCATACATTTCTATATGGTAAACATCTAGACCCGTACATTCGCGGTTTTCGTCAGTCCGTCGTGGACATTCTCACCATAGATATTTTATAGACTCCCGACGTGTCATCTGCATACAGTACCTCTACCGCACTTTCGACAGCTGTATTTCTACACTGTTTCGGCAGACTTCCGCCGACTTTATCGAGCTCCAGACCCCAACCATTACAGTCGGAGCCGGTCGAAGTATCTGAGAAGGCATTTCAAGGCGTTACCCCATCATTCTACCTTTCGAATTATCAGTTGTTACTTACCTCGTAAGAAGGTAAGTCCGACGATTTTAGCATCGCATGGCCATAAGTCCATGAAGTTTTACCCTCATAGAGCGATGTTTGTGCGTCAACGTGTCGCACCAAAAATGTTCTCAATTTCACGGCTTGCCAGAAGGTCCTTGATATTCTGGGTGATACCGGTCGGGATACCTCCCCATTTACGGAACCTCTTCCAGATCTCCACACTGTAGGCTGCCGTCTGCTCTTCCTTCAAAAGCAGATGGAATTCATCAATATAGTACCGGGTGGATTTATGGGCGGAACGGTTGACCGTTACCCTGTTCCATACCTGGTCCTGGACGATGAGCATCCCGATCTTTTTCAGCTGTTTTCCCAGCTCCTTAATGTCAAAGCAGACGATCCGGTTATTGATATCCACGTTTGTCCGGTGGTTGAACACATTCAATGAACCGGTAACGTAAATTTCCAGTGCGGTTGCCAGCCGCTGTGCCTCCGGTTCATCCTGCCCACGGAGCAGGTCATACAGATCCTGAAGGATTGGCATCTTCTCCGGCACCGGGTCGGAAAGATATTCCTGATACACAAGACGCACACACCGGTCAATGATGGTCTTTTCCACCGGTTCCAGACCGTTCTTTCCTCCCACGATCAGCTCACAAAGCGATAAAATAAAATCTGATTTCAGTGAAAGCGGATTATCCTCCTCGGAATAGTTGAGGTTTAAATCCATCGGGTTGATATACTGGGTCGATACCGGTGAGATACGGACTACCTGCCCATGCAGTGCCTGCACCAGTGGGTAATACTCTGCTTCCGGGTCGCAGATGATAATGTCATCCTCCGTAATGAGGAAGCAGTTGGTAATCTCCCTTTTTGCAGAGAAGGATTTACCGGAACCCGGGGTACCCAAGATTAGCCCGTTGGGATTTTTTAGCCGCTTCCGGTCCACCATGATCATGTTGTTGGACAACGCATTCAGACCATAATAAAGGGCTTCCCCTTCCTGGAACAGTTCCTGTGTCGTAAATGGCACAAAGATTGCTGTTGCCGAGGTGGTAAGCCCACGCTGGATCTCGATTCTGTTTACTCCCAGTGGGATACAGGACATCAGCCCCGCTTCCTGCTGGTAATCCAAAGGACGCAGGGAACAGTTATACTTCTGTGCGATGCCCTGCACCTGGAAAATGTTGTTATCCAGTTTCTGACGTTTCTTTGCCGTGTTCATCACAAGGACAGTGACAAGGAACATCCTCTCATTCCTGGACTGGAGGTCTTCCAGAAGGTTTTTCGCTTCTTCCCCATAAGTCACAAGGTCGGACGGCAGCACATCCATGTCATAACCGGAGCGTACTGCCCGCTTCTGCTCCTCAATCTTCATCTTGTCCAGGTCAGAGATTTTACTCTTGATCATCTTGATAGCAGAGGTCTGGTCAATGGACTGGATATGGATATTCACATTGATGCTCTCATCCACATCCAGAAAATCCGCCAGCATACGGTCGGTCAGTTCCGGTGCGAGGATCTGCAGGTAGCTGACGCTTCCCAGTGTCTTTCCCATCATAAATGAAGAATTCTTTGAGAAGTTAAAGGATGTCGGTGCGATAAAATCCTTTGTCTTAAGCCCCGTCTGCGGAAGCATCTTATAATTGAACCGGAACGGCTCGATCCGGTCCTGATTGAACACATGGTACATGATCTCAAGACGCTCCACCCCGTTCAATGGATGAGCCTGTGCCCCAAGCACTTTGAAGTTGTTGAGGATATCTGCCTCAATCCGCTCAAGCCTAGGTCTTGCCACTTTTAAGCTCTCCGCTTCAATCCCGAACGTGATATATTTCGTTTTCACCAGACCGTTATTCCCTTTGGATAGCTGGTTCTTTAACATCGTCCGGTATTCTTCCCGGATCTCGTTGAAATCATCGTTCTGGTCCGGGATATCAATGCTCTTTTCAAACTCTGCTACATCCACCTGCTGGTTGATAAACGACAGCTGCACACTGATGGACGAGTCAAAGTAATTCAAGAAATCACAGTAATTCTCAAAGATCGTGGTCTTATCCTCATTCAGGGCAAGCTGGTAATTGATATCGTAAAACTGTACGGTTTTGGAAAAAAAGTTCTTCGATACCTGGCAGATGCCATCCGCAAACATCCGCTGATACGGGATGCTCTGCTGGGCAGTATGGGGGATGTTCTTCTGCCGTTTCCTTTCCTTCTCCTGTCTCTTCCTAAGCTTTTCCTTTTCCCTTTCCTTTTTGTCGTTTCTTTTTCTTCTTTCCTGACGGTTTTTTCTTGCCGCCGCTTCCAGGCACTGCTGCTGTGCCTGTTTCTTCTTTTTTGCCATCCGGCACGCCCTCCTTCTTTACGAGGGAATCCACCGCCTGATAGAAGTTCTCCGTCTTGTACGGACGTTTCGCCGGACAGAGGAATTTCTGGCGGATGATATTTCCCATCACTTTTTCAAAAGGGAGACCGTCTTTTTCATACATTGCCATAAAGAAAAATGGCAGCATGACAGTTACCATAAGGATCGCTGACACACTGGAACCAAGGGGTTTCTTTGCCAGCAGGTATAACGGGACTCCCACTACTGCGGCAAGTGAAAAAAAGATCAGCTGCCGCTTTGTCAGGTTCAATGCTACTTTTGTCTTGACCTTTGTAAGGTCTTTGGGTACTGGTACATACGCCATAGGTAGTACTCCTTTCTTTTCCTGCCCATCAGTGGGCATTGAATATTGATTTACTGAGGCTTCCGGTCTTAAACAGTGAAAATGCCAGTACGACCGTATATGCCGCCACTGAAAACATTGCCCCATGCAGGTTCGTGGATATGGTCATCGCATTGACCAGTACGGAATAAATACCGACACAGACCAGCATGAAGAATCCCTGAAATGCCAGGGCGAACAAGCCTTTCAGATAGTTGTTCCCGATATTGCCCCATTCCTTATTGGTCATGGTGGCAAACGGGATCGGTGCCACGGAAGTATAAAGGTAGATCTCAATCATCCTGCCATACATGATCACCGTGATAATCACGGAGAGGATGCTCATGGTAAGGCTGATAAGAAGTGTTTCCATTGCCAGTAAAAACAGTTCCCCGATTTCCATATCTTCCAGAGATTCCGTCAGGGTAGCAATGGCGGCAGAAGCATCCACCGCCGTACTTCCGGAGATCACACCGGCTGCACCATTTACGATGTGCTGCCCCACATCAAATACCGCCATCGTGATATTGAATGTGTTCGTTACAAGGTAAATCGCCACATATGCCTTAAAGATCCAGAGGAAAATGTTGTAAGTTTCAAACTCATGGAAGTTATTCTTCTGTGTGACCATCGTGATCAGCTCATAACAAAGTACGAACGTAATGATCAGACCGGCGATGGGCACGATCACCGTCTGGGACAGGTTCTGGATGAGGTTAAAAACCCCTGCGTTCCATCCCTGCGGGGTCTGCCCGACCTGACCGGCAATCGTTCCCACCTTATCATTGACCTCCACAAACATCCCTTCCAGACCATTCTGGATCATCCCTATAAGGATCTCCTTGATGGCTTCCGTGATTCGTTCGATAATGGTGTTCATCCATTACCCCATTAACCGAACAGTGTTGCCAGCTGGGGAATCAGGGTAGTTCCCAGCAGCATGATTCCTGCTCCTGCCATGAGCTGTTTGATTCCCTGGCTCTTTGCGCCAGGGTTGTCATTGCCATAACCTTCGAGAAGGTTGATGACACCCCATACGCCAAGGCCCGCCCCGATTGCTACGACCAGGGTCTTAAGAGTAGTAATTGCACTGGTAAAAAATGCCATATAAATCACCAAAACTAACTTTGCCGGGTGTAACCGGGAATGAAAAACGCCGGTAACAATACCGGCGCACCCTGTTAGTTATTCCTTTCCTCATTATTTTCCTGCTCATTCCCGTCTCCTGAAAGATCCATTTCCATCACTTCCACCTCATCATCAGGTTTCGGTGTGTACTTCGGATCCAGTTCCTTTTCCACCTGAAACCGGTTCTTCTCGCTGTAATCTGCAAGGAGCCGGTAATTCGGGTGTTTGGTTATATCGTATTTGTCCGAATAGAACGGACGGACACCACGGATCTGCAGGATGCATTTCCCGCCGTCCATGACTGCGATCTCATCCTCCGTCATCAGCTGTTTTCCGGTTTTCTGGTAATTCAGCCCGAATGACTTCTGGTTGCTGCGTGTTTCCGAGGTGTTGTAAAGGTCAATCGTCTCCTTCCCCAGAAGCTCACTCATCTCTTTCAGAGTGGTCTTTTCCTTGCCTCCAAGGAACAGCATTGTGTCACAATTCCCCAGAATTGTGTCCGCACTATCCTTGTACATTGCCTTCAGCTGGCTCTGTGACTGCAAAATAATAGAAGCAGAGATTTCCCTGCTTCGGATGGTGGCAATCAGCTTATCAAACTGTGGAATCTGCCCGATGTTGGCAAACTCATCGCAGATAACCCTCACATGGACCGGCAGCCTGCCGCCATATTTATCATCTGCCTTATCACAGAGCAGATTGAAAAGCTGGGACTGCAGCATGGCAATCACAAAGTTAAAGGTGGTATCTGTATCTGACATAATCAGAAACAGTGCCGTCTTTCGGTCTCCCACCTTATCCAGTTCCATCTCATCATAGCTCATGATCTCCCGAAGCTCTGCAATATCAAATGGAGCCAGTCTGGCTCCACAGCTGATCAGGATGGATTTTGCTGTCTTACCTGCCGCCAGCTTGTATTTCTTATACTGGCGTACCGCAAAGTGTTCCGGATTCCTTTTTTCCAGATCCTCAAACAGCATATCCACTGGATTTTTGTAATTCTCGTCATCCTCCCTGGTCTCACTTTCATTCAGAAGGTCGATCAGGGTGTTCATGTTCTTCTCGTCCTCGTCCCCTTCATACCAGATCAGGGCAATCAGTGCCGTATACAGCAGTTTTTCTGCTTTGACCCAGAAATCCTCGGTTGCCTTTTCCCCTTCTCCCTTGGTGTTGGCAATGATTACCGTCACCAGTTTCAGGATATCCTTTTCGGATTTTAAGTAGGCAAATGGATTGTAGTGGAGCGATTTGGAGAAGTTAATGGTATTTAAGACCTTGATTACATAAGGCTCATGCACCACCTTCCCGGATTTATCTTTCACAACATTTCCATGCTTGTCTCTTTTGGGCGGTCCTTTGGCTAGCATCTTCCCGCATTCTTCGATCAGTGTTCCCTTCGGGTCTGTGATGACCATGGAACAGTTCATCATCATAATAGAGACCTTTACGAAAAACCTTGTTTTTCCACTGCCGGAACCGCCGATGACGCAGATGTTTTTATTTCTGGCAAACTTGGGGTTCTTCGGACGGCTTTCCATGGTAATGGATTCCGTTGCAGTCAGCGGAATGTTCATCCAGAAATCATCTGCCATAAATGGTTTGATGTCTTCCGCTGTTCCCCACCTGGCGGAACCATACTCCACGCCTTTGCGGAGCTTTTTTGCATCTGCCTGTTTCTGCCAGACCAGTATCTTCACAACTGCAGCAATCCCGGCTCCCACCAGAACATCCATGTAGTAAAGACTTGGCAGAAACCCGGTCAAAATCCGGTCAGCGTGTTCCATGGCATATAATAGTTTGTTTCCCATATCTGCTCCGGGGCTTGCCCGGTACAAACAGGATGCCCTGTCTGCAAACAAAAAGATGAACAGGTACGGAAGATTGGTCAGAATAAGCTTTTTCATATCCAAAGCGGACAGCGTAACTCTGGCTTTTGCTTTCAGCTTGTTGGTCAATCCCCCGGCATTGATCTTTCTCACCGGGATACCTCCTGATGCTTATTCTTGGCTTTGCCCTTCGTCTTCCCTGCAACGATACTCCTGTATGCTGCCAGACGTTTGTGGATGGAAGGACGGTTCGCCTTTTGGATCTCTTTCTGGGAAAATTCACGGAAAGCAGCGGTGATCGCATCCTGGTCACGTCCCTTAAAGAACACCAGATAAACCGGCGGATCTTTGGTCTTATCCTTTTTCAGGGCATAATTGATCCCGTATTTTCTGGCATACCGTTCAAAAGACTTGATGTTCTTGGGTGTGATCTCAATGTTCGTCATCCCGGCATTCTGCTTTGCCAGCTCCTTCACCGTGATTTTCCCCTGTTTCGGCTGATTTTTCTGTGCTTTCTTCTCAACACTTTTCTGTTTCTGATGCCGCAGGTATGCGGCAATCACTTTTTTCAGCACATCTGCCGTCATTTTTGTGGTACGCACACAAAAAGTCACCGTTTTCTGTGTTACTTCTTCCTGCATGAATTTCCCTCCTTTCAGCGTATTACGTGCTGTCCCAACCTAAGACCATCGGTATCACCCCTTTCATCAAAAAAAGAACCGATCAGCCACTGATCAGACTCTGCATCCGACCGAGCTTTTCCGTTCCTTCTTCTCTTCGCTTGTCTACCCCGCCACAATAGACAGGCACACACATCTCCAATATTCTGCTGTAAATCCGCTTATGGGATACATCCAGCGATTCATCTTTCATATCATTCAACCCGAGATTTGTTGTGATGATGAGAGGCTTCATTTTACAGTACCTGCTGTCAATCACGTTATAGATCTGCTCCAGGGCAAACTCTGAATTGCGTTCTATCCCCAGATCATCAATGATCAAAAGCGGGTAATCCACCAGATTCTGCACGATCTGGTTTTTATCTGCCTGATAGTTTGTCATTTCATTCAGGATACGGGAGAAGTTCGTCATCATCACCCGCTCCCCCTGTTCCAGAAGGGCATTGGCAATACACCCGGCAAAAAAACTCTTCCCAGTCCCCACCGGACCCATCAGGAGAAGCCCTACATTTTCTTTTTTCATCTTCTCCCAGTTTTTTGCATACTGCCTGGCAATGAGCATCTTATCATTCGACCCATTATCATTTTCAAACCGCCATTCCCAGAACCTCCGGTCTCTAAGTCCCACCGATTTTCTCTGGTAAAGCTCCCTCTGGGCTTCCTCCCTGCGGAGCTGCTCTTCTTTTTCTTTTCTTGCCTGAACCTCGCAGTCACACAGGCAGCCCACTACACGATCCCTTCCCATAAAATTGATCCTCAGCTGTTTTCGTTTCCCGCATACACCACACCGGAGGCATCCGTCTTCCCCAAGAAAATCAGCCACATTCCTGCTATCTGTCATAGACTCTCTCCTTCCTCAAAGTCATATCTTCCAGAACCGGTTTTCAGTTCTTCCCTTCCTGCCCAGAGAAGAAGCGTTGCGAAATGATCCTGATAGATTTTCCCAGTTGATTTCATATAAGCAGAAAGCTGGTCAATCATCCTCTGGCAGTCATACGGATACAGTTTCCGTAGCTCCCGGTATTCTTCCACGGAAAGCCGAACATTTCCAAATCGCCCATACAGACAGGAGCTTTCCTTTTCAGAAGCGTGGCTTTTCTTACTCCTATCAGTATCATTCTTATCAGTCTTATTTATATCAGTATTACTTGTGGCAAAATTCTTGCACTCCGGACCTCCATTTTTTTGCGTTCCGGACTGCAAGTTTTTTGCATTCCGGATTGCCAGATTCTTGCGTTCCGGACAGCAAATTTCTTGCATTCCAGAAGGATAATAAACTGCCGGTTTTGCCCGGATGCGTTTCACAAAGTTCTTCACATATATCACCGATGGACGGTTGCAGCCCTGCCGGTATCGTTCAATCAAACCGATGCCATGTACACTGTCAAGCTCCCGGAGAAGCTTTGTGACCGTTGTGTGTGACATATGCAGCACTTCCTGAAGTTCAGCTACCGTGTAGATGATATACACATAACCATCAGCATCCACCCAGCCATTTTTCTTTGAAAGGTTGATCCTGTCCAGCAGGATGCCATACAGAAGCTTTGCATCCGTGGACAGCCCTTCAAATTCCTTTTCGGTAAACAATGCCTTGGGAATACGGAAAAATGAAAACTGCTCGGATTCTTCTACCCGGAAGTATTCATAATCCATTTTTTCATCCTCATTATTCCATTTCTTTGTTCTTGAACATATTCAGGTACATGTTGAAAACACTCACCAGTTCCTTCAGGTAGATACGTCTGGCACCTTTGTTGCAGGCGTGCATATCTTCAATCCATTCCGGGGAATTTCCGCAGATCACAGCCGTTGTCTCCACGACAGCCATAAATTTCTTCATGGATTCCATCTTGTAGACACGGTTGAAATACTGGCGAATAGCCTCAATTCTATCCGGATCATTTTCCAATAATTCAATCACACCGAATGCCAGGTCCATACCAAATTCACTGGCATCATCTTCAATTGCCTCATCATCCAGGTTACCGTCCTCATCGCAGTAGCATCTGAATTCCATCGGATTTAAATTTTCCGGATTAAACTCGTCCTCTCCCAGATCAGTTGGCGGGACACCGTCCTCCAGATGCCCTCCCTCCGGACAGCCTTCCCTGATAATCTCGATATAGCCTTTTTTCATAAGATCATCTACAATCTCCCTAGCAGTCTCCACCATCTTGTCCATGATCTCCTCTGCCTCTTCCGACGTTACCATTTCCATCAAATCCTTAATTGTCATCATTGCGTTTTCCTCCTCATATTTTGAAATATCATTTATATAGAAACGGTTCGGTCTGCCATTGTCTTTAACAACCCGAACCATGTTTCCCATACTTTCCAGTTCCGAAACAGCGTAATCTACCCGGTATCTGGTACTATTCAAATCCCTGATCATTTCACTTTTGGGATAGATCACATACCGTTTCCCTTTCTGGTCAAACCATCTGTTCTGTGCTGCATATTTCAGCCGGTCAAGCATGAGGCTGTATAATACCTTTGCCGTAGTGGATAAAGAGCAATATCTCTCTTCCTTAAACAGTGCCTTCGGCACCAGCAGGCACTCTACCGGCATATAATCCTGATTATTCACCATGCTTCCCTCCATTCAAATCAACCATTGCCTCTGTTGAGAAAACAGTCAAATCCAGCATTCCCACAAAAATCTGAT
>NZ_CANTKB010000017.1 GCF_947654165.1 uncultured Blautia sp.
CGGTAAACTCCTGTTCTTTTTTTGTGTTTCCAAAACTCGGAATTTCCTATAAATGAACAAAAAAATGCACCTGTTCCAGATGATTGTTCCATGAAATGCCGTAATCTTCGCTTCGCCTATGAAGGAGACCGGGAAATCCTTCACGGTATCCATATGGATTTTCCGAAAGAGAGCTTCACGGCTATCGTAGGAGAATCCGGATGTGGTAAATCGACCATTTCTTCAATTCTTATGGGACACAACAGAGGATACAGCGGGGAAATCACGATAGGAGGCTGCTCTCTTTCGGAAATCAACGAAACCAGTCTGATGGAAAATTTTACCTATATTTCTCATCAAAGCTATTTGTTTAAGGGTACCGTCCGGGAGAATCTGTTGATGGCTCAGCCTGATGCCGATGAGGATACTCTTTGGCATGTGCTGGAGCAGGTAAAACTTGCAGAATTTCTGAAAGGTGAAAACGGGCTGGATACCATATTGAAGGAAAGAGCATCAAATCTTTCCGGCGGACAGTGTCAGCGCCTTGCCTTGGCAAGAGCTCTGCTCCGTAACAGTCCGGTGTATATTTTTGATGAAGCTACCTCTAACATTGATGTGGAGAGTGAAAATGATATTATGACACAGATCTATGCACTCGCAAAAACAAAGACGGTTATCCTGATCTCGCACCGTCTTGCCAACGTAGCCGGTGCAGACAATATCTATGTTCTCGACAAAGGGAATATCGCCGAAATGGGAGAGCATAAAACACTTCTCCTACAGAACGGCGTATATGCAAAGCTTTGGAATGCCCAGCAGGAGCTGGAACGATATGCAAAGGGAGGAATTTGTGATGCAGCGGAGCGGATTTAATATTATGACACGTCTGGTCGGACTGGTAAAACCTTTGACCGGTTACATGATTTTGGCGGTTGCTATGGGAGTGATCGGTCATTTATGTGCTTCTTTTATTACCGTATTCGGAGGTTATGCGATTTTAAATATTTTACATCCGGAATGGTCTTTGGATATCAGAGTTCTCTTTACGAGTGTACTGATTTTTGCACTGGTTCGTGGGTTTTTACGCTATGCGGAGCAGGCATGTAACCATTTCATTGCTTTTAAACTGCTTGCACTGATCCGGGATAAAGTATTTGGTGCACTGCGGCGGTTATGCCCTGCTAAACTGGATGGAAAAGAGAAAGGAAATCTGATTTCTATCATTACATCTGATATTGAATTGCTGGAAGTGTTTTATGCACATACCATCTCTCCGATTTGTATTGCCTTTCTCTTTAGTATGGTCATGATTATTTTTATCAGCAGCTATCATGCAGCACTTGGTATGTTGGCAATGCTTGCTTACGCAGTGGTTGGGATTATGATTCCATTACTCACTTCCAGACTCAGCGGTGATATCGGCACACGTTTCCGGACAAAGTCCGGTATGCTTTCCAGTTTTATACTGGACAGTCTGCGTGGGTTATCTGAAATCATTCAGTATAGTCAGGGCGAAAAACGTTTGGAAGAGATTAATCGTCAGACAGAACAGCTTTCCGAGGATGAGGAACGTATGAAGCGAATGACAGGTCAAAATACAGCCGTAACCAATACCGTTATTTTACTTTTTGACCTTGCAATGCTGTTCTTATCTGCAAATCTTGTTGGGTTTGATGGATGTTTGATCGTAACCCTTGCATTGATGAGTTCTTTCGGTCCCGTGATTGCTCTGGCTTCTCTGGGAGCAACTTTGCAGAATACTTTTGCTGCCGGTAACCGTGTTTTGAATATCCTGGATGAAAGCCCGGTTGTGGAAGAAATCACGGGAAAAGAGGAAACCATTTTCTGTGGAGCTGCTGCAGAGAATATTACTTTTGCTTATGGGGAAGAAACGATTCTGGATCATTTTTCTGTAACAATTCCAGAAAATAAAATTATCGGTATCAATGGCCGTTCCGGTTCCGGAAAATCCACACTTCTCAAACTGTTCATGCGGTTCTGGCAGGTGCAGCATGGTGCAGTAGAGATTTCAGGAAAAAATATTGATGAGATCAACACTTCAAACCTACGGGATATGGAAAGCTTCGTAACACAGGAAACGCACTTGTTCCATGATTCGGTTAAAAATAATCTTCGTATTGCAAAGTTAAATGCAACAGATGATGAGATAATTGCTGCCTGCAAAAAGGCTTCTATCCATGAATTCATTATGAGCCTGGAGCATGGTTATGATACAGAAGTTGGTGAACTGGGAGATACACTATCCGGCGGTGAACGCCAGCGTTTAGGTCTTGCAAGGGCATTCCTTCATGATGCACCATTGATGCTGCTGGATGAACCAACTTCCAATCTGGACAGTTTAAATGAGGCGGTTATTCTAAAATCACTCTATGAAGAACGCTCTGATAAAACAGTTGTGCTTGTTTCTCATAGAAAATCTACAATGGGAATTGCCGATATCGTACATTCCGTAGAGCATGGGGCAAGTTAAGGACAACGATTCTGCGTGACTGCTGCACCTATTTGAAGCAATGTCAGGAAATGCTGATCGCCTGTATCAACCGATAGTACCTTTCTCCTTATTACTGCGGCAAAGGAAGCAGCAGAGCAGCCAGACGGTGTAAAATCTCAGTCAGAGCCTTTATTTCAATATCTGTAACATAACGTTTATTTGTTTCAATCCTGGTGATTACATTTTTATCCATCTCATACCCATTTAGTTGAAGCTGGTAGGCCAAAAGCCTCTGCGACATATGATGCTTACAGCGGAGTTCAATGAGTCTTTGGCTTATCAGGTTTCTTTCTCCTGCAGTTGTTTTGGGTTTCGGCATATTTTTAACCCCTCCTGGTAAATAGTATGAACACTATAGTCTCATTTTTTGCACCTTTTGGTTCGTTTTACATGGGATTCCCTAAACAATCGGTTGCAAAAATGAGACAGGCAAAAAAGGGATAGCCCTTCTCATAAGCATATGATATAATACTTTCATAGGATTCCTCTGTAGAACAGGAGGAAACATGAAGAAACGGAAAACATTACAGGATTTGACAATCAAGGACAACTTTCTCTTCGGTGCAGTTATGAGTGTGGAGGAAAATTGCAGGGGATTTCTGGAAATGGTTCTTGGATTTCCCATTGCCCGTGTGGTGGTCAGCAAGGAGAAGAGCATTGTCTACCATCCAGAATATAAGGGTGTACGCCTGGATATCTATGCGGAAGATGAGCACCGCACCCATTATAACGTGGAAATGCAGGTGCAGAAGAAAAATGCCCTGGGGAAGCGGAGCCGCTATTACCACAGCCAGATGGTGATGGAAGCACTGGCCAGCGGGGAAGACTATGAGACCATGCCGGATACCTTTGTGATTTTCATCTGCGACTACGATCCTTTCGGAGAGCATTTGTACTGCTATACCTTTGGGACAGAATGCAGGGAAAACAAACATGTAAAGCTGGATGACAGATGCTGCACGATTTTTCTCAGTACCATGGGAGAAAATGAGGAGGAAGTCCCTCCAGAACTTGTCAGATTCCTGAAGTTTGTGACGGCTGATCTTGTAGAAAGCGAAGATGATTTTCAAGATGAACTGGTAGAACAGTTCCAGAAAACCATCCGGAGAATCAAGAGAGACCGGAAGATGGGAGAGCGTTATATGATTTTTGAAGAAATGCTGCGGGAGGAAAAACAGGAAGGCAGATTGGAAGGCCGGCTGGAAGCGAAAAGGGAGGATATTTTAGAACTTCTGGAAGACCTGGGAACAATCCCGGATGAATTACGGGACAGGATTGCAGGGATAGAAAATCTTGAAGACCTGAAAATTTTGTTTAAAATAGCTGCCAGAGCGGATTCTTTCCATACGTTTAAGGAAAAAATGGAAGAGCATCTGCATTCCAAAGAAAAACAAGAATAAATCGGTGGTAATTCTATATCACTGGAAACAAATCTGTCCCAATGCCATCTGAGGCATTGGGGTCTATGAAAACTCTGAACATAAGAGCGTCATACTAATTCAGTAAAAAACCAATCAAAATAACTTACAGGGGAATCCTATATTTTCAGCAGGATACCAAGATATCTCCTTGGTATTCTGTTTCTTTTTTCTTGACAAAACTGCACTTTCCATGTATACTGTACTTATTGAACATATACAGTATACATGGAACAGGAGGGTACTATGTGGAAATCTTATTAAGCAATAGCAGTGATAAACCCATCTACGAACAGATTACAACACAGATTAAGGCTATGATCATAAAAGGAACACTAAAAGGCGGTGATTCTCTGCCATCCATGCGTAAGTTAGCCAAGGAACTTCATGTAAGCGTAATCACTGCCCAGAGAGCTTATGAAGAACTTCAGCGGGATGGTTTTATTGACACGGTAGCAGGAAAGGGAACCTTTGTCTCAGAACAAAACAAAGAGTTTATCCGGGAGGAAAACCTCCGGCGGATTCAGGAGACTTTAGAAAAAGCTGTGGAACTTTCCAAGGAGAATAACTTGTCTCTGGAAGAACTCATGAAACTTTTGAAGCTGCTTTATGAGGAATAGAATAGACGGAGGAAAAAGTATGAGCTATATTCTTGAATTAGAAAATGTCACAAAAAAATATAAAGATTTTACTCTGGATAAGATTAATTTCCGTCTCCCAAGAGGAATGATCTTCGGCATGATCGGGGAAAATGGTGCAGGAAAATCCACCACCATCCATGCCATTTTAAATCTGATTTCCCTTGATGACGGGCAGATACGTTTATTTGGTGAAGACTATCAGAAGAACCCCGAAGAGGCGAAACAGAAGATTGGAACTGTCCTGGATGGTATGAACCAAAATTCTTATTTAAAGTGCAAAGATTTGGACAGCATCATGAAACGAATCTATAGAAACTGGGACAGCCCTAAATTTTTTCAGCTTCTGGAGGATTTTCAGATTCCACAGGAAAAGAAGGTGAAAGATCTTTCCAAGGGCATGAACGTAAAACTGAATTTTGCAGTGGCTTTGTCCTATCACCCGGAATTATTGCTGTTAGACGAAGCCACATCAGGACTGGATCCTGTTATGAGGGATGATGTGTTGGCACTTTTGCAGGAGTTTGTCATGAATGAAAATCACAGTGTCTTGTTATCCTCCCATATCACCAGTGACCTGGACAAAATAGCAGATTACATTATTTTTATCCATGAAGGAAAAGTACTTTTCGTAAAATCCAGGGAAGAACTGGAACAATATGGAATTCTTCATTGCAGCCAGGACTTTTTCGAATCTTTATCTGAAGAAGACTATGAGGCTTATATAAAAGATGAATTTTCCTACCGGCTTTTGGTTCCTCACCGTTTTGAGTTAAAAAAACATTTTTCAGATTTACTTCTGGATAAAGCCAGTATTGAGGATATCATGTTATTTCAAATAAAGGGGGTATTAGTGTGAAGGGATTGATTTACAGGGATCTGCTTACTTTTTACCGCAGACTAACCAAGGGCACCTATATTCAGGAATTTATTTTCTTTTTCATTTTCCTTCTGGTTCTCCGCAACCGTTTTAGTTGTATCACATATTTGCTGTGTGTACTTCCACTCAATATGAGCAGTATGCCCACGGTAATGAAAGAAATGGATGTAAACCAGAAAGGTATGCGTGCAGCGTTGCTGTATCCCGTATCTACGAAAGAGCTGGTTGGTTCCAGATATTTATCCGTTTTTCTTCAACAGCTTTACTATGTAGCCATCATGCTGGTCTATGTGACGCTTCATTTTTTTATTTATGGCACCTACTCTTTTGGAGATTATTTGATGCTGTGCGGCCTGTCCTGGATGCTGGGTATTTTATTCGCCTCCTTCAATCTCATAGCCTGCTTTGGAAGCAGCTTGAACACAGCCGCAATCGTCTATATGGGAATTTTGGTTTTGGTGGCCATGGGGTATTTTATCCCCACGATTTTTCTGGATGTGGATTTCGCACTGATTTTACAGATGAATCCTGTGTTTCTCTTAGGTGGTGCCTGTCTGGCGGTTGTTCTGAGTGCCGGATTTACTTATCTGATCTCGCTTAAAATTTTGACGAAACAGCTTCAGAAAGCATAAAAAATCAGCAGGAGTCAAGATATTCCCTTGGCATCCTGCTGATTTTTTTATTTACTCTGCATTCTTTTAATAACCTTTAATCTTGTAAATTCTTCCCTTTCTTTTTCCTCCAGGGCATTGGAGATACTCTTTGTCAGAGCTTCATACTTGGGAATTGTTATATTCTTCAAAGCATTGGCACGTTTCTGGGTTTTTTTAATATTTACAGCCAGACGGTAAGCGGAATTTTCCACCATGGACAGACGGATGGTCAATTCTTTTACTTTTTCAAAAGCAACCCTTGCCTCATCCAGAGATGCCTTTGTACCATAGTAGGCATAAGCTGGTTCGCCGGAAGAGGACTGTGCACGCACCAATGGAATCTCTGTTCCCATAACACTTCTGGTCTTGATTTCAATGGATTCTTCCACCGGGACGGTTCTGGAAATTTCCTGTACCTGGCTGATTCCCATCTCCATATTTGCCTTCTGCAATGCCGTGTAGGCACTTCGGAAGGTAGTATCAATCTGAGACTGGATATCCTTTGCCTGGTCGATCAGATCCATCAGTTCCCGGATCAGGATATTTCTTTTCTTATCCATCAGATCAAATCCCTGTCTGGAAAGAGCCAGGGAATTTTTCGCTAATATAAGATTTCCCTTGGTGGGAAAGGTATTTGGATCCATCGTATCACCCCTTTTCTACAAATCTTTTATTCAAGTTCTTCTGCAGGATGATAATATTTATCCAAAATCTTGGTATCAATTCGGTCAAGCTCTTCCCTAGGGATCATACCGAGAAGTTTCCATCCTTTATCCAGCGTATCCTGAATATTTCTGTTTTCATCAGCACCCTGACCGACGAATTCTTCTTCAAAGGCCAAACCAAACTTCAGGTACTTCTTATCCAGAGGAGACAGCTCATCCTCACCAATAACAGAAGCTAAGGCTCTTGCATCTCCCACCTTGGCATAGCAGGAGAAGAGCTGATTCGCTACATCCTGATGATCTTCACGTGTAAAACCTTCTCCGATTCCATCCTTCATAAGACGGGAGAGGGAAGGCAGAACATTGATCGGAGGATAGATACCCTGCCCATGAAGCTGACGGTCCAGCACGATCTGACCTTCCGTGATATAGCCGGTCAAGTCTGGAATCGGATGTGTGATATCATCGTTCGGCATGGTAAGGATCGGAATCTGGGTAACAGATCCTTTGCCGCCTCTCACGATTCCGGCTCTCTCATAAAGAGTTGCCAGTTCGCTGTACAGATATCCCGGGTATCCCTTTCTGGATGGAATCTCTCCCTTGGAAGAAGAGACTTCTCGCATGGCTTCACAGAAAGATGTGATATCTGTCAGAATGACCAGGATATGCATACCTTTCTCAAATGCAAGGTACTCGGCTGCTGTCAGTGCTACCTTCGGAGTGATCAGACGCTCCACAACCGGGTCATTCGCCAGATTCAGATACATGACAACATGGTCGGAAACACCACTTTCTTCAAAGGTTCTGCGGAAGAATTCTGCCACATCGTATTTTACACCCATAGCAGCAAATACAATAGCAAATTTTTCGTCGCTGTCTGCTCCAAGAGATGCCTGCTGTACAATCTGGGCAGCCAACTGATCGTGAGGAAGACCATTTCCTGAAAAAATCGGAAGTTTCTGCCCACGAATCAGGGTGGTCAGACCGTCAATGGCTGAAATACCGGTCTGGATAAAGTTTCTTGGGTATTCCCTGGTCACCGGGTTTAAAGGAAGTCCGTTAATATTGCATTTCATCTCAGGAACCACCGGACCCAGGCGATCGATGGGTCTTCCGATTCCGTCAAAGGTCCTTCCCAGGATATCTAAAGATAAATCGATTTCCATGGGATGACCACTGAGTCTTGTATGTGTATTATCCAGAGACATGTTTTCTGTTCCCTCAAACACCTGGATAACTGCTTTTTCTTCATAGATTTCTACAATTCGTCCTAATTTTCTGGTTCCATCCTCTATGCGAAACTCTACAATTTCATCAAAAGAAGCATTTTTAACGCCTTCCAGAACCACCAGAGGACCATTGATTTCACTTAAGCCTAAATATTCAATTGCCATAAAATCTGTCCCTCCTTATGCATTCTTTTCCAGAACTGTGTTATAAAACTCGTCTACGGCCTTTTTGTAGTCATCCATTCGTTCCAGGTGATCGTTTGGCACATCGTACTTGATCGCAATCACCTTTTCGAAGATATCTTCCTGTTTCAGGACTGACACCGGCATTCCCATTCCTATGAGCACCTTACATTTTTTATATAAATACAAAATGATCTCCATCATCTTGAACTGCTTTTCCAGAGACACGCAGGTATCATCCGGATGAAATGCGTTCTGCTGCAAAAAGCCCAAACGAACCACTCTGGCAATCTCCAAAGTCAGTTTCTGATCATCCGGGAGCACATCGCTTCCAATCAGTTTTACGATTTCCATCAGACTGCTTTCCGCATTCAGAATTGCCATCATACGGTTTCTGTATTCTACGAATTTAGGAGAGACATGCTTACTGTACCAGTAAGATAAATCCCCAAGATATTCACTGTAGCTGGTAAGCCAGTGGATAGCAGGGAAATGTCTTGCATAGGCCAGAGATTTATCCAGTCCCCAGAAACAACGTACAAATCGTTTGGTATTTTGTGTTACCGGTTCGGAGAAATCACCGCCCTGAGGCGAAACAGCTCCGATGATGGATACGGAACCTTCTGTTCCGTTAAGGTTCTGCATCATGCCGGCTCTTTCATAAAAAGCAGATAGACGAGATGCCAGGTAAGCAGGGAATCCTTCCTCTGCAGGCATCTCTTCCAGACGTCCGGATAACTCTCTAAGTGCCTCAGCCCAACGGGACGTAGAATCTGCCATAATTGCCACATCATATCCCATGTCACGGTAATATTCTGCCATGGTAATTCCTGTATAAATAGAAGCTTCTCTGGCCGCTACCGGCATGTTTGATGTATTAGCGATCAAGGAAGTACGAGCCATCAGCGGATTTCCGGTCTTCGGGTCATGGAGTTTGGAAAAATCTTCCAAAACCTGTGTCATCTCATTTCCACGTTCTCCGCATCCGATATAAATAATAATATCTGCATCTGACCATTTTGCAATCTGATGCTGTGTCATGGTCTTTCCGGTTCCGAATCCTCCCGGAACAGCAGCAGTGCCGCCTTTTGCAATGGGAAACAAGGTATCCAGAATACGCTGTCCCGTAACCAGAGGTTTTGAAGCAGGAAATCGTTTGCTGGTAGGGCGAGGAATACGAATGGGCCATTTTTGTGCAAGTTTTAACGGATATTCACTTCCGTCATCCAAGGTCAGCACAGCAATGGTCTGTGTAATGTTATATTTTCCATCCGGCACAACACTTTTTACAAATCCGTGAATCTTAGGCGGAACCATGGATTTATGGACAATAGAAGGCGTTTCCGGCACTTCTGCAATAATCGTTCCACCATAAACTTCCACGCCCTCTGAAACTGTCATGTGAACATCCCAGAGTTTTTCAGTATCCAGAGATTCTACCTGCATTCCTCTGGAAATATACTTTCCGGACTGCTCTGCGATCACAGAAAGAGGTCTTTGAATACCATCAAAAATGTTGTCCAGAATTCCAGGTCCAAGTGTAACGGAAATCGCATCTCCTGTAGCGGTTACTGTTTCTCCAGGGCGAAGTCCGCTGGTCTCCTCAAACACCTGAACGGTAGTAGTATCTTTTTTCAAAGAAATCACTTCCCCGACCAGATGCTCTTGTCCCACATAGACCATTTCTGACATTTTAAAACCTGTATTGCCCTTCAGATAGATAACAGGGCCGTTGATTCCATAGATCACACCTGTTTTACTCATGTCTCAGCCCTCCGTCAAAGTTAAAGCTTTCTTTCTCATTCTGGAAAGAAGACAAAAGCGTATAATCAATCAAAATATTTTTCTTAGGTATCACAGCACGGATTCCTCCAAGAAACGAATTCTCTGAAAGAAGAGGAGTGAGACCTGTTCTTTTTTCCAATTCCGGTACTAACCAGGCATCTTCCGGTGAAAGACTGATTTGAATTTCATCCTCCCCTGCAAGCTGTACGGCTTTTTTGATTTTTTCTTCCATCCAGCCCGGATATTCTGCTGATTTTGTAAAGTCCCGGAGCTGTTCCTGTACCTCCGCAAACAAAAGTTCTCTCAGTTCCTGCTGTTTTCTTGATAATTTTCTCTTTATATGAAGCTGCTCTGCGGAAAGTGCTTTGTTAATTTCCCGGGCAGCATTCTCTGTTTCCACCTTAAACTGGTTCTCAGAGGTGGCCTGTTTTTCTCTTTTATGCTGCTCCATCTCTGCTTCCAGTGAGGCTCTGTATTCTGTGATCACTTTCTGAGCCTCTTCCTTTGCTGTTTCCATGGAAACTTCAGAGAAATGCTTCAGTTTTTCTTCTGTTGTCATATGCATCACCTTCCTGTCATATTTTTAATCCAATGGCTTCATTTACATAAGATGTAATAAAGTCCGGAGCACGTCCTGTCCCGTGTCGGTCAGGAATTTCTATAAGAAGGGGAAGACGGTGATTCAGACGGATATCATCAATGATGTCCGGAAATTCTTTCCCAAATTTTTCCGTGAGGAGAATGATTCCGTTTTCCTTATTTTCTACAGCCTGCTCTAAAGCCTGCCGCAGTTCTTCCCGCTCATGTACCACCACACCTTCCACACCTGCCAGGCGCATACCGGTATAGGTGTCAATATTGTCACTGATCAAAAACATTTTCATGAATCATCATCCTTTTCTGTAATCAGCCCAGTTTACCTAATATCATAAAGGAAATAATCAGACCGTACAGTGCGATACCTTCTGCCATGGCTACGAAAATCATAGATTTACCAAACAGGGAACCATCTTCACTGATCGCACCAAGAGCAGCACTGGCAGAGCTTGCAACCGCAATACCGGAACCGATTCCGGAAAGACCGGTTACCAGAGCAGCACCGATATAACCAAGACCCGTAGCAAGACCAGCGTCAGCAGCAGTAGCAGCCTGAGCAGTTACCGTACCGCCGAACATTACGATCGTACCTACCAGAAGACTTCCAAAGAAGAAGAAACAGTTGCAGGCAAGGGAACGTTTATAACGCTTCTTGTTTTTCTCTCCCAGAAAGAAGGTTCCGAATGGAACGATGATGCTTAAAATCAGTGCAACAGCAAGTGTAATTTGAATCATGGTTGTCATAATAAATTCCTCCTAAATATGTTATTTTGTCACGGTGTTTTTAAAAAACGGCTGGAATTCTTTTCCGCTTCCTTTATAGAAACGGCTGAACATCTCATAATATTCCAGACGAAGTACCTGGATCCCTACGATCAGGCCCTCCATAGCACATACAAACAGGTTTCCCAAAACAATGATCAGCCAGTTAATGCTTCCACCATCCTCGGCACCTGCCAGCATGAGAACAACCCCCATCATAGCAGCATGGCTGACCGCAAATGCTCCAATACGGACAAAGGAAAGTGTATTGGATAAGAAACTAAGCATGATCTCAAAAAGTTCAAAGAAACTCTGTACCAAAAACATAGCCTTGCTTCCCTCAATAGCCGGACCTTTTTTGGTCAGCACTCTGGTGATCGGCTCCTTAAACATAATCAGAAGCAGCGGTACCCCAAACATGATCCCCAGCACAACGGCTGCCGGAAGTGCATGTCCTGTGAGGAACAGCAGAGCAGAAGCAGTAAGCATTCCGTAAAATACCAGACCGCAGACTGCATTCTGGTCAAACCAGGTATTTTCCAAATCTCTGCTGTGCACTGCGTTGATAATATGGAAAACCATGGTAATCAGGATCAAAAACATACCAAATACAATAGCAACAACAAAAACAGTATTCATATTTCCCAGACCCGGCACTAAAGTCATGGCTTCTACGGGTCTGAGCCACACTGCATCAATCACATCTTCAAATCCAAAGATACTTCCAAACATAAATCCAAAGAAAGTGGAAAAAATACCTGCGATCCCAATGATAGCTGCCAGATTCATATGCTTAATCTTATAAAGCAGGAATCCTCCAATGACCAGGAGCAGTCCCTGGCCGACATCACCGAACATGGCACCGAAAATAAAGGAATAGGTAAGGGCAACAAAAATCGTCGGATCGATTTCATGATAATCCGGAAGCCCGTACATTTTCACATACATTTCAAATGGTTTGAAAAGTTTCGGATTCTTCAATTTGGTCGGCGGTGTACTGCTGATCTTATTCTTGTCATCTTCAATGATGCAGAAAAGTTTCGTATCATTTTCAATCTCTTTTGTAAATGCTGCAGCATCTTTCTGTGTCATCCATCCACATAAGATATAGAATGTTTCCTGATGTTCTTTCACACAGGCCGCTACTTTTCGCACATCAAAATTTGTGGACAGTGCATTTAACACAACCTGGGCAGACAGGATCAAGGAAGCATCGCCTTCCAGCAATCTCTGCATTTTTTCCTGACATTTTTCGTATTCTCGATTCAGATTTTCCAGGTGTGCCTCAAATTCTGAATAAATCTTCTGAGGAGTTCCGTGGTAATAATCTTTCTTTAAATAAATACGTTCAAAATGCATCGAAGAAAAGACGGCATCTACCTGTTCCATCTTTGTCCAAAGGACAAAATACAGCCCCCAGACATAGTCATCCTGATAGCAAGGATAAAACATCGTATCCAGGTTATCGTACACATATTCCTTGAATTTACCATAATATTCCATGGGAATCCTTCCGAAACGCACCTGAACAAAGCGATAATGAATCAGTTTGTCCACGTCTTCCGGAAGAGAAAGAAACGGGAACATTTTCTTCATATCTTCCTGAAGAGCCGTTTTTTGTTCTTTCAGCTCCTCACATCTTTTATTGATTTTTGAAAGCTTTTCGTCCAGAGACTGAACGAGAGGCTGAATTTCCTCTAGAGAAATATCTCTGACAGGTATTTCCTGGGGATTTTTAAGCATACCGGCAAATTCGTTTACCTTAGACAGCAATTCCTTATAAGGATTAATCTGAATATAGGGAGACAGATGCCGTACCTCGGTAAGCTGTGTCAGAGCATTTTCCAAATGGATTTCATATTTTGACAAATATTCATTCACCACTCGGTCAATGTCTGTTTTGGGTCCGGTGATACTTAAAAATTTCATTTTCTCAATCATGTAATCACCTCCGGGTTATTAAGTTTTATGAATATAATCCAGAATTTCTGTGGCTGGAAGTCCATATCGGACACATTCAACGGCTGTTGTCAGCCGATTTACCTCATGTTCCTTATGATAAAGATAAGAATAGATCATGATGACTGAATGTGGATATTTTTTGGCTTCTGTTTCCAGAATGGTCTTCAGATTCAATGTATATAGTTCCTCTAGATTCTCTGGGGACAATTCCGGAAACTTCTTTTTATAATGGGTTGTATCCAAAATCCTTCGGAATTCTTCTTCGTCAGATGCCTCCACCAAAGCGGCAATTTCTTTTTTCGATAAACGGTAATGCACAGGAATCAGCAGGGCATAGATGTCTGCCGGGGCCATATGATAATACTTTTTGGAACGGAAGATCCATTGAAGGTTCAACATGTCAAATTTATTTCCATAGGCCTTGGTAATCTCCTCCAAATCCCGTTTTCGAAACAGTTTTTCTTTTACAGACCAGATATTGGCAAAATAATACTGATCTAAAGCCATACCATAATCAAAAATTCGAGGCTGATAATCATTTTCCAGCTTTTTCAGGGGATCGTAATATTCAGAACCTTGAAGATTGTTTACCAGCTCTTCGATCGTAGAAGAGTTGGTGAGCCGCTCAAGATTCATTTTTGAATGACGGTCAAAAAATTCCTGGAACAGCGACAGATCCAGTTGCGCTTTTCCTTCATCAAAAACTTTTCTGAGACAGTCTTTCAGAATTGAGATTTCATATCGCTTGAAATACAAAGCCATAAACGTACGCTGCTGTGGGTTGGCAAACCGATACAGCTTGGTAAAGTTTTGATGTATGGTATGGACAAGTAATTTTTCCACATCCCCTCTGTGGAGACTGTTTTCATCCAGATCCGCCCACAATTCTGCGAAACCGGGCTGCTTTTTCAGATAAGCGACAATCTGTATCACAGAATCTAACTGAGCAACTTCTTTATATTGCTGTTCACTCATCAATTTGCTCTGCATGGCTCGTATCTTTGTAGACAGACCGCTGTAAGAAAGCAGACTTCCCATCTTTCATCACATCCTTAATATACTGTCATACACTTGTTTTGCCAGTTCCGCATGACATTTCTTATAATAAGTTTCCATCTGGTCCAGGACTTCTTTCGCATCCGCTCTCTGTTTATCAAGCTTTGCTTTCATATCAATTTCCAATTCGTCCCTTATTTTCCGGGTTTTTACCTGGGTTTCTTCGTCCATAGACTGATCATATTGCCGAATGGCTGTCTCGTATTCCTGCGCAAGCTGCTTTTTCTGCCCTGAGACATCTTCCATAATGTGTGAGGCTGCTGCTTCTATTTCCGCAAGTTTACTGATAATGTCTTCCATAGGCGTTCCTCCTTCTTTTTTTTACATTGATTATCATACACCTTTTTTTAAAAAAATCTATAGCAAATTGTACAAATTATTTTTTTAAGCAACAAACAGTATATAACAGAATAAAACAGTTGACAACTGTTCAATACTGTTATATACTGTTTGCAAGAGGAGGATAGGAAATGAAGATTATAATCAACCACTCATCTATGGTACCAATATATGAACAACTGATAGACCAGATCAAAACAATGATCTTAAACGAAGAATTAAAGGCAAATGACAGTCTTCCTTCTGTAAGAGCTTTGGCAAAAGAACTGAAAATCAGTGCCTTAACGGTAAAGAAAGCCTATGATTATCTGGAAGAAGAAGGATTTACAGTCACGGTTCATGGAAAAGGAACCTACGTCGCAGCCACCAATCAGGAAGCAAAGTCCGAAGAACAGAAGCGGGAAATTGAATGCGAACTGGAAGCTGCTGTTCAAAAAGCCCGTCGATGCGGAATGGAGGACGCAGAGATCAATGCCTTATTTTCTTTAATTATGGAGGATGAAACATGTTAGAAATCAACCATTTAAAAAAACACTACGATTCTTTCCAGTTGGATTGTTCCATGAAAGTAGAGCGTGGATGCATTACCGGACTGATTGGATCAAACGGTGCCGGCAAAAGTACAACTTTTAAATCTGTTCTTGGTCTGATAACCCGGGACAGCGGTTCCATTACCTTATTGGGAAAAAATGTGGATGAATTAAACATCCGTGATAAAGAAAAACTGGGAATTGTTCTGTCAGACAGCGGATTCAGCAATTATCTCACTGTTTCTGATGTCATCGCCGTCTTAGACAGCATGTACACTCAATTTGATAAAACCATGTTTTTAGAATCCTGCAGACGTTACCAGCTTCCCTTAAATAAAAAAATCAAAGAATTCTCTACCGGTATGAAAGCAAAGGTAAAGATCTTAACAGCACTTTCTCATAAAGCTGAATTTTTACTTCTGGATGAGCCGACTGCCGGATTAGATGTCCTTGCAAGGGAAGACTTACTGAATATGCTCCGGGAATACATGGAAGAGGATGACAGCCGAAGTATTTTGATCAGTTCTCATATCTCCACTGATCTGGAAGGTCTGTGTGATGATTTATATATGATAGAGCAAGGATCTATTGTCCTGCATGAAGATACAGATACCCTTCTCGGAAGTTACGGTCTCCTGAAAATGACCAGAGAACAATTTGCTTCTATAGATAAATCCTATCTTTTACGGGTACGAAAGGAAACTTACGGCTATAGCTGTCTGACCGATCAAAAACAGTTCTATCTGGAGAATCATCCGGAGATTACCGTAGAAAACGGAAGTATTGATGAAGTGATTACCATGATGGTGAAAGGAGAGCCTGTATGAAAGGATTATTGGTAAAAGATTTTCGGTTAATGAAGGGACAGAAGAATTTCCTTTTTCTATTATTCTTTATGGTTATTTTTGTATTTGTTTCAGATATGGATGCCAATTTTTTCATGGGATATCTTCCCTTTCTCTTCATGATCGCAGCCATGTCCACCATTTCCTATGATGAATTTGACAACAGCATGGCTTTTCTGATGGTATTACCTGTCTCACGAAAAATGTATGTGTTGGAAAAATATCTGTTTGGCGGGATGCTGGGATTCGGTGGTTTTGCCGCTGCCTTGATTCTTTTCCTGATTTCTGAAAAGAACAACGCATCTTCCATGACCTTTACACAATATGTTCTGCTGATTTTATGTTTTTTGGCTTTTATCGTTTTATTTTTGAGCCTCATGATTCCTGTACAGCTTAAATTTGGAAGCGAAAAAGGAAGAATTGTATTGTTTATCATTTTCTTTGGAATCATCGGTATCGTATATCTGCTATCCAGACTAACAAAAAAAATCCCTGCACAGGTTCTGAATTTTTTTCAGGAAATTCCCCAACTTCCTTTCTGGCTATTAACCACTCTGGCTATTGGGATTTATTTCCTTGCAATTTTCATATCACTGAAAACCAGTCTGAAGATCATGGAAAAGAAGGAATGGTAGGAGACCGGAAGCCTCCGAAGAAAACAACGATTTAAAAGACACAGAAACTTTCGTTCCTACAGATAACGTAGAAACGAAAGTTTCTTTTTTTTCCCTGATATCTATGATACAATTTAGAAAAGAACCACAAAAGAAGGAGGATTTATGAACCTGATAAAAAAATTATTTGCCCCGGTGGATATGACTGTAGGAACACCGTGGAAAAAAATCGTGCTGTTTACTATTCCCATGCTGTTGGGAAATATTGCACAGCAGCTTTATAACACCGTTGACAGCATTGTAGTCGGAAATTATGTGGGGGACAATGCCCTGGCAGCCGTAGGAAGTGCCGGACCTATTTTAAATCTGCTGATTGTACTTTTTATCGGAATCAGTGTAGGTGCCAGTATTATGGTCTCCCAATATTTCGGCGGAAGAAAACGGGAAGAATTATCCAAGACCATCGGAAACTGTATTTTGCTTACTGCACTTGCTGTAATAGCTGTTATGGTACTGGGATTCTTTGTTACCAGACCATTATTAGAACTTTTACATACTCCTTCCAGTATCATTGACTGGTGTACCTCTTATCTGAAAATCTTATTTTTGGGATCTGCAGGACTTGCATTTTACAATATCTTAAGCGGTATCCTCAGGGGACTGGGAGACTCTGTATCTGCCCTGATCTACCTTCTGGTAGCTACCGTACTGAACATTATACTGGATTTGGTCTTTGTAATCTCTTTTGATATGGGGGTCAACGGTGTCGCACTTGCAACTGCCATTGCACAGGGAGTTTCTGCTGCCCTGTGTGCACTTAAGCTTGCCCGAATGCATTCTGTTTTTGATATGGGATTTCATTATTTAAAAGTCCATAAAGAATATGCCATGAATATTATCCGGCTTGGTCTTCCTTCCGGTGTCACACAGGCAATTCTCTCTATGGCTATGATCGTGGTACAATCTCTGACCAACAGTTTTGGTGAAATGTTCATTGCAGCCAATGTCATCGTTATGCGTGTAGATGGTTTTGCCATGCTTCCGAATTTCTCCTTTGGAACAGCAATGACTACCTATGCAGGACAAAATGTAGGTGCCAAACAATATGACCGGGTTTCCAAAGGAGCGAAACAGGGAACTTTGATTGCCATGGGAACCTCCGGTTTTATCACATTATTGATTCTGATTTTCGGAAAACATTTGATGGGGGTATTTACGAAAACCCAGGCACTGGTATCGCTCAGCATGCTTTTGATGCAGATCTTAGCCGTAGGATATATTGCTATGGCTGTTACCCAGAGTCTGTCCGGTGTCATGAGAGGTGCAGGAGATACCATAACTCCCATGTGGATCTCCATTATTTCTACCATTATCATCCGTGTTCCATTGGCATACGGACTCGCCTATCTGACACGTTCCCCGGAGTATCCCGGCGGAAGACAGGAAGTTGTCTATATTTCCCTTCTTTGTTCCTGGGTTCTCGGAGCGGTCATTACCGGATTCTGCTATCGAAAAGGGAAATGGAAACAAAAAGCAATCTAAAAAGCAGAAAAACGCCACAAAAGCCAAAAAGTAGCAGGAATTTACAAGAAATCATTGTGATACGGAAAAAAAAGGACTATAATGATGCGGAGTCAAATAACTTATGAGATGAGAGACCATCTCAGATAGGAGTCATATGAATTACGCAGAAGCAAGAGTATATTTGGACGAGGTATCCAAATACGGAAGTGTACTTGGCTTGGAGAATATGAGAGAGCTGCTTGACAGACTCGGTAATCCCCAGGATGATCTAAAATTCATCCACATTTCCGGAACCAATGGAAAGGGGTCTGTACTGGCATATCTTTCCACCATATTGTCCGGGGCAGGGTATCGTACGGGAAGATACATTTCACCCACCCTGTTTTCTTATCGAGAGCGTATTCAAGTCGATGAACAGAAAATCGAAAAAGAATCCCTCGCTCGTCATGTAACTGCCATAGCCAAAGCTATCGACGAAATGAAAGCAGAAAATGCCGGAAATCCTACTGCATTTGAAGTAGAAACAGCCCTGGCATTTCTTTATTTCAAAGAAAAAGACTGCGATATCGTAGTCTTGGAAACAGGGCTCGGAGGAGCTCTGGATGCAACCAATATCATCAAAACCACTGTAATGGAAGTCATTGCTCCCATTAGTATGGATCACATGGAATTTTTGGGTGATACCCTAGAGAAAATTGCCATGCAAAAAGCCGGCATCATCAAACCCCATACCTCTGTGGTATCTGCCAGTCAGGAAGCGGATGCCAAGAAAGTGCTGGCAAATGTCTGCAAAGAAAATCGATGCAGCATGTATATGGTAGACCCGACACAGATCACAGATGTCATTTATGATGTAGATGAACAACAATTCTCTTACAAAAACTGGAAAGACATCAAAATCACACTTGCAGGAAGTTACCAGATCCTAAACGCAGCACTTGCACTGGAAGGTGTGGAAGAACTTAGAAGGCTTGGATATCATTTGACGGATGAGCAGGTCCGGAAAGGATTGTATCGTGCTGTATGGCGCGGACGCTTTACCCTGCTTTCCAAAAATCCCGCTGTGATCATCGATGGAGCACATAATCCGGGAGCAGCAAAAGAATTAAAGCATTCTCTGGATCTATATTTCAAAGGAAAAAATCTGTATTATATCTTCGGTGTCTTTCAAGATAAAGACTACCAGGAAGTGATACGGCTAACTGCACCCATGGCAAAGCACATCATCACCGTACAGACACCCGGAAATCCCAGAGCATTGCCTGCGAATGAATTAAAAGAAGCCGTACGCCTGGTTAATCCATCGGTAGAAGCGGCACAAAGTATACAGGAAGCAGTGAAAAAGAGTTTACAAATGGCAAAAAAAGAGGATGCCATTATTATATTTGGTTCCCTTTCCTTCTTAGGAGAAGCGGAAAAGGCAGTAAAAGGTGAGGAGAAAAATCATGGATAAAAATAAAATACAAGAAGGCGTAAGACTGATCTTAGAAGGGATCGGTGAAGATATTCACAGAGAGGGATTGTTGGAAACACCTGACAGAATCGCAAGAATGTATGAAGAACTGGCAGCCGGCTACACAGATGATGCGGCAAAGCATTTACAGAAACGTTTTCACGTAGACAACAATGATATGGTTTTAGAAAAAGACATTCATTTCTATTCATTCTGTGAGCATCATATGCTTCCTTTCTACGGAAATGCAGCAATTGCTTATATTCCAAACGGGGAAGTAGTAGGACTCAGCAAAATTGCAAGAACCGTAGAGGTGTTTGCCAAACGTTTTCAGCTTCAGGAACGTCTCACTGCCCAGATCGCAGACGTATTTATGGAAGAATTAAACCCTCAGGGTGTTATGGTACTCATTGAAGCAGAACATATGTGTATGACCATGAGAGGCATCAAAAAACCTGGCACAAAAACCGTTACGGTAGTAACAAGAGGTGTGTTTGATCAGAATGAAAAACTCCAGAACCAGTTTTACCGTATGCTGGAGAGGAGAAGCTGAGATGGAACGCGTCGATCAGATCTGCAGACATCCCCTTTGGATAGAAAGCGTAAACAGCATCCGGATTCTGGAACAGCAGCGTATTTTTTGCAAACACAACATTCCGCATTTTTTGGATGTGGCAAGACTTGCCTGGATTGAAAATCTGGAACAGGGGCTTGGACTTTCAAAAGAACTCATTTATGCTGCTGCCATGCTTCATGACATTGGAAGGCATCTGCAATATACAAAGCAGATCCCTCATGACAAGGGAAGTGCCATGCTGGCGGAAGAAATCTTAAGTGACTGCGGATTTAATGAAGAAGAGCGAGAACAGGTTCTTTCTGCTATTCTGCAGCATAGAACAAAAGAAACGAAAACCGAAAACACCCTGGCAGGACTGCTTTATCGCAGTGACAAAAAGTCCCGTGCCTGCCTGTTTTGTGATGTTCAAAATGACTGCAACTGGAGCAATGAAAAAAAGAATCTGAAACTTACCGTATAGGAGGAACAAAAGATGATGAAAATAGGAAATCGTATGTTCGATGTGGAACACGATTGTTATGTTATGGGAATTTTAAATGTTACACCAGACTCTTTCTCAGACGGAGGAAAATGGAACGATCTGGAAAAAGCAAGACAGCATACCAGAGATATGATCGCTGAAGGTGCCTCCATCATCGATGTAGGAGGCGAATCAACCAGACCGGGACATGTCCAGATTACCATCGAAGAAGAAATTCAGCGTGTAGTTCCGGTTATCGAAATGATCAAAAAAGAATTCGATATTCCGGTATCTATTGACAGCTATAAAAGCCAGGTAGTAGAAGCTGCATTAAAGGCAGGGGCAGATCTGGTCAATGACATCTGGGGATTGAAGTATGACCGGAAAGTAGCAGATTTAATCGCCCAATATCAGGTTCCATGCTGTCTGATGCATAACCGTGACAAAGCCGAATATAATAACTTCCTGGATGATATGTGCGAAGATATGAGAGAATCCCTTGCCATCGCAAAAGAAGCCGGTATCAAGGATGAACAGATCATCTTAGACCCCGGTGTAGGATTCGGAAAAACCTATGAACATAACCTTATTGCCATCCACCATCTGGAACGTCTGGCAGAGCTTGGATATCCGGTACTTCTGGCAACTTCCAGAAAATCTGTCATTGGAACTGCTTTAGACCTGCCTTCTGATCAGAGAGTGGAAGGAACTCTGGTAACTACCGTGCTTGGTGTAGAAAAGAAAGCAGCCTTTGTCCGTGTTCATGACGTAAAAGAAAATTTAAGAGCCATCCGTATGACACAGGCAATCATGAGAGAGGGAAAGAACTTATGATGGGATACGACGAAATCCATATAGAAAATCTGGAAATTTTTGCCAACCATGGTGTATTCCAGGAAGAGACCAATCTCGGTCAGAAATTTCTGGTCTCTCTGGTCATGTATGCAGACACCAGAAAAGCCGGAAAAACCGATTGTCTGGAAGAATCGATCCATTACGGAGAGGTCAGTCATTTTATGACTTCTTATACCAAAAAACATACCCGCAAACTTATTGAAGCCGCAGCCGAGGATTTAGCCGAAGCACTGCTTCTTCAGTACCCCCTCTTAAAAGGTGTTACGCTGGAACTGAAGAAACCCTGGGCACCGGTAGGACTTCCTCTTGAGACGGTATCTGTAAAAATAACAAGATTCTGGCACAGAGCTTATCTGGGACTTGGCTCCAATCTGGGCGATAAACAGGCATACTTAGAACAGGCAGTAAAAGCATTGGGCGAGACAAAGGGATGCCGGGTAGCAAAGGTATCTTCTTATTTGGTGACAGAGCCTTACGGTGGAGTAGAACAGGATGATTTCTTAAATGCCTGCCTTTCCCTTGACACGTTGTTATCGCCTTCGGAATTGCTGGAGAAACTTCACGAGATAGAACAGGCGGCCCACCGGGAACGGCTGATCCACTGGGGACCGAGAACCCTGGATCTGGATATTCTTTTATATGATGATGAAATCCTGGAGACAGAAGATTTGATCATTCCTCATGTAGAGATGCACAAACGGGAATTTGTATTAAAACCACTGTCTGAAATCGCTCCCTACAAACGTCACCCTGTTTATCAGAAAACCGTAGCTGAATTGTTGGAAGCATTGACAGATTAAACGAAAAGGAGAGGTCTATGAAAGAACAGATACTGGTTGTGGATGACGAAAAAGAAATTGCGGATTTGGTAACCTTATACTTAGAAAACGAAGGATTCCAAGTGTTTAAATTTTATTCTTCTGAAAAAGCATTGGAATGTATCAACAGCCAGTCCATAGACCTTGCCGTGCTGGATATTATGATGCCTGTCATTGACGGACTTGAGCTGTGCAGAAAAATCCGTGAACACCATCATTATCCCATTATCATGCTCACGGCCAAAGGAACAGAGATTGACAAGATCACAGGGCTTACTCTGGGAGCAGATGACTATATCACCAAACCATTTCTTCCTTTGGAACTGGTCGCCAGAGTAAAAGCACAGCTTCGCAGATATACCCGCTACAATCAGGGGCAGGAACAAAACCAGGACCTCTTTGTCCATCATGGATTAGTGCTAAATCGTAAGACCCATGAATGCAGCTTAAATGAACAGCCCCTTTCTCTCACCCCTACGGAGTTTGAAATCCTTGCCATATTGTGTGAAAATAAAGGCCGTGTAGTCAGCTCTGAGGAATTATTTCATCAAATCTGGAAGGACGAATATTACAGTAAGAATAACAACACCATTACGGTTCACATCCGGCATCTGCGAGAAAAAATGCAGGATTCCTTTGAAAAACCAAAATACATAAAAACAGTATGGGGGTGTGGATATAAGATTGAAAACTAAACACCACTTGTTACAGATTTTCCTGGTAGTGCTTGGGATCACCAGTGTTTTTGCCTATCTCTTTTTTCTTTTCATGGATTATGGCATCAACGGTTTTTTCCGTGATTGGTTTGCAGACACATTCATCATGACCCAGGAAGTTTATGATGCATCCAGGCAGGCAACGGTATTTTATGATCAGGTTAATTGGTATGCTTTAAAAAGCTTTCTGCTTTTCTTTCTTATTATTGCCGTGATTTTTGTTGTCTTTCTGGTTCTGATTTCTATGTATGTGTACGGAAAAATAAAAGAAGCCAAAACACTTGCTTCTTTAAATGAAATGATTGAGAATTACAGAAAACACGATTTAGAGATGGAAGTAGCTTTTCCAAAAAACTATCGGGAAATCGGTGCACAGATGCTTCAAATGAAGACGAATATGCAAAGACAGGAACAGATCTTAAAAGAAGAATCCCAGAGAAAGAGTGATCTGATCACCTATCTGGCTCATGACTTAAAAACACCCCTTACTTCTGTCATGGGTTATCTGAGTCTCTTAGACGAGGCACCGGATATGCCGGAAACACAGAAAGAAAAATATATTCATGTGGCACTGACCAAGGCAGAACGTCTGGAAACCCTGATCGAACAGTTTTTTGAGATTACCCAGTTTAACCTCCATAATATGATCTTAGAAAAAGAACATCTGGATCTGGCTTACATGCTGATGCAGATGGCCGAAGAGTTTTATCCCATTCTGTCTGCTCACGGCAATACTGCAAAGCTTCAGATAGATGAAACCTTGTCTGTGTATGGAGATGGGGATAAGCTGGCCAGAGTCTTTAATAATATTTTGAAAAACGCAGTTGCTTACAGCTACGAAGGAAGTGAAATTACCATTTCCGGCCGATATGAACAGAATATGGCAGTCCTTTCTTTTGAAAACCATGGAAAAACCATTCCACAGCAAAAGCTGAACTCGATTTTTGAGAAATTCTTCCGCCTGGATGAAGCAAGACGAACCAATACCGGTGGTGCCGGTCTGGGGCTTGCCATTGCTAAGGAAATTGTGGAGCTTCATGACGGAAAAATATCCGCCAGCAGCAGCAATGAAAAAACCGTGTTCCAGGTGGAGCTTCCGGTGAAAGAATTAGAGAAAAGCAAACCTTAATAAAATCTTAGGAATTTCACAAGAGAACCTTAAACATCATTCTTTTCTTCTTTGCTATAGTGTTTGCAAGGGCAAGACCTCTTGTTTCTATACGCAATGAAAAAGGATGGTGTTTTTTTTGAGAGCAATACAAAAAAGAAGAAGAAGGAAAAGAAGGCTGCATATTTTATCCGGAATCCTGGTATTTCTGACTGTGGCCTATTGTGGAATCGTATGCATTACCTATTTCAGCAGCAGACTGACCGGATGCAGCATACAGCCGAGCCGTGCAAAGATCAATGCTGTACTGAAAGAAACCGATACTTATCCGGAAGAGCTTTTGGACATGCTTTCCAGAAATCCGGATATGTTAAACTTTGTAGAGGGCTATCCTGAGAAAAAGGGACAGATTTTTGCAGATACCATAGGCACTGTAGAAAAAGGAGAATTTCCACTTCTACTGCAGTGGGATGAACGCTGGGGTTACGGCAATTACGGAAACAACTGTATTGCAGTAAATGGATGTGCCCCTACGGTTATTTCCATGGTCATTGCTGGCCTTACCGGGGATAACAGCATTACCCCTTACACGGTTGCCCAGTTTGCAAACGAAAATGGATATTATGTTCCTGGCTCTGGCAGCAGCTGGTCTTTGATCAGCAAAGGAATCGAACAGTTCGGACTTTCCGGCAGCGAATTACCACTATCCAAAGACTCTGTTCTCGGTGCCTTGGATTCCGGTATGCCGGTCATCTGCAGTATGCGGCCGGGAGACTTCACCACCACCGGTCATTTTATCGTACTGGTGGGTACCGAGAATGGTCAGATCCGTGTCCATGACCCCAACAGCAAAGAACGCAGCAGGCAATTATGGGACTATGAAACTCTGGAATACCAGATTAATAATTTATGGGCAATCAGCCTACTTTAGCTTCAAAATTCTTTTGTAAAGAACCTTCTTCCATGGTATGATAAAAACAAAATAAATGGAAAAGGAGACTCGGTAAACTTTGAATATCTATGATTCTATTCTCTCTTTTCATGGAACTTGGCGTACTTATCAGGCACGGGTGCTGGAAGCAATCCAGTCTTACCTGGAAGATAAAAAAATACATATTGTAGCTGCTCCGGGAGCAGGGAAAACCACACTTGGCATTGAACTGATCCGGCGCGGTGGACAGCCCTGCCTGATCCTGTCTCCCAGAATCGTTATCCGGCAGCAGTGGCTGGAACGGATTCAGACAGCGTTTTTAAAGGAAGGACTCATCCCGGAAGACTATTTGTCGAATAACATTCAAAATCCAAAACTGATTACTTCCATTACTTATCAGACACTCTTCTGCGGTATGACCCAATATAAAGGGATTGAAGAAGAGGAGGATACCCAGGAGCAGGAAGAGGTTGACAATAAAGAAATGCTGAAAAAATCCAGAGAACGGGAAGCCCTGTTCCAGCAATGGCAGAAGGCTGTCTTTTTATATGAAACCATGGAAACCACGGAAGAATGCTCCATGAACAAAGAGCCGCTGAAAACGGGGTCCTTCTTCTTTTATGCCATGGGATATCTGGTTTTTCTCATATTAGTTGAGATCTTGAACATAGCTACCCATGTCCGCTTTAACTCCGGTAATTTTTTCAATGACCTTTTCTTTTACCTCCTGAGTTGTCTTACAGGGGTTGCCACCCTGTATCTTGGTATGGAACTGATGAAACGGAGAAGTCCTTTGAAACGATTACAGAACCTGGGAAAAGCAGTTCTTCATGCATTGGAACAAAAAGGGGAGATTACCTCTGCCTGTCGGGTAGAGGTAGCAGAAGATCATGGCATTTTCTATGCTGTCTCTCTGACTGGAGGAACAGCCAGGGAAAAACACGCCTTTGCAGACTGTCTGGAAGAGATGCTGGCACCGGTAGACAATCAGCGGTATCTTTTATGCGGAAAAAAAGGCCGTTTGTGCATGAAAGAGTATTACTGTGTCCCCACACTGTTTTCTTCCAGAAAAGAAGATGCTCAGCTCTTTCAAAAAGCTGCTGCCTCTCAAATCGGTGCTTACCGGCTTATTTATACCAGAAATGCAGAGGGCAGAAAAATCTTATTACATGCCAGAGCAAAAGCCTTTGCAAACCGCAATGAGCGTGTATTGAACCGGAAGAAAAAGGTGAAAGGAGCATTGGAATAAACATGACGACTATTTTACTGCTGGAAGATGATGAAACCATTGCCTTTGGCATCCAGAAAGCCTTAGAAAAAAAGGGATACCACCTGCTTCTCTGTTCCTGCATTCAAGAAGCAAAACAGGTCTTTTCTCCTGCTGTACATCTGATCCTTCTGGATCTGAACCTGCCAGACGGAAGCGGATATACCTTTTGCCAATGGGCAAAAAAACAACGAGATGTTCCCATCATCTTTCTCACGGTCCGTGACGGGGCAAAAGACATTACCAGGGGACTGGATATGGGCGGAGATGACTATATCACCAAGCCTTTTCATCTGTCTGTCCTGGAATCACGGATTCACGCAGTGCTCAGAAGGACTGCCAATACCCCAGATGTCAGACATTCCCTGCTTACCTGCGGAGACATCCAAATGGATTGTGAGAAATTATCCGTAATGCTGCGGGGAATCCCTGTAAATTTGACAGCAGCAGAATACAAACTTCTTTTGCTTCTCATGGAAAACAAAGGAAAAACCCTTCCAAGAAACCGGCTGCTGGAAAACCTGTGGGATGCACAAGGGAATTTTGTCAACGACAATACCCTCACTGTGACAATGAAACGATTGCGGGAAAAACTAGACCAGCCCAAAGAGATAAAAACCGTGCGTGGTATTGGATACCGTATGGAGGATTGCAATGAATAAACGAAAAAAAGCCTGGAACACCTTTTTCTTCTGGCTGTTTCCAGGCATCCTGACAGGTGTGCTTCTGTCAATTTTTTTAGGCATGCACCAATATCAAATCATGAAACAGATTACCGGTTCTGTGCTGCAGGAACAATCCCTGGAAGCAGGACTGAAACAGTCTGCAAAAAAAAATCCAACCGAAAAAATTCTGGAACATGGACATCTGTTTTTACAGGAATATGGCTATCATCCGGAAAACCTGGTCTTGGAGAAACTTCCTCTGTCTGTAGGAATCTGCATCCTTGTTTTTCAGATAACCGGCTGGATCTCCTATGGTTTCTGGTTTCTGGAAGATCAGTGCAGACAGAAACGGATTCAAGATCTTACTGCCTATTTAAGAGCAGTCAATGCTCAAAAAGGAGGTTCCCTGACCAGAACAGAAGACCAGTTTTCTTTTTTGGAAGACGAAATTTATAAGACGACTATGGAATTAAAGCACACCAAAGAAACAGCCGTAAAAAATCACGAAGTGCTGGAAGAGCGTATTGCCGATATTGCCCATCAGCTAAAAACGCCGCTCACTTCCATGTCTCTGATGACAGAACTGTTAGAAGAATATCAGACACCGGAAACCATGGAATACTATCAAAGACTCAGCACTCAGATTCTGCGGCTTCAGAATCTGGTATCCTCTCTTCTGGCATTGGCAAAACTGGATTCCCATGGGATTGTATTGGAAAAGAATCCTTTCCGTATGCAGGAACTTTTAGAACTTGCTGCCGAACCGCTTCAGCAAATACTGGAGCAAAAACAGATCACCTTACAGATTCCGGCGGCAGCTTATGAAGATCCCTGGCTTCATGGCGACCTGGAATGGACTTCCCAGGCAGTCATGAATGTATTGAAAAATTGTATTGAACACAGCCCAAAAGGAGGTACCATTTCTGTATCCTGGAATCAAAATCCCCTGTATGTACAACTGGAGATGGAAGACAGCGGCTCTGGATTTGCAAAACAGGATCTCCCGCATCTGTTTGAACGTTTCTACCGGGGAGAACGTTCCTGCAAGGATAATGCAGGCATCGGTCTTGCCCTTGCAAAGCTGATCATGGAACAGCAAAACGGACATATCCTTGCAGAAAATTCTGCCCGAGGACATGCCCTGTTTATCTTTAAATGGTATCATCCTTTACAGCCTCAATAACAGATTCTCTCTGAAGTTTCAGACCGCCGATAAGATACGCTCCTAAAATTGCCAACAGCACCAAAAGGATATATATGCTCAATACCCGTACCGGGAAAAAGGGAAGATATTCCAAAACCGTTATCTGACTGGTATAAAGAAATGCACCAATCCAGACTGCCTGGAAGGGTATGGTGTAAAGCAGCGGTTTCAAACCTAAGGTAACCCCTTCCAGACACAGCATCTTCCATAGTTGCCCTGGTGTCAGCCCTACGGATTTTAACATAGCAAATTCCCGCCTTCTCTGCTGTAAATTTGCAGAAATCGTAGCCCAGATATTGGACAGTCCGATCACTGCCAGAAAGCAGGTTAGAAAGGTAAAAATCAAGTTCATGGCATGGCGTATATCTGCGGTCATTTTTTCCTGGTCCGAAAGACTTCCAATATTAAAATCTCCGCTTCCATAATACTGGTTAACGACATTATCTACCCTCTTTTTCGCTTCATCAATGTCTGCATTTGAAGTTTCCCCGGTATTTTCCAGATTATAATAAGCTTGGAACCGTTTCACCGTTCCCTGTCTTTTTTCACAGCAGGAAGCACCCAATGCCTGTACGTGCTCCATAGGCATCACTGCCAACAGTGTAAAACTGGGATAAAAAGAAGGATTCGACAGTTCTTCCGGCAAATGTTCCGTAAATTCATAGGCCTGAATGGAAAATTGAAAATCCCCCTCAATGGCATCATCGTTTTTTTCTGTAAGTGTAAGCAGTTCTCCCTGTTCTAAGTCCAGGAGTTCCCGCATAACCGTAGTCCGTTTAGTGCTTACATTTGGATCCTTGGTCTTGTTATACACCAGTGCCCTGGAAGCATCCTGATAATACGGCTGTGGATCCACTCCCAAGTCGTCACAGTACGTAACAAAACTGTCCTTTTCCAACCCCAGAAGCTGTACCTGGATCCGGTAATTTCCATCCCTCTCAATCGGAGAATATTTCCCCATCTCTACAATTTCCTGAAACCCTCCCAGATGTGTCTGCAAATCCCCGGAAGCCTTTTCTTCTGGAACCCAGATAGCACAGGGAAGTGTTGTCTTTATCACGGGTGGTTTTAATCCCTGAATTTCTTTCATAGCTTCCATGGCAGCTTTATCCGGCCACCGCCCATCACTGACACTGACAGAAATCGCATTTTCTTTTGGTGCATATGCCGCATAAACTTCCTGTGCTGCATCTTGAATGGTGATCAGATACTGAAATCCTGTCAGCAACAGAAACGACAGACAAAGGGAAATAGTTGCCGCACGGTAAGCCTTTTTCCGAAAATACACGGCATTTCCTGCCAATTCCCCTAAAATACCGCCAAAAAGCTTTCGGTTCCGTTTTTTCCTTCTGAAAACTTGTCCCTCTCCCTGTTGTTTCTGAATCTCTACGGGAAGCAGTTTTGCTGCTTTTTTTGCGGGGATTCTTGCAGAAAGCCAGACTGTCAGCAAAGATAACAGTACCGAAGGAAGAATCGCAGGCAGGCCAAACGTAAGGATAATCTCAGGTCCCTGCCGCCCAATATCGTTGGTGGCATTAATGAGCTCAAATAGCTTTTTATCCAGAAACCAGCCTGCTGCCAATCCTGGAAGCATAGGTGGCACAGACAGCAGCAGTGCCTCTGTGATTACCATTTTCTGAATCTGTTTCCCGGAGGCACCGATTCCTGATAAAATACCCACTTGTTCCAGCTTATCATTTACAGAGACTGCAAATGCATTATGAATAACCAGTACAAACACACCTACTAACAGAAGAGCAAATGCCAGAAACATAAGGGGAACCGACAGACTCACAAGAAGATCTGGACCTGCGTCCGCCTTTGGAGGAAAAATCCCATATACAGATAATAAACTGTGGTTATATCTTAATGTATATTCTCCATATTCATCCTGCTCATATCCAATGGTTTCTGCCAGGGCAGGCAGTTCCTGATAAGTACGCCTCATAGGATCAAACCGCAGATATACAGTCAGGACATCCTCCGGCTGGATAGTATCCTCTTCCAGATAAGTCATCCCCGTATATCCCGGAACAGAAGAGGAGGTAACGGCGTCCAGTTCTCCAACAATGGTGTACGTTTTTGTTCCCGTCTGTAAAAAGTCCTCTGTTTCATCAATGCCTTCTGTTGGCATACACACCTGTCCATTCTGCATACGTGTACCGACAGGGAGGGTCAGCATATCACCGATTTTCGTATCCGGATGGTCATCAAAATATTGCTTGGAAAGCACCAGTTCCTGTTCTGTTTCCGGCACACGTCCTCTTAAGATTCCATCTTTCTCTGGCATGGATTCCCAATATTCCCGGTTCGCCCCTCTGGATATCACATAGATTCTCCGACCTTCTTCCGAAAGCTTTGCCACTTCCCATGGACCCTTTAAAAGAACAGCATCCACAGAAGCATAATTCTTTATTTTTTCCAAATCTCTGCCATACGTTTCGTCAAACAATTCTCCATGCCAGTTTCCGTTATGCCATTTTTCCAAAGCAACGGCATCTGTCCACATGGTATAAACCATGCCGGAAAAACAGGACATGAGTGTTGTCATCAAAAACAGGGCAATCATGATTGCAAAACTGGAACGCTTATTTTTTCTCATATTATCCCAGATGATTTCTCTTAATATCTTCATCAGGACACCACCTCATCCCTTATGATTTTTCCGTCTTCCAGGGTAAGAATCCGGTCTGCCATCAATGCAATGTTTTCATCATGGGTAATCAGAAGAATGGTCTGCCCATACTGCTGATGAGAAAATTTCAAAAGCTCCATGGTCTCCCTTGAATTTTTCCGGTCCAGGTTTCCTGTAGGCTCATCCGCAAGAAGAATCGCAGGCTGGTAAATCAGGCTTCTTGCAATGGCAACTCTCTGCTGCTGTCCACCGGAAAGTTCTCTTGGCAAATGAGTCAGACGGTCAGAAAGTCCCAGAGAGGATGTGATTTTCAAAAACCGGTCTTCATCCGGCTTCTGCCCATCTAAAAGTATCGGCAGCAGAATATTTTTCCTCACATCCAAGGTCGGAATCAGATTATAAAACTGATATACAAGTCCCACTTTGCGTCTGCGGAAAATGGCAAGCTGTTCTAAAGAAAGTGTAGAAATATCCGTATCTTCAATAAAAATATGTCCTTCTGTAGCACGGTCCACCCCTCCAAGCAGATGCAGCAGTGTGGATTTTCCGGAACCGGAGGCACCCACCACTGCGGTGAAGCTTCCCTTCTCAAGAGACAGATTCACATGCTCCAGTGCGACCACCTTATTCGAGCCGCTTCCGTATGTTTTCGTAAGATTTTTACATTCCAAAATATTCATATGCAACATGCTCCTTTCGTTTGCAGGCTCATTATAACAAGTGTAAGTGACATTGCGGTGACAGTCCAGCAAAAAATGAGAACGATTGCGGAAAGTTCTTTTGACCCACAGCCAAAGCCGTGCTATACTTAATCGTAATTGGTTGAAAGTAGGGAAAACGAAATGGACAAAAAAGAGTTACAGACACTGTTGGAGCAGGTTGCCAGCGGCAAGATCAAGCCGGACGAAGCCATGCTTCAAATAAAAACAGAACCTTATAAAGATATGGGATTTGCCAAACTGGATACCCACAGAGGCATCCGTCAGGGAATGTCTGAGGTCATCTACGGAGCCGGCAAAACCAAAGAACAAATCTTACAAATCGCACAGGCTATGGTGGAAGAGAAAGAAAAAACAATCCTCATCACCCGCATGAGCCAGGAAGCCGCTGATTATGTCTCCCAATCCCTGGAACTTCGTTATGATGCACTCTCCAGAACAGGGATCATTGGTAAGATTCCAGTCCCGGACGGAGTGGGAAAAATCGTGATCGCCACAGGCGGAACCAGTGACATGCCGGTAGCAGAAGAAGCCGCACGGACCGCAGAGATCTACGGAAATGAAGTGACTCGTCTCTATGATGTGGGAGTTGCCGGAATGCACCGGCTGATGAACCATATGGAAGACATTATGTCAGCCAGAGTCATTGTGGCTATTGCAGGCATGGAAGGTGCTCTTGCCAGCGTTATCGGCGGCATGGCGGATTGTCCTGTGATCGCAGTTCCCACCAGCGTAGGCTATGGGGCAAACTTTGGCGGCTTATCTGCCTTGCTGTCCATGCTGAACTCCTGTGCCAGCGGAATCAGCGTGGTAAATATTGACAATGGATTCGGTGCCGGCTATCTGGCAAGCATGATCAATCATCTGGAGGGGAAACGGAAATGAAGACCTTATACTTAGAATGTCATATGGGAGCAGCAGGAGATATGCTCATGGGAGCACTCTTAGAACTGCTGCCAGATCCAGACAAATTTATAAAAAAAATGAATGAGATCGGTATTCCGCAAGCAGCCATTCAGGCACTTCCTTCTGTCAAATGCGGAATCACCGGAACCCATGTTTCCGTACAGATTCACGGAGAAGAAGAACACAGTATGGATTCACAGGAACACTTGCAGGAGCATCACGGACATCACCACCCCCACAGCCAGGAATCCCATAAACATCACCACATTCACAGAGGAATGACCGAAATCATGGAAATTGTGGAACAGCTTCGTGTAGAGGATACGGTCAAAAAAGATGTAAAGAATATTTACAATCTCATTGCACAGGCAGAAGCGAACGTCCACGAAAAAGAAGTTTCGGACATTCATTTCCACGAAGTGGGTACTTTAGATGCCATTGCAGATATTACCGGCTGTGTGATGCTGATACACGAATTAGGGGCAGAACAGATTATTGTGTCCCCGGTAAGCACAGGCTTCGGACAGGTACGCTGTGCCCATGGAATCCTCCCGGTTCCTGCACCTGCCACAGCACTCTTATTGACCGGAATCCCATGCAAGGCCGGAACCGTAGACGGAGAGCTGTGTACCCCTACCGGTGCCGCTATCTTGAAATATTTCGCTACCTCCTATGGGAAAATGCCGGAAATGGTGATGGAGAAAATCGGATATGGTATGGGAAAGAAAGATTTTGCAGCAGCCAATTGTGTACGGGCAATCTTAGGGCATACTGTTTGAAGATAGTTTCATAGGTATTGAAAAACGTAAGGAGCATCTCTCCATAACGATGTGAATCCGTTATGAAGAGATGCTCCAAAAAATTCTTCTTATTTTTCCACAAAACACGGCTTCAATGCCAAAAAATACAATACCTTTCTTACTGATGGTAATAACTGAGGAAATCTCCCAGTTTTTCCATAGATTCCTTTAACACTTCGATTCTCGGCAGATACACGATGCGGAAGTGATCCGGTTCCTTCCAGTTGAATCCGCCTCCATGTACCACAAGAATCTTCTTATCACGGAGCAGATCCAGTGCAAACTTTTCATCATCCATTAAATTGAACTTTTTCACATCCAGCTTCGGGAAAATATAAAAAGCTGCTTTTGGTTTCACCACACTGACTCCCGGAATATCTTTCAGGGCATTATAAATATATTCTCTCTGTTCATAGATACGTCCGCCAGGCACAATATAATTATTCACACTCTGGTATCCGCCGAGGGCTGTCTGCACAATAGACTGTGCCGGTACATTAGAGCAAAGACGCATGTTGGAAAGCATCTTCAGACCTTCAATATAATCCTGGGCAATCCGTTTATTTCCACTTAAGATCATCCAGCCAATGCGGAAACCGGCGATCATATGGGATTTCGACAGACCGCTGAAGGTCACACAGAATACATCCGGAGCCAGAGAAGCGATAGAGACATGTTCTTCCCCATCCATGACCAGACGGTCATAAATCTCATCGGAAAAAATGATCAACTGGTGTTCTCTTGCAATGTCCACAATCTGCTGCAAAACCTCTTTTGGATATAATGCACCTGTGGGATTATTGGGATTAATGATTACAATCGCTTTTGTGCGGTCATTGATTTTTTTTCGGATATCATCCATATCCGGATACCATTCCGACTGCTCGTCACAGATATAATGAACCGCTTTTCCCCCTGCTAACGTTGCACAGGCTGTCCAGAGAGGATAATCCGGTGAAGGGATGAGAATTTCATCTCCATCGTCCAGAAGGGCAGACATACATAGATTAATGAGCTCACTGACTCCATTTCCGGTATATATATCTTCAATGGACACATTGGGAATCTTCCGAAGCTGTGCATACTGCATGATTGCCTTTCTGGCAGAAAACAGACCTTTGGCAGGAGAGTAGCCCTGACATTCCGTAAGCTGCTGCCGCATATCATAAATCACCTCATCCGGTGTGCGGAATCCAAAAGGTGCAGGGTTACCAATGTTTAATTTTAACACCTGGGTACCTGCTGCAGTCATACGCTCTGCCTCGTCCACAACGGGACCTCTTACATCATATAAAACGTTATCTAATTTTGAAGATTTTTTAAAAGTACGCATTCCTTTTCCTCCTGGATTTTCATTTTTTGTTTTAACCGGATGGGAGTCTTCCCCTAAAAGCCAGGCTTCTTCCACCTGCAACGCCTGTGCCAGAAAATGGAGAATGTCCGCCCTCGGGACTGTCTTTCCGCTCACATATTGACTGATATGGCTTTTTCCAAGTTTTACACCCTGTTCCTGGGCAATGCGGATGATATCTACCTGCTTTAATCCCTGCTGCTCCATAGCCTGTTTCAGCCGGTCAGCAAATACTTCCTTTGCCATATGATTCCTCCTGAAGTTCAACCTTTATTTCTTTATCTGGAGAAAGTATAGCACAATCGTTTCTGTAGTTCAATACTTTTTTATATATCTTAAAAAGTTCAATTTTATAAAAAACTGTTTTGAACTCATGATTTTATTGTTAAATATATATCAATTCAAACCATATTATAAATAATTGGAATTATTCCGAATACTGTACATCATTTTCCATAAAAAAGAAACTGGCAGATTACCCAGCGGTATGTTATGATAACAAAAACGAAGCTTTATACAAAAAGAGAGGATCAGACATCATGGAAACAAAAGAAGCATTAGCCTTAGAAATCATAGAAAGATTAAAAAAAGAATACCCGGATGCAGGATGTACTTTGGACTATGACCAGGCCTGGAAGCTGCTGGTCAGCGTACGTCTGGCTGCCCAGTGCACAGATGCCCGGGTAAACGTGGTCGTAGAAGATTTATATGCAAAATACCCGGATGTGAATGCCCTGGCAGAAGCCACACCGGAGGAGATCGAGGAAATTGTACGCCCCTGCGGGCTTGGAAAAAGCAAGGCACGAGATATCAGTGCCTGCATGAAAATTTTGAGAGATGAGTATGACGGAAAGGTTCCCGACGATTTCAATGCTCTTTTGGAGCTTCCCGGGGTGGGCAGAAAAAGTGCCAATCTCATCATGGGAGATGTCTTCGGAAAACCTGCCATTGTAACAGATACTCACTGTATCCGCCTGGTAAACCGAATGGGATTGGTAGACCATATCAAAGAACCGAAAAAAGTCGAAATGGCATTATGGAAAATCATTCCACCGGAAGAGGGCAGTGATTTCTGCCACCGTCTGGTATATCACGGACGTGACATCTGTACTGCCAGAACAAAACCCTATTGTGATAAATGCTGTCTGCAGGACATTTGTGCCAAAAATATCTGATTCAGAAAGGAAATCCAATGTCTGTTTGTAAAGAATATGAAGAAGAATTGTTATTTCTCCGGCACTGGCTGCTTTTCAGTTTGTCTGGAAAGAATTTAGAAGCTGTTATGAAAAAAATAGAAGAGGAGACAGGAGCAGAGCTCACTCTGGAACCGGGGAGGATGATTCCGCCGTTCATCAATAATGCTGCCTTTGACCTGGATGAGTCTGTACTGACAGACGCATTAGAATTTTTATTTCACATGGTCACTGAACCTTGAACGCTCCTGGATTAACTGACCTGCAATACTGATGGAGATTTCTGCAGGAGTCTCAGCCTGAATATCCAACCCGATAGGTGTAATGATCCGGCTGATTTCCTCTGCAGTAAATCCATCCTGCATAAGTTTCTTTTGTATGATTTCTTTTTTCTTACGGCTCCCCATAACCCCAATATAGTGGGCAGATGTCTGCAGCATCTGCTTCTGGATCACATAATCATATTCATGTCCACGGCTCATAATACAAACATAATCCTGTGGTTCCACAGACAGATACCGGGAAATCTTTGTAAAATCTCCTAAAATACATTGCTCTGCATCCGGAAACACCTGGGAATTGCAAAACATTTCCCGGTCATCATATACCACACACCGGAAATCAAGACGGCTCAATACAGGGACCAGAGCCTGAGCCACATGGCCGCCTCCAAAGATATAAACCCGCCCCTTTTGCACCAAAGGCTCACTGTAATACACATGTCCGTCTATGGATACCTGCACTGCCTTGGTCAGCAGCAGAGGAGCCGGATTGGAAATATCCAGTCCAAGAAGTCCTTCCTTTTCCTGATAATAACCCGCCGCCCATGCAGTTTCATCTGTAATATCAAGAATCAGCCAACTGTTTTCATTTTTCTCCCAGTCTGAGAGAATTCTGGCACACAACTCATAGAATTCTTTATTTTCCCAGGAAATATACTGAAAAAATACCACCACATTTCCTCCGCATATCATGCCCAGATCGGCAACCTGATCGGTATTAAGCTGAAATCCTCTGGTATGGGAAGTTTTGGATACCAGCACTTCTCTGGCATGCTGCACCGACACATATTCCACATTTCCACCACCGATGGTTCCATAGGAAGTTCCGTCTTCCATTACCAGCATTTTGGAACCGGCTCCCCTGGGAGATGAGCCGGAGCTGGAAATGGTAGTGACAAATACAAAATCTTGTTTCCTGTCCATGCAGGATTTTGCCGTCTTAAATAATTCTTTCATACTTTTCATGGATTTTATCCTTCCTTTCCTGAATAATGATTATAAATTCTGTCGATATTGTGTTGGGGTGCACCCCTTATATTTCTGAAACATTTCCGCATAATAACTTGAGCTTTGAAACCCACAGGCCAGAGCAATCTCAGTGATGCTCATGCTTGTATCTGTCAAATAACGCATGCTCACCTCCAGACGGTAAGCATTTAAGAACTCCACCGGAGTTTTGTTCAGATACTTTCGAAAAATCTGACAGCATTTACTCCTGCATACATTCCCGGCTTCTGCGATTTCTTCCAAAGACAGCTTCCTGGTATATTGATGATGAATAAACGATACCATATTTCTCTGTGCAGGAAGATCCTGATCTGCAATTTTTTCATAGGTAAACAAATGCTCTTTTACAACCTGAAAAAGTGCGTACCAAAGCATAGGAAGCTTACCAATCGTCAGCAGTTCGTAACCGGATTCTTTTCGGCTGTAAGAATCATAAAGTTCATCAAACAACCGGATGATCTCTGCCTCCCTGGCACAATCTCCTTGGAGATAAAGATAGGGCAATTGAGAATTCTGGGTAATGGGATATACATATTTTTCCAAAAGTTCCTGATTGGTCGTGATCAGCTGCAGCCGAAAGACCACACATAAGAAACTGCAGTCTGTTTTATCTTCGGAATATCCATAATGTATTTGCCTGGAATTTACAAAAAGAGCATCGCCCTCCCGGATATGCAGTTTTTCCCCGTTGATATTATATGTCATATAGCCCTGGTAAGACCGGATATACTCTACATCCTCATGCCAATGACACAGCCCCTCCATATTTTCATACTGTGTAAGCCGCCGTTTTCTGATATAGAACGGGATGTTGGGATTATTATAATGGACAATCTCTGAATCGTCTTTCAATATATGGATACTATTCACCATCCTCCCTCCCTTTCAAATACGATTGTTATAATAATAACTCAAATACTGATTGAATCCATTGAAAAAACATACTATTATTATACCTAAAGAAAGAAAATTGTAAACAAGAAAGGAACTGAAACATGGATAATATTACACGCAGGGACAGAGAACTCCCATACATATCAGATGAATCTATATTTGAAGAACAAAAGGTCACCAGAAAACTTCTTGGAAAATTTAACACCACAGATCCTTCTGATTTCGATACGCTTAGTGAAATCTTAAAACAGATCATCCGTGGCTCTCAGAAAAATGTGATGATCGTTCCGCCTTTTTACTGCGATTATGGAACCCACATTGAAGTAGGAGATAACTTCTTTGCCAATTATAATTGTACCATTCTGGATGTTGCTCCTGTAAAGATCGGAAAAAACGTATTATTTGGCCCAAACGTATCACTTTACACAGCCGGTCATCCTTTGCATCCCGTTTCCAGAAACTCCATGTATGAATACGGCATTTCAATCACCATTGGAGACAATGTGTGGCTTGGCGGAAATGTAGTCGTAACACCTGGTGTACACATTGGAAATAATGTTGTGATCGGTGCAGGCAGCGTAGTGACCAAAGATATTCCTGACAATATGATCGCAGCAGGAAATCCCTGCCGTGTCATTCGTGAGATCACGGATGCGGATAAGAAATTTTACTATAAAGACCGGGAATTTGATGAAGAAGCATGGGCAAAGATCCAGGAAATGGACTGACAAGATATGAGTGACAAAAAACAATTTTATAAACAATTGTTTGCTCTGGTGCTTCCCATAGCTTTTCAGAACTTCATGAATGCAGCAGTCAGTGCTTCTGATGCTCTGATGCTCGGAGTGCTCAACCAGGAATCTCTGTCTGCTGTTTCTCTGGCGAGCCAGATTTCTTTTGTACAACAGCTTTTCTTGGTTGCTCTGACCATCGGAACAACGATTCTGGCTGCCCAGTACTGGGGGAAAGGGGACAGAAGAGCAGTATCCAGGATTTTTTCTCATGTGCTCCGCATCTCTGTGGCCATCTCCATGGTGTTTTTCCTGACAACCCTGTTTTTTCCAGAGTTCCTGATGAAGATTTTCACACCAGAGCAGCCATTGATTGAAAAAGGCTGCGAATATCTCCGGGTTGTAGGGATTTCCTATCTGCTTTCCGGTATATCACAGATTTATCTGTGCATCCTGAAAAACACGGGAAAAACACTCCAAAGTACTTTCATTGGTTCGTTTGCAATGGTATTGAATATTGTCTTGAATGCTGTATTTATTTATGGAATCGGTCCGGTTCCTTCCCTTGGCATTACAGGTGCCGCACTGGCAACCGTGATTTCTCGTTTTGTTGAATTGTCCTGGGCACTGGCTGATTCCAGCGTCTCGGAAAGAATACGCCCAGAGATTTCCTCTCTGCTTCATCCGGATAAACTTCTGGCAGGAGATTTCTGGAAATATACTCTGCCTGTACTTGGCAATGAGCTTGCCTGGGGGATTGGATTCACCATGTATTCTGTCATTATGGGGCACTTGGGAAATGATGCAGTTGCAGCAAATTCCATTGCCACCATTGTGAAAAACATCATTGCCTGTGTTTGCCTTGGCATTGGCAGCGGCGGCGGTATCCTGGTTGGAAACGAACTTGGAAAGGGTGCCCTGGAACAGGCGAAAGCCTATGGAGACCGGCTCTTTTCCCTGTGTATCGCAGCGGGAGTTGTCTCTGCCATTGTTCTCTTGGCTTGCAGCCCAATCATTGTACATTACGCAAATTTAAGCCCTACAGCACATCATTATCTGCAGGGTATGCTTTACCTGTGCAGCTACTATATGGTAGGTAAATCCATCAATGCCACTGTCATTGCAGGAATCTTCTGTGCCGGAGGAGATTCCAGGTTCGGACTGATCTGCGATACCGTAAATATGTGGTGCTTCATTGTCCCGGCAGCAGCGGCGGCAGCCTTTGTCCTTCATCTCCCTGTGCTTTGGGTATTTGCCATTATCAACTTAGATGAAGTCAGTAAACTTCCTGCTGTGATTCATCATTATCGAAAGTATCAATGGGTCAAAGATTTAACCAGGCAGACATCACCCTGACTGTTCTGCCTGGTCATGTTACCTGGACTGAATAAAAAGGAGAGTGTTCTAAATCATATGATACCAACAAGAGAAGAAGCCTTTTCATTATTAAATGAATCTTACCGTATGAATCCAGGACCGTGGAAAGATCATTCGATCGTGACGGCTCAATGTGCCTATAAAATCGCATCGTATTGCCCTGATCTGGACGAAAACAATGCCTTTATTTTCGGTCTGCTTCATGATATCGGAAGACGCTTTGGTTTTTCCTATATTCGCCACATCCTGGACGGCTATCTGTACCTGATGTCACTGGGATACGAAGAAGCTGCCAAAATCAGCATTACACATTCTTTTTCTGTCAAGAACATGAACGTTTATGTGGGAGAATGGGATGTGAGCCCGGAAGAATTACAGCAGATTCAAAAACTGCTGGATACCTATAAATATGATGATTATGACAGGCTGATACAGGTCTGTGATTCCATTGCCATGCCAAACGGGCCCGTTGACATGATAACCCGTATGGAGGATGTAAAAAAACGCTACGGAGGATATCCGGAAAATAAATGGAAAAAGAATCTGATGTTAAAAGATTATTTTGAAGACAAAATCCAGATGCCTTTAAAAGAACTTTTTAATACCTTCAGCATCAGATAAAAAGCAAACTCCATGAATGAAAGAAAGAGTGTGTTTTTTCGTTTTTAGTTTAGCGGACAAATACAGATTTAACCGAAAAACTATAGCTTTTTTTCTGATTCTGTGGTAAACTACTCTCAAAATCAAGTTTTTGGAGGTCTTCCTATGGCAAAGCCTATTACATACCGTGAACAAGAAAAATTAGAAAATACCGTGAAACTCCGTGAATTTCTTACAGAGCTTCCTCCATACGTCAAGGATTATTTCCGTGCCAAAGAACCCACCACATCAGACAAGACCCGTTTGTCCTATGCATATGATCTGCGGGTGTTTTTTCGGTTTTTACAGGAAACAAATCCTGCTTTACAGGAAAAACCCATGGCTGATATTTCTATTCAGGATTTATCTCTGTTGCAGCCCGTGGACTTTGAAGAATTTCAGGAATACCTGAAGGCCTATCAATCCTCAGATCAGAAACTGGAAACCAATTCCCGTACAGGAATTGCCAGAAAAATGTCCTGTTTACGGAGTTTTTATGATTATCTGTGCAAACGCCAACTTTTACAGTCAAATCCTGTACGCCTTGTCGATATGCCAAAAATCAAAGAAAAAGCCATTATTCAATTAGATCCAGACGAGGTAGCCAGTCTGTTAGATTACATTGAAAATTACGGTAAAAATCTTACGGGCGTTCAGCTTTATCACTATAACAAGCAAAAGTACCGTGATATTGCTATTGTTACTCTCCTGCTCGGAACAGGTGTTCGTGTGTCTGAATTAGTAGGTTTGAATATTTCGGATGTAGATTTCAAAAATAACGGCATCCGTATCCTCCGAAAAGGAGGAAATGAAATGATTGTTTATTTCGGTTCCGAAGTGGAACAGGCTCTAAAGGACTACCTGGAGCTTTCCCGAACTGCAATCACTCCTGTTGCCGGACATGAAGATGCTCTCTTTCTCTCCGGCCAGCGAAAACGTATCAGTGTGGATGCGGTAGAAAAAATGGTAAAAAAATATGCTTCTGCCGTTTCTGTCAAGACTATTACCCCGCACAAACTTCGAAGCACCTACGGAACCGCTCTGTACCGAGAAACCGGGGACATTTATCTGGTAGCTGATGTTTTAGGACACTCAGATGTCAATACCACCAAAAAACATTACGCAAAATTAAGCGATGAACGCCGCAGAGCCGCTTCCAAAGCTGTAATTTTACGTGAAAAATAACATGAAAAAATCCACTGTTTTTACGCAAAAAACAAGTAAAAACAGTGGATTTAAGTCTTCCCATATTATGACTGAAACGTCTGATCATCCAATATAATGGTAAACGGTCCTTCGTTTATTAAAGATACTTTCATTAATGCCCCAAAAGTTCCTGTCTGCACTACCGGAACATATTCTTTTACCTTTTCCACCATATATTCATAGAGTTCCTCCGCTTTATCCGGTTCACCGGCTTCAAAAAAGCTTGGTCTGTTTCCCTTTTTACAATTGGCATACAGGGTAAACTGGGATACCAGAAGTACCTCTCCATCTACATCTGCCAGGGAAAGATTTGTCTTCCCATTTTCATCTGCAAAAATTCGAAGGTTTATCATTTTTTTAATAAACTTATCTGCGATTTCCCTGGTATCTTCTTTTCCGATACCTACCAGGACCAAAAAGCCCTTCTGAATCTTCCCCACACAGCTTCCTTCTACTTCTACAGATGCACTGCTGACTTTCTGAATCACTAATTTCATTTTTTCTCATCCTCTTCTTTTTCGTCTTTATTACGTTCTATATCCATTCCGCTTTTGTCTACTGCAAAATCTACCGGGTGCAAATTCTCGGGATCCATATAATCCATATGCGTATAGACATTCTCATCCATGGGCATAGATTTCTGACGCAAATTATATGCACGGAAGGTCTTGATTCCTGCCATAATAATTGCTAATGTAGGAACTCCGATAATCATGCCCGGAATTCCCATAATTCCGCCAAAAAGCAAAATTGCCACAATAACCATAAAACTGGAGAGACCTGTGGAATTTCCGAGAATCTTGGGACCCAGGATATTTCCATCAAACTGCTGCAGCAATAAAATAAAAATCAGGAAATACAAACACTGTACCGGATTTACCATAAGAATGATAAAGGCTGTAGGGATTGCCCCGAGATAAGGACCAAAAAACGGAATGACATTCGTCACACCTACTACAACACTGACCAGCATTGCATACGGTGTTCCTATGATCTTGGTTCCCACATAACATAAAATACCAATAATAATCGAATCTACAATTTTTCCAATAATAAAACCGATAAAGGTTCTGTGGGCAAACCGGACTCCCTTTACCACATTGTTGGCATGCTCCGTACTCAGAAACGCATACACAAACATCTTAGACTGAGTCACAAACTCTTCTTTTCCTGCCATAAGATAAATGGAAATAATCAGTCCGATCAACAGGTTTTTAATAAATACCAGAGTTCCGAACACTCCTGTGCTCAAGTGCTGCAGAATCGACTTCAACTGCGGAAGAATCTGTACATTCAAAAATGTTTCCAGCTTAGGAGAATACTGCTCAATGTAAGAAAACACAGTGCTTTCCCACTCCGGATTATCTTTCAGCAAGGATTCCAGCCAATGACGGATATTCTGAAAATATCTTGGAGAGTCATTGATAATACTGATAATACTTTCAATAATGCTGGGCATGATCATGGAAATCAGAGAGTAAATGATCAGCCCTCCAAAAATCAAGGCAAATACAATGCTGACATACCGAACAAACTTCTTCTGTCCTTTACTTGGATGAATATGCCTTTTTCCGATCAGATATCTGTAAAAATGCCTTTCCTGAAAATTCACAATAGGAATCAGTAAATAAGCGATCACTAATCCGCAAATAACCGGCATCATAATAGATATCAGTTTACGAAATGTGCCAAACACAACCTCCATGCGAAAAAGCAGGAAATAAAATAACATACTGGCACTGACAACGCCAAAAGCGGTAAGCCCCCAATATAAATACTTATTTTTCCAATGAAACTTCATGTCACAACTACGCTCCTCTTCTTTTCCATATAACTTCTTTGTAGTATAACACGAATCAGAAGGTTTGTGTTGGGAATCGCAGAAAAATCTTTCTTTTTTTTTCTTTCTGTGCTATGATTCAAACGGTTATAAATTTATTTACTCGGAAGGATTTAATTGCCAATGAAATTACAGAAATTATTAAGCCTCACAAGAAAGGCTGTAGATGAATTTCATCTCATAGAGCCAGGTGACAAAATTGCAGTCGGTGTTTCCGGAGGAAAAGACAGCCTGACGATGCTTTATGCACTTCATGGTCTGATGCGTTTCTATCCAAACCCCTTTACCCTGGAAGCAATCACTGTCGATCTTGGACATCCTGGTTTTCAGTCAGAGAAGATCAAAGCATTATGTGAAAGTCTTGAAATTCCTTTTACGCTGGTAAAAACAGATATTGCACCTATTATTTTTCAGGAGCGAAAAGAAAGCAACCCCTGTTCTCTGTGTGCCAAAATGAGAAAAGGTGCTCTGAATACAGCAGCCAAAGAACTGGGCTGCAATAAAATCGCCTATGCTCATCACAAAGATGATGTTGTGGAGACCATGCTCTTATCCCTGATCTACGAGGGACGTTTCCACACATTTGCACCTAAAACCTATCTGGACCGCATGGATTTGACCGTAATACGTCCTCTGTTATTTGTAGATGAAGCGGATGTCATTGGATTTAAAAACAAATACCATCTGGAAATCGAAAAAAGCCCTTGCCCTGTTGACGGTTATACCAAGCGTCAATACGCAAAAGAACTGCTGAGAGAGATTACAAAAGAGAATCCCGGAACAAAAGAGCGAATGTTCACTGCCATCTGCAACGGAAATGTTCAGGGATGGCATCCCATCCAGGGAAAACACTGAGCACACAAGGAGGGCTGTATGCAAGTCTCACCTTTGCATACAGCCCTCTCTTCTTATGTATCCTATCTTACCATTCTACCGTTTTCTTTCTCAGCTCAATCGCTGACTTGATCATTTCAACACAGCCCTCTAGTCCCAGGATTCCGCTGTCCAGACACAGATGGTAGCTGGATGCATCTCCCCATTTTTTGCTGGTATAGTAATTATAATAGCTGGCTCGTTTTTTATCATTTTTGACAATCTGATCCTTCGCTGCAGAAGCAGAAAGATCATATACCTTGGAAAGCCTGTGAATTCGTTTATCCAGATCTGCGTGGATAAATACACTAAGTGCTCCCGGATACTCTGCTAATGCATAATCCGCACATCTTCCTACCATGACACAGGATTCTTCCTGTGCTATCTTCTTAATGGTATCAAACTGTGCCAAAAACACCTTATGATTGATAGGCATATCTGCAAAGGCTGCAGAAGAATATCCAAAAGAATACGTATCCATAACAAGAGAATACAGAAAACTATTGGTAGGTTTCTCATCGTGATGCTCAAACAACTCATGGCAAATGCCGCTGTCTTTGGCTGCACGGTCCAGCAGCTCTTTATCATAACATTTAATTCCTAATTCTTGGGCAAGAAGCTTACCGATATCACGTCCCCCGCTTCCTGTCTGACGTCCTATGGTGATAACTGTATTTGCTGCCATACACATACACTCCTTTCCTAAAAATATCTCTTACATTTATTATAATTCATTTTACTTCAAATGTATATATAATTTAAATTTTTTTCAAAAGCTTTTGAAAATATCCTGGTAAAGGTGCGGTAAATTCCATATATTCTCCAGAAACGGGATGTACAAAGCCCAAGACCATAGCATGAAGCGTCTGTCCCTGAAGATTTGGAAAAGGACATTTTTTAGGACCATATACAGCATCTCCCAAAAGCGGATGCCCGATACTGCTCATATGTACACGAATCTGGTGTGTACGTCCTGTCTCCAATTGGCACTCCACATAAGTATAACTGCCAAACCGTTCCAGTACCCGGTAGTGTGTAACTGCCGGCTTTCCGTTTCTCACATGTACTGCCATTTTCTTACGCTCTGTTGGATGCCTTCCAATATCACCTTCTATAGTACCTTCATCCTCCTTCATATTTCCATGGACAATTGCCCGGTACTTTCTGGTAATACTGTGCACTTTTAATTGTTCTGCCAGACTCTGATGAGCTGTATCGGTCTTACAGACCACCAGAGCTCCTGTGGTATCCATATCAATCCTGTGAACAATTCCCGGTCTTAAAACGCCATTAATACCGGATAACTGATCCTTACAGTGATACATCAGGGCATTTACCAAGGTCCCTGAGTAATGCCCAGCACTTGGATGTACCACCATCCCTTTTGGTTTATTCACAACAAGGAGTTGATCATCTTCATAAAGGATCTCCAAAGGAATGTCCTCTGCCTGAATATCCGGCTCCAGATTATCCGGAATCAAAACCGTAATCTCATCTTCTTCAGCCACCTTGTAACTGGCTTTTGCTTTTTTTCCATTTACAGTCACATTCCCGTCTTTTAGCTGCTTCTGTAAAAAAGAGCGGGAGTAATCAGACATCACTTCCGCTAAATATTTATCAATCCGTTCCCCTGTATAAGAGGTCTCTGCCTGTAAACATAGCTGTTTCATTCTGTTCACTCCTGCTCTTTATTTTTCTTCCAGCTTAAAAAACTGAAATCCTCTTCTTTATAATAAAAAAGTACCAGAATCAAAAGAAGGATCATGCTCCCTGTTACATAAATATCTGCAACATTAAAAATCGGAAAATCAATCAACGAAAAATAAATAAAGTCCACCACATAATGAAGCCGTACCCGGTCTATCATATTTCCGATTCCTCCGGAACAGATCAAGAAGCAAAGCCATTTCAGCCATCTGAATTTCTTCTCCTCCGGTAATTTCCAAAGCACATAGCATACACCAAGAATCACAAGACTGGTAAGAAAAAGCAGGAAAATTTTCCGTCCCTGGAATATTCCAAAAGCAGCTCCCCTGTTTTCCAGATATTTCAAATACAGCACATTAGGAATCAGCGGAATATCCGCTTGGTCTTTTAAGTGCTCCACTGCCAGAAATTTTGTCCACTGATCTAACCCGGTAAGAAGGAGAACGATAATTACAAGTTCTGCAAATGTCTTTCTGCGTTGTTTGTTTTTCATTTCTGAACCCCCTCCTTTAGTATACTGGCAATGCCCTCCAAAAGCTCTTCCTCGGTCAAAGACGTATCAATCACTGCATCTCCCCATGTTTTCAGAAGAATAAACCGAATCTGATTACCTGCCATCTTTTTATCTGATTTTGTTGTTTCTAAAATATCTGTTTTACTGAGTCCTTCTGTCTCTACGGGAAGTCCGAAGCTTTGAAGCTGCTCTTTAAGCTCCTCATATTCCTCCTGTGAGATCCATCCCTTTTTCCAGGAAAGATAGGCAGAAGCAGCACAGCCTATGGAAACACACTGTCCATGACGTAAGCTGAAATTTTTCAGCTTTTCTACTGCATGTCCTACGGTATGTCCCATATTCAAAAGAGCCCGTTCCCCTTTTTCTGTTGGATCGTTTTCCACCACAGTTTTTTTAATCACGCAGCTTTGATAGATCATCTCTTTGCAGATTTCTTCTTCCCGAGCTAAGATTTCCTGACGATGTTCTGTAATCCATCGACTGTACTCCCGGTCACGGATAAACCCATGTTTCAGCACCTCGCCCATTCCACTGGCAAATTCCTCTTTCGGAAGCGTTCCAAGCACAGACACATTCATATAAACCAGCAATGGCTGATGAAAAGCACCTACCATATTTTTGTACTGTTTGAAATCAACACCTGTTTTTCCTCCAATACTACTGTCCACCTGAGAAAGAAGAGTTGTAGGAATCTGAATGAAATCAATCCCTCTCAAATAGGTAGCAGCAGCATAGCCCGTCATATCACCGGTGACACCACCTCCCAGTGCCGCCAGCATATCTTTCCGGTCAAAATGATTTTGAATCAGATTCTCATAGATCCCCTGAATCTGCTCCAGATTTTTATTTTCCTCTCCGGCAGGAAGAATATACCAGGTCACCGTCATCCCGGTTTGGGAAAGTTCTTGTATCACTTCTTTCAAATACAGAGGTGCCACATGACTGTCTGTCACCACACAGATTTTGGAACTGTTTTTTTTCAAACCGGAGACTTCTTTCGCAAGTCCCTGAAATTCCTTCTCAAATACAATGGGATAATGAAAATCCCCTTGTCTTTTCACCAGTAAACGCTTTTGACTCATGGTACGTCACTCCTTTATCTAGCAATATCGATATAAAACTACATGGCAGCGATTTTTCTTTGTTTTGCAGGTAGTAGATCCGAACTGAAATTTTCCTTTTCCCCGAACAGAGACAATATCCCCGTCCTTCATTACATATCCGTTAGAAACAACAGACTTCCCATTGACAAAGACTTTACCGCCCTCGATAAATGGAATCATGCTGCTTCTGGAAGTATGAAAAGCCAGTGCAATGATACTGTCAAGTCTCAAAGAAGCCACTGTACCGGAAATTTCTTCTCTTTTCGGATCAGGAAGTTCCATTTCACTTTGTACTTTCTGTGCCAGAACACTCGTATGCCTGATTCTGCTGATTTCTCCAATCAGATATTCACAGACAGCACTGTGACAGAATACATAAGCACAATCCTGTTGCAAAAGGATATCTCCAATCTTACTCCTGTCCAGACCAAGATTTAAAATGCTGCCCAGATAATCTCTGTGGGTGAGAGCCTCAGAAAATTTCTTATTTAACGGGGAAATCTTCATACAGGAAATCGGATACTCTTCCTCATAAGAAAAATCTTCCCCACAACAAAAAGCATCAGGGACGAATGCCGCCATCTGACGCTCCGCAGTTTCATAGCCACCAAAAAGCCGTATTCTGACTCCGTTTTCTTCCAGAGAACGGCACTGGCTATGAAGAATATTCTGTTGGTTTAAATCCAGAAAATCAGAGAAAGTAAGAATTCCACGAAAATAAGCTTTCTTACTCAACTCTGACATTCTCTTTTTAAATAATTCCTCTTTTTCCATTTTTAATAGAGAGAACCTACCATATCATTTAAAAAATCTTGAGATTCCCCGGTAATATCTACGCCTGATGGAGTCAAAATGAAGATATAGGCGGATACTCTGCGGATACTTCCATCTAAGGAATAGCTGGCTCCGGAAGTAAAATCAATGATATGCTGTGCCAGTTCCATATCCAAGCCTTCAAGATTTAAGATAACTGTACAGTTATCCAATAAGGCATCAACTACCTCAGTAGCTTCGTCAAAGCGTTTTGGCTTAATAACACACACTTCACCGGAAGAACCTTTTTTCTTATTTACATTATACATAGGTGTCACCTTTCCTGACGAACCAGAAGCAGCGGTCGTCTTAGATGTCTTTGGAGCTTTTGTTGCCGCAGTCTGTTTCTCTGCCTTTTTGTGACTCTTTGCCGGTGGAAGATCATCGAACTCATCATCATAATCATCATCCAGCTTTTTGAAAAACCTTTTTTTCGGTTTTTCGTCTTCAAAATCATCATCTACATCGTCTAAAAATTCATCATCATCATATTCATCATTTACTTTTACCGCATCTAAAAATTTATCTAAGATACTCATATGATATTAATCTCCAATCATTTTCTATTTTAAAGAATAGTCCCTTTCTCCGAAAATACCTGTTCCAACCCGGACATGTGTGGCCCCTTCTTCAATGGCTACCTGATAATCACCGGTCATACCCATGCTAAGGACATCCATAGTAACATTATCAATACTTTTCCCTTTTATGTCAACACTTAAATTTCTTAAATTTCTGAAAACCTGTCGATTTTCTTCCGGATTCTCCACATATGGGGCAATTGTCATCAAACCTTTGACCTGAATACCGGGAAGTTTTGCAATTTCTCGAATCAGTGCTTCTGTTTTCTCCATATGCACCCCAAATTTACTCTCTTCCTCTGCCACATTCACTTCAATCAAGACAGGGACACAGACACCCTTTTTTCCTGCCTCTCTGCTGATTTCTTCTGCAAGCCGGAGGGAGTCAACGGAATGGATCATGCTGACTTTATCTACCAGGTATTTCACCTTATTTCTCTGCAAATGTCCGATCATATGCCAGCGGACTTCAGGTTCAGGAATATCTTTCTGAGAAAGGATTTCCTCCTTACCCGTCAGTTCCTGTACCTTATTCTCACCAAAATCCCGCACACCCAAAGGCAGCAGCTCTTCAATCATGGACAAGGGCTTTGTTTTGCTTACTGCAATCAGGGTCACTTCTTCTCTGTCCCGCCCTGCTTTTTTACAGGCCTCACTTACCTTTTCTTCTATTGCTTGATAATTTTCACAGACACTCATGTTTGATCATCCTTTCTATCTTGAAGCCTTACTGCTTCGCATTAATGTAAAATCTCTTCTTCTTTTACGCTTTCCCCGTCCAGGACAATGTAGTCAAATGCCTGAAGCCCGTAGGAAGTCCCCTGGGAAACAATACAATATTCTTCATTCTGGTCAAGGATATTAATCTGACGAAATACCGCATACCCTTTGTTCATACCATATACGCCCTGAAGCTTATCTGTCTCTTTTACTGTATAAGTTTCGGAAGAATCCGGTTTTTTCAGAACATCGCCTTCTTCAAAGGTTTCTTTGTCCACATAGCAGTATCCACTTGTATCTTCTTCCTCTCCCCAGCCGATTTCCTGCCCTTTACTGTTTACCTCTTTATAGATTACAGCATCAACAAATTCTGTGACAGAAGAACTTTTTCCATCCACTTCCCTGATAAAGCCTTTTCCTTCTCCATTATCACCCTGTGCCAGAAAATTTCGGGGAATTGTATAAAATTCTTTTTCCACAACAGAGCTTACCGGAATCTTCAGCCCACTCTGAGTATTGATTACCAGCTCGACTTCCAGAAAACGATCCGATGCGTACCTGGGCATACCGTTTTTAAGCTGGATTCTTGCTGCTTTCTGGTTTCCAATCTGTACAATGGAAAGAGATCCATTCTGGCTCTCACCATCTTTTGTAAATTTCACTTTAATACTTTCTCTTCCTGAAAGTGTTGCTGCAAGCTTGTCTGTAAGCGGAACCATCAAGGTCCAATTTTCACTGGTGATTACCTTATATACCGGGTCACCGGCTGCTATTTCCTTGCTGGTGAGCAAATCTGTTTTCTTATAAGATTTTTCGTTGAACGCCTCTTCTGTAATATTTTCTGTGGTCAGGGATTCGTAACCATCTGTGGAATACACTACAATCCCTGCCTCCGGGGCTGTATAAACTGACTGTCTTCCGAGAGCAACCATACTTCCCACTTCTTCCCCTACAAGGGCTCCGGTCTCTTCATCCGTATCTGCTTCTCCCTTGCTGTCTGCAGAACCCTGCTCCATAATCCCTGCCGCCTGAAGAATACTTCCCTGAAGTTCATATTTGAAACTATAGGCATCGTAAAAATCACTTCCCGAGAAACCATATGAAAAATTTGCCATATTAGAACGCATTTTTTCCAACTGCTCCTCTGACAATTCTACCGATTTTACTTCCTTCCTGGTATTGGTAATTGCATAAACAGAACCATTTTTTCGAACCTGCATTCCCTCCCTGGCATAGTATTCCACATATCCGGAAGCGCCGGCCGGCACAATCTGTTCTTCTCTGATAGCCAAAGCCGTACAAACCGGGTTTTTTGTCAGCGGACCTACGGTAACCTGATAAGATGTCACATGAGAAGAGGTAGAATACAAAATAACCGTGACAATCATATAAACAAATAATGCTCCGAACATAATCGTTGCAATATTATAGGTCAGCAACTTCTTTATAACCATACATAATTTTTTTATTGTAATTAAAAATTGATTTCTGCCAGACAAAACAAATCTCCTTTAACATGAGCATAAATTTCTGCACTACCTTGTATTTTACCATTTTCGGGCAGGAATCACAACAGTAAAATTATTTCCCGAAAATCATCCTTATTTTCTTATTCCTGAATAAAGAAACCATTTCTGGAAAACCTATAAAAAGAAAAAGGAGGTTATAGATCATGAACAGTAAAATCTTAGACTATACTGCTCTGACACTTACAATTATCGGAGCAGTAAACTGGGGACTCATTGGTTTTTTCCGATTTAACCTGGTAACCTTTCTGTTTGGGGATATGACATGGATTTCTCGTATTGTATATGCTCTTGTTGGAATCTGTGGACTATATCTTCTCAGTCTTTTCGGAAGAGTCTCATCCTTTTCTGACAGCCTGTAAAAAAACGCCGCCATACAGTTATTGATATCCTTTTCGATATCCGTTCTGTATGACGGCATTTCACTTATTATGATATAACTTTATCTTTCATATTGTCCGGTAAATCTGCTTCGTCTATGGAGATGCTGACTACAAAGGAAACATTATATTTCTCTCCCATAGCTTCCAAACGATCTAAAACCTGGGAAATCTCATTTTCTTCTGCCCTTGAAATTTTAAGGAAACTATCTAAGTACATTTTTTCTAAATCGTTATCCTGTGAAACAACACCAGACAGAAAACCTACGAATTCGCTGCTGTTCTGGATATCATATTCAGACATATCAATTAAACGTACCTTATTATTTAACTCAAACATGTGTTTTCTGCTTTTATCCAAATATACCAGCGTACCATTGGCCTGTTTCACTTCTGCATTTACCTTGTCTAAAAGTACCTTTGTTTTTCCTTCACCTTTTTTACCTACAATTAACTGAACCATCGCAATTTCCTCCTTAGCCGCACGTAATATGTATTTTTACTAAAAACGTGGTTATCGTTGAATTAATTATAGTGCATAACGTTCAAAAATACAACAGGAATTTTAAAAATTTATAGCAATTTTTAAGAATTCACTTTCTCCAGCATTTCCCATATCCTGGTATTCATATTTTTTTCACTGTCTGCCCGGCATACGATGAGGACAAAGACATCTCCGTAATTGTTCTGAACCAGAAGAAGCGTGTTGTTTGCAGATCTTGAAGCGGTAAAGGTTCCGCCCAGAACCGTGACATTTCTCGGAACGGATAAACTTCCTGTAACATAGGGATTATCAGAATTCAAAATCTGCTGTTTCAAATCGCCATTGGACTTTGTTGCATTCATAGTACAAATAGATAGTCCCATTGTATTGATCAAATCCGGATACTTCAAAAGCTGATTTGCCAGCAGGTAGCTGTCGTAGACTGTTGTATACTGATCCTCATCCTCTGCCCCGGTGATATTTGCAAACTGCGTGTTCGTCATCCCCAGTTCATGAGCTTTTTGGTTCATCTGCTCTACAAAGGATTCTCTGTCTCCCGAAGCTGCCCTGGCAAGGGCATAGCTGGCATCGTCCGCAGAAGACACCAGAACAGCATGAATAAGCTGCCCTACTGTAATGACATTCCCTGATGAAAGCCCGCTGGATACACCCCAACTGCTGCTCACTACATCTTCAGCATCTATGGTAAGACTTTCCTCAGGATCTAACTGCTCATAGGCCACCAAAGCTGTCATCAACCGGTTTATTGCACCAAAAGATATTTTCTCATGAAGATTCTGAGCATACGGAATCTCTTTCTGCTCAATATCAAAAAATCCCGCTGCTTCCCCTTCCTGACTCTCAATACCGTCCATAGGTGTATTACTTGCACCTACACATAAATCTCTGGCAATTCCCTTTTCTATCAGAGCACTTTCTCTGGCTTCTGTGCCAAAAAAGCTCTGGCTTCTGTCATAAACAAATGCTTCTTTCAATTTTCCTGCATTCCTGAGCATAAGCAGTCCCAGCACACCTGCAAGAAGAAAGATAATGAAAAACAGAAACAGGAATACTGTTTTCCGAATCTTTTGCAGACGTTTTTTCTTCTGCTTTTCCGTTTGTTTTTTATCTGTACATTTCACGCCAAGCCAGCTCTCCTCTGCCTAAAGAACGGATCATCATCTCAGCAGTTGCCAGATTTGTTGCCATAGGGATGTTATGTGTATCGCACAGCATAAAAATACGCTTCACATCCGGATCGTGTTTCTGAGGTGCCAACGGCTCACGAAGATAAATGACCAAGTCCATCTCATTCTGTTCGATCATAGCACCAAGCTGTTGTTCACCGCCTAAATGTCCTGCCAGAAACTTATGGACAGTAAGATTGGACGCTTCTTCTATCAATCTTCCTGTAGTTCCTGTTGCATACAGTGTATTTTGAGATAAAATATTCCGATAGGCAATGCAAAAATTCTGCATTAATTTTTTCTTTGAGTTGTGTGCGATTAATCCAATGTTCATGATGATTCTACCTCCCTGTAAATTCTGTATTTTTGTAATCCCACATTTAATACCAGACCCATTCCGATATACAGGCTGACCAGAGAAGTCAGACCATAGCTGACAAACGGCAGCGGAGTTCCTGTATTGGGCAGGATTTTTGTCACAACGGCAATGTTAATAAAACTCTGCACCCCAATAATGGCCGCCACCCCGCAGCAGATCAGCCTGCCGGAGAGATCCTTGGCACGGATTCCTGTTTTGATACATTCGAAAATAATCAGAAGCAGCAGCAATAGAATGGCCATACAGCCAATAAACCCAAGCTCTTCGCCTGCCACGGAAAAAATAAAGTCTGTCTGGTTCTCTGATACAAAGTTTCCTTTATTTGCAGAGGCTACTTCGTTATTATTCAGCCCTTTTCCTGTAAGCTGTCCGGAGCCAATTGCCGTCACAGAGTTTTCCTGCTGAAGAACTGCATCGGAATACTCATCATCCTCTGAATTCAAAAAAGCCATAATACGGTCTCTCTGATAGGATTTTATCAATTTCTGATCCGGCTGCACTACAATAAATAAAAAGATCACTGCCAGAGGAACTGCAATCAGTAATGCCCCTCCGATTATTTTATAACTTAACCCTGCAACATAAAGCAGGATACAAAAAATTATAGCAATTGTAATGGTATTTTTCAAGTCCGGCTGAATCAAAATCAGCACCAGGGGAAGTGCGATTAAAACCGCTGATTTCACTAAAGTATGCAGTGTATTTAAGTCTTCTTCATGATCCATAAAAAATTTTGCAAAAAACAGAATAATAATGATTTTTGCCAGCTCTGTGGGCTGAAACTGGATTCCTGCAATATTAATCCAGCGCTGGGCACCATTTGCATCTTTACCAAATAAAATTACGAAAAGCAGCAGTGCCAGATTACCGGCATACATAACCCAGTTAAAATTTAAAATCCAGCTAAAATCCATCAACGATACGGTCACCATGACCATAATTCCCAGAATCATACCTGCCAGCTGCCTGTTTCTAAGTGCGGGTTCTGCACTTCCTACCAGCAGCACACCGATGAAGGTCAGCACCAGTACTGCAAGGACCAATCTGAAATTATAATCACGTAATTTATACTGTCTAATCATAAAAACACCTTTTTCTTATGGTTCTTAATAGTTTTCTTTCCTTATCTCCAGAAGGAAATCCCGGGAGATGATTTTTCAATCCCTGTCTGCAAAGGAATCTTTGCGGTAAAGGTTGCTGTATCTTTGAGATAACGGATTTCTACACTGTGTTCCCGTACCGCAAAATATTTATTCACTGCCCGAATCATATCATTCTGAAGCATTGTCATCATTTGTGGAGTACAGTCCAGCCGCTCCGATGTCAGAAGCAGCTTCAGACGGTCTTTTGCAACATGACCCGATCGTCTGCCTGGAAATCTCATAAATCCAGTAACCTCCTTCTCTATTTTCGGAACATTTTTGTAAAGCGTTTAAAAACACCTTTCTTTTCCTGAAAATCCATAAGAGGAATCTCTTCCCCTGTGATTCTCCTGCAGATATTTTCCAACGCTTTTCCTGACAGGGAATCTTTTCCGCACAAAGGTTCTCCCTGATTGGTAGCTATCACAACCGCTTCATCATCCGGTATGGCCCCCAGTAAATCTACTGCAAGGATTTCTGTCACATCTTCCACTGACATCATTTCTCCCCGTCTTACCATATCCATACGAAGCCGGTTAATGATCAACTCAATCTTCGGCATTTCATGTGCCTGCAAAAGACCAATGATGCGGTCTGCATCACGAATAGCTGAGACTTCCGGTGTAGTCACCACAATAGCTCTTCCTGCCCCTGCAATGGCGTTTTTAAAGCCCTGCTCAATTCCTGCCGGACAATCCAGGATAATATAGTCAAATTCTTCTGCCAGAGCCTCCGTAAGCTTCACCATCTGCTCCGGAGTAATGGCGGTTTTGTCCTTTGTCTGTGCAGACGGAAGCAAAAACAACGTATCACACTGTTTGTCCCGGATCAATGCCTGCTTCATTCTGCAGCTTCCTTCAATCACATCAATAAGATTATAGACAATCCTGTTTTCCAGTCCAAGAACCACATCCAGATTCCTTAACCCTATGTCTGTGTCTACCACTACAACCTTTTTGTTCAGCTTGGCAAGTCCAAGACCAATGTTTGCTGTTACCGTTGTTTTTCCAACACCGCCCTTACCCGATGTTACAACAATGATTTCACTCATACCAGATCCTCCTGATTTTCTATTTTCTGCTCTTTTGTGCTTTTTTTAATCGGTACGTGTACTGGACAAATCTGTCGACGTTGCCGCTCCGGTAACGATTTCTGATTCATCTGCAAGCTTGTACTTATAACGGAGGATATCTTTTGCTACTTCTACTGCATTGGAGGATGCATATCCATTACCAATGCGGACTGCCATACCGATTTCCGGCTCGTCAAACGGTGCAAAGCCTATGAAAAGGGCATGGGAGGGCCGGCTCATATCTTCCTGAGCTGTACCGGTTTTTCCTGCAACTGAAACGCCCAGATTACTGAGATAGACATTGTTCTTTGCCACGCCCCGCATTCCCTGATGTACCAGGTCCCAGGTGTGGTCAGAAACATCCATGTCTCCGTTTACAGTGGGAGTATAATCCTCTATGATCTCTCCATCGGAATCCGTTACTTTATCTAAAAGGGACAGCTCATAGCTGGTTCCCCGGCTCGCTATAGCAGTCACATATCTGGCAAGCTGTGACGTTGTCATATTATGGTTACCCTGTCCAAAGGAACTGCGGATCGCATCGGTATCCGAAAACTTCGGTGATTCTTCAAACAGTTCCAGTCCTGATTTTTCAGTAAGTCCAAACATTTCTGCATATTTTTCCAGTTTCTGAAGACCAAGTTCATTGGAAAACTTTCCGTCATCATCTGTACCAAGATCATACGCAACCTGTCCCATAAATACGTTGCAGGAATTGGTGATTCCTGATACTACATTCATATATCCATGACCGGATCTAAGCCAGCAGTTTGGTCCATTGGAAATCTTATCAAATTTTCCTGTACATAATACCGTATAACCATCTGTAACAATTCCTTCTTCCATGCCTGCCACTGCAGTGACCACCTTAAACGTAGAACCAGGTGCCGTCAACTGCTGTGTTGCCTTGTTATAAAATGGTCTGGATAAATCCTGATTTAGCTTTGCAAAATAGTCGGTATCCATGTTATTGGCAAGACGGTTATTATCATATCCCGGATAAGTAACACAGGCAAGGGTTTCTCCCGTATTCACATCGGTAATAACCACGGAACCGGAACAAGGATCCAATGCAAGCTGTGCCGGTGTGATTTCCAGACTGCTGATTTTCTGTATCATAAAATCATAAGCACGTTTTGTCCCATTTTCCAGAGCACGGTAGGTATCTTCATCTGGTTCCAGCACTCCCTGGTCATATAACAGCATACAAAGCTGTGCACCGGACAAAACGTCCTCATGCAGCATATATTTATACAGAATTTTTGAAAAGCCTCTATCATCTGTCAATGCTTCTGTAAGATAATCAGCCAGGGCATTATAGACTTCTGTGGTATCCAGATATTCCCCTTCTGCAGAAAACTTTGAAATATCTACCCAGTTTTTACCTGCTGCATAAGTAAGGAAATCCTTTAAACTAATGGATTCTTCCTCCGTCCATGCTATATAGGTAGCATCTGTAGAATCAATCTGTGCAGAGGAAAGAATTCCTGTCTTGTTCATTAAAAAGGTGTTTACCAGGTAGCTCTGATATTCCTGCATTTCTTTTGGCAAATCTTTATAGGCAGCCGGATTTTCCTTGGTCAGTTCTTCTTTCAGTTCAGCAAAAACTTCTTTCTGTTTCTGCTGAAAAAGACTGTACACCCGTTTCTCCAGTTCCGTGGCATCCTCTGCCTTAAAATGGCTGATATCCAGTACATTATTTTCAATCAATGCATTATAAACATCGTAAATCGGTGTCCTGATGTTTGCGGTATCTGCTGTTCCTGTTTCTAAACCGTCCAGTTTGAATTCCTTTGCATTGATAATCGTTGCCGACAAAATTCCTGCGATTTTCTGTTCCAGAATATCGTAGCAAATTTTCTGCAAGTCCGAATCAATGGTCAGATATACATCATTCCCCGAGGAAGGCTCCACTCTGGATGACTCATTAATGTCCAGAACTTTTCCCATGGTATCCACAAAAACGGTTTCCGAACCGTCCTTTCCCTGAAGCTTTGTCTCCATGGTCTGCTCAATTCCCGATTTACCGATTACCGCATCCGCTGCATACTTGCCGCCCTGTTTACGGAGTTCCTCCAATTCCTGGGCATCTGCTTTACCGGTATATCCGATAATAGGAGCCAGACTCTCTGCATTTTTGTAAACACGAATAGAATCCTCTGTTATGTCTACTCCCTGCAACTCATCCTTGTACTCCATAACTTCTGCCACGGTCTCTTCACTGACATTGGTCGCTATTGTGACAGGTACATACTTCTTAAATCCATTGGTAGATAAAATATAACGGATTTTAACAATTTCCAATGTTTCTTCCGCAGTGAAAGATTCCGGAAGTCCATGGGCACTTAACTCTTCTTTTGTATACGGTTTCTTGTTGTCTACCAGGGCAAAACGCTGCTCACCGGACAGATATTCCATATCTTCTTTTGCAGATGCATTCAGTTTCTTTTCATCCAGTTTATCAATATAGGCTTCCCCATAAATATCGGCCTTAAATCGGTCAAGAGTAAACCCATCTGCATCAAATCCGTAGGAGCCATCCTCCTCCAAGACAATATGAAAGGTAATGTCTGTGCTTTCCTGATTTTTTTTCAAAATATTTAAAAGCTCATAGGCTATATGATTCAAAGTAAGATTTTTTTCTCTGGTAGAATCATAGGTTCCGTTATCTTCCAGGATAATAGAATACGAAAGCTGATTATAAGCCAGAGGTTTCCCGTTTCTATCCAGAATATTTCCCCTGGTTCCTTTCAGGGTACGTTCCTTTGTGATGCTGAGTTCAAAATTATCTGCATACTCCTCTCCATGAATGATCTGAAGGGAAAAAAGTCTCTGAATCAGTACCACAAACATAGCACAAAACACAAGTACAAGAACTGTGGTTCTTTTTAATCTGATTTTTTTTATTAGCTTTTTTATTTTCTTAACCAAATGGAATCTCTCTCTTTCATTTCCAGCTCTGTCAATTTCTGATTCAGCAAAAATAACAGTTTATACAATACAACAGTTACCAGCACCGTATAAATCATTTCCGGAATAATAATTCTTCTGAAATAATAAAAAAAATGGATTCTTCCACGCATCAAAAATTGAAATCCGTAAATCATGATTCCGTACAGCAGATCACCTGCTGCCACGAGCATCAGAGGAACACGGATTTCTTCCCCGTAAAAAACTTTGCAGCAGCATCCGGCAATATAACCGATACACAGATAAATCAGGGCATAAAATCCCAATAGATATCCATAGAAAATGTCCATTAAAATCCCACTGAAAAATCCAATCCACAGCCCTGTCTTCTTTCCCCGCATAAATCCAAGAGAAACAATGAGAATCAGCATCAGATTCGGTACAATAGAGCCAATCGAGATGGCCTGGAACACGGTACTCTGAAGGATAAAACAGACTAGAATCATGGCTGCCAAAGCAGCCCTGTATTTCAGTTTCATTCAGAATCCCCTTTCTGCTGTTTAAGTTCTTTGATTACCAGAACCTCACTTAAATGTTCAAAATTCACAACCGGTGTCAAAGTCCCTGTCTTTGTCAGATTATTAGGATCTTCTTTGATCTCACTGACATATCCAATGAGAATGCCGGGCAAGAATTTCTCACTGACATCAGAAGTAATGATTTTTTCACCTTCCTGAATCTTGTCATCCTCATCCTTCAAATGAATAAATTGAAGCTTGCCTTCATCAATCAGTCTGAGATCACCTGCCACAATACAACGGTCTGAAGTGCTCATCGTCATGGAACTGACATTGCTGGAATCATCAATAATAGAACGCACTGTCGCCCAGTTGCTGCCGGCTTCCGTGACAATTCCAACCAGACCGCTTCCGGCGATCACATTGCAGTCTTTCTGAACACCGTCCTTTGTTCCTTTATTAATCGTAAAGTTTGAAAACCAGTTTCCGGCATCCATGGAAATCACATTTGCAGCTACTTTATCATACTGGCTGTAATCCTGATCCAACTCATATAGCTTCTGCAGACGTTCCAGTTCACTGATGCTCTGAGTAAGACGGCTGTTCTCAGAAGTCAGCTCATCCACTTTTTTCTGAAGTTTTTTATTTTCTTTCACTAATGCCTGTTTATTCTGGATTCCTGACGTAGCTCCATCCAAAGCAGTCCCAATGGCATTGATTCCTTTCTGGAAAGGAACAATCACGTACCCTGCAGCATTTCTTACTGTACTTACAGGGAATTTAACGGCTGCTGCAAAGACCATCAGACTAATACAGACTACAATCATCGCAGCAAAAACATGTTTGCTCTTTAATGTCCAATTATGCTTTTTTTTCATTTCTAAAACCTCAGCTTTTCTTGTTGCTGATTGCCCTCGGCAATCTGGTAATTATTTTACCCATTTGTGCAGGGTACGATTTCCGATAATTTCTTTCAGGCCGCATACTGTGCACAGCTCATAGCGGCTGGACAATCGTACCTTTTGTCCCGTCTCCTGGCTGATAAACCAGTCAATGTCCGGGATCCTCGTTGTTCCTCCTGCAAGAAAAATCCCCTGTTCAGCAATATTCTGCCTCATCTGAGGAGGTGTTCTCTCCAGGAAGAACCTGATCTCTTCACAGATGTTCCGAATAGGCGGTACTATGGTTTCATAAATCATATCCGAAGGAATGATTCCTTCCCTTGGAAGACCACTGAGACTGTCAATTCCTACCGCCTTTCTCGCCTCTCGGATATCTTCCTTTAAATATGCCAGAGAAAGCTTCAGTCTTCTGGCAGTTCTGTTACCTATATGGAGGTTGTGCTGCTTGCGTACCTCATTGACAATAGCCTCATTCAGCTGCTTGCCGCCTATCTGGATAATCTTGCTGAGCACCACTTTTCCCTGTTCTATCACAGAAATTTCCGTGCTCTGAGCACCAATATTTACGATCATGGTTCCTTTTGTATGATTAATAGGAATACCAAGAGCCACCGCATCTGCGATGGTCTTGTTTACCATATAAATCTTATTTTTCCGGTTGGAATTTCCTATCGTATAGTAGGCTCTCTGCTCAATCTCCGATAAATCTGAGGGTACCGCAAGATATAGATTATTACTGAATCTGCCATCCCCTCCGCTTTTTTCAAGTAAAGCCTGCAAGACCATCTCCGTATGGGTGACGTCTGCAATCTTTCCAAAAGCCATGGGTGAGATCACAGATACATTAGATGGATTTTTTTCGTACATTCCATATGCATCGTTCCCAACAGCCAGAATCTGTTTCTGATTTCTGATGGCAATCATATTTTTTTCTGTAATAATGGTATCCTGTTCCTGTGAATAGATTTTCACAGTGCTGGTTCCAAGATCGACTCCAAAAGTCTTATGAAATGGCATGTGAATGCTCCCCTTATCTTTTATAACGTTTCAAAAATCCCCTGCTGGCGGAAACTCAGATAACTGCAGTCTCCAATGATAATATGATCCAGAAGAGGAATTCCCAGTATTTCCCCCGCACATTTGACACGCCCGGTAACCTCCAGATCTGCCTTACTGGGCGATGGATCTCCACTGGGATGATTATGTATTAAAATAATTCCCACTGCATGATACGAAAAAGCAGTAAGAAAAATTTCTCTTGGATTTACCAGAGAACTGTTTACCGTACCTTTAAAAATCATCTCCTCCCCAAGAAGATGATTTTTCGTGTCCAACATCATACACAAAAGCTGTTCTTGTTCTTCGTGACGCAGTTTTTCCATATAGTAATCAGCAATCGTCTGGGGATGATTCAAAGAAAGCCCTTTTCTGGCACTTCTTCCTGCAATTCTTTTGGAAAGTTCTCCGATACATTTAATCTGCACAGCCTTTACTTGTCCGATTCCCCTGACCGACTGAAGCTGTGCCATGCTCACCTGATGCAGCCCCAACAGTCCTTCCTTATCTTTCGAAAGCTTCAGTACCTCTTCTGCCATAGCCACGGAAGTACTACCCTTTGTTCCTGTTCTCAAAAGAACCGCCAACAGTTCTGCATCTGTCAACGCATGTGCACCGAAACGGACACATTTTTCATACGGCCGGTCCTGCTCCGGCAATTCCTTCATGGTTTTATATTCTGTCATAAATGCTATGCTCTCTTCAGCATCTTTACGGCTTTCGCAGGTTCATTGTAGCACAGATTAAAAACGATGTATATGCCTCAGGAAAAATTTATAAAATTTTTCGTTATGGCTTCTCCTACTTTCAGCCCATCCATGGCTGCTGATGTGATTCCTCCTGCATAACCGGCTCCCTCGCCGCAAGGATAGATTCCTGTCACAGAAGCCTGGAATCTGTCGTCTCGTATAATCCTTACAGGAGAGGAGGTTCTGCTTTCCACTCCGCTGAGAAGCATGTCAGACTGTGAAAATCCAGGAATAATCTTTCCAAAGGCCTCGATTCCTTCCATAAGCGTCTGGTTGATCACTTCCGGAAGCAGGCTTCGCACATCTGCCAATGCATAGGCTCCCTTCATACAAGGCGTAACTGAAGCAAATGCTGTGGTTGGCACATGCTCACGGAAATCCTCGTACCGCTGTACCGGAATCTTCCCGTTTCCCAATGCATATGCTTTTTCTTCCAGTGTTCTCTGAAATTCTACACCTGCCAGCACATCACGGTCTGGAAAATCCTCCGGTGTGACTGTCACGATCAGTGCACTGTTTGCATTTTGGGAATCCCGCCTTTGATAACTCATTCCATTTACGGCCAAACGTCCCTGTTCTGAGGATGCATTGACCACATAGCCTCCCGGGCACATACAAAAACTGTACACACCTCTCCCGTTTGATGCTTTATGGGTCAGTTTATAGGAAGCAGAACCAAGAAGAGGATGTTCCTCCTGCCCATATTGATACTGGTTAATCATACTCTGGGGATGTTCTGCCCGAAGTCCCACTGCAAAAGATTTTTGTTCCATGGAAAGTCCCTTGTCCTTTAACAGTGCAAACGTATCTCTTGCACTATGTCCGATAGCCAGAACCAGTGTATCGGTCTCTATTCGTTTACAGTTATTTACGATCACCGCCGAAAGCCGATTATCGTGGATTTCCAAATCCGTCACTTTGGAAGAAAAAAGAACTTCCCCACCGGCATTTTCAATGATACGGCGGATATTTTTTACAATATGGATCAAGGCATCTGTGCCAAGATGTGGTTTCTGCTGATACAGAATTTCCTCAGGAGCACCTGCCTCGACAAAAATCTTCAGAACTTCCAGATTCCTTCCGTTAGGATCCTTCACAAGTGTATTAAGTTTTCCATCTGAAAAAGTACCGGCACCGCCTTCTCCAAACTGTACATTGGATTCTGCATCTAATTCCCCTGTTTCCCAGAAATGCTCCACTGTTTTCAAACGATGGTCTGCATCCTGTCCTCTTTCCAGCACAATCGGTCGAAACCCTGCTTTGACAAGATAATACGCACAAAACAGACCTGCCGGACCGCTTCCTACAATTACAGGTCTGGAATCACAGGCATCCGGCTCAATAGAGAAATAAGAAAATGGTTTATTTTTAGTTAACATAATATTTTTATCGTGAACTCGTTTTAAAACCTTTGCCTCATTTCTCACTTCAGCATCTACGGTATATACAAAAGACAGTTCCGGCTTTTTCCTGGCATCCAGAGATTGTCTCCTGATCGTCCACGATACAAGCTCCTGCTCCTGCAGTTTCAAAAGTTTTCGAATTTTCTTTTCAAGTTCCTCTTTCGTATGAGAAACTGGCAGTTTCACCTGCTGGATTCTCAGCATAAAACATCCTCCTTCCCTTTCGCCGCAGCATAACCTGCACAGGCTCCGCTTGACCAGGCCCATTGAAGATTATATCCCCCACAAATTCCATCTGTATCCAGAAGCTCTCCTGCCAGATATATACCCGGAATTTTCCTGCACTCCATGGTTTTTGGATTAATCTCTGTTAAGGAAACACCTCCGGAACATACCTGAGCCATATCAAAAGCCTTTGTTCCCTTAATCTCTACGGTAAATTTCTTGATTTTCTGAATCAGTGTTTTCCTGTCCGGTTTTCCTTCTGACAGAACATCTGCCAGTTTTTTCGGCAATACTCCTGTGAGCAGCTCTCTCTGGGTTTTATACGGGCAGGCTCTCTCTCGACGAATGAAGAAATCTTCCAAACCTTTCTCATCAAAATCCGGCAGAAAATCCAAAACAACCGTAACCGGAGCATTACTGTCCAAAAGCCTGGCCGCCTGGCTGCTGAGCTGAAAAACCGGAATTCCGGAGATGCCATAATCTGTCAGCTGCAGTTCACCTTCAGCCGCAGCAAGAATCTGCTCACCGCTCTTTAGAACGGCTTTTCCTTCCACCCTGGTTCCCGCCCATTTCGTGAAATACGTTCCTTTTCCCTTTAATGGAACCAAAGCCGGCAGGGGCTTGATCACCTTCAGTCCAAGGGATTTCGCCAGAGTATAGCCGCTGCCATCTGCACCTTCAATGGAAGATGCTTTTGAGCCGCAGGCCAAAATCACAGCATCTGCCTCGTAACCCCAGGTTTCTGTCTTTACACGAAAAACAGGCTCCGGTGCTGTTTGCAAAACCTGGATTCCCGTCACATGTTCCCTGCACTTCATCTTTACTTTCCGATATCTTGCTTCCATTTCCAATAACTCCTGGACACTGGATGCCTGCATACTGGAAGGGTAAAGACCGCCATTTTTATTTTTTGTATAAATCCCAAGTTCGGAAAAAAAGCGGATGGTTTTCTGAACATCAAACTGCTGCAACACTTCCCAGGCCAGATTCTGCTCCTGACTATGATAACAGGAAACATCCTGATAAAGATTTGTCAGATTACAGCGGCCATTTCCGGTAGCCAGGATTTTTTTCCCGGTTTTCTCATTATGCTCTAAAACCGTCACTGCCGCACCTTCTCTGGCTGCCACAATGGCGGCCATCATTCCCGCAGCCCCGCCGCCGATAATGCACACTCTTTTCTTCTCCATATCCTCTCCGCTCCCTTCTGTCCTTCTTTCTTTTTATTCCTCCGGCAAGACTGCCAGTTTCTTTTCCACAAGTTTCTGTAAAGACATTAAAATACCAAGCTTTGCATGATACCAGGTAAGTCCTCCCTGGAAATATACCGTATATGGCGGCTTGATGGGACCATCTGCAGACAACTCAATGGAAGACCCCTGTACAAATGCCCCTGCAGCCATGATCACATCGCTGTCATACCCCGGCATAGCCCATGGCTCCGGCTCTACATAGCTGTCCACCGGTGCAGCAGCCTGAATGCCCTTGCAGAATTCAATCACACCTTCCGGTGTTCCGAACGTCACGGCCTGAATAATATCATGACGGCTCTCTGTGCTGTTGGGTGTTACAGAAAATCCCAGTGTTTCGTAGATATTTGCTGCAAAGATCGCACCCTTTAACGCCCCTGCAGTCACGGTTGGAGCCAGGAAAAATCCCTGGTAGAAAGAAGGATTTACACCTAAGGTTGCCCCCACTTCTTTTCCCAGTCCCGGACAGGTCAGGCGGTAGGCAGCATTGTCTACATATTCCTGTTTTCCTGCAATATAACCGCCAATAGGTGCCAGTCCGCCTCCCGGATTCTTGATCAGTGATCCCACGATCAAATCAGCACCTACATCGCTTGGTTCGATTTTTTCTACAAATTCTCCATAGCAGTTGTCCACCATACAGATCACATCCGGCTTAATGCTTTTAATAAAAGAAATCAGTTCCCCGATCTGTGCCACAGAAAACGTAGGGCGTGTGAGATATCCTTTTGATCTCTGGATCTCTACCATTTTTGTCTTTTCGTTGATAGCATTTCGGATTCCTTCGTAGTCAAAACTTCCGTCTTCTAACAGTTCCACCTGACGGTAAGTAACTCCATACTCTGCCAGAGAACCTTTCGACGGACGGATACCAATAACTTCTTCCAGCGTGTCGTATGGTTTTCCTACCGGAGACAAAAGCTCATCTCCCGGACGAAGATTTCCTGCAAGAGCCACTGCAAGAGCATGGGTTCCGCAGGCTAACAGAGGCCGAACCAGAGCAGCTTCTGTATGAAAAGCACTGGCATACACATCTTCCAGGGTATCTCTTCCCAGATCATTGTATCCATATCCTGTAGAAGAATACAGGCATGCTTCACTGACTTTATTTTCCTGCATGGCATGAAGCACCTTTAACTGGTTGTATTCTGCATTTTCATCAATGGCCTCAAACCGCTGTTTCAGGCTTTTTTCGATTTTATTTCCAAAGGCCAGAACCTGGCTGCCGATGCCAAGCTTCTGATAAATATCCATCATTTCTTCCATGATAAAATTCCTCTTTTCTCACAATTTTCTAACATATATGCTAAGATTTTTTCATCCTGATAGTCAAAATCCGGTTTATTCACCCAGATGACATCCGGCTCCCGTTTAAACCAGGTAATCTGGCGTTTTGCAAAATGTCTGGTATCCCGTTTCAAGACATAGACCGCATCTTCCAGGGAACAGGTACCATCCAGATAAGAGAGTATTTCTTTATAACCCAGTCCCTGCATGGACACCATATGCCTGGTACAGCCCATGTCTGCCAGCTTCTGTACCTCATCCACCAGGCCTTCTTCGAGCATCTCGTTCACCCTCTGGTCAATCTGCCTGTATAGCTTTTCCCTCTCATCGTTTAATACAAAATAAGCATACGCATAAGGAGATTCTTTTGCTGCTTCCTGCTCATTGTGCTGAGAGATCTTCTCACCGGTCAGTTCAAAATATTCCAGAGCACGAATCACCCGTTTCACATTATTGGCATGAATTTTCTCTGCTGAAACAGGATCGATCTCCTGAAGCTTTTCATGAAGATACTGCTTTCCCTTCTCCTGTGCCTCCTGTTCCAGACGGGCACGCACCTGAGATTTTTCTGTATCTTCCGAAAAGTCGATATCTTTTACTACTGCCTGAATATAAAAGCCTGTACCCCCTGTCAGAATCGGAATCTTCCCTTTTGCATAGATCTCTTCCATGGCTTTTTTTGCCATTTCCTGAAATCTTACTACATGAAATTCCTCCTCCGGATCAAGAACATCAATGAGATAATGGGGAATTCCCTGCATTTCTTCCGGTCTGATCTTCGCAGAGCCGATATCCATATGTCGGTATACCTGCATGGAATCAGCCGAAATAATCTCTCCGTTTACCGCTTTTGCAAGAGCAATGGATAGCTTGGTCTTACCCACTGCCGTCGGTCCCGTAAGTATAATCAAAGGTTTTTTCAATCTGTTCACCTACACAATTCGTTTAAACTTCTTTTCCAGTTCATATTTGGTCATGGAGACGATCGTAGGTCTTCCATGAGGACAATGATAGGGATTGTCCAGTCCCAAAAGCTGTTCAATCAATTGATCCGCCTCTTCATAAGACAGCCGGTTGTTCCCTTTCACCGCTGCTTTGCAGGCAGCCGTGGCGATTTTACCTGCGAGAAGCTCAGACGCCTGTCTCGGATTTTCATGCTCCAGTCCATCCAGCACTTCCACAAAAAAGTCCTGCACAGAACAGCCGTACAAATCTGCCGGAACCCCGTGGATACTGTATTCTCTTCCACCAAATTCGGAGATCTCAAATCCAAGTTCCTGAAACACCTCCATGTGGGCTTTCATCAGCATATCTTCCTGCAGATTCAGGGAAATCACCTGTGGCGGTGATACCATCTGAGAGACAATCTCCCGGTTGGAAAACTCTTTCCTGAATTTTTCATATAATACCTTCTCATGAGCTGCGTGCTGATCGATAATATAAAACTTATTCTCATACTCCACCAGCCAGTAGGTATCGAAAAGCTGTCCAATGATACGATGACGGGCTCTTGCCTCTTTGGAAAGCAGTTTGTCATCAAACAATTCCATTTGTTTTGGCTGCTGCACCACCACAGGTTCTGCGGTTTTCTTTATTTCTTCCTGTGGTTTTTCCTGCTGTGTTTCCTGCACCTGTACATGGACTGCCGGACGGATTCCCACCTGTTTGGAACTCTGTGGCATTTCCGGTGCTTTGGGAATCTCCGGGACATAGGCAGCCGCTTCTTCCTTCAGATACGATGGAGCGACCTGTGGCTGCCGGGCTGTCTGCTGCTTAAACCCAGTCTCAAAAGGCTCCGGAGCAGATACTTTCTGCCGCACAGGTTTTTCCTGAGGCTTTTCCAGTTCCACCTGAGGAATCAGTTCTCTTCCGGATAAGGCTTCCTGAATCATATCATAGGTTGCATTATACACTGCCCCCTGATTTTGAAACCGCACTTCCATCTTGGTGGGATGTACATTAACATCAATCGCTTCTCCGTCTATGGTGTAATGCAGACACACAAAGGGATATTTATGCTGCATCATAAAAGGCTTGTACGCCTCTTCTATGGCTTTCATCAGTAGTTTGCTTTTTACATATCTGCCATTGATATAATAATTCTCAAAATTTCGGTTTCCTCTGGCAATCACCGGCTTTCCGATAAAGCCGCTGATGGAAATGCCGGATCTTTCTATGGACACGGGTACTAATTCTCTGGTAATATCTCGTCCGTAGATTCCATAAATCACATCCTTCAAATTGGCATTTCCGGAAGTATGCAGCCGTGTCTGGCCGTTTACCATATATTTAAACGAAATATTCTGATGGGAAAGAGCAAGCTGTTCCATATAGCTGCTCACATACCCCGCTTCTGTCATGGCCGTTTTTAGAAATTTCCCTCTGGCCGGCGTATTATAAAAAAGATTCCGCACCAGCATGGTAGTGCCGTTTGGTGCACCGATTTCCTCCAATGCCTTTTCCTGTCCGCCTTCTATGATATAGCGAACCCCGGTAAGTGCCTCCGGTGTTTTGGTGATCACTTCCATCTGCGAGACAGCCGAAATACTGGATAATGCCTCCCCGCGAAATCCAAGGGAGGAAATCCATAAAAGATCCTCCACATGCTGAATCTTGCTGGTAGCGTGCCGCAAAAAAGCCAGCGTCACCTGCTCCTTGGGAATCCCTCCTCCGTTATCCGTAACCCGGATAAACGAGATTCCACCATCCTTGATTTCAACCGTGATCGCAGTAGAGCCTGCATCCACTGCATTCTCCACCAGTTCCTTCACAACCGAAGCCGGACGCTCCACTACCTCACCGGCTGCGATCTTATCAATTGTATTCTGATCTAAAACAGCTATTTTTTTCACTCTTCATCACCATCTGTTTTTCAGCTTATTCTGAAGCTGATATAATATATTTAAAGCATCTACGGGTCTTAATTCATCCACCTTTATGGACTTCAGTTCTTCCAGCACATCATCATCTTTTACAGTATCAAACAAAGACATCTGTTTCATATCCACCTCATCATAATGGGGTGCTGGTTTTGGTCTGCTCTTCTTGTTCTCCGATGCAATATTCTTCACAGTAGTCGTAATATCTGCACTGACCAGTTCTTCTACCAGTTCCTTGGCCCGCTCGATCACAGAATCCGGAACCCCCGCAAGCTTTGCCACCTGGATACCATAGCTCTTATCTGCACCGCCTTTTACGATCTTGCGTAAAAAGACAATATCATCCCCACGCTCTTTTACCGCAATACAGTAATTATTGACACCTGCCAGTTTTCCTTCCAGCTCTGTCAGTTCGTGATAGTGGGTGGCAAACAGAGTTTTTGCCCCTAAAAGCCTTGGATTGCTGATATGTTCAATCACCGCCCAGGCAATAGAAAGCCCGTCAAAAGTACTGGTTCCTCTTCCGATCTCATCCAGGATCAAAAGACTCTTCGAAGTCGCATTTCGCAGAATGTTTGCCACTTCCGTCATTTCTACCATAAAGGTACTCTGTCCGCTGGCCAGATCATCCGATGCTCCCACCCTTGTGAAGATACGGTCCGTAATGCCGATGTTTGCCTTTTCAGCCGGGACAAAGGAACCGATCTGAGCCATGAGCACAATCAGAGCCGACTGACGCATATAAGTGGATTTTCCCGCCATGTTGGGTCCTGTAATGACTGAAATCCTGTTTTTTCCATTATCCAGGTAGGTATCATTGGGAATGAACATATCGTTGGAAATCATTTTTTCCACCACAGGATGCCGTCCGTTTTTGATATCGATCACACCTCTGGTATTGATCTTCGGACGCACATAATGATTTCTGGATGCCACAAGAGCCATAGACACATAGGCGTCCAGCTTTGCAATGGCTTTTGCAGTCCGCTGAATACGTTCCACCTCACCGGCAACCATCATACGCACTTTCACAAACTCTTCATATTCCAATGCGTAGAGCTTATCTTCTGCCCCCAGGATCATATCTTCCAGTTCTTTTAATCTTGGAGTGATATAACGCTCTGCATTGGTGAGCGTCTGCTTTCTGGTATAATAATCCGGCACCATATCCTTAAAAGAATTGGTCACTTCCAGATAATACCCGAAAACTTTATTATATTTTACCTTTAAGGTACGGATTCCGGTCTTTTCTTTTTCTGATGCCTCCAGCTCTGCCAGCCATTCTTTTCCCTTGGTCTTTGCTTCCCGGAACTCATCGATCCTGGCATCATATCCGGGCTTGATGATACCGCCTTCTTTCATGGCAAGAGGAGGCTCCTCTACAATGGCTGCATCCAAAACCTGATACAGATCTCCCAGCTCATCCATTTCTTCATAAATCTCACGCAGTTCTTCGCACTGAAACTGTTCCACCAGCCTCCGAATGTGAGGGATCATACCAATAGAAGTCTTAAAAGAGAGCATATCTCTCGGATTGGCTGACTGATAGCTGACACGGCTGATCAGACGTTCCAAATCATACACCGGACTCAAATATTCCCGGAGCTCTTCCCGGTCTACCTCATGTGCATTCAGTTCTTCCAGTGCGTCCAGCCGGCCGTTGATGGCTTCCTGGTCGATCAGAGGCTGCTCGATAAAGCTGCGGAGCATTCTGGCTCCCATGGCTGTCATGGTTTTATCCAGCACCCACAATAAAGAACCTCTTTTTCCCTTATCACGCATGGTCTCCGTAAGTTCCAGATTCCTCCTGGTAGAGCTGTCGATCAGCATATAGCGGTCTGCCAGATAAGGAGTAATGGTCCTCATATGATCCAGAGATGTTTTCTGCGTCTCCAGAAGATAGGCAAACAATGCTCCCGCCGCAATGACAGCACAGGCATAATCCTTCAGTCCAAGCCCCTCCAGAGAACTTACGTGAAAATGTTCCTTCAAAGTCCTGCTGCAAAGATCATCATCAAAATACCAGTTATCCAGAGGAGACATTGTCAGGTTTAAACGGTGCCGTAGTTCCTCCAGATCAATGCCGCTCATGCATAAAGCCTCATTACACACCAGCTCCGCCGGTGTAAATTTATACACCTCATCCAGCAGTTTTCTGGTGCTGTCTACTTCTGTCACCATAAACACTCCTGTGGTAACATCTGCAACGGCAATCCCAAACCGGTTTGAAAGATATACCACAGACATAATATAATTGTTTTTTGTTTCATCTAATGCCTGGGTATTTAAGGTGGTTCCCGGTGTTACAACACGGATGACTTCCCTCTTTACAATCCCCTTCGCCTGTTTGGGATCTTCCATCTGTTCACAGATGGCAACCTTGTATCCCTTACTGATCAGCCGATTGATATAGGTTTCTGCTGCATGGAAGGGGACACCGCACATGGGTGCCCTCTCTGCCATTCCACAGTCTTTTCCTGTCAGGGTCAGTTCCAGTTCTCTTGAAACAGTCTCCGCATCCTCAAAAAACATTTCATAGAAATCCCCTAAACGGTAAAATAAAATGCTGTCCTTATATTCCAGTTTTGTCTTCACATAGTGCTGCATCATCGGGCTGATGGATGCCACATCCACGTCTTTTATCGAAATTCCCATGTATTTCTCATCCTACCTTTGTACCCATATAGTAAAAGCCTCTGCACTCATCCAGACGAACCTGGCAGATCTGTCCCAGAAGAGAGGTATCCCCCTCAAAATGTACCAGAAGATTGTTGGACAGTCGTCCTGTCATCAGATGTGGATCCTGACTATTCTGTTCTTCCACCAGAACTTCCTGAACCGTACCGGTATCCCTGGAAGACATATCTCTGCCAATTTCCTGCACTTTGGAAAGCAGACGGTCAAAACGGTCTTTTACCACATCCTCCGGTATCTGGTTTTCCATGGCAGCAGCCGGAGTCCCTGTACGTTTGGAATAAATAAAGGTAAACGCACTGTCATACTGCACTTTTTCCACCACATCCATGGTTTCCAGGAAATCTTCTTCTGTCTCTCCCGGAAAACCGACAATAATATCTGTAGTAAGGGAAATATCCGGAATCGCCGCCCGGATGCGTTCTACCAGATTCAAGTACTGCTCCTTTGTATAACGGCGGTTCATCACTTTCAAAATGTCTGTGCTTCCGGACTGCAGCGGCAAATGCAGATGCTTGCAGATTTTTTTGCTGTTTTTCATAACTTCGATCAATTCGTCTGAAAGATCCTTTGGATGAGAAGTCATGAAGCGGATCCGCTTCAACCCTTCGATTTTCTCTATTTCCTGAAGAAGCTGTGCAAAGGTCATAGGCTCCTCCAGATTCTTTCCGTAAGAGTTTACGTTCTGTCCCAGGAGCATGACTTCCACCACGCCGTCTGCCACCAGATGCTCGATCTCTCTGACAATATCCTTCGGATTTCTGCTTCTCTCCCGTCCTCTTACATAAGGCACAATACAATAGCTGCAGAAATTATTACAGCCAAACATAATATTGACCCCGGATTTAAAGGGGAACTTTCTCTGGCTCGGCAGATCCTCCACAATCTTATCTGTATCTTTCCAGATATCGATCACCATGTGGTCTGACAGCAGTGCAGACACGACCAGTTCTGCAAATTTATAAATATTGTGGGTTCCAAAAATCAGATTCACAAAGGAATAACTCTTTTTCAATTTTTCCACGACCTGCGGCTCCTGCATCATACAGCCGCAAAGCCCGATCATCATGTGTGGGTTTTTCTTTTTCAGGCTGTGAAGATATCCCAGACGCCCATACACTCTCAGGTTGGCATTTTCCCGGACAGTGCAGGTATTATAAATAACAAAGTCTGCTTCTTCTTCCTGGACTTCCACATATCCCATACGTTCCAGAATCCCTGCCAGCTTTTCGGAATCCCTGGCATTCATCTGGCAGCCAAAAGTTACGGTACTCGAGGTTAAAGGTCTTCCTAATTCTTCTGACTTTGCTTTTATGAGTTCTCTTGCTTTCTTTATAAACCAATATTGGCGGTAAGGCTCTTCCGCTGGTGGTTCCTTTGTTAAGTCAGCTCTTTCAATTAATATATCTGCATTATTATCAAAAATCAGTTCTTTATTTTCCATTTTTTTCAAGTCCTTTCAGGGCATTATTTTATAAGTATATAGTATCGGTTTGGAATTTTCAACTTGATTTCTGTAAAAACTCCGTATTAAAAATTCCTTCTCTCCTTTTCATTGCATAATTTCGTAATTTGAATTATTATAATATTGTATGTTTTTGTAATGCAATTAGCATAAATGCAGACGAACTTAAAACAATAATAAACCTAGATTATTCACGGCACAGCCGTAAAAGTGGCTGAAAACCACATAGTTTCTA
>NZ_CANTKB010000018.1 GCF_947654165.1 uncultured Blautia sp.
CGATAATTTCATCTGTTACCTCATAATAGAGGTAACAGATATGCTAAATATCAATAATACAGTACACTAGTATGAATGCTCTGGTTGTGGGGATTTTTAAAATATTTCCATTGGTATTATTAATGTGTAGAGTATATAACTCTAACTTTCTATATCTAAAATTGGACTCATATCTTGAAAAATCAATATTTTAACTTATAAAATAACATTTTGGTAGTGGACGAAACCCTATTCCAATGCTTTTTCGGTTGGAAATATTATTTTGTTATTTATAGTCTATGTGTTTGAGGTACGAATAGGTGGTTTTTAAGAAAGCACGAAATCTGACTTACTTATTCGGGAGCAAAATAGGCTGAAAAGTGAAAGTCTTGGAAGTTGGCCTGTGTGAGTCGGAAAAAAATAGGCTTATATGAAAAAACATGCAATCCCACCTATTTGAGTTACAAAAAAGCAGGTTGAAACGGGGAGATTATGAAAATTAGCCTATTTATGGTCTGACTGGTAAAATCATCAAACTCTATAAATGTTTTCCCGGTGCTAACACATCCTTTTTATGGATAAAAGCATTAATTTTCCAAGGCGAAACACATCAAACGTTGTTGAAGTTTGAGTAAGGTTGATTGATAAAAAGGAATTGGAGATAGAGTATCAGAAGCAGAATATATATGCTATAAGTAAATGAAAAACGCCAGAATCGGAAAAGTCCGAAATTGGCGTTTTTTAATTGCGTTTTTAAGGGCTTAGAATGCCGGAAAAGTTTCCTTGATACGTATGCCGGACAAGCGGAAAAATAAGCGACCCAGAGCATATTGCTGCAGACGGAGATATTCTTCGGGAGAAACTTTAGAGCCGTAGTTCAAAATTTCCATTTCCCCGCTGGCACCATCGATGAAAATATCAGAAGAAGAGAATCCGTTTTTAACATAAAATTTTCTGCGGGCAATTCGCTGTTCATGGTTCTCTGCACAAGGGTCCAGACGTTCAATGAGGAGTACGATTTTCCTGCCAGAGAAGTGGCGGCAGATTTCCTGTATCAGAAAACTTCCGGTACCTTTGCTGCGAATTTTGCTGGATACCGCCAGATAATCAACCATTACCATATTTTCATATGGGATAGCCATAATAAATCCAAGTACAGTATTTTCTTCTAAAGCTGTGAAAATTGCAGCTTTTCCTTTTTGGACAGAATGATAGATAGAATGAAATGGTTTTCGTTCACGCTTCGGAAATGCTTCCATATAGATTTCTTTTACTTGTTTCCAATGATTTTGTTGAATTTTAGAAAAGTTCATGAATCATCCTCCTGAATCTTGCAGTTCGTTTTTACATAGGGTATCATATAATGTACACTAACTGTACAGTCAAGACTAATTTGTTTTTTATATTTGTACAGATTGGAAGGTATGTGAGCATTAAGAAAAACAGAGAGAAGGAGAAAAATAATGGATTCAGAGAACACAATTATCAGGCAGATACGGGAAGATGATGACAAAGCACTTGCTGATACTATCAGAAAAAACCTGGAAAAATTCCATCTGGATATTCCGGGAACTGTTTATTATGATCCAGAACTAAATCACCTGAGCCGGTATTACACCGGGAATCATGGAAAAAGAGCATATTTTGTTGTAGAAGATGGGAAAGGGCAGGCTTTAGGCGGAATCGGAATCGACTGTTTTCCGGGATTTAAAAACTGTGCTGAGATACAGAAACTATATTTGTCAGAGGAAGCAAAAGGAAGAGGGCTTGGGAAAAAGTTGCTGAAGACAGCAGAAGAGTATGCTGTTGGGGTAGGATACCAAAGTCTGTATCTGGAAACCCACACCAATCTGGAGATTGCCATTCACTTGTACGAAAAGGCAGGTTTTCATGAAATAGAGAAGCCACAGGTAGTACAACATAATACCATGAATCTGTTCATGCTGAAAGAACTTCCATAAATAACAGCTTGTAGTTAAAGAGACCGCAATTTTTGCAATGTATGCAACAATCTTCTCAATCGATTTTAATCGCAGAAGCAGTATAATGAATATAACAACAGAGAAGGTAAAAAATGGAAACGGGAGGTTGCATACAAATGAGTCAGAATGTATTAAGTACAAATTTAAGTGGGAAAGTAGCAGTAGTAACAGGTGCAGGAGGAGTCCTTTGCGGAGCATTGGCAAAGGCACTGGCACGGGCTGGAGCCAAGGTGGCACTCTTAAACAGAAGTATGGAAAAAACAGAAAAATATGCAGAAGAAATTCTTGCAGAAGGCGGCACAGCCAAAGCATATCAGTGCAATGTATTAGATAAATCCGCCTGTTTTGCTGTAGCAGAAGAGGTTCAAAAGGATTTCGGACCATGTGATATTCTGGTAAATGGGGCAGGAGGCAATAATCCTAAGGCGACCACAGATATGGAATATTTTGAACCAGACAGCATAGAGGGAGACATGAAAAGCTTTTTTGATCTGGAAGAGGAAGGTGTGGATGCCGTATTCCGCCTGAATTTTCTGGGAACCCTGCTTCCTACACAGGCGTTTGCAAGACAAATGACAGGAAGAGAAGGATGCAGCATTATTAATATTAGTTCTATGAATGCGTTTACTCCTTTGACCAAGATTCCGGCATATTCTGGTGCAAAAGCGGCTATATCGAACTTTACACAATGGCTGGCAGTTCATTTTTCCAAGGCGGGAATCCGTGTGAATGCCATTGCTCCGGGATTTTTTGCTTCAAAACAAAACGAAAAACTTTTGTGGAATGAAGACGGAACGCCAACAGCACGTACCAGGAAAATCCTAGAAGCAACACCAATGGGACGCTTTGGAAATCCTGAGGAATTAGAAGGGCTGCTCCTGTTTCTGGTAGACAGCAAGGCCGCAAGCTTTATCACTGGTGTAGTCATTCCAGTAGATGGTGGATTTCAGGCATATTCAGGAGTATAAAATGCGGGGCCATGATGAAACCCCGGATAATATTCGAAAATGTTTGGTAAAACAGTTGCCTAAAAATTCTATAAAATAGGCCCAAATTCGTAATTTTGTCATTCCAACCTATTCTTTTGTAGCCCCAATAGGTGGGATTTCATGTTTTACTCATATAAGCCTACTTTTTTCTGACTCATATAGGTCAAATTGCAAGATTTTCACTTTTCAACTTATTTTTCTCTCTTATAATATAGGCCAAATTTAGATAATCTTGTTCAAAAGCCTATTTTGATCTAAAATATGTAGGTGTGATTTTAGATTTATTTAAAAACCACCTATTTGTGCCTGAAAAATGTAGGCTAAAAATCACAAAATAATATTTTTAACCGAAAAAATATTGGAATAGAGGCTTATCTGTTGCCGCAATTCTGTTTTAATTCTTGCAGAAGGCGGCACAGCCAAAGTATATCCGTGCAATGTATCAGATATATGATAACCGGATGCGGATGCTGAGACGATTCCGTCAGGAAGCAGATATGGAACTTCCGCTGAACCAGGTACTTCCCTATTTTGAAAACTGCTGGACCAGCAATTTTCTGAGAATGTTTATTAATACAAGCAAAAGAAAGAGGCTGGATTTTACAAAAAACAGCTTACCTATCAGCTTGCATTGGCAGATGAATTAAAACAGAAAGCTCAATCATCCGGTTCTGTTATTACCGGGATAAAATATGGAACGATTTGTCTGATGCTCCGTTATTTCCTGGGAGGAATATGATGACGAAACCATTGACAGTTTCAATCTGATTCTCAAATCCCTGTGTATTCTTGTGGAGGATTTCCCGGAATGCAAAGAGGGAATACAGCGAGTGTTTGGTCATTTGCTGGATATGTATACACATTTTCCAAGTAATAATTATCTGGAATGTGTTGCAGATGGGTTTATTTATTTGTATCTGATTCCTGTACTTAGGTATCTGGAAACAGAGGAAATCCTGCCTGCACTTTTGCGTCTGACTGTATATAGGCAGCCACAGATTACCTGGGCCGCAGTTATGCAAAAAATAAAACCTTTGAAAGAGCTGAAAAGATATCTCCGGCGGGAACGGCGAAGGCTTTGGGGCTGCCGTTTACCTTTCATCAGGACAGCCCGGTTCTCATGCCGGATGTGTTTCAATCTATCTGGTGCGGTATAAAACGTGTGACAAAAGCCGGAGCAGTGCTGTCACAAGAGGAAAAAATCAGTGTTTATGACGGACTCAAGGCAATGACAGTCTATGCTGCATATCAATATGGGGAAGAAAACCAAAAGGGAAAAATACAAGAAGGGAAAACAGCGGATTTCATCATTCTTGACAGAAACCCTTTGGAGATTCCCACAGATGAAGTGAAGGATGTAAAGGTCCTGGAAACCATAAAAGAAGGAAAGCAGATTTATATTTTGGAAGAATAAAAGAAGGAAACATTATGCTTTTCTATTTTTCTATTGCTTTTCATCTGAAATCAGGATAAAATCGGTTTAAAAAGTGATACAAAGAGGAGGAATGATTATGAAACAGACAGATATAGAGCGTTTTGCATTTTTTTATTTATGCGGAGAAAAAGATAGGGAATTATTACAGGGAACAAGAAAAATGTCATTTCATGATTTTGACCGCCTGACCTATCTGACAGAGGTTATAGGATTAGAAACTTACAGTATGGAAATCTGGAATCAGTATGCAGGACAGTTTGGCAAGGAATTAAAGCAGGTAGAGATAAGCTGTTTTGATGGCAGTGCAGTTTCCTGGCAGGAGCAGGCACAGATTCAGGATGACTGGCTGAAGAACTTCTACAACGGGATTCCGGATGAGCAGTCTATTAAATATCTGGCAAGATAAGAAGTAAAGGTTCCAAGTGTAAAATACGAGGTGAATCTATGGAAAAGGGATACAGGCAATTAATCATCAACCCCGGTTCTACCAGTACCAAACTGGCTGTGTTTCGGGACAGCGAGAAACTCGTACAGGAGAATATCGAACACTCTCCTGAAGAACTTTCCAGATTCGAGACTATTACAGAACAGCTTCCTATGAGGATGAAGACATTGGAACGTTTTCTGGATCAGTATCAGGTGGAGGGAGAGAGTTTTTCTGCGGTTGTGGGAAGGGGCGGTCTGGTTCCGGGGCTTCAGAATGGAGGGTATGTAGTAAATACGGCACTTTATCATGCCCTGGAAGGTGATATCAGTTCCCCTCATGCATCAAACCTTGGTGGTATGATGGCTTTTTCTGTGGGGGAGCAGTATGGGATTCCGGCATATATCTATGATGCTGTGACCTCGGGAAGTCTTTCTCCGGTGGCTCAGATCACAGGGATGAAGGATATCCGTCGTCAGAGTTTCTGCCATGTGTTGAACAGTCGTGCAATGGCCATGAAATATGCGGCGGAATGCGGTGTGGATTACAAAAATCTCCGGCTTTTGGTGGCACATCTGGGCGGTGGGATTTCCGTAAGTGTTCATGAGCACGGTGTGATCGTGGATACCATCGGAGATGATGAAGGACAGTTTTCACCGGAGCGATCCGGAAGTGTTCCTTCTCTGGAACTGATCCGGCTGTGCTATTCCGGTAACTATACATTCCAGGAAATGAAGAAAAAGATTCGGGGAATGGGAGGCATGTATGCACATCTTGGAACCAGTGACTGCCGAGTGATCGAAAAGAGAATCCGGGAGGGAGATGTCTATGCAGATCAGGTATTTCAGGCTCAGGCATATCAGATTGCCAAAGGGATTGGCCAGTTGTCCATTGTGTTAAAAGGCAGATGTGATGCGATTATTCTTACGGGAGGGCTTGCATACTCGAAAATGTTGACCAAACGTGTGGAAGAATATGTCGGGTTTCTGGCACCTGTTGTGGTCATGCCTGGAGAAAATGAGATGGAAGCCCTGGCCCTTGGAGGTCTCAGGATGCTGCGGGGAGAAGAGGCGGCTCATCTTTATTGCGAATAAGAAAAAAGACAAGACAAATAAGAAAGAACTGTCACAAAGCGGCAGTTCTTTCTTGCTTTTAATACTCAGGCATTGATGATTTCCAACAGTGCACCCAACAAAGCAGGGTTTAAGTCCAGGGATGCCAGAGAGGCGGTGCTGTCGGCACCCTGTTTTTTTACGATATCATAGATGCGAGACTTCATGTTATATTCAATCTGCGCTTTTTCCAACAGACGGTAGCAGCGGTCTGTAAGGTTCTGATCCGCCAGTGCCAGACCATCTGGGAATGTGATACAGATTTCTTTTTCAATATCTGTTTCCGGGATTTCGATAATCAGGCAGGAGCTTTCTTTGTCATAAGATACTTTGGAAGAAAGTACTTCCCCGTCTGCAGCAACAACCGGTGTAGCAGGAGCAGTCGCTGTAAACACCAGTTTCCAGGTTCTGGAGGAGGGTAAAACAGAGAGATTTCCGGTCGCTTTTTCAATGCGGAATTCTGCAGTGCTATCGTTTTTGAAAGTCAGTTTGGTTGCAGCCCAATTTTCATCCAGGTCTTCCGGTGTGTCTCCGGCATCTTCCCAGAGTGTAAAACTTCCGTTTTTGGCAGGGAAAATCCGTACTTCCATTGCTTTTGGATTGTCCATGCTGTTGTCATAATCCCGCATATCTTTCATCGGAATAATAGCACCGGCTTTCATCAGGACAGGAATATGTTCCATGCTTCTGAAGAGATTGAGCATTCTGTCTCCATGGTATACCATTCCACTGAAGAAATCAGCCCAGAGACCTTCCGGAAGCCAGGTTTTTGCTTTTCCCACAAGAGCGGTGGCATCCTGTTTTTCTGTGATTGGAGATACCAGAAGCTCGGAACCGAAATAATATTCATTTTTGGCTTCATAAGCTTCATTTTGTTCCGGTTCAAGGTAATACAGAGGCTGGATCAGCGGCAGGTTTTCTCTGCTGGCTCTGCGGTTCATGGTATAGAGATACGGAACCAGACCATGACGGAGTCTTAAATAGTCTTCCATAATGTTCTGAGTGATCTTATTGAATTTCCATGGCTCTTTTCCATTGAAAGGATTATCAGTGCTGTGAAGACGGTTGATAGGGGAGAATACACCATACTGTACCCAACGTGCCATTAGTTCGTCATCACGGATCCCCAGCATATGCCCTCCAATATCATGGCTCCACCATCCGTAGCCAATATTGCTGGCTGTGTTTGTGAAATAAGGCTGGAACTGGAGACTTTCCCAGGAGATCACTGTGTCACCGGAGAAGCCGATAGGATAGCGGTGGCTTCCTACGCCTGCATAACGGGAAAAGGTCATAGGTCTGCTGCCTTTCCAACGGCTGTCCAGAAAGTGATAATGGTTCAGCATCCAGAGCGGATCCAGACCAGGTACTTTGGTAACACCGCCTTGCTGCCAATCCAGCCACCAGAAGTCCACACCTTCTTCCTCCAGGGGGTGATGAAGGTCTTTTAAATATACTTCCATGAAGTGGGGGTCTGCAGGGTCAAACATGACAGTGTGCTCTGTGGCAGGGTCTATTCCCATTTTTTTTGCAATGGCAGGGTAGCTTTCTTCATAAGCACGAATGCCGTCTGCCGGATGTACATTCAAAGTAACTTTCATATGGTGCTCATGGAGCCATTGAAGAAATGCTTCCGGGTCAGGGAAGAAGTTTTTGTTCCAGGTGTAACCAGTCCAGCCGCTTCCATATTTGGGGGGAACATCGTCCACCAGATGCCAGTCCATATCAATGACTGCAACAGAAAAAGGAAGCCTTTCTGCCTCAAACCGTTCTACCAGTTCCTTGTACTCTGATTCTGTATAGCGGTGATAACGGCTCCACCAGTTACCAAGGGCATATCTTGGAAGAAGCGGTGTCTTTCCGCAAAGATAATAAAAGTCCTTCAGGCAGTCCAGGTAGCGGTGTCCGTATCCGAAGAAATACAGGTCAATGCAGTCTTCTTCTCTTGTTGCGATCCAGCCATCTTCTGTGAGTACCATAGAGTGGCTGTCATCTACGACAGAAAATCCTTTTCTGGAAATCACACCATGTTCCATGGGGACTTTTTTTACAATGGCATCCTGTGTAGGTGCCAGTTCATTATTATAGACACCATCGTGAATGACATGGGCTCCATCACACATATCCAGAGTGCGGGCAGTTCCAAGCAGATCATCCGGGGTTTCACCGTAGTGCCATGTACGGCCCCAGCCACCGCCTCCGGTTACATTTATCATCAGTCCATGTTTGGAAAATCTTTTTTTGTCATAGTGAAGCTCCAATTCTTTTGTGTAAATGGACAGTTCTCCGTCTTCCTCCTGTACTTGAAAATCAGGAACAGGAAAATCACGATTCAGGACAGACTGTGTCGCACGGTCTTCAAAAATTCCTTTTGCATTGTACTCCAGACGAATCAGGGCAGGGGTAAGAACCGTGATACGGTAGTCTGTTCCCTGTACAACAGCACCATCGCTGCATAAAGGATGAGATTCCAGTTTGTATTCATTCATTCCCATAGGTAAAATCCTCCTCTTTGTAATACAAATGTTTTGAAAGTATTCCCATTATAGTATAGAAAACAGAAAAAATCTCCTAATAATCAAAGGAAAAACTGTATTATTTTGACCTTTTCTTCTTTACTTGTGATAAAATGGAGAAAATGGAGGTGGACAGGTGAAAACAGTAGGAATTGATATCGGAACAACCAGCATCAGTGCTGTGGTGGCAGACACCAGAAGATGTAAGGCAGAAAAGTCCTATACCATAGAAAACAACAGCTTTTTAAAGACCGATCACCCATGGGAAAAGCTGCAGAATCCAGAAGAAATCCGAAAAAAGGTACTGGGACTTCTGCAGCGGATTTCAGAAGAGTGTGAAGGTATACAGGCCATAGGTTTAACAGGGCAGATGCATGGAATAGTATATTTAAATGAAAAAGGGGAACATGTGAGTCCTCTTTATACCTGGCAGGATCAAAGAGGCTCTATTCCCTTTCGAGATGGAAAAAGTCTCTGTGAGGTTCTGAAAGAAACGCAGGGTGTTGAGGTTTCTACGGGATATGGGCTTGTGACGCATATTTATCAGACGATTATGGGCCAGGTACCTGAGCAGGCGGTAAGTATGTGTACAATCATGGACTATATTGGGATGATTCTTACCAAAAGAAGAACCCCTCTGGTGCATTCAAGCAATGCCGCAGGGTTTGGATTTTTTGATGTGGAGAGAGGATGCTTTCAAGATGCACTTTTAGAGCAAGCAGGTGTTTCTGATTGGATTCTTCCGGAGGTGACGGGAGAAATCATAAGCCTTGGAACCTATCAGGGGATTCCGGTTTATACGGCCATAGGGGACAACCAGGCCAGTTTTTTAGGTGCAGTGGAAGATGCAGAGAATTCGATTCTTGTGAACATCGGAACAGGAGCACAGGTGTCTGTATGTTCAGATTCCTTTCTTCAGGAGGAAGAAATTGAGACAAGACCTTATCTGGGAAATCATTATCTCTTGGTTGGCTCCTCTTTGTGCGGCGGAAGAGCCTATGCCTTGTTGGAGTCCTTTTTCCGTCAATACGGAGAAGCCATGGGAATCAAAAACATGGATCATTATGCTGTGATGGAGCAGCTTTTGGAAAACAACAGTCATACAGGAGAGAAACTCAGGGTGGATACCAGGTTTGCCGGAACCAGAGCATATCCGGAAAGAAGAGGAAGCATTCAGAATATAGGAGTCGATAATTTCACACCGCAGGTTTTGATCGAGGGAGTTCTAGAGGGGATGGCCGATGAATTATTCGCATTCTATCAGAAAATGGAAAAAGGAGAGACACAGGTAAGGACTAAAATAATCGGCTCCGGAAACGGAATTCGCAGAAACAGATATTTGCAGAAGATCATGAGCGAAAAATTTCTTATGGAACTGCAGGTATGTCAGCATACAGAAGAGGCGGCATTAGGGGCAGCATTGTCTTGTTCCTATGAGAAAGAGAGGAATAGGGATGATTTATTTTGATAATGCAGCAACAACGATGCAAAAGCCGAAACAGGTGGTGGAAGCAGTGACCCGTGCCCTGTGTTCCATGGGAAATGCAGGACGTGGTGCTCACAATGCTTCCATGGATGCCTCCAGAATGCTTTTTGATACCAGAAAGAAGCTGGCCATGCTGTTTGGAGGAACAAATCCGGCACAGATCGTTTTTACATCTAACTCTACCGAGAGCCTGAATCTGGCATTAAAAGGGCTGTTAAATCCGCAAGACCATGTGATTACCACTCAGCTTGAGCATAATTCTGTTCTTCGCCCGCTTTATGAACTGGAAAATACAGGGGTGGAACTGACCATCCTGAAAAGTGATGAAAAGGGCAGGATTTGTTATGAAGATTTTGAGAAACAGATAAAAGAAAATACGAAAATGATCGTGTGTACCCATGGTTCGAATCTGACAGGAAATCTGACAGACATCAAAAGAGTTGGGGAAATTGCCCACAGACATGGGGCTCTGTTTGTGGTGGACGCCTCTCAGACGGCAGGGGTCTTTCCTATCCGGGCAGAGGAGATGAAGATTGATGTACTGTGTTTTACTGGTCATAAGGGGCTTTTAGGACCTCAGGGGACAGGAGGCATGTATGTGAGAGAAGGGCTTGTCATACGGCCGTTAAAGACAGGGGGAAGCGGTGTGCAGACCTACAGCCGTACCCATCCGTCCCAGATGCCCACAGCCCTGGAGGCAGGAACCTTAAACGCCCATGGACTGGCAGGGCTGAATGCGGCTCTGGATTATCTGAAAGAGACAGGACTGGATGTTATTCGGGAAAAAGAACAGGAACTTATGTGGTACTTTTACCAAAGGGTATCGGAAATACCGGGCATCACGGTTTACGGAGATTTCAGCAGCAGAAACCGATGCCCCATTGTTTCTTTAAATGTAAAGGAATATGATTCCGCAGAAGTCAGCGACTTTTTATATGCGGAATATGGGATTTCCACCAGACCGGGTGCACACTGTGCACCTTTGATGCATCAGGCTCTTGGGACGACAGACCGTGGGGCAGTCCGGTTTAGCTTTTCACATTACAATACCAGAGAAGAGGTGGATACGGCAGTGCTGGCCCTAAGGGAATTGTAAAAATACTTGGATATTTCCGGTCTGTGTGGTAAAATGACCAGAGAATCAAGAAACACAGAAATCAACAGAAAGGGACACAGAAAAATATATGCTTGCAGTTATGAAATTCGGCGGAAGTTCTGTGGCGGACCTGGATAAGATCCGGAATGTGGCAGAACAATGTATTAAAAAGTGGAGAGAAGGATACCAGGTAGTGGTGGTGCTCTCTGCCATGGGAAAAACAACAGACCATCTTCTTAGTCAGGCAGCACGTATCAGCAGCATGCCTTCCAGAAGAGAGATGGATATGCTTCTTGCTACCGGAGAACAGGTCTCCGTATCTTTGATGGCAATGACCATGATTCAGATGGGAGTTACGGCAATTTCTCTCAATGCATGGCAGGTACCGATGTATACAACTTCTGCATATCAGAATGCAAAGTTAAAACGCATTGATACAGAAAGGATCCAAAAAGAGCTGGATTCCAATAAGATTGTGGTTGTCACAGGTTTTCAGGGTGTGAATAAATATGAGGATGTGACAACGCTGGGAAGAGGCGGTTCAGATACTACAGCAGTGGCACTGGCGGCAGCTCTTCATGCAGATGTATGTGAGATTTATACAGATGTGGACGGGGTCTATACAGCAGATCCAAGGATCGTGCCGGATGCCCGCAGGATGCCGGAAGTCACCTACGAGGAAATGCTGGAACTGGCATCCCTTGGAGCAAAAGTTCTGCATAATCGTTGTGTGGAAATGGCAAGACGGTATAATGTAAAGCTTGTGGTCAAGTCAAGCATGACAGAAGGAGAAGGAACCATTGTAAAGGAGAGCACGAAAATGGAAAAAATGCTGATCAGCGGTGTAGCTACGGATAAAAATATAGCTAAGATTTCTGTGGCAGGAATGAAAAATGACCCGGAAAGTACCTTTAAATTATTGAATCTCATGGCAGGAAATAATCTGAATATTGATGTTATGATCCAGTCTCTGGATAATGACGGAACCAAAACACTGACCTTTACGGTGGCAAGAGCAGATATGCTGGTGACCATGAAACTGCTGGAAGAGCATAAGGATATTTTAGGAGAGGTACATATCACCTGTCAGGAGGATGTGGCAAAGGTATCTGTGGTAGGAGCCGGTGTCAGTGCTAATGCAGGGGTTGCTGCAAAAATGTTTGAAGCTTTATCAGAAGCAGGGATCAATACAGATATGATTACGACTTCTGAGATCCGCATCACGGCAGTGGTAAGAGAGGATGAAGCAGAGATGGCTATGCGTGCAGTACACCAACGTTTTGCGGAAGAGTGGGTATAAGAGACAGGAAAAGAAGACTGCGGTTCTGACCGCAGCCTTTTTTTCCCTTTTTTGCGAAATTGCTTGACATCTTTTCTGTTTTCTCTTATACTTTAGGAAGTTAAACTTTGCAAGTGCAAAGCGTAGAAGTTTAAAGCACAGGAGGGAAAGAAAAATGATGGTAAAGATTGGAATGTTGGTGGTGTTTTTTGCTGTAATGATCGGAATCGGAATTTATTGCAGAAAACAGGCAACAGATGTCAATGGTTTTGTTCTGGGAGGGCGTTCGGTAGGCCCGTGGCTCACCGCTTTTGCCTATGGAACCTCTTATTTTTCGGCAGTTATCTTTGTCGGGTATGCAGGGCAGTTTGGATGGAGATTCGGAATTGCATCTACCTGGATCGGACTGGGAAATGCGTTTATCGGTTCATTGCTTGCATGGTCTATCCTTGGAAGGCGTACCCGTATCATGACACAACATCTGGATTCAGCAACCATGCCGGAGTTTTTCGGTGCAAGATTTGACAGCAGAGCATTGAAAATCGGAGCATCTATGATTACCTTCTTGTTTTTGATTCCTTATACGGCATCTCTGTACAACGGACTTTCCAGATTGTTCGGAATGGCATTTCACATTGATTACACGGTATGCATTGTGCTGATGGCGGTACTTACAGGGATTTATGTGGTAGCAGGTGGATATATGGCTACTGCCTTTAACGATTTTATTCAGGGATTGGTTATGCTTGCCGGGATTGTCCTGGTGATCGCAGCAGTGTTAAACAGCAAAGGTGGATTTATGGAAGCACTTGGCGGGCTTGCACAGATTCAGGATGAAACGGTAAGTACCACACCGGGAGTCTTCGCTTCCTTTTTCGGACCGGATCCTTTGGGACTGTTAGGCGTTGTGCTTTTGACTTCTCTTGGCACCTGGGGGCTGCCTCAGATGGTTCAGAAATTCTATGCCATTAAAAATGAATCTGCCATTAAAAAGGGAACCGTGATCTCCACTGTTTTTGCGATCGTGGTGGCAGGCGGATGTTATTTCCTGGGAGGCTTCGGACGTTTATTCTCTGATCAGATCGATCTTGCGGCAGGGGGCTATGACAGTATCATTCCTGCCATGCTGTCCGGACTTTCTCCTCTGATGATCGCACTGGTGGTCATCCTGGTGTTGTCGGCATCGATGTCTACATTATCTTCCCTGGTTCTGGCATCCAGTTCTACTTTGACCATTGATTTTCTAAGAGAGAACGTGTTAAAGGATGCGGAGGATAAAACCCTGGTACGTGTTATGAGGGGGCTGATCGTGGTTTTCATTGGCATCTCCGTGGTGATTGCGGTTATCCAGTATAAAAGCTCGGTTACCTTTATCGCACAGTTGATGGGGATTTCCTGGGGGGCTTTGTCCGGTGCGTTTCTGGCACCGTTTCTCTATGGATTATACTGGAAAAAGACAACAAAAGCTGCATGCTGGGTCTGCTTTGTATTTGGTTCCGGCATTATGATCTTGAACATGGCGGCCAAAGAGCTCTTTCCGGAGATTCTGCAGTCACCGATCAACTGTGGTGCATTTGCCATGTTAGCAGGACTGGTGCTTGTTCCGGTGGTGAGCATGCTCACGAAGAAACCGGACGCAGAGCTGGTAGAAGATGCATTTGCATGTTATCATGTAACCGTACAGGCAGAACAGAAGATTACTCTGGGAAGTTGAGGTGAAGAAGATGAGAAAAAAATATATTGATTTTCATACACATACCTTTCCGGATCAGATTGCAGCCGCAGCCGTCAGTAAACTTGGCGGCTGCTTTGCCATTGAGAATCATACAGACGGAACAGCAGAGGGACTTTTAAATTCTATGAAGGATGGAAACATTGCACTTTCAGTGGTGCTTCCTGTGGTGACCAACCCGAAAAGCACGGTGAAGATGAATGATTATGCAGCCATCTCTAATGAAAAACTGGGAGAGAGGGAATATCTTTCATTTGCAGGCATGCATCCGGCTTTTGGATAACTAAAAAATAGCTATACCAATTACGCAGAATGTAAACGGTATAGCTATTTTTTCAATGTTATGCCCGGATACCCAGGGTATCCGCTTCAATCTGAGAAGCCACCAGGCTTTCTCCGCAGTAGATTTTACGCAGCTTTGGTTTTTCGATTTTTCCGGTTGGATTTCTCGGAATGTCTGCGAAGATGATTTTTTTCGGTCGTTTATAACGAGGCAGTTTTTTGCAGAATTCCTGGATATCTTCTTCTGTACAGATGTAATTATCTTTGGTCTCGATGACAGCCAGAGTGATCTCACCCAGTCGTTTATCAGGGAGTCCGATGACCGCCGCATCCTTGATGGCAGGATGTGCACGGAGAAAATCTTCAATCTGAACAGGGTAGATATTTTCACCTCCGGAAATGATAACATCTTTCTTACGGTCTACCAGATAGATAAAACCGTCAGCATCTTGTTCTGCCATATCACCTGTAAACAGCCATCCGTCTTTTAACACTTCTTTGGTAGCCTTTTCGTCACGGTAATAGCAGGTCATAACGCCGGGACCTTTCACACAGAGTTCGCCAACCTGACCCTGGGAAACCGTTTTTCCGGTTTCATCCACAATTTTTATCTCCCATCCATAGCCAGGAACACCAATGGCACCTACTTTATGGATGTTTTCTACGCCGAGATGTACACATCCAGGTCCAATGGATTCACTGAGACCATAGTTGGTATCATACTGGTGATGTGGGAAGATATGTTTCCAGCGGGCAATCAAGCTTGGGGGAACCGGTTGGGCACCAATGTGCATCAGCCTCCATTGGGATAACTGGTAATCTGTCAGTTTCAGCTTGCCGCTGTCAATGGAATCCAGGATATCCTGAGCCCATGGAACCAGAAGCCACACAATAGTACAATGCTCCTTAGATACTGCATCAAAAATAAATTCTGGTTTCGTACCCTTTAAAAGCACAGCTTTTCCGCCTACCAGAAAGGAGCCGAACCAGTGCATTTTCGCACCGGTATGGTATAAAGGCGGAATGCAGAGGAAGACATCTTCATGAGTCTGTCCGTGATGGTTTTGTTCCACCTTTGCCGCATGCATCAGGCTGGTGTGATTATGCAGGATCGCCTTGGGAAAACCTGTGGTTCCCGAAGAAAAATAGATTACCGCATCATCTTCATCATCAATGGGGATGCAGGGGGAAGTGCTTGGATAATCAATGGTAAGGCTGGTATAGTCTTCTGCAAAGGTTGGACAATTGCTTCCAACATAAAAAAGAAGACGGTTTTTAATAATGGAATCTGCGATTTCTTCAATACGTCCGATAAATTCAGGACCGAAGATCAGGACATCCAGTTCTGCCAGATTGGCACAGTATTCAATCTCATCGGCGGTATATCGGAAATTAAAGGGTACGGCCAGTGCACCTGTTTTCAGGATGCCGAAATAGATGGGCAGCCATTCCAGACAGTTCATCAGCAGAATCCCTACTTTATCTCCTTTTTTGATTCCCCGGTCCAGCAGCATATTGGCAAAGCGGTTTGCTTTTTCATTAAATACATTCCAGGTAATTTCTCTTCTGTAGTAGGAAGGAGAGCTGGGCTGTATCAGTTCATATTCCTTCCAGGTGATCCGGCGTGTTTCGGTCATTTCCGGATTGATTTCAACCAGACATGTTTCATTTCCGTAGAGGCGGCAGTTCCGCTCCAGTATATCTGTAATTGGCATAATTTTTTCCCCTTCTCAAATACGAGAAAACACTTTTTCTCTTTTTGGTGCTAAAGTAAATTATACGAGATTTTTTACAGGATGTCAAACCTTAAATTTTAAATTCTTTAATTGCTTAAAGAGCAAAAGTGTGATACAATAAAAAACAGGTTTAGAAATGAATGACAGGAACAGAAAGGAAGATTCAGATGGCAAAAGGAAAAGACAGTGACTATTGTGTGGAGATGTATAAGAGCATCCTGCAGTTGGAAGATCTGGAGCAGTGCCGGCGTTTTTTTCAGGATCTGTGCAGCATGACTGAGTTAGCGGCTATGGAACAGCGCTATACGGTGGCAAAAATGCTGTATGAGGGAAGAGTATATACGGAAATCGGAAATGAGACCCGAGCAAGCAGTGCAACCATCAGCAGGGTTAACCGCATGCTGAATTACGGAGAGAATGCATTACGGGAGATTTTTGATAAAGAAAAGAAAGAAGAAAGGACGGAAGAGGAAAAATGAAACAATTAATGTTAGGAAATGCAGCCGTGGCAAGAGGGCTTTATGAAGCAGGCTGCAGTGTGGTTTCCAGTTATCCGGGAACCCCGAGTACAGAGATCACAGAAGAACTGGCGAAATTCGACGAGGTATACAGTGAATGGGCTCCAAATGAAAAAGTTGCCATGGAGGTGGCATTCGGAGCATCTCTGGCAGGAAAAAGAAGTTTCTGTGCCATGAAGCATGTAGGATTAAATGTGGCGGCAGATCCTCTGTTTACCATTTCTTACATAGGAGTGAATGCAGGTATGGTCATTGCAGTGGCTGATGATGCAGGCATGCATTCCTCTCAGAATGAGCAGGATTCCAGGCATTATGCAAAAGCGTCCAAGGTACCGATGCTGGAGCCGTCGGATTCCCAGGAAGCTCTGGAATTTGCAAAAACAGCATACGAACTTTCAGAAGCATATGACACACCTGTTTTCTTAAAAATGTGTACCCGCATTGCACATTCCCAGAGTATTGTAGAGACAGGGGAGAGAGTAGTGCCTCCTGTGAAGCCTTACGAGAAAAACATTCAGAAAAATGTCATGATGCCGGCGAATGCAAAGAAGAAACACCCGCTGGTGGAAAAACGTATTCGTGACCTTGCGGAGTATGCAGAGACTTCTGCTTTGAATCGTATTGAGTGGGGAGATAAAAAGCTGGGTATCATCACCTCATCTACCTGCTATCAATATGCAAAGGAAGTATACGGGGAAGAGGCCAGTATTTTAAAACTGGGTATGGTTTGGCCGCTGCCTCAAAACCTGATCCGCTCTTTTGCCGATCAGGTGGAAAAAGTGATTGTCATTGAAGAATTGGATCCGTTTATTGAAGAGTTCTGTGACACCATCGGTGTGGAAGTGCACGGTAAAGATCTGCTTCCTATGGAGGATGAATTCTCCCAGAATCTTATTGCCTCCCGCCTTGGAAAAAAGGAAGCAGAGCAGGGTCTTTCTTTAGAAGAAAATATGCCGGTACGTCCGCCTGTGATGTGTGCGGGATGTCCTCACAGAGGCATGTTTTATATATTATCTAAGAATAAATGCAGAGTATTAGGTGATATCGGCTGCTATACCCTGGGAGCAGTTGCACCGTTAAATGCTATGGAAATGAATGCCTGTATGGGTGCATCCATCAGTTCCATCCATGGATTTAACAAAGCACTTGGGGAAGAAAGTGAGAAAAACACTGTGGCCGTGATCGGTGATTCTACTTTTATGCATTCCGGTATGACCGGGCTTGCCAATATTGCCTATAACCAGAGCAATTCCACAGTGATCATCCTGGACAACTCCATTACCGGCATGACCGGGCATCAGCAGAATCCGACTACGGGTTATAATATCAAAGGAGACCCGGCAGGAAAGATCGATCTGGAAGCTCTTTGCAAAGCCATGGGATTTGAACGGGTAAGAGTGGTGGATCCCTATGATCTGGCACAGACGGACGAAGTGTTGAAGGAAGAGCTGGCTGCTCCGGCTCCATCTGTGATCATCAGCCGCAGACCATGTGCACTGTTAAAGACCGTGAAGCCAAAACCGGCTCTGAAGGCAGATCCGGATAAATGTAAAGGATGTAAGAAATGTATGAAGCTGGGCTGTCCGGCTATCAGTATCAAAGAGAAAAAAGCTGTCATTGATCCGACACTTTGTGTAGGCTGCGGAGTATGTCAGCAGTTATGTGCCTTTGGCGCATTGGAAGCATAAGGGGGATGAGAAAATGACAAAGAATATTATGATTGTAGGTGTTGGTGGACAAGGTTCTTTGCTGGCAAGCAAAATGCTTGGGAAACTTCTTATGTCTCAGGGATATGACGTAAAAGTATCAGAAGTCCACGGTATGAGTCAGCGAGGCGGAAGCGTTGTAACCTATGTGCGATATGGGGATAAGGTGTATTCACCGGTCATTGATAAGGGGGAAGCAGATTTCATCATTTCTTTTGAAAAACTGGAAGCTGCCAGATGGATATCTTATTTGAAGAAAGGCGGAAAGATCATTGTTTCCAATCAGGAGATCGATCCAATGCCTGTCATTATCGGTGCTGCTCAGTACCCGGAAAATCTGGTGGAAAAAATGCAGGAAGCAGGAGCAGATGTAGACGGAATCGATGCTCTGTCCATGGCTATGGAGGCCGGTTCTCCGAAAGCAGTGAACCTGGTGCTCATGGGAAGATTCTCCAGATATTTTGATGCACCATATGAAGCATGGATGGATGCACTGGAAGCATGTGTTCAGCCAAAATTCCTGGAAATGAATCAGAAAGCCTTTGCACTGGGAAGAGGTATGGAATAAAAGAAAAACAGGAGGGAATGGGAGATGGCCAAGCAGTATTTTCAGCCGGAAATCGAGACCATGCCGGCAGAAGAAATAAAAAAGCATCAGAGTGCCTGTCTGGTAAAACAGGTACAGCATGTGTGGGATAATGTTCCTTATTACAGAAAAAAAATGGAAGATGCGGGAGTCACGCCTCAGGATATCCATGGGGTAGAAGATCTGCATAAACTGCCTTTTGTGACAAAAGACGACTTGCGGGAGGCATATCCTTACGGACTTCTGGCAAAGCCTTTGGAAGACTGTGTGCGGATACAGTCTACCAGTGGGACTACCGGCCGAAGAGTCGTGGCATTTTATACCCGGCATGACCTGGATCTGTGGGAAGATTGTTGTGCCAGAGCAATCGTAGCGGCAGGAGGAACCAAAGAAGATGTGGTACATGTTTCCTATGGATATGGATTATTTACCGGAGGTCCGGGATTGAATGGAGGCTCCCATAAGGTAGGATGTCTTACACTTCCGATGTCTTCCGGAAACACGGACCGTCAGATTCAGTTTATGACAGACCTTGGTTCAACCATCTTATGCTGTACACCGTCCTATGCGGCGTATCTGGCAGAAAGTATTCAGGAGAGAGGGCTGAATGATCAGATCAGGCTGAAAGCAGGTATTTTCGGAGCTGAAGCATGGACTGATGAGATGCGTCATGACATTGAGGAGAAACTGGGGATCAAGGCATATGATATCTACGGATTGACAGAAATCAGCGGTCCCGGTGTTGCCTTTGAATGCGAGGAACAGACAGGAATGCACATCAATGAAGACCATTTTATTGCAGAGATCATCAATCCAAAGACAGGAGAAGTTCTGCCGGAAGGAGAAAAAGGAGAATTGGTATTTACCAGTCTTACGAAAGAGGCATTTCCTCTCCTTCGTTACCGGACAAGAGATCTGTGTGTGCTGAACAGAAAGCCGTGTTCCTGCGGAAGAACACACGTTAAGATGAGCAAACCAATGGGACGCAGTGATGATATGCTGATCATCCGCGGAGTTAATGTATTCCCGTCACAGATTGAGACCGTGCTTTTAAATACCGGTATGACACCGAATTATCAGATTATTGTGGATAGAAAAAACAACTCAGATACCTTTGATATCAATGTAGAAATGTCTCAGGAAATGTTCTCCGATAATCTGGCAGTGGTATCCGAAAAAGAAAAAGAACTGGTTTCCGCACTGAAGGGAATGCTTGGTATTCAGGCCAAAGTGCATTTGGTGGCACCAAAGACCATTACCAGAAGCGAAGGAAAAGCAGTGAGAGTGATCGATAAACGTAAATTATATTAAAACACAGGAAAGGGGGATTATCATGGCAGTAAAACAGATTTCTGTATTTATTGAAAACAAAAGTGGCGGTCTGGCAGCTATCACAGATGAGCTGGCAGCAGCAAATATTAATCTTAGGGCTTTGTCTATTGCAGAGACTTCTGATTTTGGTGTGCTCCGCCTGATCGTAGACGATGTGTTTGAGGCAGGGAATGTACTCAGGGAAAACGGGCATATTTATACCATTACCGATGTGATCGCAGTGGCAGCAGAAGATAAACCGGGAAGTGTGGCAAAGATTGTTTCCATTCTGGCAGAGGAAGGCATCAGTCTTGACTATGCATATGCATTTTTTGCCCAGAGCGGAGACCTTGCATGTATGATCATCAAAGTAGAAGATCGTATCAAAGCCAAGAAGGTTTTAAATAAAAATAAGATTCGCATGCTTACAGAAGAGGAAGTTTCCGTACTCTGAAGCAGGCTGGAGAAAGAGGGAAAAACAGACAATGAAATTAACTTGTTTAGTTGAGAACCATGCCAAAGGTGATTTTACGCCCAGGCATGGGCTTTCTCTTTATATAGAGACAAATCAGCATAAAATACTGTTTGATCTGGGACCGGATAAGACCCTGTTGGAGAATGCAGAACGTCTTGGAATTGATCTGACGCAGGTGGATACAGTAATCCTCTCTCATGGACATTATGACCATGGAGGCGGGTTGGAAGCTTTTTTGAACATCAATCAGAAAGCAGATCTTTATGTACAGAAAACAGCATTTGAGAAATATTATTCCCATAATTATGGCAGGAAAAAAGATATCAGTCTGTCTGTGAAACCGGAGGATCATCCCCAGATTCATCTTTTGGAGGGGGATTTTGTCATAGATGAGGAGCTTCGTTTATTTGTGGTGACAGACCGTTCCAGATGTTATTCCAGTGCCAATGATGTGCTGTACAAGGGAGAGGAAAAAGATGATTTCCTTCATGAACAGAACCTGATTCTTACAGAGGGAGAGCAGACCGTTTTAGTTCTGGGATGTGGTCACACCGGTGTGCTGAATATTTTGAAAAAGGCAGAACCCTATCATCCAAAAGTGTGTATCGGAGGTTTTCATCTGTTTAATCCTACAACAGGAGTCACTGTAGAGGAGGAACTTTTAGAGCAGGTTGCACAGGGGCTGAAACAGTATGATTCCAGGTTTTTTACCTGCCATTGTACCGGAGAGAAAGCCTTTGCGTTTCTTGCAGAAAGAGTGCCGGGCATGGAATATCTGTGCTGCGGTTCAGAGTTGGAATTATAAGAGGTGAGGAGATGCCGAAGAAATTATTGCTCGTGGATGATGAAGCAGGAATTTTGCAGCTTTTGAAGGATTACTTTGAAATCCAGGGCTACGAGGTTGTCACAGCAAAAACAGGAAAAGAGGCCATAGAAAGTGCAGGGAAATCTCCGGATCTGATTCTTTTGGACATTAATCTTCCGGATATTGACGGGCTGTTCGTGTGCCGTGAAATCAGGGAAAAAGTGTCCTGTCCCATTCTGTTTCTCACTGCAAAGATCGAAGAGCAGGATCGGATCAATGGTTTTTTAATGGGCGGGGATGATTATATTTTAAAACCGTTCAGTATAGAAGAACTGGGTGCAAGAGTTATGGCACATTTAAGGAGGGAAAGCCGTTCTAATCCCGTATCAGAGGGTACAGAGTATGGGGAACTGACGATTTCTTACAGCCAGCGGAGTGTGTTAAGGAGCGGAGAGATGATACACTTGACAAAGACAGAATTTGATATTTTAGAGCTGTTGTCCATGAATCCGGGACAGGTTTTTTCAAAAGAACGTATCTACGAAAGTGTACGCGGGCTGGAGGGAGAAGGAGACAGTTCTATTGTTATGGAGCACATCCGCCGTATCCGAAATAAGCTGGGAGAAGGTGCCGGAGGTGGATATATTAAGACCGTATGGGGAGTGGGATACAAATGGATTGGATAGATATCCAGGTGGAGAAAATCAGGAAGAAGATTCAGAACAGCTCTCTTTTGCAGGCTGCTGTCTGGTACTTTCTTTTCTACGCAGGGATGGCAGCAGTCTGTTCTGCCTTGACGATCCGTGTTTTTCGAAGGTGGATGAGGCTGTGGAATCAGGGCGTGCTGGATCTGTCCCCGGTGCAGGGAGAGTTTCTTCTGTTTTTATCCCAGTGGTGTGCATACGTTTGGCTGATGTTCTGGATGATACTGATGCTTCGGGCTTTCTATAAAAACCGCTTAAAAAAGCCTCTGTCCATTTTGAAAAACGGGGTGACTGAGATAAAAAGTCAGAATCTCGCATTTGTTCTGGATTATCCCAGTGAAGATGAAATGGGAGATCTGTGCAGGTCATTTGAGGAATTGCGGCAGTATTTAATCGTTCAATATGAGGAAATGTGGAAAAAAATAGAGGAACAGAAACAGTTGAATGCTGCGTTTGCTCATGATCTTAGAACACCGCTCACTGTGCTGAAAGGATATTCGGAATTTCTGGCAAGATATCTGCCCAAGGGAAAAGTCAGCCAGGAGAAAATGCAGGAAATTCTGGAGTTGATGACAGGACAATTGGAGCGTCTCACTGCTTTTAGTAAGACCATGAAAGCAGTACGCAGTCTGGATGAATATCCGGTACAGCGGGAAGAAACAGAGATCCTGCATTTGTATAGAGTGATCCAGGGAATTGCGGAGGCATTAAACCTTGGGGGAGAAGTGACGCTGTCTTTGGAGAAACCCTCATGGGAGGATGAGAACAAAACAGGATTTTTGGATGAAAATATTATCCTGGAGGTTTTGGATAATGTATTATCAAATGCCATACGGTTTGCACACTCCGGGATTTCAATCACGCTGGAAACAGAAGCGACAGAAGAGGGGTTGTTTTTGTTGCTCTATGTAGAAGATGACGGACCTGGATTTTCTCAGGGGGAACTGAAGCAGGCAGTACAGCCTTATTATACGGAAGTCCTGGAGGGAGAACATTTTGGAATCGGGCTTCATATCTGCAGTATGCTCTGCAGAGTACATGGTGGAACCTTCAGCATAGCAAACAGAATGGATGGAAAAGGTGCTATTGTATCCGCATCCTTTCGGATATCAGAATAACATAAGAATAGTCAGGGGCTGCTTTTGCAGCCTCTTTTTTTGGGAATTTTTAAAGAATCTTAAAAAAATGTAGGGAAAATATAGAGAAATATCTTCTATGATAGTGCTAACAACAGAAGGGAGGATTTCATTTTGAATCTAAAAATTGAGATTAAAGATTTAGACAAATATTATGGAAAAAAGCAGGTGCTAGATCACGTAAATCTGACCATTCATCAGGGGATGTTCGGTCTTTTGGGCAGGAATGGGGCAGGAAAGACAACCATGATGAAGATCCTGGCAACGTTGCTGAAAAAACAGAGCGGGAGTATTACAATCTGTGGTGTTCCTGTGGAAGAAGCCGCATCGGTGAGAAAAATGGTAGGATATCTGCCTCAGGATTTTTCTATGTATCCCAACATGACAGTCTATGAGGCAATGGACTATCTGGGTGTTTTGTCGGGAATGTCTAAAGAACAGAGAAAGAAGAGGATTCCGTTGCTCTTAGAGAAGGTAAATTTGCTGGAAGATAAAAATAAGAAGGTGAAAGCATTATCCGGAGGAATGCGGCGGAGGCTTGGGATCGCACAGGCGATTTTACATGAGCCGAAAGTACTGATTGTGGATGAACCTACTGCCGGCCTGGACCCGGAAGAAAGAGTCCGTTTCAGGAATCTTTTGTGTGAGATTGCAGAAAAACGAATTGTGATTTTATCCACGCATATTGTTGGAGATATTGAAGCAACCTGTGAAAACATTGCTGTCATGGATCAGGGAAAAATCTTGTTTCAGGGAACAGTTGAGGATTTGACCGATATGGCCGAGGGAAAAGTATATACAGCAGAAGTCAGCAAAAAAGAACTGCCTGAGATAAAAAGAAACTATATTGTGACCGGGATGCTGACAGCAGGGAATAATGTGTCTGTGCGTTTTCTTGCTCCGAATCAGCCGTTTCCGGGAGCGAAACCATGTTCCCCGGGAGCAGAAGACGCTTATATGTATCTGATGGAAGAAAAGGCAGGTGGAAGCAATGTTCTTTAAATTATTTCAAAAAGAATGTGCACAGATGGGGAAGAGCCTGATTTACTGGATTTTTATTGCCTGCGTGGGCATCTTCTTTTTCAGTCAGATGGGGAGTCCTGATTTCGACGGAACTGCTCCGGTAAAAGGTCAGGAAGAGACATATGGTGAAGTGTATTCTAAAGATAAACAGATCATTATGGAAAATACCCTTGGAGAACTTGCACAGAGCTATTACCACGATAACTGGACCACCTATCCCATTGGGTTTTCCAAACATGTGACATTAAGTGAACAGGAACTTGCCGAATTGGATGAGATTTTAGTGCGGACCACGGGCCTTTCAGAAGAAGAGCGGGAAAATGAGATTGAGAAGTATTATAAACAATCTTCTTCCGGGACAGAGCAGGGATATCAGACCATCTTCTTTGGCAGTTTTTCCATGAAACCATCGGAATCCATTACCTATGAAGCATTTCAGGAAGAAATGAAAAAGGTGTGTAAAATTTTAGGCCCGGGTTCTTCTTATGAGGAAAAAAGCTACGGAAGCGGAACGTATGTTAAGGCAACTTACGAAGAGGCCAAGGCAGATTATGATAACTTTATAAAAAAAGATAAGATCACGGGAGGGTATGCAAGATTATTCTGTGATTATATGGGAATTGTCCTGGGGCTGATGCCTGTATTCGTAGCTGTGACCAGGTGTATGAGAGATAAACGTTCCCAGATGAAGGATTTGATCTATGTGAGGAAAGCATCATCCTGGTGTATCGTAGCCAGCCGGTATGCGGCTATGGTAGTGATGATGCTCCTTCCGGTGCTGCTTGCCTCCTGTATGACACTTTTCCAGTGTGCTGCATATGGAGCAGGAAAGGGGATTTCGATTGGTTATCTGACGTTTTTTCCCTATGTTTTTGGCTGGCTTCTGCCTGAAATCATGGAGGTTTCTGCTCTTGGCATGTGTCTTACAGAGCTTACCGATACAGCGGCAGCAGTGTTGGTACAGGGAATCTGGTGGTTTGCCGATATTTTTGGCTCCGCAGACCAATTGAGCAGCGGGCAGTATGGAATGCATCTGGTACCAAGACATAATTCTGTGAGAGGGTATGAGGTCTTCCGGGAACATTTTCAGCAGCTTGTAACAAACCGTGTGTTTTATGCAGTGCTCTCTCTTGTACTGGTGATAGCCACAATCGTGATTTATGAAGCAAAAAGAAAGGGGAAATGGGATTTCTATGGAAAGATACATAGCCGTGGCAAAAGAAAATTGGAAGCATAGTATGCCAATCCCTCTGCTGGTATGTACGTTGCTGCTTCTGGGTTCCCCGTTAGTCGTGGGAATTGAAAATCTTACAGAGCCGGAGGTGGCAAAAGTAACAGAATATTATCTTGTTTTTCTTGGTATTATCTTATTTCCGCCGGTGTTTCTGGCGGAACAGAACCGGGATATCCGTGAACTGGTGACGTCAAAGTATACACCGGTGGCAGCCGTCTACAGTGTACGGATTGTCCAGGCAATTCTGTCACTGATGATTTTTATCGGGATTTACCTGGGGGTCATGCGTGTCGGAAATTGTGATTTTCCTTTCGGAAAAATATACGCCGGAACCCTTGCAGGAATGTTGTTTTTAGGTGGTATGGGTGTCCTGATCTATGGGCTTACAGACCAGATCGTAATCGGATATATGGTGCCGTTTCTGTACTATATGCTGAATGTTTCCGCCGGATATCAGAAGATGGGGGTGTTCTATCTGTTTTCTATGTGTGTAGGAAAATACGAAGTAAAAGGATGGCTTGAGGCAGCAGGAGTGATGATGATGGCAGCAGGAATCTATTTGAGAACCAAAAGAAAATAAAAAATACATTGCCAGAACCTGTATCTTTGTATATACTGTATTTTTGAAAGAAAAATACAGTGAGGTTATTATGGAAACAAAAGAATTTATAGAAAAACCGGTGAAAAGTTTGTTTTTCCGGTATTTGATTCCCTCGATCATGGGAACCATGGTGACATCCATTTATGTTCTGGCAGACACTATTATGATCGGAAAAGGACTGGGGAGTGTGGCTATGGCGGCATTAAATATTGCACTTCCCATTTACAATATTTTCTTTGGTCTTGGTCTGCTGTTTGGCGTAGGTGGTTCCGTACTGATGTCCATCTACCGGGGCAGAGGAGAGAAAGAAAAGGCAGATGCTTATTATACGGCTGCTTTTCTCATGAACCTGTCGGTATGGCTTATTTTGCAGATTTTTTGTGTTCTGTTTATGGAAGATATTGCCTGGATGTTAGGCGGAACAGAGGAGACCATGCCCTATATCATGGAGTATATTCCATATATTATCTGGGGTATGGGAGCTTATTTTTTCTCATCCTTTCTTCAGACCTTTGTGCGAAATGACGGTGCTCCGAATCTGGCTATGAATGCCGTGATCGCAGGTGGTGTTACCAATATTGTTCTGGACTATGTGTTTATTTTTCCTATGGATATGGGAATGGCCGGTGCAGCGATTGCAACGGTGATTGGTTCCTGTCTTACAGTAGTGATACTGGCAGCACATTTTTTTACAAAGAAAAATCAGCTAAAATGGAATTTCAGAGCAATAAAACGAAGCTGTTTAAAAGAGATCATTCTGAACGGAACAGCCAGTTTTCTCATCGAAATTGCATCTGGAATCACGATTTTTGTATTTAATCTCCAGCTTTTACAATATGTGGGAAATACAGGTGTGACCGTGTATGGTATCATCTGCAATACAGCCATTGTTGTTACCTGTCTCAGCAAAGGTGTCAATCAGGCAGCGCAGCCCATCTTATCCATCAACTATGGAGCAGGACTGCAGAAGAGAACAAAAGAAGTGCAAAGGCTTACCATGGTCACATCCCTGATCGTCTGTGGTGTGATCGTGCTCATAGGTGTTGTGACACCGGATTTTTTCACTTATATTTTCCTGAATCCAGACGAGAATATCCTGGCAATGTCGGGAGATGCTGTGCGGATATATTTTGTCGGTTTCCTGTTCATGGCAGTCAATATGGTGTATATCTGTTACTTCCAGGCCATTGTGAGAAACGGCTATGCACTGCTGTTGTGTCTGCTCCGCGGATGTATTCTGGTGCTGATATTCGTGTATATTCTGCCGCTGCTTCTCGGCGTTTACGGGATTTGGCTTGCCTTTCCTGCCGCTGAACTTTTGACCATGGTTACAGGATATTATTATATTAAAAAAACAGAAGGAAGAGGATAGCCCTTTGGCTTCTCTTCCTTCTGTTTTTATGCGAACAGACAGGCAATGCTTCTGTCTAAGATCCCTTTCATATGGGCGATGGCAATGCCGTAATTGGTCATGGGAATCTGCTGATCCCTTGCACAGCTTTGCCGGAATTTCATTTCCCGGTCATTGAGCATACAGCCGCCGCAATGGATAATGACCCGGTAAGGAGACAGATCCATGGGAAATTCTGTGCCGCTTGTAAATGCAAACGTTAAGTTCTTTCCTGTATGCTTTTTCAGCATATCAGGAAGTTTTTGGGTACCGATATCTCCGCATTGGCGATGATGGGTACATCCTTCCGAGATTAAAACACAATCTCCGTCTTGTAAGAAATCCAGAGCTTTTGCACCGGAAACAGCATCCACGAGACTGCCCTTATACCGTGCAAATAAGATGGAGAAAGAGGTAAGAGGGATCTCTGTTGGAACAAGAGCAGAAACCTGGGCGAATATCTGGCTGTCTGTAATGACAAGGGCAGGTTTTGTACCTGCAGAATCCAGTTTTTTCAAAGTGGTTTCCAGTTCAGAATCCCTGGTCAGTACCGGAATTCCGCCTTTTTCCAGAATGTCTCGGATGGTTTGCTGCTGCGGCAGGATCAAACGGCCCTTTGGTGCAGCTTTGTCAATGGGAATGACCAGGAGAACAACGTCTGTTGGATCTATCAGGTCAGACACCAGAGGGACGCCTTCTTTTTTGTATTCCGCCTGTTTTCCCATCAATTCTTTTAATTCTCGGATATTTTTTCCTTCCACTGCACTTACATATACGATCTGTTCTGCTTTCATTTCATCCGGCAGAAGAATCCCAGAAGAGGGCATTAAGTCACATTTGTTGATGACAAGGATGCAGGGAATTTCTTTTGCCTTGATCAGACGAAAAACCTCTAAATCTTCCTCCTGGACAGAGGCAGTTCCGTCAAGCACCAATAGAGCCATATCTGTTTTGTTCAGTATCTGCCGGGCTTTCTGTATCCGCAGAGAACCCAGCTTGCCAAGATCATCCAGACCGGGTGTGTCTATGATGACCACAGGTCCAAGGGGAAGAAGTTCCATGGACTTTAAAACCGGGTCTGTGGTAGTACCTTTTACGTCCGACACAATGGCAAGATTTTGTCCGGTTATAGCGTTGATGAGGCTTGATTTTCCTGCATTTCTTCTGCCGAAAATACCAATATGAATGCGGTCAGAAGAGGGGACTGCATTTAAACTCATAGGTGTTCCTCCCAGTTTAGAATCTGAAATCTCTTCGGTTATCCTGTTCGATCAGACGGAGATTTTCTAATACTACGGCACGGGCTTTTTCATTTGGAACATTGAAAACTTCCTGTTCAATCAGCTTGTCACCCAGGGCTTTGGTAGCTGGAGATGCGTAGTCCATTAAATATTCTTTCAGGGTCATTAACGCATTCGGATGACAGCAGTTCTGAATCTGCCCGCTCTTGCAAAGAGACATAAAACGGTCTCCGGTACGGCCGGCACGATAGCATGCAGTACAGAAACTTGGAATGTATCCCATCTCCATCAGCCAGTAGACAACCTCATCCAAAGTACGGCGGTCACTGACATCAAACTGTTCAGATTTTGCATCTTCCGGTTCCGGTTCGCAGTAACCGCCCACACTGGTGCGGGAACCGCCGCTGATCTGAGAAACACCCAGATGAAGCACACGTTCTCTGCACTGCTTGCTCTCTCTGGTGGAAATGATCATGCCGGTATAAGGAACGGCAATCCGGATACAGGCAACGATTTTTGCAAACGTATCGTCATCAATACCATTATCAAAAGCATCTGCATCAATATCATCTGCATGGCGAAGACGAGGTACACTGATGGTATGAGGACCTACGCCAAAGGCTGCTTCCAGATGCTCTGCATGCATCAAGAGGCCGGCAAATTCATAGCGGTATTTGTCCAGACCAAAGAGAACACCGATACCTACATCGTCAATACCGCCTTCCATGGCACGGTCCATGGCTTCTGTGTGGTAGTCATAATCGTGTTTTGGTCCGGTAGGATGAAGCTGCAGATAGCTCTCTTTATGATAAGTTTCCTGGAACAGGATATAGGTACCGATCCCGGCCTCTTTCAAGAGTCGGTAATTGTCCACAGTGGTGGCTGCGATGTTAATGTTCACTCTGCGGATAGCACCGTTTTTATGTTTGATGCTGTAAATGGTCTTAATACTTTCCAGATAGTATTCCATAGTATTGCGAACCGGGTCTTCTCCGGCTTCCAGAGCCAGACGCTTATGTCCCATATCCTGAAGTGCAATGACTTCTCTTCGGATTTCTTCCTGAGATAGCTGTTTTCTGGTAATGTGTTTGTTTTTCATGTGATAAGGGCAGTAGGTACACCCGTTTACACAATAGTTAGAAAGATATAAAGGAGCAAACATAACAATACGATTTCCGTAGAAATCTTTTTTGATCTGCTCAGCCAGTTTGTAGATTTCCTGGTTCTTTTCTTCATTGGTACAGGCCAGAAGAACAGAGGCTTCTCTGTGCGTCAGACCTTTTCTTTTTTTTGCTTTTTCGATGATAGAATCGATGAGAGGAAGGTTATCTTTGTTTTCATCAGCATAGGCCAATGTTTCCAGAATCTCCTCATGATTAATGAATTCTTCTGCGTGTTTTGATGCTACGTCATACATAGTTTTTCTTTCCTTTCTTTAAGAATTTTTATCCTATCGTTTTCAGCCAAAAACGAATAAATATCAGTCCATATTTAAGGAGTCACCACGGTGACTTACTACCTGATAGCCAATAGCATGCATCCTGTTCTCCAGATCATTTCTGCATTCGGCTGCTTCACTTCCGGTACAGATTTTGTTGTCGTACAAGAGATAATCCTTCCGTACATTTTCAGGAGAAAGATTTGGCATTACCACATTTGCTCCAGCCAGGATACCCAGTTCACGCCCCTTTTCGTCAATGGTTCCAAGAGCAGTCGTGGCGGGAAGGAGTACCTTTGGAAGCAGCAGTCGGATCAAACCCAGCATATATAAAGTCAATTCCAAAGTTCCGGCAGGCTGATCTTTAAACGGAGTATCGTGATGGGGAATAAACGGTCCGATCCCTACCATCTGAGGGTTTAGTTTTTCCAAAAACAACATATCGTCCGCCAGATTTTCTGCAGTCTGGAAAGGAGAACCCACCATATATCCGGTACCTACCTGGTAGCCGATCTTCTTCAGATCCCAGAGACATTGCCGGCGGTGTTCTGCCGAGAGTGCAGGGGGATGAAGGAGCTGATAATGAGCAGTATCCCAGGTTTCATGGCGGAGAAGATAGCGGTCCGCACCGGCATTGAAAAAAGCCAGATAGCTGTCATAGGAACGTTCTCCAATGGATAAGGTGATGGCACAATCCGGGTAATCTTTGCGGATTTCCCTTATCAGTCTGACCATACGTTCTTCTGTAAAGTAGCCGTCTTCGCCTCCCTGCAGTACAAAAGTTCGAAAACCAAGATCATAACCCTGACGGCAGCACTGCAGAATCTGCTCTTGGGACAGGCGATAACGATGTGCCTGGGCATTGCTTCTGCGGATACCGCAATAATAGCAGTCATTTTTGCAATAATTGGTAAATTCGATGAGCCCTCGTATATAGACATCGGTTCCGTAATACATCTGTCGGATTTTTCTGGCTTTTTCGAACAGATATTGAGCAAGCTTTGGAGTCCGTCCCCGGATCAGGCGTATCCATTCTTCCCGATCAAGACGGTTCTCTGATTCCAGCTTATCAATGAGAGCCTGTAACTGTTTCTCCATATGTGTACCTCATGTTTCAGATTTTTTTGTTTCATTTCGTTTAGAATAGATCGTCTTGGTACTGATGCCTGGAAGCATTCCGATTTTTCCGGACAATGCACTGATGATATTCTGCGGTGCGTCCATGGCAATACTGATAATGGAAACATTTTTTTCGTGATAGGGAATTCCCATTCGACCGATAATATAGGGACTGTATTGGGACAAGAGTTCATTTAACTCATGGATATGGATTTTATCTTCTACCACGATTCCGATAAGTGCAATGCGTGTTTCCAAAAAGGTTCCTCCCTTCTTTGCTTTGTAAAACAGGAAGATCACACAGGGCTTCCGGCAAAAGAAAAAGCGCCTTTTCAGGCGCAGATTTTCAAAAAAGGATAGAGTCCTCCCTTTTATCATTTGGATGAAAAAAGCGCCTTTTTACGCAGGTTTTGCCCTTTGTAATCAGAACGTAATACCTATTGGTTTTTCTAAATCCAGTGTAACATGATATGACTTATAATACAAGAAAAATCAAAACTCTTCCTCATCTTCTTCTACGGGCTGCCAGGCCTGACCGAAGTTGACATCCTTAAATAAAGCAGCCAGTCCGGTAATCTGTTTCAGGCGGAGGATCTCGTCCCGGTCCATTCCAAGATGCTTGGAGATCCAGGCATCTGAACGCCCCAGTTCATGAAGCTCTTTTACAATATTACTCATAAGATCCACATCATGACTACCTCTTGCACGGTTATGGCGGATGGTACTTGCCATACGCTGATCCAGAGATTTATTAATGACAGATACGGGAAGCATACCCTGTTCCCTGTCATAAATGTCCTGATGCTCCAGCATGATCCGGTAGCGGTGGAAACCGTCCACGATCATATAGAGGTCTTCCTCTTTATCATAATAACAGACAATGGGCATGGTATAGCCGTCAGATTTGATGCTGTCGTAGAGAAGCTTCATTTCAGGCGGGGCAACGGCATTGGGATTATAAGTGTTTGGTTTGATCTTATCAATCGGTACCGGGATTACATTATAAACAGGACTTTTAAACATGATATTCCATCTCCTCTATGCTTTTATATTTTTCCCGAATCATATCAACACGGTTCTGCTGTTCTCTGGTGATGCCAAATCCCATAAATCGACAGGTGTGATCATTTTTCAGAATGCAATAGCACATCCTCTTCCAACTGGGGATATCTTTGGTTGACTTGATATCATCTGTGTCATCCGGTATTTTTCCAATGAAGATCACGCGGGATTTCTTATTTCTGGTATAGTTGGAAACACCGTTTCGGCGAATATAGTAGCCTTTCATCAGCAGTTCGTGAATGGCTTCTTCGTCAAGACCACCTCCGGTCTCATGCCAGAACTGAATCGAGGTATTGAATTTTTTTTCATAGTTATTTCGCAGCCTTGCAGGGAGGGTGATTAACAGAAATTGCGTAAATTCTTTCCAGGTATATCCTTTCGGAAGGGTTACATTGCGGTATCCCATGGCTTTGGTTCGGCCGTAAATACAGGCAAAATTTGCACCCTGTACCCGTCCTACCAGTTTTGTCCAGATGGCAGGATCAATCACTCGGTACATATTGAGAGAATCTTTGGAATAATCGTTAAAAGGAGAAGCAACACGCATCTGAGAAACTTTGAGCCCTGCCTTATAGTACAGATCATACAGATGATTATAGTCGTACTGGAACAGGTAATTGGCATGCCATACATCCTGAGTTTTCCAATCATAAAGAGGGGAGGCACACCATACATCCTTAAATTGCTGTGTGATCCAGCATTCTCCTTTGTACCCTTTTTTCTTGTTCAGAAATCCACTGTAACGCTGGAGGGATTCATCTGCACGTATGCCCAGAAGACAGACTGTTTTTTTCATATCATGGGACATGCGGTACCATCTTCCGAATTGCTTGGCCAGGTCTTCCTGATGCATCCTGTAATGGTAAGTTGTTATGGGATTATTCTCCAGATTGATGACGTAATCCATGGTGGGCATTTCACGGACCCAGCTTTCTTTCTTCTTATCATCCCAGGGATACCAGTACATTTCATAGCTGCTCAGGGCAGTTCTTGTGGCCATGGGAAGACAGACCCAGTAGGGCTCTACCTGGTGTCGGATTTTCTCAAAAGTGCGGGTGATATATTCGGTTGTCACGGTGTACTGAGCCTCAAAATCCTGATGAAAGACACCGATTTTTTTGGATGGATAGTATTTTTTCTGGAAATCCAGAACAAGATTCAGAAGCAGGCCGCTGTCTTTTCCTCCGGAAAAAGAGACGTATATATTATCAAATTCTTCAAAAAGAAACTTCAGACGGTCCTGAAGTGCATCATATACATTTTGCTGGGAATACTTTCTTTTCATGCTGATACCTCAAAAATTGACAAAATTTTCCATTTACTTAATAATCTAGCACAAATATGGAACAAGTTCAAATAAAAAGAAATTAGTCCTTGAAGTAATCAATATATTGTGCTAATATCATAGATGTTCACTAAATGTTGAGGAGGAAGCGGAATGACAGTTGAAGAATGGCTGGGCGAAGAAAACCAGCTTGGTACAGACATTTGGACAAAAAAGTACCGTAATGAAGGCGAAGATTTTGAGGCGTGGGTGCAGAGAATCAGCGGCGGAAATGAAGAAATCGGGAAATATATTAAAGAGAAAAAGTTTTTATTCGGAGGACGAATTTTATCAAACAGAGGACTGCATAAGCAGGGCAGAAAGGTAACTTATTCCAATTGCTATGTAATTGCACCTCCGGAGGATGAAATTGAAGATATATTTGATTGTGCAAAAAAACTTGCCCGTACCTACAGCTACGGAGGAGGATGCGGCATTGATATCTCAAAACTTAGTCCAAGAGGAGCCAAGATCAATAATGCGGCAAAAGAAACCAGCGGGGCAGTGTCCTTTATGGAATTGTATTCTCTGGTAACTGCTCTGATCGGTCAGAATGGCAGACGCGGGGCACTGATGATCTCTATTGACTGCTCTCATCCGGACGTGACGGAGTTTATCGAATTAAAGACAGATCTGGATAAAGTAACCAAAGCAAATATCTCTATCCGGATCCATGAAGATTTTATGAAAGCAGTAAAGAATAATGAGGAGTACCTTCTTCACTATACCAGAGAGACCACAGGCGAAGTGATTGAAAAAAAAGTCAATGCCAGAGATTTGTTTCGGAGAATCACAGAAACTAACTGGGATTATGCGGAACCGGGAGCTTTGTTCTGGGACAGGGTAGAGAGCTGGAATCTTCTGAGCAATACAAAGGAATTTTCCTATGCAGGTGTAAATCCATGTGCAGAGGAGCCGTTGCCGGCAGGAGGAAGCTGTCTTCTGGGAAGTATAAACCTTTCTGCTTTTGTTGAAAATCCTTTTACAGAAGAAGCATATTTTGACTTTGATGAGTTTAAGAAATGTGTACGGGCTTCTGTAAAAGCATTGAATGAAGTGCTGGAAGAAGGGCTGCCCCTGCATCCCCTGAAAGAGCAGAGAGAAAGCGTGGAACAGTGGAGACAGATCGGCCTTGGAATCATGGGACTTGCAGATGCATTGCTGAAGCTTGGACTTACCTATGGGGAAGAAGATGCGGTAGAGATGTGCGATAAGATTGGTTTCGCTATGGCGGATACAGCCATTGCCGCCTCTGCAAAGCTGGCAAAACAATTGGGAGCATTTCCGAAATGCAATGCAGATGAGATCATGACAACCCCGTATTTCCTTGCAAATACCACAGAAATGACAAGAGAACTGGTGAGAAAATATGGCTTGAGAAACTCACAGCTTCTTACAATTGCACCTACAGGAACTCTGTCTACAATGCTGGGAATTTCCGGTGGAATAGAGCCGGTCTATGCGAATTATTATGAGCGTAAGACAGAATCTCTGCACGGAACAGATGTATATTATAAGGTGTATACTAAAATTGTGGAAGATTATATGAAGCGTTATGGAATTACCAGTGATAAAGAACTTCCGGATTATTTTGTTACTGCTATGACCCTGGATTACCGTCAGAGAATTGACATGCAGGCTGTATGGCAGACCCATATTGATGCATCTATCAGTTCTACGGTAAATGTTCCAAACAGCTTTACCATAGAAGAAACAGAAAGCCTTTATACCTATGCTTTTGAGCAGGGACTGAAGGGAATCACCATCTTCCGTGACGGATGCAAACGAATTGGAATTTTGAATACCAAAGAGACCAAAACAGTCACAGCAGGTGACGGACTAAAGAGAGGGGAAATCCTTCTGGTAACCGATGATGTCATTGGTAAAAAGCGTAAACTGATCACAGGATGCGGCAGTCTTCACTGTATTGCTCTGTTTGACCCTCATACAGGAGCACTTTTAGAAACCTATTTAAGCAAAGGCTCTACCGGAGGATGCAACAACTTCATGGTGGGACTTTCCAGAATGATCTCCATTAGTGCCAGAGGCGGAATTTCCATAGAAACCATTGTGGATCAGTTGAATTCCAGTGGCTCTTGTCCATCTTATACGGCCAGAAAAGTAACGAGAAAAGACACCAGCAAAGGTGCATGCTGTCCGATGGCAGTGGGAAATGCTCTGATGGATATGTACAAAGAGATGCAGGCTGAATTAGCTGAGAAACAGCAGGCAAATGAAACCGTAAAGGTGAAAAAAGCTCCAAAACCAAAGGCGGTTCCTGCAGCAGAAAGTTCAGAGATCAAAAGCTACTGTCCGGAATGCGGAGAGCCTCTGAACTTTGAAGAGGGATGTAATATCTGTAAAAATTGTGGATGGAGTAAATGCCACTAAATAATATTAGAAAAGGCTGGAATGTGAGATTTCCCGCCTTTCTTATTTTCACGGAGCAGCATCTGTGTTACAATGGAAAAAAGCCAAAAAGGGGGAATGAGAATGAAATTGATCTTTAAACAGAGACTTTTTTCCTGGTTTGACAGTTATGATATTTATGATGAACAAGGTAATGTTGTGTTTACGGTAAAAGGAGAATTGAGTTTTGGACATTGCCTTCGTATTCTTGACAGTACAGGACAATACGTGGGTACAGTGAAGGAAAAGATCCTTACGTTTATGCCAAAATTTGAACTATATGAAGGAGAACAATACCGGGGATGCATACAGAAGGAAATAACACTTTTTCGACCCAGGTACAGAATCGATTTTAATGGCTGGGATGTTTCCGGAAACATGATGGAGTGGGATTATGAGATTCGAGATCAGAACGGGTTTACGGTAGCCATTGTCAGCAAAGATGTTTTTCGTTTTACAGATACCTATGTTTTGGACATCGGTCTTCCGGAGGACAGCCTGTATGTGGTGATGCTGGTATTAGCGATTGATGCGGAGAAATGTTCCAGAGACTAAAGATGAAAAGGAGTGACTACAGTGCGTTTGGAGAGAGTACAGAAAGTACTGAAAGAAAAGGGATTTCCCTTTACCTATGTGGAAGAAGATGGCTGCGGAAGCGTCAATTTTGAATATCGAGGTGTGGTGTATCATGTGTGGGAATTCTGCGAAGACGGACTCTGGGGTGCGGAGACCAACGTAAGAAACATTGGAAGACACGAGGATATTTCCGGTGATTATGAGACGGAAATCATGGACCTTATCCAATCATGGAAGTAAAAATGAGAAGGTGATAACAGTGGAAAACGAAACGATTATGTCGAATTATGACCGGCAGGTTGATATCGGGAGAAATATTTTTATGGGGTATGATCAGGATAAGATTATCCGAAAATTTCAGCTCTGTTCAGACCAGAAATGGATTTTCCTGGATTATCTGAATACCTCTTACAGAATCAGCCGTAAAGATGGAAAGATAGAAGCATATCAGAAAGACGATACATGGCTGGAGTGTCGTTCCTACGATACGGTGATGACCATTTATGACCTGCTGTGTTTTGCAAAAAATGAGACAGCACCTGCCTTATCCGGGGAGTGGCAGACCATTGGGAATTTTGCGGTGGGAAGCAGTCCCGGGACAGGAACTTTTACAAAGAAGTATGCAAAACAGTTCCAAAACTCTGCGGAAAAATTAAAAACAGCCTGCGAAAAACTTGGAGGAATCATCCAAAAACCTATGGCAAGGGCAGATGTTACCTGTCTGATTCCAGTCACTTCCTATTTTTCGATACTGCTTCAGTTCTGGGATGGAGACGAAGAATTTGAGCCGGAATTAGTGCTTTTGTGGGATAAAAACAGCAATCAGTTTTTACATTTTGAGACAATGTTTTATCTTCAGGGAGATTTGCTGGACAGAATAAAAAATAAATTAGAGGAATAACTTGCAATTTGTCAAATAATTGTGTATGATAGAGAAAAATTGAACAGACGGGAGCTTGTATGACAGGCTGAGAGGAAGGTATGACCTTCGACCGATAACCTGATTTGGATAATGCCAACGTAGGGATGCCTGAAATATGGAAAGAGTGTATGGATGGGAGCTGCCAGATCAGGCAGCTTCTTTTTTTACCATTTTTAGGAAAGGATGTGATGAATATTGTATCCCGAGTGTATTCGGGCGGATAGAAGGGGAGCGCCTTGTGTCTTGTATTTCTGCGATGGGAACCCGTGTTTCGGGGTGAGAGGAGAAAATGGATTCTCGACCGCACGAAGCGGATGCTGCTTCGGATAAATGCGAAAAGAGGTAAGAAAATGAAAAATTCAAAAGGTTTATTAAAAATGGTAGTTCTCTCTATGCTGGTTGCACTCGGAGTGGTAATTTCACCACTGTTAAGAGTTGAAGGAATGTGTCCAATGGCACATTTTATCAATATTGTATGTTCTGTTTTTCTGGGGCCATGGTATTCTCTGCTTTGTGCAGTATTAATTGGAGTTATCCGTATGATGACTATGGGAATTCCTCCATTGGCATTAACCGGAGCTGTATTTGGGGCATTTTTGTCAGGTGTATTTTATAGAATTTCCAAAGGAAATCTGATCTGTGCGGTACTTGGAGAAGTCATTGGTACAGGAATTATCGGTGCCATTGTATCTTATCCGGTTATGACTTTTTTGTGGGGAAAAGAAGGTTTGAGCTGGATGTTTTATGTTCCGTCTTTTCTCTGTGGAACGTTGATCGGAGGAAGTATTGCATATTTATTCCTGAGAAAATTAGCCGGAAATGGAATGCTCGGCAATATCCAGGTTATGTTAGAAGCTAAAAGCTATCAAAAGTGTAAAGAAGGTAACTAATATGTTTCATCAACTGTGTAAAAAGGTGAAAGAGTGTCATCCACTGATTCATTGTATAACAAATCCCATCTCGATCCATCAGTGTGCCAATGGGATTCTTGCGGTAGGAGGAAGACCTATTATGGCAGAACATCCGGAAGAAGCTGCAGAGATTACAGAGAAAGCTGACGCATTGATGCTGAATCTGGGAAACATTACGGATGTAAGAATGAAATCTATGAAAATAGCTGCCAAAACAGCTAAGTGCTGTCATATTCCTATTCTGCTGGATCTGGTAGGAATTGCATGTTCCAAGCTTCGCAGAGACTATGGTTTAGAACTGATCAAGGTGGCTGTGCCCACTGTGATCAAAGGAAATTATTCTGAGATACATGCACTTTATCATGAAGAATACCGTGCATCCGGTGTAGATGCGGAGAATTCTCTGGAGAAGAATGTAATTGCACTGGAAGCATCAGAATTGGCCTTGAAATATCATACGATCGTTCTTGTAAGCGGTGAGGTCGACATCATTACAGATGGAGAACAGCTTCTATATATGAAAAATGGTTCCCCGCAGTTAGCAACTGTTACAGGAACAGGATGTATGCTCGGTGCCTTATGTGCCTGCTATTTATCTGTCTGTCAGGATTTATCTGCCGCTGCTGCTGCGTGTGGTGTTTTGGGAATCAGTGGTGAACAGGCGGAGACAGACAAAGGTTCCGGAACTTTTATGGTAAATTTAATGGATGCGTTGTCAACTCTAGGTGAAGACGAATTAAAAAAACAGATAAAAATGGAGATGATAAAACTTGAAAGATTATAATCTGAACCTGTATTTTATAACAGACAGTACCGGCTTGTCAGAAAAACAATTTCTGGAAAAAGTCGAATCAGCACTGCAGGGAAAAGTAAGTCTCGTACAGCTAAGGGAAAAAGAAAAAAGCACAAGAGATTACATAAAACTGGCAGAAAAGGTACATCAATTGACACAGAAGTATAAGATTCCTTTGATTATTGATGACAGGATTGATGTGGCAATGGCAATGAATGCAGAAGGGGTTCATCTGGGACAAAGTGATATGCCGGTAAAGACGGCCAGAAAGATTCTTGGACCGGATAAGATCATCGGTGCTACAGCAAAGACTGTGGAACAGGCCAGGGAAGCCTATGAGCAGGGAGCTGATTATCTGGGAGTGGGTGCCATTTATCCTACTACAACGAAGGTAAAAACCATACTTACATCTACAGAAACACTGGCAGATATCTGTCATGCAGTACCTATTCCTGCAAATGCCATCGGTGGGCTGAATAAAGATAATATTGATGTTTTGCAGGGGATTCCCATTGCAGGAATCTGTGTGGTATCTGCAATTATGAAAGCAGAAAACCCGAAACAGGCGGCAGAAGAACTGAACAGAGCGATCAAAAATCAGTTAGGAATCGGATGAAAGGAAAAAGAACCTATGAGAAATTATACAACACAGATGGAAGCAGCGAGAAAAGGCATTATCACACTGGAAATGAAAGCAGTTGCCAAAAAAGAATATCGTACAGAAGAAGAAATTCGTGATCTGGTGGCAAAAGGACAGGTGGCGATTTGTGCAAATAAACTTCATACCTGCATTGAGCCAAACGGTGTAGGTTCGATGCTCCGGACAAAAATCAATGTAAATCTTGGAGTTTCCCGTGACTGTAAAGATTATGATATTGAAATGCAGAAAGTGATGGAAGCAGTAAACATGGGAGCAGAAGCCATTATGGATCTTTCTTCTCACGGTGATACACAGCCGTTTCGAAGAAAGCTGACAAAAGAATGCCCGGCTATGATCGGTACGGTTCCGGTCTATGACAGTGTAATTCATTACCAAAGGGATTTGGCAACACTTACTGCAAAAGATTTTATTGATGTAGTAAGACTTCATGCAGAAGACGGTGTGGATTTTGTTACATTACACTGTGGAATCACAAGAAAAACCATTGAGCAGATCAAAAAACACAAAAGAAAAATGAATATTGTGTCAAGAGGCGGTTCCCTTGTGTTTGCATGGATGAGCATGACGGGAGAAGAAAATCCGTTTTATGAATATTTCGATGAGATTCTTGATATCTGCCGGGAATATGATGTGACGATTTCTCTTGGAGATGCATGTCGTCCAGGATGTCTTGCGGATGGAAGTGATGTATGTCAGATTGAAGAATTAGTACGTTTGGGAGAATTGACAAAACGTGCATGGGAGAAGGATGTTCAGGTTATGGTAGAAGGACCGGGGCATATGCCTATGGATCAGATTGAGGCTAATATGAAGATTCAGCAGAGCATCTGTATGGGAGCACCTTTCTATGTACTTGGACCTATTGTTACCGATATTGCACCTGGGTATGATCATATCACAGCCGCCATCGGCGGGGCTATGGCAGCGGCAGCAGGAGCAGCCTTTTTATGCTATGTCACACCTGCAGAGCATCTGGCACTGCCCAATGTAGATGATGTAAAGCAGGGGATTATTGCATCTCGTATTGCAGCCCATGCGGCTGATATTGCCAAGAAGATTCCTCATGCAAGGGATCTGGATGATGCCATGGGAGATGCCAGACGTACCTTTGATTGGGAGAAACAGTGGGAATGTGCCATAGATCCGGAAACGGCAAAAAGCATTCGTGACAGCAGAGCTCCGGAGCAGGAGGACAGTTGTTCCATGTGCGGAAAATTCTGTGCGGTGAGAAGTATGAATAAGGCACTGAGCGGAGAGTATATTGATATTTTGTAAAATCATCTTGTTTGTCAGATTTCTTCGTGATAGAATCGTAAGTATGAATAATTTATAATAATTTGAGGGTACTTATGAAACAGAAGACAAGAGATATGACCCAGGGGAAACCGGCAGGAATCATCGTTTCCTTTGCCATTCCCCTGATGCTTGGAAATGTATTTCAACAAATGTACACGGTGATGGACAGCGTCATTGTGGGAAGAGGTGTAGGAGTAGAAGCACTGGCAGCACTGGGGACTTCGGACTGGATCAGCTTTACAGCGATGGGGGGAATTACCGGTATTGCACAGGGCTTTTCCGTGCTTATTGCACAATATTTTGGGGCAAAAGACGAAAAAGGGATGAAAAAAACTATTGCCATGTCAGTATGGTCAGGAGTGGGAATCACACTGATTTTGATGGCTTTGTTTTTAGGAAATCTTGGCAGGCTGCTGAGCCTTTTGAGGGTACCAGATAATATCTGGGAAGATTCTTATCATTATCTTTTTATTTTATCGATTGGACTTGCAGCGACAGCCTTTTATAATATTTCTTCCGGCATTCTCAGGGCTATGGGAGACAGCCAGACGCCTTTACGTGCTATGGTGATCGCCTCGGTCACAAACATTATACTGGATCTTTTGTTTGTCATGGGCTTTCACTGGGGTGTGGAAGGAGCGGCCATTGCTACGGTCACGGCTCAGGTCTGCTCCGGTGCTATCTGTACAGCACAGCTTGGAAAATATGGGATATGGAAAATAGAAAAAGAAGACTGGAAATGGGACTGGGAGCTGGTAAAGAGACTGCTGGCACTGGGACTTCCGGTTGCTTTTCAGAACGTGATCATTGGTTTTGGCGGAATTGTCATTCAGTATGTAATCAATGGTTTTGGATTCCTTTATGTGGCAGGTTTCACAGCTACAAACAAGCTGTACGGATTGTTTGAGCTGGCTGCAGTGTCCTTTGGCTATGCCACGTCTTCTTTTGTGGGACAGAATCTTGGTGCAGAGGAGTATGGCAGAATCAAAGAAGGAGTCCGGGCATCTGCGGTTATTTCTGTAGTCATTGCGGTAATCATAGGAGGGATTCTTCTGGTGTTCGGAAAGGGAATTCTTCAGATTTTTATTTCAAAAGAGGCTGCTCATGCAGAAGCAGTATTAGAGATTGCCTATCATTATCTGGCTGTGATGGCAGTAACCCTGGTTATCTTATATTTGCTGCACATATACAGGTCAGCTCTTCAGGGAATGGGGGATACAGTGATTCCTATGTTTTCCGGAATCGCAGAACTGGTGATGAGGATTACCATTGCTCTGACCTTGCCTATGATCATTGGAAAAGACGGAATTTATTATGCGGAAACAGGGGCATGGCTAGGAGCTGCAATTCTTCTGGTGGCAGCATATTACTGGCGTATCAGAAAGATGCACGAAAAGAAATAATAGAAAAGGAATATGGGAAATGCATTATAAAAAACCACAATATTATGACAATTTTACCTGCATCGCAGACCGCTGTCCTGATACCTGCTGTGCAGGCTGGCAGATAGTGATTGATGACATATCTCTTGAAAATTATGGTAAAATATCAGGAACCTTTGGAGAACGCCTCCAGAAATCCATTGACTGGGAGGAAGGGATTTTCAGGCAGAATCAAAGACGCTGTGCATTCCTGAATCAAGAAAATTTATGTGATCTTTACAGAGAACTGGGGGCAGACAGCCTGTGCGATACCTGCCGTATGTATCCAAGACATGTGGAAGAATATGAAGATTTAAGGGAGTTTTCTCTTTCTCTTTCCTGTCCGGTAGCAGCGGAAATGATTTTGGGATGTAAGGAGCAGGTTCATTTTCTGGAAGAAGAGGACGATGTGGAAGAACAGGAAGAAGAATATGAAGACTTTGATATCATTCTCTTTGACTGGCTGGAAGAAGCAAGAGAAGTATTGCTGGAAGTGATACAGGACAGAAGGCTGCCTGTTTCTGCACGTATGCTTGTGTTTCTGCATGTATCGTTTCTCTCACAGAAGGCTTTAGACCAGGGGAGTTTGCTGGAAATGGATTTGAAGGCAGAGGTTGAAAAGGCGGTGTCTGAAAGCAGGAAGACAGGTGTACAGAAACAGGGAAAGCAGATGTTTTTAAACAAAATATTTCTGCTAAAGGATTTACAAAAGTTGGAAGTCCTCCGGGAAGAATGGACAGAATTACTTCATAGATTGGAAAAAAATCTTTATGCCCGGGGAGCGGAAAATTATGAGGCTCTCCGGGAAGAATTTCTGGAATCTGTGCAGGAAACATCCAGTCAGAAAAAACAGTGGGAAATTTATGAAGAACAGCTTTTGGTATTTTTTGTCTATACATATTTTTGCGGTGCAGTATATGATGATATGATTTATACAAAGGCAGTCCTGGCGGTGTTCAGCGTCCTTTGGATAGAAGAATTATGGATGGAACGGTGGCTTTCTAAGGGAAAGAAACTAGAGTTTCAGGATATGGTACAGGCTGCATATACTTATGCCAGAGAGATTGAACATTCGGATGAAAATTTAAATTTGCTGGAGGAATTTTTTGATACCAGAACGGTATATTATCCTGAAAAAATGGAAGGAATCATCCAGTATCAGTTAGAAAGATAAACCATGTAAATACTAAATCAGGAAAGGAGAATGAGGATGGATACAGAAAAAAAACAAGTTGAAAAACAGACAGAAAAACCATATTGGGAGGGAAAACAGTATTCCTTTTTTTGTCATAAGGAGTGCGAATTTTTTCCCTGTCATGAGACAAAAGATCCAGAAAATTTCAACTGCCTGTTTTGCTACTGTCCGCTGTATGCTCTGGGAAGTAAATGCGGAGGAAATTTCAAATATACAGAGAATGGTGTGAAAGACTGCAGCAATTGTATGTTACCTCATAAGAGAAAAAATTATGGATACATTATGGGGAAATACAACGAAATCATGGAGCTGGCAAAGGAAAATAAGTAAGCATCCATGACTTCGTTTCTGTGTGTGATGCCGGTGCTACGCTGTGTGATTCAGAGATTCCAAAAGTGAGATGCAGGATGTCAGGTCCTCACAGACAAAATCACAGATGGGTTTTAGATCTTCTGAATAAGGGGTGAGATCCGGCACCATGCAGGAAAAAGCTCCAGAGGCTCTGGCTGCTTTTAAGCCATTGATGCTGTCTTCTACTACCATACAGTCCTGGATGGGAACATGAAGTTTTTTGGCAGCGGTGAGAAAAATCTCAGGGTCTGGTTTGCTGTTTGTCACCTCATCACCGCAGACAGATGCAGAAATCAGATATGTAATCTTTGCCATTTCCCAGTATTCAGATGCACGTTTCCGCTCTGTTGAAGTAGCGATTGCAAATGGGATGTTCTGCTGTTTCAGATAATTCAGCAGTTCTTTCAGTCCTTTTTTCTCAGGAATAGAATGCAGATCAATATATTCTGCCAGATACTGGCTGCGGCGTGCTCTTGCTTTTTTATAATCTACTTTTCCCTCGTACCATTTCTGGAACAGGGTATTGCAGAAAGTTGCGGAAGCACCTCTCATCTGCCGTAATTCTTCTTCACCAATGGAAAAATTCATTTCTTTTGCTGTTTTTATCCAGCAATCTTTTAGAACCCGCTCTGTGTCAAATAAAACTCCGTCCATATCAAAAATCATTGCTTTTATCATAGAGAAAACTCCTCGTATAATCAGTGGTCTTTTGTATTATCATAACACAGGTAAATAAATTTTGCATCTGTTTGTGCTATGATTTTAGTTGTGATAAGAAGAGAAAACTGTTATAATGAAAACAGGAAAAACACCAGGGCTGTCAGAATTCCCTGGTGATGTTTTTTAGCCATTTATAGCTTTTATAATGTTTATATACGAATGGTATTTTTACAAATTCATCCGTGCAGATGATAAAATATACCCACATAGGAGGCAGCTTCAGCACAAAAGCTGTGAAAAATCCTATAGGGACTGCATAACCCCACATATCGATGGTGTCGCAGATAAATCCCCATTTAGAGTCTCCACCAGACCGGAATACACCGCAGATCACAGCAGTATTCATAGCCTGTCCCAGCACATAGTACATATTAATAAACAGCATGATATTGAGATATTCCTGTGCTGTAGCAGTTAAATCTGCCATATTCATAAAGAGAGGGCGGAGAAGAAAGATAAAGATTCCTCCTATCATGCCACTGATAAAGGTGATTTTGCAGAATTTGGAAGCATCAGCTTTTACAGTTTCCATGCGGCCTGCACCGATGGATTTACCAAGCAGAATAGCACCGGCATTGGCAATACCAAAGCATGCTACAGTACCTAAATTTCTGGCGACCACCACAACAGCATTGGCAGCAACAATATCACTGCCAAGATGTCCCATGATCACAGAATACATAGAAAATGCCAGTCCCCAGGATACTTCGTTTCCGAATGCGGGAAGAGAGTATTTCATAAAATCTGTGAACAGAAGTTTATGTCTTTCAAATATGGTTGAAGGGCGGAAGCGGATGGTTTTAAATTTCAAAGCATCCAGCATACAGATTACAAACTCAATTCCCCTGGCAATGGTGGTTGCAAGAGCAACACCGGCAATTCCCATTTGTGGAGCACCCAGCAGGCCAAAAATAAACACCGCATTCAGCAAAATATTTAAGAGCAAAGCAGAAGCATTTGCAGCGGTAGCAAAAATAACCCGTTCAATGGTACGCATGGTGCACAGATAAACCTGGGAGATACTCATAAACAAATAAGAAAAACTTACAATCTTAAGATAAGGAATGCCAGTAGAAACAAGCTGCATATCATTGGTAAAAATCCGCATCAAAAGAGCCGGAAAAAAGAATGCCAGTATAAAAAATACGGTAGAAATCAAAATAGAAATCCGCATTCCGATTCCCATGATCCGTTCAATGGTAAGGGTGTCCTGCTTTCCCCAATATTGGGCTGCAAGCATAATGACACCAGAAGAAATTCCAGAATAAACAAGATTCAGGATAAACATAATCTGGCTCGCCAAAGAGCCGGCTGCCAGAGCATCCTGGCTGACAAAGCCAAGCATAATGACATCTGCAGAACTTACAGCAGTAGTCACCAGATTTTGCAAAACAATTGGAACAGCCAGACGCAGAAGATTTCTTGAAAAAGAGGCATTTCCGGCTGAATATGAAGTTTGCATTTCATAAACCTCCTAACATACATGATAATTTGCTACATGCAATTATAGTAGAAAAAAGAAGAAAAATCTCCTGATAAATTGATAAAAAACTATATAATTTTGACTTTGAAAAAGAAAAGGAGAAAGAAAAAATGAGAAAGTATGATGTTGTGTTATTTGATTTAGACGGAACTCTTACCGCTTCTGGGGAAGGCATTACAAAGTCTGTCCAGTACGCCCTGAATAAGATGGGAAAAGAGGAGATGGGAAAAGATTTGAAGGCTCTGGAAGTATTTATCGGGCCGCCTCTTCTGAAACAGTTCATGGCTTTTTGTGATATCACAGAAGATGAGGCAGAACTGGCAGTGAAGTATTATAGAGAACGCTATACGGTTACCGGTATTTTTGAAAACCATCCCTATCCAGGAGTAGAAGAACTGCTGAAAAGATTGAAAGAAAAGGGATATCTTCTCTGTGTGGCTTCCTCAAAACCAGATTATATGGTACATATTGTTTTGGAACATTTTCATCTGGAACAATATTTTGATGTTATTTGGGGCAGTGATATTAACAGGCCAAAAATGACAAAAGCACAGGTGATTGAGCTGGTTCTGGAAGAACTCGGCTACAAAGATCAAAAGGAAAAAGCAGTGATGGTTGGAGACCGGAGCCATGATGTGGAAGGAGCAAATCAGGTAGGAATCTCCTGTATTGGTGTTACCTATGGATACGGAAACCAGGAGGAACTGACACAGGCAGGTGCATGGAAAATTGCGGAAACTGTGGAAGAGATTGAAGAAATTTTAGAAGGTAAATGATGCAATATGAAATATTATGACATTGGAAAAGAACTATTTTCTACGCCTGTTTATCCGGGAGACCCGGTACCGCAGAAAAGCCCCTTTTTTCAGATTAAGCAGGGAGATGGATGTAATCTTACAGTGATTACCATGGGAAGTCATAATGGCACTCATTTGGATGCACCGAAGCATTTCTGTGAAGGAAAAGGAGGAGTGGACACTATTCCTCTTGAGAAATGCCTGGGTATCTGTAAAGTTGCAGAAATCAATGGGGAAGTAACAGGAAGAATCATGGAAAACCTTCTTGAAGACGGAACAGAAAAGCTGCTATTGAAGGGGGAAATCCTGCTGACCCCACAGGCAGCACAGGTGATGGCGAATAAAAAAATCCATTTAGTAGGAGTAGAAAGCCAGACAGTAGGAGAGGGAGACGGGCAGACGCTGGTGCATCAGATTCTGCTTGAAGCAGAGATAGTGATTCTGGAAGGGCTGGTGTTAAAAGAAGTGAAACCAGGGAGCTATTTTCTGGCAGCACAGCCATTAAAATGGGAAGATGTAGATGGTTCTCCGGTACGTCCGGTATTAGTAGATATGGAGTAAGAAATTAGAAAAAGCAGAGAGCAAAAACCATAAAAATGGCATTTTGCTTTCTGCTTTTTAAATGTTCAATTCATTAACAAATCGGTCTTTTTCTTTTTTAAGGCAGCGGGATTTACCTGTGCCAGAATGATTGCTGCGAACATCAGGATACAGCCTGTCATTTCACGGGAAGATAATTTCTGTCCTAAAAGCACCCAGCCTGCCAATACAGAAATAACAGATTCCAGGCTGAGAATCAGGGAAGCAATGGTAGGATCCGTGCCCCTCTGTCCAATAATCTGGAAGGTGTAAGCAACACCGCAGGAAAGAATACCAGCATAAGCAATGGGCAGCCAGGCTGCAAAAATAGAAGACCAGTGAAATTCTTCAAAAAGGAACATCAGCACACAGGAAAGGCATCCGGCAAACAGGAACTGGATACAGGACAATTTTGTTCCGCTGACCTTTACTGTGAAATGATCAACTACCATGATATGCATGGCAAAGGTAAGAGAACATAAGAGAATGAGAAAGTCTCCTTTGCTGATAGAAAAACTTCCTTTCATGCACAATAAATAAAGTCCCACAACAGCAATCGAAACGCTGATCCAGATTTTTAAACCTGCTTTTCTTTTTAAGAAAATACCAAGGATCGGAACCATAATGATATATAATGCTGTTATGAAACCAGCCTTTGCAACGGTGGTGTACATGATTCCCACCTGCTGGAGACTGGTAGAGACAAACATAAGGAAGCCACAAGCCAGTCCTCCGATGATTAAGTCTTTTGGGGCATCTTTCGGTGTGTTTTCATTTGCAGATGTGCCAGTTTCTTTTTTATTGGTGCGGTTCAATAAAAAAATACACGGAATAAGAACGACTCCGCCCAAAAGAGAACGTACAGCATTAAAAGTAAAAGGTCCTACATAATCCATTCCTGCACTCTGGGCAACAAAAGCCACACCCCAGATAATAGCTGCAATAAAAAGCAGCAGAGAATTTTTGGATTGTTTTGCAGTCATATTATTTCTCCTTCTAAAGAAGGACTGCCGCAAATTGCAGCAGTCCCCATTTTTTATGAATATTTTTTATGCTTCTGTTTCCAGTGTTTTGTGATATTCCTGTAAGGATTTCAGGTTGGAAACCGTCTTACTCTGTACTGCCTGGATTCCCTTTACACTTGCCAGAGCAGCTGACATGGTGGTAATGTATGGGATTTTTTTGTTGATGGCAGTTTTTCTTAAGTAAGAGTCATCGTATTTACTCTGTTTTCCGGAAGGAGTGTTGACGATCAGATCAATCTTTCCGTTGATCATAGCATCATGGATGTTTGGACGTCCTTCCTGCATTTTTTTCAGGGTTTCACAAGGAACTCCGTTTTCGTTGAAGTACTGTGAACAGCCGGAAGTAGAAACAATCTTGAATCCTAATCCGTGAAGCTGTCTTGCAACTTCCAGAGCATCTGCACGGTCATTTTTGTTAACACTGACTAAGGCTGTTCCTTCCAGAGGAAGTTTGGAACCTGCGGCTTCCTGTGCTTTGTAATAAGCCATCCCGAAGGACTCGCTCAGTCCAAGAACTTCACCGGTAGAACGCATTTCCGGGCCCAGAAGAGGGTCTACTTCAGGGAACATATTGAATGGGAATACAGCCTCTTTAACACCATAATAAGGATGAGCTTTTTCTGTGAAGGATGTCACATCAGGACGTTCACCAGTCAGTTCATAAGTCATTAATTTTGTGGCGATGTTTGCCATGTTGATGTTGCAGACTTTTGATACCAGAGGTACAGTACGGGAAGCACGGGGATTGGCTTCCAGAACATATACTTTGCCTTCACAGATTGCATACTGCATGTTCATCAGACCTACAACGCCCATTTCACATGCGATTGCTGTTGTATATTTGCGGATCAGCTCTTTGTTTTCTTCTGAAATTTCTACAGAAGGAATCACACAGGCAGAGTCACCGGAGTGGATACCAGCCTGCTCAATATGCTGCATAACTGTCGGAACAAATGCATGACTTCCGTCGGAAATAGCATCTGTTTCACATTCCAGAGCATTCTGAAGGAATTTGTCCATGAGAATCGGACGTTCCGGTGTTACATCAATGGCAGCAGCCATATAGTTCTTCAGCATATCATCATCATATACCACTTCCATACCGCGTCCGCCTAATACATAGGAAGGACGAACCATCATCGGGTAACCGATGCGATGTGCAATCTCCAGAGCATCCTCAATGCTGACAGCCATGCCTGATTCCGGCATAGGAATCTCAAGCTTGTGCATCATAGCATTGAACAGGTCACGGTCTTCTGCCATATCGATAACAGCAGGAGAGGTTCCAAGGATGTGAGCACCACGTTTTTCCAGCTCTGCTGCAATGTTCAGAGGAGTCTGACCACCGAACTGTACGATGATACCAAGCGGTTTTTCTTTGTTGTAAATAGACATTACATCCTCTACAGTAAGAGGCTCGAAATACAGTTTATCAGAGGTATCATAGTCTGTAGAAACAGTTTCCGGATTACAGTTTACCATGATGGTCTCAAAGCCTAATTCTCTTAAGGTGAAAGCTGCATGGACACAGCAATAGTCGAATTCAATACCCTGTCCGATACGGTTCGGACCGCCGCCCAGTACCATGACTTTTCTGCCGTTGGATACAGGTGCTTTGTCTTCACTGTTGTAAGTAGAGTAGTAGTAAGCAGTAGGTTCTTTTACACCACTTACCGGAACAGCATCCCAGCGTTCTTCCATACCAAGAGCTTCTCTGCGTTTGAATAATTCCCATTCGTCTGTTTCCAGAAGCTGTGCCAGATATTTGTCAGAGAATCCGTCTTTCTTTGCCTGGATAAGCAGTTCATCAGGAAGTTCCTGTCCTTTGTAGGAAAGGATTTTTTCTTCTTCATCTACCAGTTCTTTCATCTGCTCTAAGAACCACATTTTAATGTAAGTCATTTTGTGAAGTTCTTCCAGAGGAGCACCCTTGCGGATTGCTTCGTATAAGATGAACTGTCTTTCGCTGGTTGGCTCTGCAAGTTTCAGATATAACTGATCTAAAGTCATTTCATGAAGGTCTTTCATGAAACCAAGACCGTAGCATCCTCTTTCCAGAGAACGGATGGCTTTCTGAAGAGCTTCTTTATAGTTTTTACCGATGGACATAACTTCACCAACAGCTTTCATCTGTGTGCCAAGCTTGTCCTGAGAACCTTTGAATTTTTCAAATGCCCAGCGTGCAAATTTGATGACCACATAATCGCCGCTTGGTTTGTATTTATCCAGGGTTCCTTCTTTCCAGTAAGGAATTTCATCCAGAGTCAGACCTGCTGCAAGAAGAGCAGATACATAGGCAATCGGGAATCCGGTTGCTTTACTTGCAAGAGCAGAAGAACGAGATGTTCTTGGATTGATTTCAATGATTACAATACGATCAGATACCGGATCATGTGCAAACTGTACGTTGGTACCACCGATGACACCTATAGATTCTACAATGGCATGTGCCTGTTTTTCCAGACGGTCCTGAAGCTCCTGTGAAATAGTGAGCATAGGTGCGGAGCAGAAAGAGTCACCTGTATGGATACCTACCGGGTCAATGTTTTCGATGAAACATACAGATACTTTGTTTCCTTTGGCATCACGGACAACTTCTACTTCTAATTCTTCCCATCCGAGAATTGATTCTTCTACAAGAACCTGATTAATCATAGAAGCAGCAATACCTCTTGCGGCAACTTTCTTTAATTCTTCTTCATTATACACAAGTCCGCCGCCGGTACCACCCATGGTGTAAGCAGGACGGATAACACAGGGATATCCCAGATCTTTGGCAATGGCAACAGCCTCTTCTACGGAGTAAGCAGGAGCACTGCGAGCCATTTCTACACCCAGCTCATCCATTGCTTTTTTGAATTCAATACGGTCTTCTCCACGGCTGATCGCATCCACCTGAACACCGATAACTTCTACATGATATTTGTCTAATACACCTGCGTGATACAATTCTTCACAGAGATTAAGACCTGACTGTCCTCCCAGATTCGGAAGAAGGGCATCGGGTCTTTCTTTTTCAATGATCTCAGTGAGACGGTCTACGTTTAATGGTTCAATGTAAGTTACATCTGCTGTGGAAGGGTCGGTCATGATAGTAGCCGGATTTGAGTTTACCAATACGATTTCATAACCAAGGTTTCTCAAGGCTTTACATGCCTGTGTACCGGAGTAGTCAAATTCGCAAGCCTGACCTATGATGATGGGACCGGAACCGATAATAAGAATTTTGTTAATATCACTTCTCTTTGGCATAAAGAACCTCCATATCTATTTTTCATAAATTTATACTTAGTCAGCACAAGTATAACACCTCAAACTTCCATACGCAAGAATAAATCGTAGATTCCTGAATATATCCGCAGGATTTTCTTTACCAGCCTGCAATTTCCTGTTATACTTAACTGCAAAGAATCAAATTTTTGTACAATTGTAAAGATAAAGTGGAGATATCAGAGAACAGGAGAGGATTGTTTTATGATTGAAGTGAAAAATCTGACAAAATGTTATAGCGGTGTTTCAGAACCAGCAGTAAAAAATGTATCTTTTTGTGCGAATCCCGGGGAGATTACGATTCTGTTGGGACCAAATGGAGCCGGAAAGTCAACAACCATTAAAAGTATTGTAAATCTTCTGAATTACAATGGGAAGATTTTCATCTGTGGTTATCCCAATGATTCTATTGAAGCCAAAAAATGCTTTGGTTATGTTCCGGAAGTGCCTATGCTGTATGATCTTCTTACGGTTGATGAGATCATAGAATTTATCGGAAAAGCCTACCGTCTTCCACAATATAAGGAAATCGGAGGACAGTATCTGGAATTATTCCAGCTTACGAAACAGAGAAGCAAGCTTGCAAAAGAATTGAGCAAAGGCATGCGTCAGAAACTGAGCATGATTCTGGCTTTACTGATCCAGCCCAAAGCGTTGCTGGTAGATGAACCCATGGTTGGCCTCGACCCGGCAAGTATTGAGGAAGTGCTTCAGTTGTTTGTGACTTTAAAAGAACAGGGAACTTCTATTTTAATCAGCACACACATCATTGATGTGGTCAATGATATCTGGGACTGTGCCTACATTATGAATAAAGGAGAAATTGTAAGGAGCATCCGCAGGGGAGAAGAGGGAAGTGAAACTCTGAAACAGATTTTCTTTGAAACTACTACGGAGGAAGATGCATGAAATCATTGATTTATTTGTCACTGACCAAATTAAAAGGAATGGTCAGAAACCAGTTCCGCAGTATTGGTTCCGGTATTCTCACTATTTTTATGGTTCTTTTATATGGCGGGCTTTTCGTTATGGTATTTACCAGTTCTTCCGCATATGTGCCGGAAACCATGGGAATGCAGATTAATAATGCACTGCTTATGGGAACCGGCTGCCTGGCTCTTCTCTGCATCACGGTTGTGATGCAAAGAAGAAAGGCACTTGTGTACGATACAGATGCATTTTATTTGTTCGCAGGTCCTTATTCCAGAAAACAGGTTAATGGGTTTATTCTGCTTCAGACCGTAACACAGTCAGTGATATATAGCTTACTTTGCTGTTATATCACTGCTATGATGTCCATAGGAAGTCATTTCACTGCGGTTTTCTTTCTTTTGACATTTCTGGTGTTTTATCTGGTAATGGCATTTTTTCTGATGCTGACGGATTATATTTATATGTGGACACTTGTGAAGAAACGCCATGAAATCTGGAATTACCTGACAGTATTTCTTGTGCTTGGGGCAGCGGCAGTTGTTTTCCTGTTGGCAGTGCAGAGAACAGGTTATGATTTGAAAACCGGCTATGTAGAATTTGCTCTTGGAAGGGATTTTTTCTATGTTCCGTTTTTTGGATGGGCAAAGTGGGTGCTGAATGCTTTTTTGGAAGGTGATTTTTCCGGGATACTGACGGGACTGGTCTTGCTTCTTTTCAGTAATCTGGTACTTACCGTTTTGTTTTTGAACTTTAAGAAAGAGATTGCGGAGCAGGCGGTGGAGGATGCCAGGGAAGTCAGCGAATACATGAGAAAGGTAAAAGCAAATAAAGGAAATTCTTTTGCAGATACGAAAAAAATAAAACATATCAAAGGAGAATTCCCGGAGGGAGCAAAGGCGATTTTTTATAAAAATATGCTTCAGATGAGAAAAACAGGAAATTTCCTGAGAAAACAGGATTTGTTTATAATTATTCTGTATTTTGTTATCAGTTATCTGGTCATGCCCTCTAATCGTTTTTATATGTTTTGTTATATGATGATGCTCTGGCTGTTTAACCTGATAAATGATGCAGATTTAATGGGAGATTTAAGGAATTATCAAATTTATCTGATTCCAGAGCATCCGCTGAAGAAATTGGTGTATGCAGTGGTTCCTGCTTATATAAAAATCGGAATGATCGTCAGCACGGCAATTTTGTTTGCAGGAATTTTCATGAAAATGCCTGCTCTGGCTATTGTCCGGTACATTTTGATGATGTTAGGCTATGCCATGATTTTTCTTGCAGGAACCGTGCTCTCTATGAGAATTCTGAAAAGCCGGACAAATGTTTTTATGGAAAATTTGCTGAGATTGCTGATCATACTGGCATGTGCAGTGCCTTCTGTGCTGCTCGGAGTGTTTAGCTTCTTTATTTTTAAAGATTTATATCGAGTCATGATAGTGGTGTCTGTGATGACACTTGTCATGAACTTTGTGGTGTCCGGACTGATTATTGTGGGTTGTCAGGGCATGATGAATGGAAGAGAGATGTAGGGGAGGATGAATATGTTAGCAGCAAAAGAGGAGATTAGGATTGAACAGGCCATTGTCCATATTTTGGATTCTTCACTGGGGGTGCCGGTATTGTCCGATACGGTACTGGATTGTGGCTCGGATTTTTCTGATTTTTTAAAGGCACATATTTTTAAGGTGGATTCCAGCGATGAGGTCAGAAACTGTACTTTTTCAGAAGAATCCCAGATTTTTCATTTGGCGGAGGAGTGGAATCCAGAGAAGTTTATTGAGATTACCCAGAAAATAGCAGGGGAATTATATACGCTGATGAATCAGAATATTGATATCCCGGCAGCGGATTTGCTCGCTGTGGAATATACGGTGGAGAAGCACAGGTATCTGGCACTTTTGAAGATGAATTATAAGACTTCGTACACTCATCTGACCAATTCGGATCCATGGGGAAATAATAATGATATAATTATGCAGAAAGCAATTCTGCCCGGAGAGACACAGAAACTGGCAGAGGCGGCACTGATTGATCTCGAGGCACCTCAGTATGTGCGGCTGGTGGAGAAAAAATATGAGATCAATGGAGTAAAGACCAACTATTTTTCCAAAATGTTTCTAAAATGCAGCGGTTCTCTTTCTTCTAAGACGAAGCTGGCCATTGTAAATAAAGCAGTGGAGGATGTACAGAAAAAATATTTTAATGAGTCTGAGCAGTTTGAAGTCCGTATGGAGACCAAAAGTATTTTAAATGAAGAATTTACTCAACAGGGAGGATTCGAAGTACCGGTGGTCATAGATAAAATTTTCAGAGAACACCCGGAAATGAAAGAAGAGGTACAGGAGAAGCTGGAAAAATACAATCTCACAGAAGCTACCGTAGAGCCGCAGAATCCAAACACAACAAAAAAATTCACAAAGCAGCATCTTATGACGGATACGGGAATCGAATTAAAGATCCCCATGGAAGAATATAATAACAAAGACCGGATTGAGTTCATTACCAATGCGGATGGCACCATATCGGTCCTGATCAAGAATATCGGAAGTATCCAGAGCCGATAGAAGTGCATAAATATGCAAACCAGCCTTGTAGATAAGAAATAATCGTGGTATAATTCCTGTCATAGCGTCTGTTTTGACGTTTGCACATTAAAGGGTTGATGCGTCAAACGGACGAAGAGAAGAAAAAAAGAAGAGGTAATAACAATGGAAAGAGAAAAATTTTCTTCACGCCTTGGTTTCATTCTGATCTCAGCAGGATGTGCCATTGGTCTGGGAAACGTATGGCGTTTTCCTTACATAACAGGAAAATACGGCGGGGCAGCGTTTGTTCTCATTTATCTGTTTTTCCTGATCGTTATGGGGTTGCCCATCATGGTAATGGAATTTGCAGTTGGCCGTGCCAGCCAGAAGAGTATTGCCACGTCCTTTAATGTATTGGAAAAGAAGGGGACAAAATGGCATATTTACCGCTATTTCGGTATGGCGGGGAATTATCTGCTGATGATGTTTTATACCACCATCGGAGGTTGGATGCTGGCATACTTTGTGAAAATGGCAAAAGGTGATTTTAAAGGGCTGGATGCGGAAGGTGTAGGCCAGGCATTTAACAGCCTTACCACAGATATGGGAACCATGATTGTATGGATGTTGATCGTTGTGATCATCGGATTTACTGTTTGCTCTCTGGGCTTGCAGAGTGGTGTGGAAAGGATCACAAAAGCCATGATGGTGGTTCTGCTTTTCCTGATGATTGTCCTTGCAGTGAATTCCTGTCTGCTTCCGGGTGCGTCAGAGGGATTAAAGTTCTATCTCATGCCGGATTTCAAGAAATTAACAGAGTATGGTTTATCTGAAGTGATTTTTGCTGCCATGGGTCAGGCGTTCTTTACTTTAAGCCTTGGCATCGGAGCCTTGGCGATCTTTGGAAGTTATATCGGAAAAGAAAGAAAACTTACGGGAGAAGCCATTAACATTCTGGTTCTGGATACTTTTGTTGCATTGACAGCAGGATTGATTATCTTCCCTGCGTGCTCTGCTTTCGGGGTAAATCCGGGAGAAGGACCGGGTCTGGTATTTGTGACACTGCCTAATGTATTTAATAACATGAAAGGCGGAAGATTCTGGGGAAGCCTGTTTTTCCTGTTTATGAGTTTCGCAGCACTTTCTACCATTATTGCAGTGTTCCAGAATATCATTTCCTTTGCACAGGATCTGTGGAACTGGAGTCTGAAGAAAGCTACATTGATCAATGGATTTGCCATTGCCATTTTATCCTTGCCGTGTATCTTCGGTATGACGATCTGGAGTGATTTTTCAATCTTAGGAAAGAGTATTCTTGATTTCGAAGATTTCCTGGTAAGCAACAATATGCTTCCGCTGGGGTCTCTGGTTTATCTGTTGTTCTGTGTGAACCGGTATGGATGGGGATGGAAAAATTTCCTCAAAGAAGCCAATACCGGAGAAGGTGTTTCTTTCCCGAAACAGATTAAAGTGTATCTGACTTTTGTGCTTCCGATTATTGTCCTGTATATTTTCGTCCAGGGATACTGGGGACTGATTCAGTCATTATAAGTGAAAGAAAGAGAAATGTGCCAACTGTATGCATGTTTCTCTTTTTTTCGGAAATATTTCTTGAAATCATGTCCTATTATGGTTATACTTAATACAACTAAACAAACAAAAATAAAGGAGCTTTAGACTTTATGAAGAGAATATTACTGAAATTAAGCGGAGAAGCTTTGGCAGGACCGAAGAAAACCGGGTTTGACGAAGCAACAGTCATGGAAGTGGCACAGCAGGTAAAAGTTCTTGTAGAGGAAGGAATTCAGGTAGGTATTGTTATCGGAGGAGGAAACTTCTGGAGAGGACGTACCAGTGAAAATATTGACCGTACAAAAGCAGATCAGATCGGTATGCTGGCAACGGTAATGAACTGTATTTATGTATCAGAAATTTTCCGTGCGGCAGGAATGAATACCAGCGTATTGACGCCTTTTGCGTGCGGCTCTTTTACAAAACTGTTTTCCAAAGATCTTGCGGTAAATGAACTGGAGAAGGGTACGGTTGTATTTATGGCAGGCGGTACCGGACATCCTTATTTTTCAACAGATACTGCGACGGTGTTAAGAGCGATTGAAATCGAAGCAGAGATGATATTCCTGGCAAAGGCCGTGGATGGTGTGTATGACAGTGATCCAAAGGTAAACCCGGAAGCAAAGAAATACGATCAGGTAACGATTCAGGAAGTGATCGACCAGAAACTTGCAGTGGTTGATATGACAGCCTCCATTCTCTGTATGGAGAATAAAATGCCGATGCTGGTATTTGGTCTGAATGAAGAAAACAGTATTGTGAATACTGCACACGGAATGTTTACAGGCACAAAAGTGCTGGTATAAAGACAAAATAGGAAAGAAGAGGACAGAATCATGGCAGATGAAAGAATTCAGGTATATGAAACTAAAATGACAAAAACATTAGACGGACTGAGAAAAGAGTATTTAACCATCCGTGCAGGACGTGCGAATCCACATATTCTGGATAAACTTACCGTAGACTATTATGGAACACCGACACCGCTTCAGCAGGTGGCGAACATTACTGTTCCGGAGGCACGTATGATCCAGATCCAGCCTTGGGAAGCATCTCTGATCAAAGATATCAGCAAAGCAATCATGGCTTCTGATCTGGGATTAAATCCAAACTCAGACGGTAAAGTGATTCGTCTGGTACTTCCGGAATTGACAGAGGAACGCAGAAAAGAACTGGTAAAAGATGTGAAGAAAAAAGGTGAAGCTGCAAAGGTAGCAGTGCGCAACATCCGCAGAGATGCAAACGATGCATTCAAAAAACTGGCAAAACAGGATGTTTCTGAGGATGAGATCAAGGAACTGGAAGATAAAGTACAGAAGGTTACTGACAAATTCGTAAAAGAAATTGACAAGGCTGTGGATGAAAAATCCAAAGAAATTCTTACTGTATAATACACGTTGGAAAAGAGCAGGGAAAGGGGCACGTACAGAATCTGGTATTGTGCCTCTTTTGTGCGTAGGAGGATGAGTATGAAGATTCCAAATCATGTGGCCATTATTTTAGATGGCAATGGACGCTGGGCAAAAGCAAAAGGAATGCCAAGAACCTATGGACATATTAAGGGATGCGAAAATCTGGAAAAAATCTGCAGCATGGCAAAAGAACTGGGAGTAAAGTACCTCACCGTCTATGCCTTTTCTACAGAAAACTGGAAACGCTCTAAAGAAGAAGTAGACGGTTTAATGAAGCTGTTCCGCAATTACATGAAAAAGTGCATAAAAATCGCATCGGACAATAAGATGAGAGTCCGTGTGATCGGAGACCCTACGGCATTTGATGAAGATTTGCAGAAAAAGATCAAGGAATTAGAAGAATTTTCCAGCCAGTATGATGAGCTGCATTTTCAGATCGCATTAAACTACGGAAGCAGAGATGAGATGAAGCGGGCAGTCCGGGAACTGGCTCTGGATGTAAAAGAGGGAAAGATAGATCCGGAAGAGATCACAGAACAGACTATCTCGGACTATCTGGATACCAGAGGACTTCCGGATCCGGATCTTCTGATCCGTACCAGTGGGGAACAGAGACTTTCCAATTATCTTTTGTGGCAGCTTGCCTATACAGAATTTTATTTTACGGATGTTCCCTGGCCGGATTTCAACAAGGCAGAGTTTGTAAAAGCCATTGAGAAATACAATGGCAGAGACAGAAGATACGGGGGAGTAAAGGAGGATACAAATGTTTAAAACACGACTTTTAAGCGGCATTGTTCTGGTGATCATTGCGGCTGCCTCGATCGCAGCGGGAGGTCCTGTGCTGTTTGCAGTGCTTCTTACCATTTCTTTGATCGGGGTGAATGAATTATACAGAGCCATGGATGTACACCAGAAAGGTTTCGGCCCTTTAGAGGTGGCAGGATATGCTGGAACGGTTTTGTATTATATTACCCTTCTGTGGCCGAAAATGCAGTCCTATTCTATGATGGCAGTTTTGTTTGCACTGGTTCTGATCATGTGCGTCTATGTATTTTATTATCCAAAATACAGGGCAGAACAGATTATGGCAGCACTATTTGGCGTGGTATACGTGGCGGTGATGCTTTCTTATATATTTAAGACCAGAAATCTGGAAGGCGGAGCATGGCTGGTGGGTCTGATCTTCTTAAGCTCCTGGGGAAGTGATACCTGTGCTTACTGTGTGGGTGTGCTGTTTGGAAAACATAAGATGGCACCAATACTGAGTCCTAAGAAATCCGTGGAAGGCGGTGTGGGCGGTGTTGTAGGTGCAGCACTTCTTGGAGCACTCTATGCAGTTCTGATTTCCGGTGTCAATCCGGCATCAGGACACACACCTCTGATGTACGGGATCATCTGTGCCGTAGGAGCACTGATTTCCATGGTAGGAGATCTGGCAGCTTCTGCGATTAAGAGAAACAAGGAAATCAAAGATTACGGAAAACTGATACCGGGACATGGAGGGATTCTGGACCGGTTTGACAGTGTAATCTTTACTGCACCGTTTATTTATTTTTTGGCAACCGTGTTGATTTAAGGAGAACATAAGATATGATAAAAATTGCGATTTTAGGTTCTACCGGTTCTATTGGAACCCAGACCCTGGATATTGTGAGAAAAAAGAAAGATCTGGAAGTGCTTGGCCTGGCAGCAGGCAGGAACATTTCCATGCTGGAGGAACAGATCCGGGAATTTCATCCGAGACTGGCAGCAGTGGGGGATGAAGAAAAGGCAGCAGAACTCAGAGAACGTATAAAAGATACGGACTGCAAAGTAGTGGGAGGCATGGACGGACTTCTGGAGCTGGCTGCCATGGAAGGCACAGAGATTCTGGTCACAGCCATTGTGGGAATGATTGGAATCCGTCCGACGATTGAAGGAATCAAAGCAGGCAAAGATATTGCATTGGCTAATAAAGAGACCCTGGTTACCGCTGGTCATATTATTATGCCGCTGGCAAAGGAATACGGAGTGCGGATTCTGCCGGTGGACAGTGAACACAGTGCGATATTCCAGGCATTAAACGGAGAAGAACATCAGGCCATTGATAAACTTTTGATCACTGCTTCAGGAGGCCCTTTCAGAGGAAGAAAAACGGAAGAGCTGGAACACATTCAAGTGGAAGATGCACTGAAACATCCAAACTGGGCCATGGGTCAGAAAATCACCATAGATTCAGCCACCCTGGTAAATAAGGGACTGGAAGTTATGGAGGCAAAATGGCTGTTTGATGTTGATCTGGATCAGATTCAGGTGGTGGTACAGCCTCAGAGCGTGATTCATTCCATGATTCAGTTTACAGACGGCAGTGTGATGGCTCAGCTCGGAACCCCGGATATGCGGCTGCCGATCCAATATGCCCTTTATGGGGGAACCAGGAGATATCTGGACGGGGAACGCCTGGATTTTGCAAAACTTGGCTCGATCACCTTTGAAAATCCTGACTTGGAAACCTTTAAAGGTCTGCCCCTTGCCATGAAGGCATCCAGAACAGGGGGCTCAATGCCAACGGTATTTAATGCTGCAAATGAAAAAGCAGTGGCTCTGTTTCTTCAGCGGAAAATCGGTTTTCTGGATATTTACCGGATTATTGAGGATGCTATGGATAACCACAAGATTATTTCGGCACCTACGGTAGAAGAGATTTTAAATATCGAACAAGAAGTATACAATAGAATTGAAAGCAGGTGGTAGATTGAAAATTTTAATTGCACTGCTGGTATTTTCTGTGATCGTACTGTTTCACGAGCTGGGACATTTTCTTCTGGCAAAGAGAAACGGGATCGCAGTTACGGAGTTTTCGTTGGGAATGGGACCGAGACTTCTCTCCACAGAAAAAGGAGGAACCAGATACTCTCTGAAACTTTTTCCTATCGGAGGATCCTGTATGATGGTAGGGGAAGATGAGGAGGATGACAGCGAAGGGTCTTTTAATAAAGCGTCTGTATGGGCAAGAATATCAGTAGTTGCAGCAGGACCTATCTTTAACTTTATTCTGGCCTTTGTATTTGCTATGATCATTACCAGTGTGGTGGGATATGACCCTGCAAGAGTGCTGCAGGTAACGGAAGGCTCTCCGGCAGCTCAGGCAGGACTGAAAGAAGGAGACGTGATCACGGAATTTCAGGGAAAGCATATTTCCATAGGGCGTGATCTGGATTCGTACATGACTCTTCATGGTTTGCAGGATGAAGAAATTTCTCTGACCTATAAACGAGATGGGGAAAAGCATGATATTCAGTTTCAGGCAAACAGCGAAAACAGATATATGCTTGGCTTTACCTATTTATCGGAAGGAACACCGGAAATCACCCAGGTTATGTTAAACAGTGCCATGGCCAATGCCGGTGTGATGCCCGGGGATATCATCAGAGAAATCAATGGGAATGCTGTTGCAGACAGCCAGGAACTCCAGGCATATCTGCAGGAACATCCATTGGACGGCACGGAGATTACCCTTGGGATTGAAAGAGATGGAAAAGTAGAAACGCTTTCTGCAACTCCCCAGATGACCAAACGTGTGGATTCCGGATTTGTCTATAACATTTACCGGGAAAAGACAAATTTTCTCGGTGTAATGAAATACAGTGCGGTGGAGGTACGCTACTGGATTTCTACAACAGTAGAGAGCTTAATGATGCTCATAAAAGGACAATTTTCAGTAAATGACCTTTCCGGTCCGGTGGGAATCATAGACGTTATCGGAGATTCTTATGAAGAAGCAAAAAGTGAAGGAGCCGTGATGGTATGGATGCAGATGCTGTACTGGGCGATTTTGCTTTCTGCAAACCTGGGTGTTATGAATCTTCTTCCTATACCGGCACTGGACGGAGGCAGGCTGGTATTCCTGCTCATTGAAGCAGTGAGAAAGAAACGATTGAATCCTGATGTGGAAGGAATGGTTCATTTTGCAGGTTTTGTACTTTTAATGATGCTGATGGTGTTTGTAATGTTTAACGATTTCCGGAGATTATAAAAAAATTCTTGCAAAAACTAAAGATGTGCCATATAATAAAATTAATAAAAGAAAATTCTTCGGGGCGGGGCGTAATTCCCCACCGGCGGTATAGTCCGCGAGCGCAGATGCGTTGATTTGGTGTGATTCCAAAACCGACAGTATAGTCTGGATGAGAGAAGAAAGATTCGTGATGGTTCCAGGATGTTTTTCATATTTTTTTATGAAAAACGGGAAAGCGGATATCAGCCCTGAGTTATACGCTCAGGGCTTTCTTATTTTGCAGAAAGGTTCATAGATATACAGGGACATTGCAGAATCTACATTCAAAACGTAAGGATTTCCTTTTATATCAATGCTATATCAAAAGGAGAGGACGAATATGAGTGAACAAGTATTGAAAAAAATGGATGCAGCACAGAAAAGCAGGAGCAAGGTGAGGACTATTGCCCAGGTGGCAATGTTAGGAGCGATCTCAACGGTTTTGATGCTGTTTGAGTTTCCACTTCCGTTTCTGGCACCGCCGTTCTATGAGTTGGACTTCAGCGAGGTTCCGGTGCTGATCGGAGCATTTGCCATGGGACCTGCAGCGGGAATCGCCATTGAGGCTGTGAAGATTTTGCTGAATTTTGTATTAAACGGAACTATTACCGCTGGTGTGGGGGAAGTGGCAAATTTTATTTTCGGATGTGCCTTTTTGCTTCCTGCGTCTTTTCTCTATCGGAGAAAAAAAACAAGAAAAAATGCGGTGATCGGTATGATGGCAGGTACGGTGCTTATGACGGTCTTAGCATGTATCATCAATGCTTTTGTACTGCTTCCTGCATACGGAGCAGCCTTTGGAATGCCGGTTCAGGCTTTTGTAGAAATGGGAACCCAGATCAACGGAGCCATTGACAGTTTGTTTATGTTTGCAGTTCTGGCAGTGGGACCTTTCAATCTTCTGAAGGGTATTCTTGTTTCTGGCATTGTATTATTGCTTTATAAGAGAATCCGTGTGATATTGAGAGATAGGTAAAAGAAAAGAAAGCTCCATAGGTCGGGAAAACAGAATCCGGCTTATGGGGCTTTTGTGATGTATAAAAGCAGGTCTATGCGTATGTTATTGTCTAATTCAGTGTTTTGTCTGCAAGTTCATCGATCTCCTGGCGGAATTCAGAGGTGGATACGATCAGAAATTTTGCGGGTTTCCCTGTATGGTTTTCCCAACGGTGTCCAATCTCATTTGGATAGTACAAGGTATCACCTGGTTCCAATATATAGCTGCCTACCTGCTCCAGGTAGAAGGTAATGCTGCCTTCCAAGAGAAAAACAAATTCTTCTCCTCCATGATAATAATAATCTCCGGAATCGGTTCCGGCAGGCATATCAATGATTCCTCCCCACATCCGGCTGTCTCCTTTTGTAATGAGAGATTCCAGGATAGATTCCTGATTGTTGGTATTTCTTACAAAAGAGGTGCGTTCATTTTTTCGTACAAGTTTCACCCGGTCGCTGTCATCTTGAATAAAAAGAGCAGAGATAGGAAAGTTAAGTGATTCGCATAAAGAATAGACACTTACAAGATTTGGAGAGGTTTTTCCGGTTTCGATCTGACTGATGGTTCCTGAAGCGACTCCTGATTTTACGGAGAGTTCGCGGATGGAAAGTCCGAGTGCTATTCTTCTGCTTTTCAATAAAAAGCCAATTCTGGAAAGATTCAGTTTTGACATAATGATCCCCTTTGTTTGTTATTCTGTCCTCTATGATAGCACAGAAAAAAAGATTTGTCATGAAAAAAAACAAGTTGTAATTGACAAAAGGATATTTGTTCATTATAATGAACGAGAAATGAGGATTATAGTGTAGTGAAGGAGAGAACATCATGAAAAAACTTTTAGCTGCAATGTTATGCGGAATTTTCGTAACAGGAGCTTTTGCCGGATGTGGCAATCAGCAGACAGAAGAGAAAGAAACAGAGGCAAAAGATGAAACACTGAAGGTAGCTCTTTGTGTTACCGGTTCAGTCAATGATATGGGATGGTGTCAGTCTGCGTACGAGGGTCTGAAACTGGTAGAAGAAGAACTGGGATGTGAAGTTGCCTATACAGAAAATGTGCTGGCGGCTGATATGACTTCTGCATTTACAGAATATGCTTCCAATGATTATGATGTAGTGATCGGGCATGGTTTTCAGTTTGGTGATCCTGCATTAGAAGTAGGTGAATTGTATCCGGATACAAAATTTATCTGTATTGAATCAGATGTATCCGCAGAAAATGTTGCATCCTATGTGATGAAATGTGAAGAAACCGGATATCTTCAGGGGATGCTTGCAGCAGGGATGTCTCAGACAGGAAATATTGGATTTATCGGATCGGTGCAGGGTGCATCTCTTGTCAAGATCATGAACGGATATGAAGATGGGGCAAAAGAAGTAAATCCGGAAATCAAATATCAGACAGCCTGGACCGGATCTTTTACAGATACTGCGTTGGCAAAAGAAGCAGCGCAGGCAATGATTGACGGTGGGGCAGATGTTATCGGACATTGTGCAAATGAATCCGGTACAGGAGCGTTAAATGCAGCACAGGATGCAGGATTGTTTGCAACAGGTGACTCTTATGACCAGAGTTCTCTTGCTGAAGATGCAGTTCTTTCTTCTGCTGTTTATCATGTTCCGGAACTGATCAAAACAGCCGTTACCGATATTAAAGAAGGTGTCTTTAAAGGAGAAGTGAAGGAACTGGGAATGGCGGAAGGCATTGTAGAATTAGTTTATAACAAAGCAATGGAAGATAAGATTCCGACAGAAGTAAAAGAACTGGTAGATGCAAAAGAAGCTGCGATCAAAGACGGAAGTTTCAAGGTTCCATGTGATACAAAGGACAGAGCAGGAAAGTAATCAGGAACAGAACTACATAGAAAGTATACGGGCAGGACAATAGGAGCGAAATTTTATTGGACCTGCCTGTTTTAAAGGAGCCTTCAATATGATGAATGTATTAGAGATGAAGCATATAGGAAAAAAATTTTCCGGTGTCTATGCCAACGAAAAGATTGATTTCTCTGTGGCAAAAGGAGAAATCCATGCATTGCTGGGGGAAAACGGCGCAGGAAAAACAACATTAATGAATATTTTATTCGGTATTTATTCTGCGGACGAAGGAGAGATCTTCTGGAAAGGCAGACAGGTGCATTTTCATTCACCAAAAGATGCCATTGCAGAAGGAATCGGGATGGTTCACCAGCACTTTTCTCTGGTAAATAAAATGACGGTTCTCGACAATGTGATCTTGGGACTGGAAAAGCAGGGATTTATCCTGGATCGTAAAAATGCAAAAAAAAGACTGGAAGATTTAGCGGAACGATATGGTCTGCAGGTGGATCCGGATGCCAGAATCCGTGATCTGACCGTGGGACAGCAGCAGAGAGTTGAAATCCTGAAAGCACTCTACAGAAATGTAGAACTCTTGATTTTGGATGAACCAACAGGCGTACTTACACCTAGAGAAACAGAGAAATTTTTTTTCGTGCTTCAAAAATTGAAGGCAGAGGGATATGCTGTGATCATCATTACCCATCGCATGAGCGAAATCATGAGTGTCAGTGACCGGGTAACCATTTTGAGAGATGGAAAAAAAGTAAAAGATCTGGTCACAAAGGATACTAATCCCACAGAATTATCTAATTATATGATTGGAAGACCGTTGGAGTATAACTTTGAAGTAAAAGAAACAGATCGGAAAGAAACAGCATTACAGCTAAAAGATATTACTGTAAAAAAAGGACATAAAAAACCTGTTCTGGATCAGATCAATCTGGAAGTTTACAAAGGGGAAATCCTGGGAATTGCAGGAGTAGACGGAAACGGACAAAAAGAACTGGCAGAAGTGATCGCAGGTATTCGAAAAAGTTCCAAGGGGAAGATTCGCTACATGGGAGAGGAGATCAATTCCTGGAAGATCAAAGAACGATTTGAAAAAGGAATTTCCTATATTTCAGATGACCGACACAGAGACGGATTGGTGTTGGATATGAATGTGGAAGAAAACCTGATTTTACGACAGTACGACAAAAAGCCGTTTATAAAAAACGGTATTTTTCAGAAAAAAGCCATCAAAGAAAATGCAGAAAAAGCGATTGAAAAGTATCGTATAAAAACATCGGGAAATCAGTCTGGCGAAACACCTGTGAAATTCATGTCAGGCGGAAACCAGCAGAAAGTGATCCTTGCCAGAGAAATCACAGAACATTCAAAATTGATTATCGCAAATCAGCCTACAAGAGGATTAGATATTGGGGCAACGCAGTTTGTTCGTCAGGTCTGGATGGATCAGAGAAATGCAGGAAAAAGTGTGATACTGATTTCAGCAGATCTGGAAGAGATCATGCAGCTTTCTGACAGGGTGGCAGTTATGTTTGGCGGAAAAATCGTAGGTGTACTGAAAAAAGAAGAAATCGAGATGGATCAGTTGGGTCTTTTGATGGGTGGTATTACGAAGGAGGAGACAGCATAATGGAAAGTAGAAAAAAATATCTGGATCTTGTCTGGATCGCACTATCAGCCATCATAATGGGTACCATTTTGATTTTGCTCTGTGGTGCAAATCCTCTGGACGCATACGCTATGTTTTTGGGTGGTATATTCGGCAATATAAATGGATTTTGTGAGATTTTTGTAAAGGCCACCCCATTGATCCTTACCGGTCTTGGGTGTGCGGTTGCATTTCGTACCGGATTTTTCAATATTGGAGCAGAAGGACAGTTTTATGTCGGTGCCATTGCCGCGGCTATGGTTTCATTAAATCTTACACAGGTCCCGGGCGGACTCCGCATTGTGCTTTCTATCATAGCAGGATTTCTCTTCGGAGGGATCTGGGCATTGATCGCAGCAATTATGAAATCAAAATTTGGCATATCAGAGATCATTGTAACCATCATGCTGAATTATATTGCCATCAACATTCTCGGGATCGCAGTTCGTACGTTCTTAATGGATCCGGCAGGATCGGTTCCCCAGTCTGCAAGAATTGACAGAGAAGCTACGTTTTCTTATCTGATGCCTCCGACTACCTTGCATGGAGGGATTTTTGTTGCTGTAGCAGCCGTGGTACTCATTTGGATACTCATGGAAAAAACAAAGTTTGGTTATGAGATGAAAGTAGTGGGAATGAACAGACATGGTGCTGCCTGCAATGGGATTTCCGTCATGAAAAATATTGTACTTTCTGCTTTTTTAAGTGGCGGACTTGCCGGAATTGCAGGTGTGATCGAAGTGCTGGCAGTTCAGAAAAAGCTGATAGAAGGAATCTCTTCGGATTGTGGTTATACAGCAGTTTTAATTGCGCTGATCGCCGGGAATCGTCCATGGGGTGTGTTGGCAGCGGCATTAGCCTTTGCTGCTATGCAGATCGGAGCGAATTCTATGCAGAGACAGCTTGGTGTTCCGTCTGCGCTTGTCAGCATTTTGATCGGATTTGTGGTACTCCTTATTTTGGGTAGAAAGGTGTTCCACCTGCCGCTGTTAAGAAGAAAAAGCAAGGAGGTATAAGAATGCTGGAACAAATTTTTACACTTACATTTTTTACTGCATTTTTAGCAGCAGCCGTGAGAATGGCAGTTCCTCTTATTTATGCTGCTCTTGGAGAAGTGTTCCTGGAAAAAACAGGGATTTTGAACATAGGTCTGGAAGGTGTGATGCTGGGAGGTGCGTTTGCCTCATTTGCAGGAGCATTCTACAGCGATAGTCTGTTTGTGGGGGTACTGTGCGGGATGCTGGGAGGGTGTCTGGTCAGTCTCATTCATGGATTTTTATGCATTAAGCTGTTCCAGGATCAGTCTGTCAGCGGTATTGCTCTTAATATTTTTATGTTGGGTGTTACCAGTTTTGGATATAAGTTAATGTCAGCAGGAGAATCTTATCAGCAGATTGAAACATTGAAACCGGTTAAGATCCCCGTACTCAGCAGTATTCCGCTTGTCGGGGAAGCCTTTTTTAATCAGGATATTCTGACGTATCTGGTGTTCGTTCTTGTGATTCTTGCATCCGTATTTTATAGAAAAACATCATCTGGACTGGCGTTTTCATCTATTGGTGAAAATCCTCAGTCTGCAGATGCGGCAGGTATTTCGGTATATGGTCATCAGTGGGCTGCCATCGTAGTGAACGGCGTGCTGGGCGGTATTGGCGGTGCCGTTCTGGTGCTGGTACAGCTTGGTAAATTTTCTGAAAACATGATTTCCGGACGCGGATACATTGCACTTGCAGCAGTGATTCTGGGCAGATATACACCTCTTGGGGCTTTGGGAGCTGCTTTTGTGTTCGGTGGTGCCAATGCGCTTCAGATCCGGTTGCAGGCCATGGGAGTTCCGCTTCCGACGCAGGCACTGGCAATGCTTCCGTATATGATAACCCTGCTGACCCTGCTGTTTTCTATCGGTAAAAACAATCAGCCTGAGAAACTAGGAAAACCATATATCCGTGGTTCCAGATAAGATATTTTTAAGTTCGGAGGAAAAAATATGAGTAAGATTTTAATAAAAAATGCAAAAGCAATTGTAACCTGTAACGCCAAAGATGAAGTGTTTTATGATTCGGATCTGTTGATCGACGGAGTAAAAATCTCTGCGATCGGTAAAAATCTGAGCGCAGAGGATGCAGAAGTGATCGATGGAACAGGAAAATTTGTATATCCTGGAATGATAAATACACATCATCACTTTTTTCAGACCTTTGTACGAAATCTGATTACCATTGATTATCCACATCTGACGGTTATGGATTGGATAGATAAAATTTATCGTATTTTCCAGAAAATCGATGATCAGGTTATTTATTATTCTTCATTGACAGCCATGGCAGACTTATTAAAACATGGATGTACCACAGCATTTGATCATCAGTATTGTTATACAACGGCAACCGGAAAAAGGCCGGTTGACCGTCAGATGGAAGCAGCAGCACAGTTGGGGATTCGGTATCATGCAGGACGTGGAGGCAATACACTTCCAAGAGAAGAAGGAAGTTCTATTCCGGCAGCTATGGTAGAAACAACAGAAGCGTTCATCCGGGATTGCGAGCGATTGATCGATCAATATCACGATGCATCTCCATATTCTATGAGTCAGATCGTGGTATCGCCATGTCAGCCGATCAACTGTTACAGAGATACATTTGTAGAATCTGTAAAGCTCGCAAGAGATAAAGGGGTTCGTCTGCATACGCATCTTGGAGAAGGTGAAAGTGAAGGAATCCGGGAACGCTATGGAATGCGTACACTGGACTGGTGTGAGGAGATTGGATTTATCGGAGAAGATGTTTTCTATGCCCATGCATGGGAATTAAATCAGGAAGAATATGAGAAGATCGCAAAGACAGGAACAGGAATCTCACATTGTCCGGCACCGGCAGTGCTGGGTGGCTTCCCGATCCTGGACATCAAACGCCTTCAGGAAATGGGAATCCTGGTAAGTCTTGGATGCGATGGCTCTGCTACAAATGACAGCTCCAACGAATTAGATGCATTGCGTATGGCATATCTGATGCAGGCCTATTATACCAAAGAAAGAAAAGGAAGCGTTTCTGCTTATGATATGTTAAAAGTAGCAACCATCAATGGTGCAAAAACACTGGGAAGGATGGATCTTGGCTCTCTGGAACCGGAAAAAGGAGCAGACTTATTTATGATCGATACGCGCAGTCTGGAATTTACGGGAGCAGTACATGATCCGAAAAACCTTCTTGCAAGAACCGGTGTCACAGGACCGGTGTGGATGACCATAGTAAACGGAAAAATCGTATATGCAGACGGACATTTAACCGGAGTGGACGAAGAGAAACTTGCCCGGGAGGGAGAAGAAGTCTGCACAAAAGTATTGAGAAATCAGTTTCCGGATTATTGGAAGTAAGACAAAAAGCAAAGACCGCAAGGCTGCCGCAAGATGCTACATGACCGCGGAACGCCTGAGCGGTCTGTTTTTTTAAACTAATTCAGCAATTCTGGAAACACCTACATAGATTTCCTGAATTTCATACCAGGTAGGATAATCCACGACACCGGTTGCAGGAAGACCGAATACTCTCTGGAATTTCCGGACAGCGTTCTGGGTAGCTTCTCCATAGATTCCGTCGGCTGATATCCTTGGAAGTGCAGGATAGGACTGGGCGATGGTATTTAACTGTTCCTGTATCTGCCGTACCTTAGGACCGGAGGAACCGATATCAAGGGGAGCTCCGGGCCAGGAAGCGGGAATGCCGGAAATTTCTTCTGCACTGTTGATATACATGTTGTCTCCATAAAAATCTCGAAGAATCTCAATGGCAGAATAGCCCTGATCGCCCAGATACTTAGATCCCCATTGTGTCATCCAGCCCGGACATTGTACCCTCTGCCCGTCACAATACTGGGTCAGAATGGGCTGCCGCACACCAGGTCTTGACAGATAGTTGTCGAAAAGCTCATCTACAATTCTGGAAATACTTTCGAAGATATTCCTGCCGTGCATCCATTTGTGGTCAAAGGCTGTGGAGGAAGTGATGGTAAAATCATAGCCCTTGTTTCGGTACACCGGAATCAATACATATTCGGGGTTACAGAAACCTCATTATCAATGAATTGGTGATTAAAAAAGAAGAAACAAGAGTAAAGAAGTCGTTGAACAAGGGGGAAAGATAGACTTGTTTAATTTCGAATATCCATTTATAATTACAATAAGTAAAAGATACACGGAAAGGTTGTCGTAAATATGATAAAAGTTTTTCACGGTTCTGATCATATTATAAAAATACCCCGTTATATGGGCGGTAAAACTGATAATGATTATGGAAATGGATTTTATACAACAGAATATGAAGAACGTGCCAGAAGTTGGGCAACACTCAACGGTAATCCGCAAAAATCAATTGTAAATATGTATCAGCTTGATGTAGATGGATTAAACATATTGGATTTGAATGAACGTGGGGTTTTAGCTTGGATTGCTGAAGTGGTATCGAATAGAGGAACGAATCAAGAAGCTGCAAGTATTGTTGGGGAAAGGCTTGTTGAATTATACGCACCGAATCACGATGGGTACGATATTATAAAAGGATATCGTGCAGATGATAGTTATACACAGGTTGTGGAAGCATTTTTGTTAAACCAGATTAATATTTTTGAAGTGGAGCATCTGTTTTATAAGGGATCGTTAGGAAATCAGATTTTTCTGAAGTCAAAAAAAGCGTTTGAACATATTAAGTGGTTGGAATCGTATGAAGTAGTCATGCTAGAAGAATATAAAAACTCAGATATGTATGCAAGAAGAGAAGTGAATCGATTTTTAAAGGAACGTATGAAAGCAATTTTGATTGATGGATATACAGTGCCAGGAATTACTGCAAGATATGCAATTCAGAATCCATTAGTTTATAATCATGAAATTGGAGGATATGAAAATGCCAGCATATGATGAATGTTATTTGGATGGTATGATTACGAAGACAAGGTATCTGTTTAAATTGATTGGCAGAAATTGTTCAGATCCTTTTTTGATGATTTCGAAGTATATGAAAAGTGATTATAGGAAATATATGGATATGGGGAATCCGCTGTACTTAAATAAGACTCCGAAACAAATTATGGAAGAGTTGGGTGTCAGCATTCAAAGCGGCCATGAGACAGATGAGAAATATGACGAGTTTATATTAGAGTGGATGGCAGATATTTATGTGTATATGCAGTGGGAATATGACCTTTCCTCATCGGAAATTGTAGAGAAGCTAACGCCGGAGAAATTATATCAGCAATACTATCCGTTGCATGAAACTTCTGTTGAAAACGGTGTGAGAAAATTGCTAAGTATGTAGAGGATGCGTGGACCGCATCCTCTACTACATTTTTACCATCATTAATATTTGTAGGATACTTTGCTAATGATGTATTCGATTAAACATTTTTTGGGGATTTTCCAGTCTTTCCCTTCTTTAAATCCTTTCAATTGCCCAGAGCGAACAATTTTATACGTTTGAGAGGTGCCTATTTTAAGAATATCCGCAACCTCTGGAATGGTTAAAATATCATCATAAGCTTCAAGCATGTTACTTTACCCCCATTAAGTTAATATCCATATTAGATGCTAATGAGTATATTTGTCTGAGGAAATCTTTAAATACGGAACCAATGAGAGGTGACGTGTCAAGATGATGGCTTGTTGTTGAAATGATAAAATGTGTGTGTGGATTATCTGTATCATTATGTAGAGCAAAACATGTAGGATACAAGGCTGAAACTAGGATAGCAACTTGATTTGAAAACTGTAAGAGTAAATCTACGTGTTCTGCACTATAACTCTTTATAGAAAAAACAAGATGCTGAACTTGTTGTGAACAGGTATTCTGAGGAAGGCAACTACGAAGATATTCATATAAATTTATGATTTCATCTTTATCAGGCGGGAATACGCCATAAATAAAATGTATGTCGTTGTCTAATCTGAAAATATAATTGATTGTGTTTTCTATGGTGTTATTTGAATCATAAGATTCATCTACAATAAGCAAATTGACATTTAACATAATTTGTTCATCTCCTTTATAAGGCGTTCTTTTGATTTTTGAGGAATAGAGGAATCTATGGCAATGGTATATAACACAGCATTTTTGAATATTTGTTTGTCTACCATAGATGAAATAGAGGTAGCATTTAATGATGAATTGCCGTAATAGACGCAGGCTTCAAGACAACTAGTGTACCGTATCATTGATAAACAGTTAAATATTGCTGGCTTGCCAAGTCGTTTCGTGATATA